>JAFXMK010000037.1 GCA_017530365.1 Bacteroidales bacterium
CCGAACAGAGAAGTTAAGCCCGGCAGTGCCGATGATACTGCAGTGAAATGTGGGAAAGTAGGTCGCCGCCCACCCATACGGAAAAGCCCTCCGCGAAAGCGCGAGGGCTTTTTTAGTTGGCAGTTTGTAGTTGATCAGTTTAAAGTTAACTGAACAACTTCCAACTGATCAACTACAAACTTTTCTTATCTTTGTACCGTGAAAAAAGTTGTCTTCACCATATTAACCTTGCTCTTTTGCGCCATCTCTATGGCTCAACAAAAGAACATCGACTCCACCTTGGTGACCTTCTACCCTATTTCTTTCGATTCCATCTCACTAAAAGGCCCACATTATCTCGATACAGCCACCTTCCATGCCAACGAATTCGACGCGCTAAGCCGTGAAGCAACCATCTACTCTACCCTATCCAATATCGGACTGGCACATAAATCCATGCGATTCAACGGATTACAACCTATCGGATTCGACATGTCGGTCCCGACATTCTCAAAATATATCAAAACAGAAAAAGACCTTAAAACATATCTTTCTCTACTACCCTACTCCGAAATCCGCTATGTCATGACGACAGGCGACAAAGAACAGCATCTAAACTTCAAGTTCAGCAGACAATTCTTCCAAGGTTTCTTTCTCTCCTTTGAATACAACAACAACTACTCCCCTGGCTCTTTCTCCAATAGCAAAGCCGACAACAACTACTGCTGGGTCAATGCTTTATATAGCACAAAAGACCAACGCTATAGAGCCCTCGCCTACTGGTTTAGAAACAAGATCGAAGTGCAGGAAAACGGTGGCATCCGTAACGATAGCGTCTATATAAGCCATATGGAAAGCGACAATTCAGCCATCCTTACCAACCTCAACAACGCCACCAATCACATCAAAATATCAGGAGCAGGATTCCAGCATTATTTTAACCTATTGCCTCAATTCAAGAAAGAGACAACCACGGAAAACGATTCGCTAACCAACGACTCCATCATCCAAAGGAGATTCTCTCTGGGGCGCATCAACCATAGCTTCGCCTACCAACGCAACCAGTTGTTCTATAACGAGACCTCTGCTTCCATGCCGTTTTTTGTATTATCCGACACCTTGTTCAGTCCAAGAACAACCGATACTATCATCGCTCAATCCTTTCGTAACAGCCTATATTGGAACTCATTAGGCTATCAGAACTATTCCGACGACATCCCATTTTACCTCTATGCCGGCATGGATTACGACTTCTTCAAAATTAAACGTTACGATTACCTCGAGGCGCTCACCTTGAACGACCAAAGCCATTCGCAATTCAGCATTAAGGGTGGCCTCATCATCAATCTATTCAAGTCAACTACCATTACAGGACAGGCAAAACTCATCACCTTGGGCTATCAAATCGGGGATTTTGACATCAATGGACAATGGCGGCAATATCTGGGCACCACAGAAAGAAATTACGGGAAGCTGACTGTCGATTTCAACATGAGACGCCAATCCCCCACTTGGTTCGAATCGAGGTACCAATCCAACCATTTCCGCTGGAATAACGAGTTCCATGCAGCCACCTATTTGCTATTAGGTGCCAATTATCAGTACAAATGGTTCAGTGTTGGTCTAAACAGCACTACCGTCAACGATCTCATCTATTTCAATCAAGAGGCGCGTCCAGCGCAACACGATGGATTAGTAAGCATTAGCGAGATCTATGGGCGATTCGATTTGGCGCTCTGGAGATTCAAGATCGAAGGATGCTGCTCCCTGCAAAAAGCCAGCAACGAAGATGTCATTCATCTCCCCTTGTTTCTCAGCAAGTTGAAAGTGGGCTACTCACAACCCATCTTCAAAAAAGCGGCCACTTTACAGCCCAGTCTCACCATCCAGTATTTCACCAAATACCACGCCGATGCCTATATGCCTGCACTGAGGACATTCTATCTCCAAGATGACGTTCTCATTGGCAACTTCCCATTTATCGATCTGGCACTTGCCATCAAAGTAAAACAAGCCGATATTTACGTGCAATATAGCAACATGTTTCTCCTAACTGGAAACTACGATGCATTCATCGCTCCCCATTATCCCATGCGCGGTAGCAAAATCTTTATTGGCATCAACTGCAGACTCTTTAACTAGTGGAAAACGAAAAACTTTTTGATATGAGAAAATGGGGGATATTTTTAGTCGTTTACTTGATAACGGCATCATGCCATGCACAAGATAAAGACAGCGTCTTTTGCGATCAACGTTTTTACTTCACTTCGAACCCCATACCCAAAGCTGTCCTGTCTCGGATGACCGGCAAATCCTTACCTGAAAAAGCCTTGATAAACGTCAAGGATTTAAGGTACCTGACCCTCCCCTATTACGACTTCGACGGAAACATCCGCCTTGGTGAGATGGTCTGCCACAAAGCCATAGCGCACGATCTGCTACTTGTCTTTAAGGAGCTGTTCCAGCTGAAGTATCCCATTTACAGTATCAAGCTAATTGATGATTTCGATGCCGACGACGAAGCTTCCATGCAAGCCAACAACACATCATGCTTTAATTACCGTACAATTCCTGGGATACATAAACTGTCAAGACACGCTTTCGGCATGGCTGTGGACATCAATCCACTTCAAAACCCATGGGTCCCAGGAAACCAAGTCCATCCTTCAAATGCCAAAGATTACATTAACAGGACTAAGGATTTTCCCCATAAAATCGATCATGATGACGCCTGTTACCGCATCATGAAAGCACATGGATTCAGCTGGGGAGGCGATTGGCCATGGGGCAAAGACTACCAGCACTTCCAGAAATGATAGAATAAAATCCTGTTTTACAGTCCGCGCTGCTTCTTAATGGTTTCGTAAGCCTGGTTAATTTCCTGAAACTTCTTCTCTGCCGCCTGACGGACATCTTCTCCCAAATTGCTCACCAGATCAGGGTGGTTCTTCTTAGCCATTTCACGATAGGCTTTCTTAACTTCCTCATCGCTGGCATTCGGGTCAATGCCCAGAATCTTATAGGCATTGTCAGTGGCATTGATCTCTCTAACAAACATCGCTTTGATGGAAAGATAATCCGATTCCGACACGCCCATGTACATGGAAATGGTATGAATGACATCAATCTCGGGATTGGAGACATTCCCATCAGAAGCGGCAATGCCAAACAGATAGTGTAACAGCTGGAGCCTCGAGGAATAATCCATGTACTGGCCAACTTGACGACTCACATCATAAATGTTGTAGTCCTTGTCAAGAATCTCACGCAGCATCTTGATGTAGTTCTCAGCCCTCTCCTGCCCGAAATTCTGAAGGAAAAAGCGTTTTACATAGTCGAGCTCCGACTTTTTGACACCGCCATCCGCCTTCATCACGGCCGCAGAAAGAACCAACAACGTCACATTGAAGTCACGTTTCTCCTCTGTATTGCCAAAATGCTCGTTCACTTCTGAACGGAAAGTAATCGGATTCCTAGCGGAAAACAGACTGCCCAACGCATATCCAATAATGCCTCCTATCGGGCCTCCAAAAGCCCAACCCAGGCCAGTCAATATCAATTTTGTGAAACAGCCCATGCCTTCAGTTGTTTGAAGTTGCAAAGATAATCAAAAAAAACCGTTTTGAGGTGTTTCAAAAATGCTATTCTTTTTGTAACTTTGCCGCTTCTTTTGAAAATCGAACGATTATTATCAGTTGAATCATTAATAAACCATTAAAACACAATGACTAAGTACGTTTACACCTTCGGTGGAAAGACTGCTGAAGGCAACGCTTCGATGAAGAACGAACTGGGTGGCAAAGGCGCTAACCTGGCCGAAATGTGCTTGCTCAAGCTGCCTGTACCCGCTGGCTTGACCATCACAACCGAATGCTGCACCGCCTATTATCAGAACAATTGCCAACTTCCTGCCGGCCTCATGGACGAAGTCCACGCTGGCATGAAGAACATGGAGAACATCATGGGCATGAAATACGGCGACCCCGAGAACCCGCTGCTCGTCAGCTGCCGTTCTGGCGCGCGCAAATCAATGCCCGGCATGATGGACACCGTATTGAATATCGGTCTTTGCTCCAAGACCATCCCTGGCCTGATCAAGAAGACCAACAACCCTCGTTTCGTGTATGACAGCTACCGCCGCCTCATCATGATGTACGCCGACGTCGTCATGGAAAAGGCTGAGGGCATTGAACCCGCCGACGGCAAGAGCATCCGCAAGCAACTCGACGACATGCTCGACGCCTACAAGGAGAAGATGGGCTACAAGAGCGACACCGAGCTGAAAGCTGAAGAGCTGCAGCAACTCGCTGAAGACTTCAAGGTCCGCATCAAGGAAGTGCTGGGCACCGAGTTCCCGGACGACGCCGAGGCCCAACTCGAAGGCGGCATCAAGGCCGTGTTCAAGAGCTGGAATGGTAAGAAGGCCATCTCCTACCGCCGCATCGAAGGTATCCCGGACGACTGGGGCACTGCCGTCAACGTGCAGACCATGGTGTTCGGTAACATGGGCGAAGGCTCCGCTACTGGTGTGGCATTCACCCGTAACCCCGCCACTGGCGACAACCAATTCTACGGTGAATGGCTGATCAACGCCCAAGGTGAAGACGTCGTTGCTGGTATCCGTACCCCCAACCCGTTGAACGACGACACCAAGAACGAGCAAAACAAGCACATGCAGTCCATGCAGGAGCTGATGCCCGAGACCTATAAGGAACTCTGCGAGGTGCGCCGCATCCTTGAAGAGAACTACCACGATATGCTCGACATCGAGTTCACTATCCAAGATGGTAAGCTCTACATGCTTCAGTGCCGTGTCGGCAAGCGCACTGGCGTTGCCGCTCTGACCATGGCCCTCGACATGCTGAAGGAAGGTCTCATCGACGAGAAGGAAGTCGTCATGCGCCTCACCCCCGAGCAACTTGACGAGCTGCTCCACCCCATCCTCGACGCTGCCGATGAGAAGAAGCACACCGTCATCGCCAAGGGTCTGCCCGCAGGTCCTGGTGGCGCTGTCGGTCGCATCGCCCTCACCAGCGAGAAAGCCAAGGAATATCGTTCCGCTAAGATTGCCAACGTGCTGGTCCGCGAAGAGACGAACCCCGAAGACGTCGAAGGCATGCGTGCCGCCGATGGTATCCTGACCGCCCGTGGCGGTATGACCTCACACGCCGCCCTCGTGGCCCGTGGTTGGGGTAAGTGCTGCATCGTGGGCTGCGACGCCGTGAAGATCGACCTTGAGAAAGGCATCGTGAAGATCGGTGACAAGCAGTTCAAGGAAGGCGACGTCATCAGCTTGAACGGTTCCAAGGGTTGGGTCTATGCCGAGCCCGTCGGTATGATCAACGCCACTGAAAACCCGCTGTTCCAGCAGTTCATGGCCTTGGTCGACAAGTACCGCAAGATGGGTGTCCGCACCAACGCCGACAACCCGGAAGATGCCCAGAACGCTGTCAACTTCGGCGCCGAAGGTATCGGTCTGTTCCGTATCGAGCACATGTTCTACGGCAAGAACAGCGAAGAGCCGCTGGCCAAGCTGCGTAACATGATCTTAGCCAACACCACTGAAGAGCGCGTGGCTGCCTTGGCTGAACTCGAGCCTTACATCAAGAACGCTGCCAAGGGCACGCTGAAGGTCTTGAACGGCAAGCCGTTAACCTTCCGTCTGATGGACCCGCCCTTGCATGAGTTCGTGCCTCATACCGAAGAGAAACAGAAGGCCCTCGCCAAAGAGCGTGGCATCAGCTTCGAGGAAATCAAGAAGCGCATCGACGCCCTCAACGAAGTGAACCCGATGATGGGTCTGCGTGGTGTCCGTCTCGGCATCGTCTATCCCGAGATCACCGAGACCCAGTTCCGCGCCCTATTCCAGGCCACCGCTGAACTGATGACCGAGGGCTTCGACCCGCATCTGGAAATCATGGTCCCGCTGACCATCAACGTCAAGGAGCTTGAGCACCAGAAGGCTATCGCCAACCGCGTGAAGGCTGAAGTGGAAGCCAAGTTCGGTGTCAAGATCAACTACATGTACGGCACCATGATTGAGATCCCTCGCGCTACTTTAGTGGCCGACCAAATTGCCAGCGTTGCCGAGTTCTTCAGCTTCGGCACCAACGACCTCACCCAGATGACCTTCGGTTTCAGCCGCGACGACGTCAACGCCATCGTGAAGGACTACATCGAAGAGAAGATCATCCCTGCCGACCCGTTCAACACCCTCGACCAGGAAGGCGTTGGCCAACTCGTCAAGTTGGGTGTCCAGCGTGGCCGTAGCCAGCGCGCCAACCTCAAATGCGGCGTCTGCGGTGAACATGGTGGTGACCCCGCTTCAGTCCGTTTCTTCTACAAGGCCGGCTTGAATTACGTGAGCTGCTCGCCGTTCCGTGTGCCTGTCGCACGTCTGGCTGCTGCTCAGGCCGCTATTGAAGAAGAAAGAAGCAAGAAGTAAGAAGACAGAAATCGAAATTCAACTTGTGGGGCTGTCACTTTGGTGGCAGCCCCTCTTTTTTATCGAAAAAATACTATTTTTGCAAAAAAAAGAGACTATGACATCAATAGGAGGCTGGATCCTTGTGATCCTCATTGGAGTGGTCGGGATGATCGTCCAATGGAAACTGAAATCAGTGTTTGCGAAATACTCGAAGGTGCTTTCACCTGGTGGTTTAACAGGAGCGCAAATTGCGCAGAAAATGCTTAATGATAACGGCATCTTCGATGTTCAAGTCACGAGCGTCAACGGTACACTGACCGACCACTACAACCCCACGAACAAGACGGTGAACCTCAGTCAGGATGTGTTCCGAACCAATAGCGTTGCAGCTGCGGCTGTAGCTGCCCACGAATGCGGACATGCCGTACAGCACAAAGTTGGCTATGGTCCTCTGAAGCTTCGATCAGCCCTAGTGCCAGCAGTCAACATCTCATCAAAGCTATCCATGATCGTCATCATCATCGGCATCCTGATTATCAACATCTTCCCTGCCCTGTTCTGGATCGGCATCGCCATGTTCGGCATGGTACTGCTCTTCAGCTTGGTGACCTTACCAGTTGAATTCAACGCTTCAAGCCGTGCTTTGGTTTGGCTCAAGTCGTCAAACTCGCTCAGCGATGCAGAGCTCGCACAAGCTAAAGAAGCCCTCGGTTGGGCTGCAAGCACATACGTGGTCTCTGCACTCTCATCACTTGCCACATTGATTTACTATATCACTTTAGGAACAAGCCGCAGATAACATGAATGCAACAGCATACTTTTCAGCTGGCTGCTTTTGGGGCGTCGAATACTACTTCAAGCGCCTCAAAGGCGTCGTGCACACCACTGTAGGATTCATGGGTGGCTCGCTCGACAACCCCAGTTATAAGCAAGTAAAAACAGGTACCACAGGTCATCTAGAGACCATCGAGGTGGACTATGAACCTCAAGTCATTCCATACGAAGCCCTGGTTCGCTATTTCTTCGAGATCCACGATTTTGAGCAAACCGATGGCCAAGGAATCGACATAGGATCACAATACCTTTCCGCCATCTGGGTCGCCAACCAACAAGAACAATACATTGCCCTCAAAGTCATCGACGAGCTTACGCGGATGGGATACAAAGTCGCAACGCAGATTCGTCCTACAGAGACGTTTTACACCGCCGAGGACTATCATCAAGACTACCTCGACCAACGTCAGGAAACGCCCGAATGCCACGTCTATAGGCCCATTTTCAAAGGCCATGGGTGACTGACTCTCATCGATAAGACCTCAAAGATGGGGATGACTCTACCCCACAAGATATACTTCAACGGACATTTGCTCGGCATCATGCAACGCAAGGAGATCCAAGTAAAAGATATCCCTGAAGGAAAGTATCGTCTGAAGATCCAAAGCATGATTCCCTTTCTCTTCGCTGAACGGGAAATCTACATCAAAGGAGGCCAAAACACCGTCACTTTCAGCGACCGCGAGAAATTCTGGGACATTCTTTTCACCATCGACCTTGTATTGGTCATCGTGAAATTGTTTCTAAAGCTCCCTGACAACATCAATATGATTTATAATATTGTCACAAACGGTTATTTCGCCGTATGGTTGATCTATGAATGGGTGATAAGGAAACGGTATTTCCGAATCAAACAATAAAGGGCGTCCGACTATCGACCGCCCTTTATTGGAATACCCAACTAAAGTATCATTATCTTTTGATGAAGCTACGGGTCTCAATATTATTTTCATGTAATAAAGAGGATTTGTGAATAAAACAATGAATTGGACGGCATAGGTACGAATTAATTGCCTACCTTTGCACATCATTCATCAAAACGAAAATCACTATGGCTAAAAACATCGAAGAAATCAGAGCCGCATTGACCGCCTACGGCATTACTGGCGTGAAAGACATTTACTATAACCCGAGCTATGAACAGCTCTTCAAAGACGAGATGGATCCTGCCCTAACCGGCTACGACAAAGGCGTATTGACCGAACTTGATTCCGTTAACGTAATGACCGGCATTTACACCGGCCGCTCGCCCAAGGACAAATACATCGTCATGGATGCCAAGTCGAAGGACACCGTATGGTGGACTACCGAGGGATATAAGAACGACAACCACCCGATGAGCGAACAAGTCTGGGCACAAGTAAAAGACCTCGCCAAGAAGCAACTCAGCGGCAAGAACCTGTATGTCGTCGATGCCTTCTGCGGCGCCAATAAGGACACCCGCATGGCCGTCCGTTTCATCATGGAGGTGGCATGGCAAGCCCATTTCGTGCTCAACATGTTCATCAAGCCCACGGCTGAGGAACTGGCCGACTTCAAGCCCAACTTCACCGTCTACACCGCCTCAAAGGCTAAGGTCGACAACTACAAGGAACTCGGCCTCAACAGCGACACCTGCGTGGCCTTCAACGTCAGCAGCCGCGAACAGGTCATCCTCAACACCTGGTATGGTGGCGAGATGAAGAAAGGCATGTTCTCGATGATGAACTACTACCTGCCGCTGCAAGGTATCGCCGCCATGCACTGCTCCGCCAACACTGACATGAAGGGCGAGAACACCGCTATCTTCTTCGGCTTGAGCGGCACCGGCAAGACCACCCTTTCGACCGACCCGAAGCGTCTGCTCATCGGTGATGACGAGCACGGCTGGGACGACGAGGGCGTCTTCAACTTCGAAGGCGGCTGTTATGCCAAGGTCATCAACCTCGACAAGGAAAGCGAGCCTGACATCTACAACGCCATCAAGCGTAACGCTTTGCTGGAGAATGTCACCGTGGACGCCAACGGCAAGATCGACTTCAAGGACAAGAGCGTGACTGAGAACACCCGCGTCTCCTACCCCATCGAGCACATTGAGAAGATCGTCAAGAACGTGCGTCCCGTCTCGTCAGGTCCCGCCGCCAAGAACGTCATCTTCCTCAGCGCCGACGCCTTCGGCGTGTTGCCTCCTGTTAGCATCCTGACCCCTGAACAGTGCAAGTACTACTTCCTGAGCGGCTTCACCGCCAAGCTGGCCGGCACTGAACGCGGCATTACCGAACCCACACCAACCTTCAGCGCCTGCTTCGGCCAAGCCTTCCTTGAGCTGCACCCGACCAAATACGCTGAAGAGCTGGTGAAACGCATGGAACAAAGTGGCGCCAAGGCTTATCTGGTGAACACTGGCTGGAACGGCACAGGCAAACGTATCAGCATCCGCGACACTCGTGGCATCATCGACGCCATCCTCGATGGCAGCATCGAGAATGCCCCGACCAAGATGATCCCGTACTTCAACTTCGAAGTGCCGACCGCCTTGCCGGGTGTCGATCCAAACATCCTCGACCCACGCGACACCTACGCCGACAAGAACGTCTGGGAAGAAAAAGCCAAAGACCTGTCGTCACGTTTCATCAAGAACTTCGAGAAGTTCACAACGAATGACGCTGGCAAGGCTCTGGTAGCTGCTGGACCTAAACTCTAAGGCGAAAAAACGCCATCTTAAAAGCCGTCCCTGGCTTGGGACGGCTTTTTTATCAACAAGGCAAACTTCTGTTATTTTTACAAAACAATCAAATAATAGTAATATGAAAACAACCAAAAACCATTTTGCGAGACTTTTTATCATCATTTTCTTAAGTCTAGGAATCCAACTGAATGCCCAAATCTGCCCCTTACAAGAGGCTGTTGATTTCACCGCTACAGATTCTCGTGGAAACGAGATCCATCTATTCGACATTCTTGACAACGGCCAAGCCGTTTTCATCCACTTTTTTGTCAACAACAACTTGTGCGAGATGCTGTTACCTTTTTTAACCGAGGCCTACAGCATCATGGGGTGCAACACACAAGACGTGTTTTTCATGGAAATCTCTTACCGAGATTCCGACATCGAATGTCAACGATGGGCTGATGTTCACCACGTGGCTTATCCTACCATCGGTGTAGAAGGGGGTGGAGGAGAAATCACCTCCGATTATGGTGTCCAAACAAGCAACGTCTTCATCTTGATCATGCCCGACCGAAGCATCACCATCCATGGTGCACAAGAGCTATACCCCTTTTCAACAGAAGATGTCGTCAACGCACTAGCTCTTTATGGAGGCCTCGAGCCCCAACCCTGCACGGGGCCTTTGTTTGCTGTAAACGACACCGTTGTAGTCATCAGCAACGTCAGCATCACGCCAGGACGGCTCGAACTTATCAACTTAACCGATGAAGACATCGTTATCAATGCCTTTGAAACGAATCCTGAATTTCAACTCCGTTGCATTTATAGAGGAGAGGACGTCACTGAAGGTAGCGTTAACATAGCCAGTGGGGCAAACGCAGCATTCGAAGTCTATGCCTCTCTTTATCCCAAAAGCGAGAAAGGAAGGATCCTCATCCACACCTCGGCAGGCGATATTGTAGTAACCCTTATTCTTAGGGAAACACTGGAAACAGCAGAAGTCAATACCACCTCCTTCGACCTTTACCCGAACCCCACAAGCAACACAATCACCATCGAAGGCGAAAACCTCGGATCAATAACCATCCTTAACCAGATGGGACAGAAGATGGAAGAGTTTAACACCAATGGATGCCTGTGGTCCACCTCAACCACCGGATATCCGAATGGCGTTTATGTTGTCAAAACCAGTCATGGTGTCACCAAATGTTTTATTGTCAAACACTAATCAACTATAAAAAAATGAAAAAAAGCATTATCATTTCATTGCTCATCCTTTTCGGATTGAGCACCTTGCCTTTACAAGCGCAAAAAGAGGTCACCGTAAGGCTCAACCCAAAAGTTGGCGATAACTATACCGTCAACATCAAAAACACCATGATGAACCTCATGGAAGTGCAGGGACAATCCATGACCATGACACAATCCATGGAAACCAAGAGTTCCTTCACTGCCAAAAACGTCAGCGACAAGGAAATCGTCATCGAAGGGCAAAATGATGCCTTAAAGGTCACCATCTCTCAAATGGGTATGGTACTTACTTACGACTCCGAAAATCCCGAGAAGACCAGTCCGATGCTTGCAGATCAGGCGGATGAGCTGGCAAGTGCCTTGCACAAGCCCTACACGATGGTTTTTGATGCTTTGGGGCACCGCACGGAAACCGAAGAGGAACCCGAGATGTCGCAGTTAGGCAGTGTCATTATTCAGCTGCCTAATGAACCATTGAAAGTCGGCAGCACTTGGACAACAGACAAGAAGCAGCAGATTAGCGGCTCCGACATCAACGCCTCCATGACTTACACCGTCACCAAGATCTCCAAGAAAAACATCGAAATCGAAGTGAAAGGGACCATTGAAGACGGCGAAGAAGCCAACGGCACTTACGATGGCACAGCCAACATTGACCCTCAAACGGGAATGATCACCAGTAGTTACATCAAACAGAACATCTCCATGACCATCTCAGAGCAGGGACTTAGTATCCCTGTGACCATCAACGGCACCACCTCGGTAACAATGGAATAAGTATAGGTTTCTAACGAAAAAGCCCCGTCGTTTGGCGGGGCTTTTTTATTTATGCATTCAGCATGACCGGCATCAGCAACATCAAGATGTCCTCCCCTGCCGTCTCATTCTTGACGGGTGTGAGGATGCCCGCGCGATTCGGTGCCGACATCTCAAGCTTCACTTCCTCAGTATCGAGGTTGTTCAGCATCTCTTGGAAGAAACGAGAATTGAAACCTATCTCGATATCGTCGCCTGTATAGCTGCACGACAGACGTTCTTTCGCTTCATTGTAGAAGTCGATGTCCTCAGCAGTCAACAGAATTTCCTGACCCGTTATCTTAAAGCGCACCTGATGGGTGGCCTTGCTGGAGAACACAGCCACACGGCGGATGGCCGACAAGAACAACTGGCGATCAATGGTCAGTTGGTTCGGGTTGTTAGCCGGAATGACCGCTTCATAGTTCGGATAATGGCCCTCAATCAGACGGCACACGAGCTTGTAGTCGCCAAACACATACGATGCGTTGGTTCTGTTGAATTCAATCTTCACAGGCTCGTCAGCCATTGAGCCAAGGATGTTCTTCAGCTGGTTGATAGGCTTCTTGGGCATGATGAACGAGGCCTGAACATCGGAACGGATGTCCGTCCTACGGTAACGTACCAGTTTATGGGCGTCGGTAGCGACAAAAGTCAAATAATTCTCCTTCATTTCCATCAACACGCCTGACATGATTGGACGAATCTCGTCATTACCAGTGGCGAAAACGGTCTTTTCAAAACCTCTAGCCAATACGTCGGCAGGAATCTCCCACGTTGATGTATCTTCCATCACAGGGATCTGCGGGAACTCGTCGCTCTTGTGACCTGAGAGTTTATACTGACCGTCACCAGCTCTCAAGACCACTGCCAGGGTGTCTTCCGCAACACTGATGGTCACTGGGACATCCGGGAAGTTCTTCATGATGTCAAGTAGAATCCTGGCTGGAATGGTCACCTCTCCAGCACCTTCAACCATATCAGGCTGCATACTCACCGTCATGGTCGTCTCAAGGTCTGATACAGTGATCTTCAGTCCGGAATCACTCAGCTGGAACAGGAAGTCGTCCAGGATAGGCAAAGTGTTGTTCGAGCCAATCACACCACTCATGGCCTGGAGGCTCTTCAACAGTTTCAAACTTGATACGATAAATTTCATTTTCTCTAGTATTTAATTGATATTCTTACTTCGCTATTTATCTAATTCTCGAATTTACAAAAATACAAAAAAATTCAATCCGTGATTATTTTTTAAAAAATAATGGATACGCCTACTCCTCACTCCTCACTCTCAACTCTCAATACGCTCCCGCTCTCCTCAGCTTAGTCAGGAAACCATTCAGAGCCTCATACGGTGTTACTACATAACCGAAGTAATAGTTGTCGGACCTCATCTCACGCATCTTCTCATCCATTTCTGACAGCCGTGCGTTGATGCCTCCAAATGTAGCATGTATCTGCAGTTGTCCGTCACCACAATTATAGCTCAAATAGGTCATGAACAGGTCGTTTTGGAAAAGGTAAGTGATGACACCTAAGCGTTTGTCAAACACCACCCAACCATCCACATAACGGTTCACGATATGGGTTCCAAAACTTCCTAGCCCAATCTTTCCAACTGAAACAAAGGCTCTCAATTCAGGATTCCATACCATCTTAAGCGAAGGTATCACGATGGTGTTGTTATAGAAACCGTCTGAAGGCACTTCTGGATAGCCTGACAACTCTATTTCCTGTTGCATTGCTGCTGCAGCACCCTCTCCTTTCATGGAACGGAGATAATCCAGATAATTGGTCTTGGTGAGATCCACGGCTTCACCATCCACTGCCGAATAGATATCGGCAATCTCCTGCAATACTTGATCATCAAGCATCGGAACATTGAATACATTCAGCACTTCAATGGTAACACTGTCGTTGGGATAACCCACATAATCCCCATAACATGCAAATTCAGTAAGACCTTTTTCAAAGCCCAGGTCAGAGACTCCATGCTGGGTTACCACACAGCGATCGGAAAGCTTCAGTTCCTGACTGGAATGTAACGAATCCTGGATGATATAGCTTTGTTGTTCCACATTATAGGACAGGTTTCCGCTTGGCATGGTTACTGGGACAGTCTCAGGATTCATAGGCTTCAAGAAATTGACATGATAGCCTCCTTTGCTGCCATACTCGTAGCACAATCCGTTGAAAATACCTTGACGCGCTTTCCTCACTTTGTCAATGTCAACAACAATGCTGACGGAACCCGGATCAATCTCCGAGGACGAAACAAACCAAACTGTATCTTCAAGACAGGGCTGTTCCAAGCGGTAGTAGCCATCAAACAGGTCAAACGGCTTAGAAGCCGTCGAGGTGATTTCACCTTTGAAGCCAAAATAAGGACTCAACATGAAATTCAACGTGTCGGGCACTTCGGCATGTGCCACTGTGACACCGTCAACAGGATTGATCACGTCAAAGAACAAGGGGGTTGCCACCCCTTCCGCATCGAGATAGTCTTTGATTCCCAACGCCGTATAATTATGACGGCTATAGATGGACACTGCCGCATCCTTATACTCATGTATCCGATTCGCTGTATCTGCAACAATGGTGGCATGTTCCAAAGGACTGATTTCGGCATTGCGCAAAATGTCAATATTGGAATCCCATGGCACAATCTCTGCATCGGCAACAAATACCGACTTGACATCATGGGCATGGATGATATATTCATCCATGTCATAGTCTGCATTTGTGCTATAGAACGACAAAGAATCTTGTTCAGGCAACAGTGAGACAAACTCTGCTGCCTTACCATGCAGGTGGATGCTGTTGGATGCCATGTTCCACTCCGCTTGGTTCAAGGAACAATAGAACTTATTCAACGGGAAATCCAGGTTGCTTTTCGCATCAAGATATTCATACCGCACCAATTTGCTGCTCAGATCTGCATGCGTGCGATAGTTTGCTGCCAAGAATGCTTCAGTGACTCCATCTTCGTCATACAGCACAAAATCAGAAGAATCAGCCACAAACGAACGCGAATCAAAATCAAAATAATTCGAGTTGAAACGTGTCAAGCCAAATGAAAGAACGCCGTCACCGTGAAAGCCTTCTTCTGACAACATGGTGGTACCTCTAAAGAAGGTGCTATCATACATGCAAATCGGTTCTTCTTGCGTGACGGCATACAGTTGTGGCACGGAGAGATCCCATTTCATTTCAAGCGGCCCACAAGATGCCTTGGGGAAACCGGCATCGCTTTCGTGCATAACAAATGACTGCACAGCCGCTGTGACAGAATCAAGATAAAAATCAAAATGAGGCGCCATGAATTCCGAGGTCTCCACATCCATCTGGCCTTGTCCATAAAAGCCCTCGTTGGAAAGAAACACTTCCTGATGGAACCCTCCTTTACCGCCAAACATGGCGTAGCTGTCTTTATTTCCATCGCCAATGACATGCCTGAATCCCAGCGAATGGTCTTCCATCACCACCAAAGGTTCCACAATGTCAGGGAAAATGCCCCCAGAGATAAGCCGTCCCTTGAGAGCAATATCCTCGCTGTTCAAGTTGTCGAGACGTTCCACGGTAAAAGGATCTAGGCGATAATAGAATTTTCCAGCAAGATACTCGCTGTCAACAGAATCTCTTGGGAGCTGAAGATCGAACACTCCACCGTTGATGTTCCTGTAAAACTTAAATGCATTGCCTGGACAATGGAATTTTGGATAATCCGGAGTCTCCCGCACACTCGACTTGTTGTCATGCTCGTCGATTTCCAAGGTTCCTGAAAGCCTTTCCAAGGTTCCTTCAACTGGATAGACTTTCCCATCGAAACGAGCATAGAAACGCAGTGAGTCCACGTCATTCATCACGATGGCAAAGCGGTCATAGTTAAAGAAACAATCTTTGGTGAAAAACTCATACATACCTGCCATTACGCATCCCGAGAAAAAGAAATCCCTATGCTTCTTCAACACGATACTTGATTCGTCAAGTAGAATCAGAACATGCTTGAAATCGCTCAAAGTGACAGCAGGCACACCTGTTTTCGATTGTTCGTCATAGATTCCAAAAACCTGCATGTCGTTAGAACGGAGTGACAAACGGATATTCGGTCTTCGCTCTGTCGTCTTGGTCTGGAATCTAATCACATCATAATCAAACTCCTCGTGATCTGACGCCAAAACGTCAAAAAAACGCTGCAGCACTGTCACCATCTGGGTATTCTTGTCATATTCCAGATAGCCCTCCGCTTGCAGGTTCAAGATCAGCGAAACCACCTGAGAAAGCGGGTATTTGACGTATGCCACATAGTCATTGATGTTAAAACGACGCTCCTCATCCGCAAACATTTTCACGTATTGGTTCATGTTTTCCATCGGATGTTTCATGTCTAGCGCCTGAATTCTCAGATAATCCGATTTCCTGAAATAGTTCACCGACGCAATCACGCCTTCGCTTTCACCGCTGGTACCTTCCAATCGACGGAACTCCATGACATCCGCGTTCCGGTCCCAATAGATGGCTTCCAAAAAGATATCATATCCATGATAGGTGTCATGGAAAGGTCCTGTACCGACACCATTGTCCTTACGATACAGCAACACCTGTTTTTTGTCATCGTTGTACCTGAAGCCCAAATCATTATGATAGATAGAGTCGATGGTTTGATGAATGGAGTCATAGAGATAGATACGGGCACTCGCCTGACTGGAAATCAGGCTGTTTTCCGACATGATGAAACGCTTTGCCCTGATCCTAACCGTAACCCTGTTGCGATGCTTGAACACAAACTGCGCAGGATGATCGCCATCACCAAAGAAGTTCACCGCATTGCCCACCATGCCGAAACCGCCCAAGAAATCAATGTTTCCGAAGAGTTTCCCCAATTCCACATTATCACCTTTAGACATGGCTTTCGGGAACATGGTTTTATTATTAGGTGCCGCATTGGTGACGGCATCCTCAAAAGTACAGAGACAAGGGTGACTGAAATAATCCTTGTGATAAAACTCAATGGCATCAATGCTATAGTTGGAGGTCATCAGATTGATCTGGTAGTCATTCAGGACGCCATACACCTTATCGGAAGGGATCCCAAAGCGACTCCAGTCCACACGACCTCCTTGTCCTATCCACAGATGGCGTTCAAGATCGATCTTCCCGTATGTATTATGAATGACCGACTGGTCGTTTGACGACTTGAGCATAAGATCACACTGCTTGACCACAAAAACGCAAGCGGTATCCGAAGGAAAGGTAAAGTTGGCATTAGGAGCGACCCATTGGGTGGCACCCTTCTCCCCTAGCAAATGATCGACAAAAAGGTCTCGACACGATTTAAGGTATTTTTCCATCTGGTTTTGCCGCTGTGCGAAACGGCGCTTGGTAAAACCAAGGAAACGGCCCATGTCGCCCTTCGTCATGCCGTTATAAGGCGCGCGAAGCAGTATTTCAGTGAATGTAAAGATGTTGTAATAGGCACGATTGCCCGTCTTGCTGCGCATCAACTCATATAGATCCATGGCTAACGCAGCCTCGGCAGCATCATAATGCATCGTCCAAACGCCACGGAAATCGTTCATCAAGGTTTCTGCTTCCGCCCTATCTTCCTTCGAAGTCGAAGAAGTAAGATAAGACTTCAATTCCTCGAAAAACTTGTCTTTATCCGTAGAGAAATGCGTCGTTTGGGCAACGCCTCCCATGACGATGGCAAAGAGCACCACAAGTACCGTTACACCCCTTTTCATATCCTTTATTTTACAAACTCTGCCGCCACCCAGTTGTTTCTCGAGAGATGGCGCACATAACGCAGCCCCAAACGTTGTGCCTCTTTCTTGATACTATCGAGGTCTTCCTCATAGAAACCACTGAAGAAAATATGTGCTTCAGGACGCATGGCTGCTACATAGCAATGCATGTCCCTCAACAAGATGTTGCGGTTGATGTTGGCTAGCACCACATTGAACGAGTCTTGGATAGCCGCTGCGTCACCAAGGATGATATCGATGTCATTGATGCCATTGAGCGCAATGTTAGTAAAGGCATTCTTGTAGGCCCATTCATCATTGTCGATGGCCACCGTGTGGGCTGCGCCTAGCTTCTTGGCCAAAATCGCCAACACCGCCGTACCGCTACCCATGTCGAGCACGTCCTTATCTTTGAAATCCGTCTCCAGCATGAGTTGGATGATCTGCGCCGTCGTCTCATGGTTAGCAGTGCCAAACGACATCTTGGGTTCGATGACCAAGTCAAACTCATAGTTGGCATCCGGTTCATGAAAAGGCGCCCTAACCCGACACCGTTCGTTAATGACCACGGGTTGATAGGATGCCTCCCATAGTTCGTTCCAGTCTTTGTCAGGCATCTCTGTCACGTCCAGAAGATGAAGGCCTTTGAAAGCATCCATCCTCAGCAGCTCCTCCACAGCCAAGTCATCACGCTGATCTGCGGAGCAATACGCCTTCAGCGTCATGTCGTTATCCATGAAGGAATCAAAGCCAAGCTCGCCTAGCATTGTCGTCAGCATATCGTGCTGAATATCCGAGCCAGGCAACGTAAAAGTATATTCAATCGTTTTCATCTCTCAACTATCAACTCTCAACTATACCAGAGGCCTGTTGGCAAATGGAAACGAAATCATCCGCTTTGAGCGAGGCGCCACCGATCAAGCCTCCATCCACATCGGGTTGCGAGAACAATTCTGTGGCATTCTTGGCGTTGCAGCTGCCACCATAGAGGATACGGATGTCGTCAGCAGCCGCTTGGTCGTAGTGCTCCTTCACCAAGGAACGAATATAGGCATGCATCTCCTGTGCCTGCTCTGGAGTGGCAGTCTTGCCTGTGCCGATAGCCCAAACAGGTTCGTAGGCGATGATAGCATCGTAGATGGCGTCGCCGTCAAGATGGAACAAGCCTTTTTCCAGTTGTTCCTTCACCACCTCGAAATGACGTCCTGCCTCACGCTCTTCGAGCACCTCTCCTACACAATAGATCGGTGACATGTTGTTCTCAATCACACGGTTGATCTTCTCAGCAAGAATTTCGTTGGTTTCTCCAAAATACTTTCTCCGTTCGCTATGTCCGATAATGCAGTAATCCACATCGAGAGATTTCAGCATCTTGGCCGACACTTCACCCGTGTATGCACCCTTGTCGTAAGCGCTGCAGTTCTGGGCACCAACGTTGAAGCGCTGTTCCTCAAATTCCATGTCGGTGAGCATCTCCAGATAAGGGAACGGCGGACAGATGATCACTTCACATTTTATCTCATCCTGCTCCTCCAAACGGTCGAGGATGTCATTCACCAAGGTTTCAGCCTCATCGAAAGTGAGGTTCATTTTCCAGTTTCCTGCTACGATTTTGCTACGCATATCAATAGATTTAAAGATTTAACATTTAAAGATTTCAAGATTAACTCAAGATAGGCAAAGATACGGAATATTTTGTAATTTTGTCCAGTTTATACTTTGCAACCATGAAAAAAAGCATCTTGTTTCCCGTTCTGTTGATGATGACCGTTTTCTGCTATGCGCAGGAGGAAGAAGAGGTCTTTTTCCCCACCGACCGGCCTGGCTACACTTGGGGCACTGACGTGCTGCCATTGCATAAAATCTCATGGGAGAATGGCTTCAGTATCGAACGTGATGCCGAAGGCAACCGAACCATCACCATGCCCAGCACTATTGTCAGGTACGGCATTTTTGAAAACGTGGAGCTTAGGGTTAGCACCGACTTTCCGCTGCACGAGGAAGTAGGAAGCCTCACCAAGCAAATGGGCATTTCCCCGCTTACCTTTGGGACGAAGATCAAATGCTATGATGGCGATGGATTGATTCCCTCTATCGGTGTGCTTGCGGAATTCCAGTCGCCGCATATAGGTTCTACCGACTTCCTTCCTTCCCATCTGGCACCATCCCTATACCTCATTTTCGAAAACGCTATTAATGACTGGTTTTATGTTTGTTACAACGCCGGAGCGGAATGGGATGGAGAGACGGCAACACCCACCACTTTCCTATCCCTGTGCCTTGGATTCAATATTTTGGAAAATTTGGGAGCATATGCTGAAACATTCAATTACCTTCATCCTGAGGGAAACGAATATTACACTGAATTTGGCTTCTGCTTAGCATTGTCACCCAGACTTCAACTGGACATCGAAGCTGATTTTAGCCTCCAGCAAAAAAAGTGCACTTGCATCGGAGGCGGTATAGCGTGGATGCTCAATTAAGACTTATTTCACTCGGATCTTTCGTCCGGCCCACATTTTGGTGGTTTTCTTGAAGTTGTTGAGTCTGCAAAGGATGGAGACGGTGGTGTAATTCTCCACGGCAATCTCGGCCAGACTTTCTCCTTTCTTCACCACATGGTATTTCATCTTATCCCTCAACGGAGGGCATTCCGCTTCAATGATCTGTATTGGGTAGATCTTACCCATGTCGTCGTATGCCACATTCAACAGTTCCGTTGACATGGAGTACGACCTGTTGACGGGGCGGTCTTTATCCAGCAATGAATGGGAAAACAGCCACTTGTAAGTTTGTTCGAGGTAGAACACCCTTGCCAATCGGGAATGGTTCTCCCCTTCCAAGCGGTTATAAATCAACCTTGTAGTATCGCCACATGAGCGAATGGAATCAACCACGCGATCGGAACACCACACTGGCACTAACTCGTCTGCCGTGCCATGAACGATCCATAGAGGCAAGGTGCCCAAGCTGCAGAGTTCTTTGCCTGAGGCGCCACCGCACAAGGCAATTGCAGCTGCCACTCTATCGGGATACGCAGCTGCCACGTCCAAAGTGCCATAGCCGCCCATGCTCATGCCAAGCACATAGAACCGGTTGGTGTCCACCTTGTAATGGTCGTCGAGCCAGTCATAAATGGCCATGACACGTTGGGGATTCCAGGCTTCCTGCGCCTGTGGAGCCACCACCATAGCGTTGATCTTGCGTCCCCTAATGATGGCGTCAATACAGCCGTAACGTAGCACCATCTCTAACGAATCGCCACTCAGGCTCTTGCCATGCAGAAACATCACCACGGGCAACTCTTCGGCTTTTTCGTACGTCTCAGGCAGGTAAAGCCAAAAGTTATAGCTATCCTCCACAAAACCCCGGCAAGCCATCAACTGAGCCGATGTTGTCAACGGTCTCACTAGCAGCATCAATATCAGTATCAACAGCCTCTTCATTACTCCTAACTCCTCACTCCTAACTAATCCTCACTCTCGGATCAATGACGCCATAGATGATGTCAACGATCAAGTTCACGATGATAAGCATCACTGCGATGAGTAGCACGGCTCCCATGATCACTGGAAAGTCATATTTCTCCAAGGCATCGACCACCACCACTCCAATGCCTTTCCAGTCGAAAACGTATTCGATGAAGACAGCGCCTGCCAACAGTGAGGCAAACCAGCCCGAGATGGCCGTCACCACAGGATTCAGGGCATTGCGCAACGCATGGACGCAGATGACACGCCACGGCCTCAGTCCTTTGGCTTTGGCCGTCCTGACGTAATCCATCGACATGGCCTCCAACAACGAAGTACGTGTAAGCTCCACCACCACTGCCAAGGGACGCATTCCCAAGGTCAGGGCTGGCAGGATGAGGTTGGACAGGGTAAGGTATTCGCCACGACCATATTCATCCACAGTATAAAGGCTTCCCGTCATGCTCAACCCTGTGACATCCTCGAGAATAAAGCCAAAGATCCAAGCCATCAGAATGGCGGCAAAAAAAGAGGGCAACGACATGCCGATGGTGGTGATGAACAAGGTAAGCTTGTTGAGGAAATTCGTGTTTAGGATAGCCGTAAGAATACCGATCAGCAATCCCAGAATAAAGGCAAATGAGATGGATACCGCCGCCAGTAACAGTGTGTTGGGGAAAGCTTCTCCAAGGATGTTGGAAACCTTTCGTTTGCTTTGGTATGACATCCTCAGATAAGGCGCTTTCAGCACCACAGCTGTCGATCCCACTGTTGCAATTCTAGCGTAAGGCGCCACCCTCTCCAACTTCTGTTCTCCTTTGGAAATATCATAAAATGAAATCGGCACCAAATCGTTGAGGTAATCCACATACTGCTTTCCCAAACTCTGGTTCATGCCCAGTTCCTCACGAATGGCATCAACCGACTCCTTGTCAGCACGCTGGCCGAGCATCATCTGGGCAGGATCGCCTGGAAGGATGTTAAACAGGAAAAACACCAAGGTGGCGACACCCCATAGCACCGCCAAACCATAGAGCAATTTCCTGATTATATACGATCCCATACCTTGTCAAAGTCAATGGCACTCCACTTGTCCACAACCAACCCTTCGTCCAGCAAGATCAAGCCAGGATTGAAGCGCACAATCGTTTTGATTTCAAGTTCGTCACCATAATAGACTTCCTCCATAAAAGGATAGGTCTCCTGCAGCTTTTCCACATAATCCGGCAAAGAGGCCGTGACCCAGATCACATAATAGCCACGTTTTCCGGCTTCCTCAGTGAGCGACTGTATTCTCTCCCACTCCTCAGCGGTGATGGCACTCATGTCATGGGAGGTAAACATCATCAGCTTCTCCGTACTCAGGATCATCTCGGTGACATCGTCGCCATCCTGGTCCAAAGCCGAGAAGCCGAGGAAGTCACTTCCTCCTTCCACGCGCTGATCCACGAATTCCCATTGGCTCATCCACACGGAGTCGTTCCAAGGATAGTTGGGCGAAAGGTATTCCTGTGTCTTTCCAGTCTCTTTATTTCTGAAAGTCAGGTAGATCTGCTGTTCCTGATCCGATTTCTCGTTCATCTGTTTGCCCACTTTCCAATTCATGAAGTCGATGACGGGAAGATGGCGATAGTTATAGATCTCAAAGCCCGTGAACAAGATGGCATAGACAAATCCGATCACCAACTGGCCCCGCCATGTCAGACGGTTTTTCAGCGATCTAATGTTCAATACCAAGGGCAGCAATACCGCATCGATTACCAAGTTTTTATAGAAGGTCTGCCAGTTGCTCATTTTCACTGCAGTGCCGAAGCATCCGCAGTCGGGCACCATGTCATAGAGGGCGTCAAAAAGCGTCACCGTGGTGAACATCAACATGAAAAGCGCTCCTCCGATCGTGGCAATCTTTGGACAGACGTTGGTAAGCAGGCAAATACCGATGAGGAACTCCGCCAGGATCATGAGCACCGCCAGCACCATGGCCAAGCCATTGAGCCATTCTATATTATAGGCGGAAAAATAGTCCAGCATCTTGTACTTCGTCCCCAAAGGATCCACGCCTTTGGTGAAGCTGCTAAAAATGAAGAGTCCACCGACTAACAGGCGGCAGACAAGCAGTGTGGATTTCCCCTCGTCATTACGAGTGGAGCGATGCCATCCACTGACCACTGCCAGGGCTATATTTGCCAGCAATACAAGGAGAAACCACAGCCTGTAATCCGGAATATAGTAAATCCCTATCGCTGAGGCAATGGCTATGGCGATACTGATCCAACCCAAGATGTTCGTTTTAGTCTTCACGTCCGTTTTCCTTCTGTTCTGCAAGTAAGATCAACGCAAAGACCGCATAGTTGATCATGTCGTAATAGTTGGCATCTAAGCCTTCCGAAACGAGCGTCTTGCCGCCATTGTCTTCGATGGACTTGGTGCGCAACACCTTCATCAGGATCAAATCGGTAATAGAGCTAATCCGCATGGAGCGCCAAGCCTCGTCGTAATCGTGGTTTTTGCGGGTCATCAGTTCGTAGGCCTCGCGGGTCACCTTCTCATACAACATGGTGGCTTCTTCCGAGGTCAGGTCAGGCTGATCCACAATGCCCAACTGCAGTTGGATGACACCCATGGCCGCATAGTTGACGATGCCGATGAACTCCGGTTCGATGCCTTCATCCACGAGGCGTTCCGAAGCCGTCTGCAGGGTCCTGATCCTATTGGCCTTGATAAAAATCTGGTCCGTAATGGAAGGCGTTCTAAGAATGCGCCAAGCCGGGCCATAGTCTTTCATCTTATCAATAAACAATTTGCGGCATTGTGCCAGCACAGCATGGAATTCCTGTTCGGTTTTAGGGTTATTCATGATGACAAGTATTTCGAAGCAAAGATAGTAAATATCAGTTATAGTCTTATCTTTGCATTAAAATTCATTCAAATGAGTCTCTCCTATCCTGCCATCATGGGCATCCTCAACGTCACGCCCGACTCGTTTTCCGACGGCGGCAAGTATAACAATGTGGATGCGGCGCTGAAGCATTGCGAGGAAATGCTGGAACAAGGCGCTGACATCATCGACATTGGTGGCTGCTCCACGCGGCCTAACAACGCCATTGCCACTGAAAAAGAGGAAATGGAAAGAGTCCTCCCTGTATTGAAAGCTCTACGAATGCGTTTCCCCGACGCCATGCTATCCATCGACACCTTCCGGAAAAATGTCGCCGAAGCATGCATCTTCGAAGGCGCCGACTATATCAACGACATCTCAGGCGGCCTCTTCGACCCCGAGATGCTGCCCTATATCGGGAAGAACCACATTCCTTACGTGTTGATGCACTGTGTTGGAACCCCTGAGACCATGCATCAGTACAGCCTGGGCGGCGACATCCACCAAACCGTACTGGATTTCTTCAAACAACAATGTTCGGTGTTGGAATCCTTCGGAGGCCAACAGATCATTTTGGATCCCGGCATCGGCTTCGGGAAAAGCCTCAAAGCAAACTATGCACTGCTCAGCCATTTGGAGCGCTACCGACACCATGAGTATCCCATCCTCATAGGCATTTCCAGAAAATCCATGATATGGAAATTGCTCGGCCAAGAGGCCGACCTGGAGAATGGCACCACCATCCTCAACGCCCTCGCCATAATGAACGGCGCTGACTTTTTAAGGGTCCACAATGTCAAAAACGCCGTGGATTTAAAAAAAACACTTAATTTTGCGCAACAATCGGAATAAGCCATGCTGGACCTCTTCATTCAGATACGCATCGTTGACATCATTGACATCGTGCTGGTCGCAGCACTTCTCTACACCTTGTATAGGCTGTTGAAAGGAACCGGTGCCATCAGTATCTTCATCGGCATCGTGGCCATCTTTCTCCTTTGGCAACTGGTCAACGCCCTTCAGATGGAACTTCTTTCCTCCATCCTAGGCGCTTTCGTCAACGTAGGCTTCATTGCGCTGATAGTCATCTTCCAGCCTGAAATACGCCGTTTCCTGTTCACCATCGGTATCCAGACAAAGAACGGCAACAGCAAGGCTTTCAAACTGTTCCGAAAGAAAACCAAAGGTGTGGCTTTAGACACGGATTCTGTATGCAAGGCTTGCAAGGCCATGTCGAACATCAAACAAGGTGCCCTCATCGTCATTACCAGGCAAAACACCTTAAGTGACATCGTCTTGACGGGCGTCACCATCGAAGGCGACATCAGCAAACCTTTGATTGAGAATATCTTTTTCAAAAACAGTCCGCTCCACGATGGTGCCATGATTATCACCGACAACAAGATCGTGGCTGCCCGTTGCATCTTGCCTGTCACCAACAACAGCGAGATCCCAGGCCATTATGGATTGCGCCATCGCGCTGCAGTCGGTGTCACTGAGAACAACGACTGCATTGTCCTCGTCGTCTCCGAAGAGACTGGAGGCATCAGTTTGGTAAAGAATGGCAAGATTACGACCCTTCAGGCCGACAATATGGAAGAAGTGTTGATCACAGAGCTAAAGAATTAACCTTTCAGCTATCACCTTTCACCTCAATAAACCCCTCTCCTTCTTCCTGGAAGAAGAATGAATTGTCGTATGGATCCCAACGCAGTCTGAATCTCGGCGAAACTCCTTTGCGTTTCAATGCACTGTCAACATAACGGTTCATCATGTAATCGTATGTGAAACCGGCATAACGCTTCCCGAGAAAAACCGCATAATCATAGAGGTCGGCTTTGGTGATAGGCGTGATGTTATAATGATATTGCGCACCCTGTGCACCACCATTTGTCACATGGGATTCGAAATCATCCATAAGGTTGTGTTCGTCAAACAAGATAGGAAGCCATTCCCCGTCGTTGATTTCAAACCAAGAGGCAACGTTTACCGTATTCAAGGCGAATGTATAATTATACTCGTCCATGAAATCGAAAAGACGGTCAACATAATCAGTGTATAGTCCCTGAATCTCCATGTTGGACAAGATGACCAGCCAATGAGTGGAATCTACAGGCACTTGGTCAGGATCCTCCGGAATATAGACCTCTACGCCGTACGACTTCATCTCCTTAGCGTAGGCCTGATACATGATGTCGAGGAAAGCATCCTGATTCAATGAATCCAGCACATTGGAATAGGAACCATCCTCAGTGGGAACCAAAGTGACTTGGGCTGTCTCAGGGAAATAAACGGCAGCTTGTGCTTTACGCGACTGAACGACAAATTTGTTGGCCAGCCCGAACTCAGTGCCACAGCTTGAGAACAGCAACGCAACAAACACACCGATAATGATATTTCTGATTTTCATAGTCTAAAACAATTCCATTTGAATTCCAGGACTGCCATTCCCAGCTGTTTCGTTTTCCTTGGTCTCGGTTTGTTCCTCCGTCGGGTTATCATCCGCAACCTTTTCAGTGTCTTCATCTTCTGTATTCTCTGGACTTTCTGGGGCCTCAGGTACTTCAGGCTCGAACGGTTCAAGCCACTGGAAGCTCTCAATCTCTCTATTGGAGAGGCGCTTGCCTTTGGCTTTAAAGCTCTTGATGCCGATAAACTCTTCGACATTGACTTCATCGTCAGGGAAGCTGTTACCGGCATCGCTGACTTGATAGCTCAATAAGAGACGCGGCATGACGTCCGTACAGAATGAAAGATATTTGGCAGCCTCATGTTCTCCTATGAACGAGAAGCGGGTGTTGAGCTTAATCTCTTTTTCGATGCAGAAACGTTTCAGATACATTTTCTGCGTCTCACCCTCAATATAAACTACCGAGAAGATCTCGTCTGGATCGAATTTACGGATTTCCACCATGTCGTCGTCGAAGTGCGTAGAGAGGTCGTAACCCGACACTTTGAACTCGCCATTGGAGAAGAGTTGCAGGATGCGGTCATCACCTTCAAAGGCGCCCAGATATTGGCCACGCTTGTCGGCATTGAGCCGCCGCACTGTATCGTCATACCAAAGATCGCGTGCCGTCAAGGTCGAAACGCCGTCGTCATGCTTGAAGACCACCTTGATGGCATATTTCGTCAAAAGGTTGCCCCGAGCGGCACGGCCCTTCACGGCAAGCTGGGCAAAATCGTAATCAAAAGTCGATTTCTTGATCTTTGGAGCTGGCCGCAGCTGCACCTTAATGACTTCAGCCTCGCCGTTCGGATTGGCAGTGAAATAGACCACCCTCGAATCCGGTTTGCCTTGAGTTAAGTCATATTCCTTGTCGCGGGTAACGCCCGTCACCGCAAAACGCTTGACATAGAAGGCATTCCCTGGTTTACCGTCACGATACACGGCATTGTAAGTTGTACGATCGTCGTTCTTATGGAAGACCGCTGCATGGATCACGTTGGCACCGACAAAAAGCTTGGACTGCAGCTTGGTTACCATGTAGGTGCCATTCTCGTGGAACACGATAATATCATCGATATCTGAGCAATCTGAGATAAAGGAATAAGCCTCCTTGTTTTTCTCACGCTTCAAGCCTTCTGCCGTACACACAAAACCTTCCGAGGCGTTCAGATACAGCTTCTCGTTGTTGGCAGCCACAGCCACAGCCGAGATGTTGTCGAAGTTACGGATCTCTGTCTTGCGGTTCCTGCCCTCGCCATATTTTTCCTTGATGTGAGTGTAATAGTTGATGGTGTAGTCAACGATATGATCGAGGTTGTAACGTGCCTCCTCCATCTTGGCCTCGATGTCGGCGAGCTGTTCATCCGCTTTCTTGAGGTCGAACTTGGAAATCTTACGCACCGGCTTGTCGCATAGCTTCAGCACGTCATCGCGGGTAATCTCGCGTTTCAGCTTCTTGCGGTATGGATCGAAACGACGTTCAATACCCGTCACTTGATCTTCCCATGTATCATAATCCTTCTTCTCCAACTCTTTATAAATGCCTTTCTCGAAGAAGATTTTTTCAAGGGAGATCCAATGCCAATCCGACTCCAGCTCATCCAACAGGATGCGGAGCTCCCAGCTGAGGAGTTCCATGGTCCGATCGGTGCAACGTTTCAGGATCTCGCTGACACCCATGAACGCCGGCCTGTCGTTGATGATGACGCAAGCGTTGGGAGAAATACTCACCTCGCACTGGGTAAAGGCATACAAGGCATCGATGGTCTGATCGGGAGAGACGCCAGGATTGAGATAGATGACGATTTCGCAGTTTTCCGCCGTATTATCATCGATCTTCTTAATCTTGATCTTGCCTTTGTCGTTCTCCTTGACGATGCTCTCAATGACGCTGCCAGTTGTCGTTCCGTATGGAATCTCGGTGATCACCAAAGTCTTCTTGTCGGGCTGACTGATACGAGCACGCACCCTGATACGGCCACCACGAAGGCCGTCATTGTAATTGCTGACGTCCATCAAGCCTCCTGTTGGAAAATCCGGATACAGAACGAAAGGTTCATCGCGAAGATAAGCGATAGAGGCGTCTATCAACTCGTTGAAGTTATGAGGAAGGAACTTGGAAGCCAGGCCCACAGCGATACCTTCCGTACCTTGGGCCAACAGCAACGGGAACTTTACCGGCAGGGACACCGGCTCTTGGTTGCGACCATCGTACGACGGACTCCAGTCGGTTGTCTTCTTGTTGAAAACAACTTCCTTGGCAAATTTCGACAACCTAGCCTCGATATAACGAGGTGCTGCAGCATCGTCACCAGTAAGGACGTTTCCAAAGTTACCTTGTGTGTCGATTAGCAGGTCTTTTTGGGCCATCTGCACCAAGGCATCGCCGATAGAGGCGTCGCCATGAGGATGGTACTTCATGGTGTTACCCACGATGTTGGCAACCTTGTTGAAACGGCCGTCATCCAGCTCATTCATGGAATGAAGAATACGACGCTGTACGGGTTTCAAACCATCTTCAATGGCGGGCACAGCGCGTTCCAAGATCACATAAGAGGCATAGTCAAGAAACCAATTCTCGAACATCCCCTTGATAGGAATCACATGGAAAGACTCGTCTTTTTCTTCAATATCCATACGTCAGCCTTAAGAAAAGGCAAAGATACAAAGAATCTCAATTCAATCAAAATAAAAAAAGCCGAAAATTCACTTCCAGAAACGAAGCACAGCAACCTCTCCTGCCAATGCCAGCAAGGCTAGCAGCACGAACCATTTCCAGATTGACGACTGACGTGCCATGGCCTGCATCAGGTCGTTCCCGGAAAAGTCATCGACATCAAGCACAGCCATCAAACCAATGCCTGCTTCTTTAAAGGTATTAGAGATCTCCTCTTCCCCAACGAAGGCCATATCCGACTCCAGTCTGCTGTCATTCCATGCCATGACGTGATAAATGGAGTCCCCCAACAACAATTCATAGAAACCGGCTTCCGGCAACGCATCTTGGTAAAACAAGACGACGCGGTTGTTTCTGACCTCCTGAGCAGGCATCATCTCGAAACCATCGTCTTCGTTTTTGATGGTCAAATGCTCTAGCCCCTCTAGCGGCAGATCGCCAAACAGCATGGTTTTATCCTCGCCAAGGGTATAAGAAAGACGCCCAACGCCACCTCCCAGCAACGCCATCTTCAATAGCATCGGAACAAAAAGTGAATTATCGGACAGCGTACTCCATCGTTCATCAAGCGTCGTGGCGAACTCAAACACCTGCCCCCTGCCTTCCGATTTCGTGGTTAACATGGGGTCGCCGTTGTCAAGATGCATCAGCACCGTAGTATTGGCTGCAGGCTTCAAGCGCACATGCTGTTTCACCTGTGGCAAATCGGCATGCTGCGGCAGGTCAACAATCATGTCATTGAAGAACTCATGACTAACAGCCAAATCGTTCACCGACATGGTGTTGGTATCCACCACTTTGCCATTGTCGCAGAAGAACACTACGCTAGCGCCATTGGCCGCATCCTCCATCAAGGATCTGCGCAAGGCATCATTGATCGACGAAGTCTCACTCACCACGATGAGCTGTGCTTGAGATAGGACACCGAGATCAAAACGGTTAGGGTCCATCAAGACATATTCGTACTGCGGATCGTCAGTGAAAACCAAGGCAACGCTTGATGGATTGCTTGCTTTGTTGAGCTCAACAACTTTCAATACAGGCCTTGTGGAAATGACGAACCTATAAACGTCATCGAACGTGATGGGATAATCCATCAATGATACACTGCCTCTGACATCTCCAGCATCTTGCAACATAAATTGCATCACCAGTTCGGCAGATCTCCCACCTTCCACGTCAACGGTAGCAGAAGCCGCATTTTTCCCATCCAAGCTCAAATTGACCGGCAGACCTTTCATTTCCTTTTCGCCATGATTGGCAACCATCACATGGACTTCATTGGTCAGCCCCACCTGCATCACGGGAGAGCCAAGCCATACCGAATCGATGGAGACATTGGACTGGACTTCTGCTTGCATCGGGACGGCAACGACACGCAATCCGCTATCCGGCTGGACACCTGCAAGGTCGAACTGGTTCTTCTGAAAATCGGAATACATGAACAAAGTGGCCTTTTCAAAACCATGAAGCTTCTTTAGCATTTGAAAACGATCTACCAAAGCGTTCATCTTTAATGGTTGTCCGTCAAGTTTCATTCGATCCAGTTGATCCAGCATCTCATCTCGGTTCATCGGATACTCATTCTGCACCTCAAAGCTATTGGTCATCAGCACATAGCGTGTGGATGGAGAGAATTTATCCAAAAGGCTCTTTGCCGACTCGCGCGCATCTTCCAACAACGTGGTTTTCGACGACTGCGCCTTCATGCTCATGGAGTTGTCAAGATAGATTCCTACCAAATCCTCATCAGCGTTGATGCTAGTTGCCATATCAGGTTTGTAAGGAAAAGCGAAAGCCAGCACCAAAGCGGCGATAAACAAACAACGCAAAGCCAAGACAACAAGATATTTCAGCTTTTTCGTCTTGGCATTCTCCTGCTGAATGGTCTTGAGCACAGTAGTATTGCTGAAATACACCGTCTTGTGTCTTCTGAAATTGAAGAGGTGAACGGCGATAGGAATCAGCAACGCTGTCAAAGCCCAAAGTATCGATGGATATAGGAAGGTCAATTTAAAACTTATTATTTAGAATTAGAAACTAAAACGTTGTCCTTTTCGGCTAATGGGATATACATCTCTGGACCAATTGGAACAGGCATCGCCTGGCGGGAACTTCAAAGGAAGCACGACACTCAAACGAAGCTCCCAGCCCCTATTATAGCGCTTCCCTTTAACATTATATGCATTTACATTGGCTGCCGTTGCCATGTCGTTATGCTCCATCGGAGAGTAGGTGTCAAGAAATCCATGATGATAACCAGCTTCCAGCTTAAATGCCAGATAAAAGGTTGAAAGATCAATATTAAAGCGTATCCCAGCACCAGCCGTGATGCTGGCATCATACAACGCCATGTTACTTGAATCAATGGCAACGGTGTGGCTAAAGCTCTGAGGTTTGTCAAGCGAATATTGGGTGATTTCACCCACGGGAAGCGTCAGCCCGAAACCTGGAGAAGCGAAGACATAAGGCTGTATGGTCTTGCTGAGAGGAATGACCATTGACATCGGCACTTGCAATTCTAAATAATAAGGCTTTGCCTGATAGCGCACTTGACTGTTATTCCAAATTATGCTTTGAAACAATCTCGCATCGCCACGGCCAGCCAAAACCACCTCGGGGGCAATATAAAAATAGTCTCCCAAGGGAATCTCGACAGTTAGGCCAGCCAACGGCCTGATCCTGTAGAACAAACTGTCATAATCAAGTCCTTGCTTATCTTGATCCCCGAAATAGGAGAAGCTTGCCAGATTGGTTCCACCAATGACACCGATACCGATAGCTTTGGGGCCAACAGTCGGTGCAGAACGGCGTTGTGCGTACGACGAACAGCAACAGGAGAAAAGCACTATGTATAACAATAGCTTTTTCATAGCCTTCTTTAGTTGTTAAACCATTTTCGCCGAAGCACTGTTCCCTTATAAATAAAGATACGATCTTTCATCGCTTCGATAAAGGTGTTGGGAACTCCACTCACTGCGATATTGTTGGAATTCACCTTCATATTCAGATTAATGTAGGCGACACGCACATTATTAATGGCGGCACCATTTTGGACCAACTCTCCAGTGATCACATAACCGCGGGTCATGTCAAAATCAACCCCAGGAATATCATCAATGTGCTCATGAGTCAACTCAAAGTAAGCGGTAAATTTATTTCCCGACCCCATGAGATAAGCGACATCGGTATGCTCCAACATGCCGTTTTCCTCATAATCGCAAGGCGTCACCCTATTGTGTTGCCCATTCTGATAACAGCCATTGGCACTACCATCACCTCCAAAACGGAACCGAATAGAATCACCATCCAGAATAGGGTATTCATTATACCAAAGCAATTCCTTGGGACGCAACACAAACTCTCCCTGCACATCTGGTGGCATGTTGCCATGAGGCAAAACCGCCGGTTTCATCTGCATCACACTAGTATCTCCCAACACTTTCAACAAAGTATCCGGTATCACTTCTTCGATGCTTTTGACATAGGATTCCGTACCCATCAGGACAATCGTTCCCTCCTTAGGGTCATCCTTCAAGCAGCTGCTCATCAGCAAAGCAGCCAATGTCAATAAAACCAGCCCTTTGTTCTTCATCGTTTTATCAGTTTACCTGATTACAGAGACCAGTCTTGTAATATTGTCTTTTTTCGTCTGAATGCCCACCAGATACAAACCAGACTTCAAGTCATCAACATTAAGTGTCACCATATCATCATGACAAGCCAGGACCTCTTTGATCCGACGACCCATTAAATCGTATAAAACGATTCTTTCCATAGTCTCACCCTTAACCACCAACTCATTTCTTGCAGGATTCGGGAAAACCTCAATAAAAGCCGTCTCGTTCTCACCCACGTCAAACCCGCTGCAATTGATCGTTTTGAATGCTTCCTTGTCGCAGAATTCATTGCCTGTCGTCCAAACATGAAGGGTGGCAGACCCCATCACACCGGTCCTAAGCACGCATAAAGCACCTTTTACTTCCATCTCCCAGCCTGGATTACCCAACAGTTCCCAATGGATGTCCTCCGGGTTCATACCCGTACTGTCATCGAGGCTATAGACATATTTGCCTGGCCAGTAGCTGGTGGAAACGGCCACATTGCCTGGTCCCAATATCTCTTCAAAAGGTGGAGTGTGGTAAACTATCAGATCCAGCGTTAAATACGTCTCGCACCCATTTTCTCCAATGATGGTGTCATAATAGATATCAGTTTGCGTAAGCAGATGGCCTTGCCAACCATATACGTCACAGACTTCTTTCTCTTCAAAAGACTCTCCTGAGGGCAATAGCGTGAAATGCAATATGCTATCATACTCACAACCTTCCGTTGTTCGGAAATGGGCATAGTAATCATCCGTTTCGGAACACTCAACACCGTGCCACATATACGTATCGCACGAACTGTAATTTGCCTCAGGATTTGCTGGAGGATAACCTATTGTAAGATCAAGAATATAGAGGCTGTCGCATCCTTCCGGAGTGGCATTCAAGACCAAGTGTTCCAGATGATGGTTGGTCTCAGTATATACCGAGTCGAACCACTCATACTGCCCACAAGCTTTTACCGCGGGCATTTCATAAATTTTGACGGTACCCACATGAATTGTCACGGTCAAAGTGTCAAAAGGAACCACCGTGTTTTCGATCCTCCGATACACCACCGACTCCACGCCATAATGGCCTGCTTCATTAAACTCATGCGATATGGATGTTCCTCCCCCATGGCTTCCATCGCCGAAATCCCATGTCACATGGTCGATATCATAGTTGGTCTCCACTCTGAAATGCACCGTTTCCGAAGCGCACGTATTGTATCCATCAGGGAGTTCCGTGGAAAGGATGTCTTCCACATAAAGCTGTTTAGTAAGAATCTTGGCGCTGGAGCCCACCGAATAGGCATAACCCTCAGCCTGACCGATACCATAGACATGAGCCACAAAACCTCTTGGGCAGCGAAGCGTATGAGCGGAGTGGTTTAATTGCAGGCGAGTATAGGAGAACTCAGGAAAGCCAGGAACTTGAGTAAACGAGTTCGAGATATCTTGGCCATCAAGAGTCATGTCGGCAACATTCTCCGAATAACAGACGATATTGGCATAATGCACTTCCACCTGTTGAACTTGGAAGGTGGAGAACGTCACTTCATAGACTGTTTGTTCCACGGGAGAGATCCAAACCATCGAGGGATCGCCGTATGCAGGATTACCACTGCCGTGTGAGTGCTGGTAAAGGAAAACCGCGATGGGATTATCCGCTTCAAGATAGGTGCAGGGCTCAGAAACCAAGTTCATCTCAAAGATGTTGCTCTCACCTGCATTCAAAGTAAAAAGCGGATCACCATTACGAGTCACTGTGGTATTGTCGGTCAATGCAGTCACCTTGATCTGGTCTGGTGACAGACCCATGTACGAGGGACACCTTGTGCTGGTCACCACAAACCTCTTGCCCCAATAACTGGTAGGCATAGCTTGTTCGAACACGTGGTCATAGCCAGTGTTAAGGCCTCCTGGAACTGAGGTGATACTGTTGCCGTTGAACACTGCGATGGGCTTGTCATCCGCACTTGTCACGATGGTACCCGAAAAGTCCCCATCAGCATTCATACTGCTTCCTGCGTTTTTGTTCAACACATGATAGCATTCTCCTCGATTGAGGGAAATCGTATAAGGTTGTCTGGCGACATGATTGTCGTATGTCAGGCAGGAAGGTGTAATCTGAACCTCCGTGTTGTTTTCCGTTGCCAATACCAAAAACGATGCACGACTATCCCCTTGATGACTTGTCTGATCTCCAATAGCCTTGTAACTTTGAAGCATGTATTGGCTACCCAATGCTGGTGCAGGCAATACGTTGGCCGCATCATACGAATTCTCTGCTTCGTTTGCAATGTACAACGAGATGGTATCTGTGGATGTTATATGAAGCCCTTTAAAAGCTTTTCCACCCATTTGATCATTATAGCCTTGGTTGCGATCAACGATAAAGGTACTGACACCGTTGTTTTGTACGGAAAACTGATCAGTCCATCCGGTATTGGGATTGGTCACCGTCACCGTGCAAGCATGCTTGGCACTGGCAATCAAGGTAAAATGATCGTTTGAATTATAAGAGTTATAGCCATTTCTCATGAACGAGGCCCAAAACTCAGTACCTTGCGTGGTTGGTGTCTGAGAAAAGCCAAAAGAGAAAGAAAAAACAGCAAAAAAAAGCAATAGGAGTCGTTTCAGCATTGTCATAAAAATTGATAAGAGTGCAAAAGTAATACTTTTTTGCCGTCTGATCAACATTTTATGATTTTTCCGTTGAGCACAGCTTCTTGAAGTTCATCACCTTTATAGGTAAGTTTCAAAGAAAAGAAAGGCACGTGCTCATTTATAAGTTCGAGGAAAATCTTGTCACCTTCCCACATCGTGAGCTCGAGAAGGCGTTTCTTCTCGATCCATTCGAGGTCGCCCTCGTTACAGACGATCTCGTCGCCAGTCCATTCGGTACAGACGAAGAGGTGCATGTGTTCGCTTTCCCAGATGTCAGAGATGAAGGTGACGATGCCACAGTAGCGCCATTGGGTGACGGCATATCCGGTTTCTTCCCGCACTTCGCGGAGCATGCAGTCTTCGGGGCTCTCCCCTTCTTCGAAATGGCCGCCCACTCCGAGCCATTTGTCGTGGTTCAGGTCGTTTTCTTTTTTGGTTCTATGGAGCATGAGGTACTGGGAGCCGCGTTCAAGGTAACAGAGGGTGGTTTGTTTCAATTTAGAATTAAGAATTTAGAATTAAGAGATAAAGCAAAGGCGACCTCTCGGCCGCCTTTGCGAAAAAACCTTTGAACTTTGGTTTAGATGATGCCTTGAGCGAGCATAGCTTTGGCAACGCGCATGAAGCCGGCGATGTTGGCACCCTTCACATAGTTGATGGTACCATCAGCTTGTTTACCGTATTCAACGCACATGTCATAGATGTCGTTCATGATCTTGTGGAGCTTCTGATCAACTTCAGGAGCAGTCCAGTTGATGTGAGCTGCATTCTGGCAGATTTCGAGGCCAGAGGTAGCAACGCCACCAGCGTTGACAGCCTTACCAGGAGCGAACGGGATACCGGCGCCTTGGATAGCTGCGATAGCTTCAGCGGTGCAGCCCATGTTAGAGATTTCAGCAACATACTGAACGCCGTTGGCAATCAATTCCTTAGCATCAGCTTCGTTCATTTCGTTCTGGAAAGCGGACGGGCAAGCGATGTCGCATTTCACCATCCAAGCCTTCTTACCAGGAGTGAAGATAGCCTTGCCGGGGAACTTGGTGGCCATGTCCTCAACCTTGTTGCGGCGTGAGTCACGCATCACCAGCATGTAGTCGATCATTTCCTTGTCGATACCGTTAGGCAGTTCGCAAACGCCGTCTGGGCCTGACAGAGCGACGACCTTAGCGCCGAGCTCAGTAGCCTTGGTGGCAGCGCCCCAAGCCACGTTACCGAAGCCTGACAGAGCGACTCTCTTGCCCTGCATGGTTTCACCCTTCTGGTGGACCATACGGTCAACATAGTACATAGCACCGAAACCGGTAGCTTCAGGACGGATCAAAGAACCACCCCAGCCATAGCTCTTACCAGTCAGAGCGCCAGTGCTGTGTTCACGGGCGAGCTTCTTGTAAGCGCCATAGAGGTAACCGATCTCACGGCCGCCGACACCGACGTCACCAGCAGGTGAATCTTGGTCAGCACCGATGTTTCTCCAAAGTTCATACATGAAAGCTTGGCAGAAACGCATGATCTCTGCGTCTGACTTGCCTGTTGGGTCGAAGTCAGCACCGCCCTTACCACCACCGAGAGGCAGGTTGGTCAGGGAGTTCTTGAAGATCTGCTCGAAGCCCAAGAACTTCAGCATGGAGACATTGACTGCAGGGTGGAAACGGAGACCGCCTTTGTAAGCGCCGAGAGCGGCGTTGTACTGGACGCGGTAACCGAGGTTCACCTGGACCTGGCCTTTGTCGTCAACCCAAGTCACACGGAAAGTGAAGATACGATCAGGTTCAACGAGACGTTCAACGATCTTTGCAGCTTCAAATTCTGGGTGCTGGTTGTACACTTCTTCGATGGATTCGAGCACTTCGCGTACTGCCTGTAAATACTCTTTTTCGCCTGGATGTTTAGCTTCCAGAGCGGTCATGATTTCATTTACTTTCATTTTATTAACTTGATTATTAAAAGGTTTTATTAAACAATAATGATTGTTTTCAATTTTTACGGTGCAAAGTTAGCATTAAATATTCAATAAAAACAAACAATGCGAAAATATTTTCTTTCACTCATCCCTAACCCACTCACCATATTCGTAAACAGCCACTCTTGTCACCCTGCCATCAGGATTGTAGTAGGTCTCCTTGCCGTGTTTTTCATTGTCCACAAAATGGGTCACCAAACACTTATAGCCGGACTGCTCATAACTCGTCTGAGTGCCCGTGCCCTTGTCAAAGTTGGCCGTGGCAGCCAAGCTACCGTCGGAATAAAAAATCAACCATGAACCGTCCATCATGCCATCGGCATATTGTCCCTCCTGAAAGACCTGGCCATTCTCATACCAACGTTTGTACTCCCCATTAAGCTCTCCATCGACATAGTATCCTTCTTCCGCCAAAATACCTTTCAGCGAATAGGTACGAAACACACTATCTTGAACGCCATCTTTATACCACGACTCTTCCATGATATTGCCATTCTCATGCCAACGCCGGAGAAGTCCGTTCATCTTATTGTCCTTATAAGTCGCCTCCATCTGGGGCTTGCCGTTGAGGAGATACCATTCACAAATGCCGTTCAGCTGGCCGTCTTGATAACGCAGGACGGATTTCAGGTTGCCATTATCCCAATAGTCCTTTTTGACTTCCCCTTGGTTATTGCAGGCAACGAGGGCTACCAAACAAACGCACAACAACATTCGCCATGACAACCTCATCTCAATCCTCCTCCGAATAAATGAAAACAGGCTTCAACTCAACTGACGAATTGTCGTACTGGTAGATGTTCCAAAAACGGTTTTCCAACCCATCCTCTGCGCGTTTTTTGGTGAAGTAGTATCTCGAATGGAGCAAAGCAGGGTGATAATAAGGCAGACATTCTTGAGCGTGAGGTCCAAATTCCTTCAAAGCAGTCAGGAAATACCAAGCCACGTCATATCCCTCAAAAGCATAGTCCAACGGATCACATTGGTATGTATCTTGGAACTTTTCGACAAAGCTCTGAGCCCAATCGCTATTGTAGTCCACAAAATGGTCATCGAAATAGATGGCATTCATATTCAGCAAGTTGGGCACCAACAGATTGTCAAACTCAGCCCAATTGGGCAGACCGATCAGCGTGATGGGGTATTTCTTTGCAGACCTGTTGATACTGTTCAATATCTGTGTGGCAAAAACTATATTATCTCCATAGGCCACTAAGATATTATCCCTAGCAGTTGAGAGTCCTCTCTTGAATACATCGGATTCCGAATAAGTAATGCGATGGAACGGGTTGTCAAAATACACTTCTCCATCGGGATTATCCCTCAGTTGATTGGTTGAGAAGATCTGGCCTTCAACCTCCAAGGTAGACAGGACTCGTTTCCCCATCTTCCTACGGGCGCTTTCTTTGGCAATAAGCTCCAACATCTCCGCATTGGAGAGTCTAACCTCCTGCTCCACGGCATTCAACAGCGCCTCTTCTATCATTGCGATATTCGTACTGTCCTTCGTGCCTCCATTGGCCATAAATGTCACCCTCGCATTGGGATAACGCTTGCGTATCAGGTCGCCCAATTCGTCAGCCATGGCTTTCGCGCTAGGCTTCAGCTTCACTACGTTAGGAGCGTCCACGATGATGCTCTCACGTTCCGACATTGGGTTGACAACGAGAATATTCTGGCTTAAAGCGTATTCCTCCACAATAGCGAACGACTTACTGAAGAAGGGGCCAATGATCAAGTCCACCGGCTCTTTTTCCAAAGCACTAACGGCCGCTTGGGCACCTGCGACATTCTCGCTGACATCCATGACGTTCAATTCAAGTTTCAAGCCATAGTATTTTGTCAACGAATCGACCGCCATCATAAAGCCTTCATAGAACTGCAAGAACTTCATGGCACGGCTATGCTTGGTCTTTTCAATTCTTGCCTTTGACAAGTCTAGTCTGTCAATCTCATTTAGATACAAGGGCACCAGCAAGGCCACATGATAGGTGCGCGAAGCGTTATCCGCCGAAGCATAGCACTCATCGGGCTTTTCCTCAGGCAGCATAAACTCTTCCTCAAACGGATCCTCTTCTTTGACGGTGTCAAGAACCTGTGGATGCTGAAGATGTATTTTAAGGGTATCGGCAGATGGTTTCTCCACGGGAGCAGGCTCTTTTGGTATCTCCACGGGAATCAGCACTTTTTGTCCAACAAAGACACGTGATCCCACCGAAGGATTCATCTTTCTGAATTCCTCCTCTGAAACGCCCCAACGCCGCAACAAATGTTTTGTCTTTTCACCTTCCTTTACAGTATGAATGACATATCCGTCACCTATTTCATCCTCTGCTGTTATAGGCAAGTCAGAGATTTTAGGCAACACCACCGTATCGGCAGTCGCCACTGGAGCAACTTCCGGCTGTTGAGCCGGTTTCTCCACTGACGCTAGCGTCGGTTTAACAACGGGTTTTTCCTCCGGCTTCTCTTCTGGATTCTCAACCGTCGGCTCCTCTGAAACAAGCGGTATGCCCAACACCATATTGGCCTGCAACCCCACTTCCTTGATCTCCGGGTTCAACTTTTCAATCTCAGCTTCAGATATTTGGTAGGTCTTGGCAATGCTGTACAGCGTCTGCCCTTTCTTGACATGATGCATGTAAAACTGTTTGCCGCTGATGGTGATGATTTCGGTTGATTTCTCTATCTCCACCTGGGCTTGCATTGCTGTCGGCGACAACAATATCCCTACAAACAACAACCATAATATCAATAATCTCTTATTCATCTAACTTTCAGTTTTCAACTTTCCACTTTCAATTTCCCTTACTCCCACTCGATGGTCGCAGGCGGTTTGGAGGAAATGTCATAGCACACCCTATTAACGCCTTTTACCTTATTTATTATATCGTTCGACACTTTGGCCATGAAATCGTAAGGAAGATGCACCCAGTCGGCAGTCATGCCATCGGTGGAGATCACAGCCCGCAAGGCGATGGTGTATTCATAGCTGCGCTCATCACCCATCACGCCCACCGACTTCACGGGAAGCAGCATGGTGCCAGCCTGCCAAATACTGTCGTAAAGATTATCTGCCATCTCATTCGGATACGACGCACTTGGCAACTCACAAGGCCAGTTACGCAAGCCTTTGATGAAGATGTCATCCGCATCGCGCAGGATACGGAGCTTCTCTTCGGTGACTTCGCCCAAGATACGGATGCCCAGGCTCGGCCCGGGGAAAGGATGCCTGCCAATCAGTTCGCGCTTGATACCCATGGAACGGCCCACACGGCGCACTTCATCCTTGAACAAGGTACGCAAAGGCTCTACAATCTTCAAGTTCATCTTCTCGGGTAGTCCGCCCACGTTATGGTGTGACTTGATCTTGCAACTTGGGCCGTTGACGCTGACGCTCTCGATGACATCGGGGTAGATGGTGCCTTGTGCCAGCCATCGTGCGCCTTCGATCTTTTGCGCTTCGGCGTCGAACACATCGATAAAGGTCGAGCCGATGGCCTTGCGCTTCGCTTCAGGATCCGTGACGCCTTCCAACTTTTTCAGGAACAAGGGACCGGCATGGACGCCAATGACGTTCAAGCCCATCTCCTTGTAGGAGTCCAGCACATCCTCAAACTCATTCTTGCGAAGCAAGCCGTTATCGACGAAGATACAGGTCAAGTTGCTGCCGATAGCCTTATTCACCAAGACCGCTGCCACAGTACTATCAACGCCACCTGAGAGGCCCAGGATCACCTTGTCGTCACCAAGTTGCTGACGCAATGCAGCGACGGTGTTATCAACGAACGACGCTGGAGTCCAGTCGCCCTTGCAGCCACAGATACCCAAGGCGAAGTTAGCCAAGATCTGCGGCCCTTCTTTGGTATGGAAGACCTCAGGATGGAATTGCACGGCGTAGGTCTCCTCCCCTACGATCTTATAGGCAGCATTCTCCACATCGTCCGTAGAAGCGATGACACGGGCACCGGTAGGCAGTTTGGCGATGGTGTCGCCGTGGCTCATCCACACCTGGCTGGTAGGACTGACCTTGGCAAACAGTGGCGATTGAGCATCAACCACTTTCAACATGGCGCGTCCGTATTCACGGGCGATGGATCCGTTCACTTCACCGCCAAAATGCTGTGCCATGAACTGTGCACCATAGCAAATGCCTAACAACGGCAATTTCCCCTTGATGCCTTCCAGATTCACGAAAGGAGCCTTCTCGTCACGAACAGAGAACGGGCTGCCGCTCAAGATGACACCCTTGACATTGTCGCCAATGGCGGGAATCTTGTTAAACGGATGGATTTCGCAATACACATTCAGTTCGCGAAGGCGACGGCCAATCAGCTGGGTCACCTGAGAACCAAAATCGAGGATGAGAATCATTTCCTGCATATTACCACTTTTTGGTGCAAATTTAGGCTTTTTCACGTAAAGCATGCCAAAAAAACTTATTTTTGCTCAATAAATACGCCTCTATGTCGATATTATTGTTACACCTGTCCATTCTCCCAGTAGTACTCCTGTTGCTTTTTGTCTATTTGCAGGACAAATACGAGAAGGAGCCTTTTGGACTGCTGCTTTTGGCGTTTTTCGGAGGCATGATTGCCATCCCCATGGACCTTTTGCTGGTTTCCATAGTCAACGCCATCCACTATTCCGATTCAGTTTTCTACACCGCCTTTATCGAAGCTGGTTTCTGCGAAGAACTGTGCAAGTTCGCCATCTTGTTCCTTTTCATTTGGTGGAACAAGAACTTCAACGAGCACATGGATGGTATCGTCTATGCCGTCTTTGTCGGACTTGGTTTTGCCTGCGTGGAGAACATCCTATACGTCTTCCAAGGAGGTGTGGGCACTGGCATCGTCAGGGCCATCCTCTCAGTGCCGGGGCATTTCCTTTTTGCAGTGGTCATGGGCTACTTCCTGTCATTGGCCAAATTCGAGGGAAAGCACCGCTTCGGTTATCTGATGGCAAGCCTTTTCGGAGCTGCCTTTATTCATGGACTATTTGACTGGATACTGATGATCGTCCAAGACATTCCGACCTTCCTCGCCTTGATCTTTTTCGGTCTTTTCATTTTCGGCGACATCATGCTGTGGCGGGTCTGCATCAAATTCATCAGGAGGCACCAAGAGAACTCCCCTTTCAAGGAATAATTTTGTATTTTTGCACGATAAAACGTTTTTAATATGGCACTCAATTGTGGAATCATCGGTCTCTCAAGCACTGGAAAGACCACTATATTCAATTGTATATCAAACACCAAGGCGGAAGTCGGTTTCGCCTCAAAATCCAACATCGGAATGTGCGAGGTGGTCGATGAGCGGTTGAAGCTCATTGACAACATCTCCCATTCGAAGCGCATTGTACCTGCCACGGTGGAGATCGTGGACCTGCCTGGCTTGAGCAAGGGTGGACAAGGAGTAGGCAACAAGCTTTTGGCCGAGGTGCAGACCATGGACGCCTTGATTCATGTGTTGCGTTGCTTCGACGACCCCAACATTCCCCATAGCGAAGGCAGTGTGGATCCTGTCCGCGACATGGAATTGGTCGATCTGGAGCTTCAGGTGCGCGACCTTGATTTGGTCACCCGCAAGCTGGAACGCGTCCAAAAGCTGCTGAAAAACGGCGAGAAAGACAACAAGAAAGCCTTCGACGTGCTAAGCGTTTACAAAGAAGTACTCGAAAACATGGGCAATGCCCGTGATGCCAAGGTGGACGAAGAAGACAAGAAATACATTCAGGACCTTCAGCTGCTCACCGCCAAGCCCATCCTCTATGTCTGCAATGTCGATGATGCCTCTGCCACTACCGGCAACAAATACTCTGAAGCCGTAAAAGCCGCCTTGAAAGAAGGTCAGGATATGCTGATCATTGCTGGCAAACTCGAAGCCGAGATTGCTGAACTCGACGCCGATGACCGTCAACTCTTCATGGAAGATGCCGGTCTGACCGAACCTGGAGTCAACAAGTTGGTACGCACCGCCTACCACACCCTCAACCTTCACTCCTTCTTCACCACTGGTCCCGACGAGACCCGTGCCTGGACCATCCATGTGGGCGACACCGCACCCATTGCCGCCGGTGCCATCCACAGCGACCTGCAACGTGGCTTCATCCGTGCCGAGGTGATGAGCACCGAGGACTTCCTGAAGTATGGCAGCGAGGCCGCCGTCAAGGAAGCGGGCAAGTTCCGCGTGGAAGGCAAGACCTACGTCGTGCAGGACGGTGACATCCTTAACATCCGGTTCAACGTTTAAATGAACCACCCACATGGAACACGTAATCCTCGTCAACGAACAAGACCAACAGATCGGCATCATGGAGAAGATGGCCGCCCATATTGTGCCTCGTCTCCATCGCGCCTTTTCCATATTCATCTTTAACAGCAAAGGGGAATTGCTGTTGCAACAACGCGCCTTGTCGAAATACCACTCTCCTGGGCTGTGGACCAACACCTGCTGCAGCCACCCCCATGACGGAGAGTCGCTTGAGCAAGCCACTTCACGCCGACTGATGGAGGAAATGGGATTGCATTGCGAGATGCATGAGGTCTTTACCTTTATATATAAAGCACCCGTTGGACTGGGACTCATCGAACATGAGTTCGACCATGTCTGGTTCGGACAAAGTGACGACACTCCTATCATCAATACTGAGGAAGTTGAATCCTACAAATACATGAACCTCGACGATATCGCCGACGACATGAAAGCCCACCCGGAATGCTATACCGAATGGTTCAAAATCTCCTTCGACGAAATCACCAAACACGTTAACGAGAATCTCTGACGGCTTCGCCCCCATTCTTCCTTCTAACTTCTTTCTTCCGCCTTCTGTAAATAGTAAATATATTTACTATCAAAGTACTTACTATAAATATTTTTACTATTTTTGCCGCATCTAAAAACGAAAACGAGTAAACAACATTTTAATTTTTCAACTATTATGAAACACAATTTTCTTTTCATCATTGGGATTATCGCATTATTGTTCCCAATGAGCCTCAACGCACAGGAAGCGCCTAAGATCTCGGGCTTCGTGCAAGGACTCTATCAAGCCAACTTCGACGAGGATTTCAATCTCAGCAGCAACACCCTTCGCATGCGCCGTGTCCGTATGTCGCTCGAAGGCAAACTCACTCCCAAGCTGTCTTACAAAATCCAAGGCGATTTCAGCCGCAGTCCCATGTTGGTAGATGCTTTTGTAAAGTATAAAGCTTGTAATGAATTCGCCATTCAGGTCGGTCAGTTCAAGACCCCCTTCACCCTTGAAAGCCCCATCAACCCTGTCAACCTCGAGATCTTCGACTACGGCGAGAGCGTACAAAAACTCGTCGGCTACAGCGACGTGTGCGGCGTAGGCGGTCTGGGTCGTGACATTGGCGTGATGGCTACCGGTAACCTCTTCCCTGTGGAAGGCAAAGACTTCACGCTGGTCACCTACAGCCTCGGCGTGTTCAACGGCAACGGCCCCACCACCACTGATAACAATAACCGCAAGGACATCGTCGGTCGTTTGGAAGTTCGCCCCATGTTGAAGGACCTCACCCTGAGCGGATCCTACTACTATGGCAAATACTCCAAGGAGGACAACGTCAACTGCGCCCGTAACCGTTGGAGCGCTGGCGCCCAGTACAATGACGGCGACCTCGTGGTTCGTGGCGAATACCTCAGCGGCACCACCGGCTATTACAACGATATCGTTGATGACAACGGAGATC
>JAFXMK010000038.1 GCA_017530365.1 Bacteroidales bacterium
CGATGGCCTTGATGGCACGGATGAAACCGACACCGCCGCCAGGGATGATACCCTCTTCGATGGCAGCGCGGGTGGCGTTCAAAGCGTCCTCGACGCGGTCTTTCTTCTCCTTCATCTCGACCTCGGAAGCGGCACCCACATAGATGACAGCCACGCCACCGGCCAACTTGGCAAGACGCTCTTGCAGCTTCTCGCGATCGTAGTCGCTCGTGGTGGTCTTGATTTGGGCCTTGATCTGGGCGGTGCGGGCCTCGATGTCCTTCTTGGCACCGTGGCCATTCACGATGGTGGTGTTGTCCTTGTTGATGCTGACCTTGTCGGCCTGACCCAGCATCTGCAGGGTGGCATCCTCAAGTTTGTAGCCCTTCTCTTCGCTGATGACGGTACCACCGGTCAGGATGGCGATGTCTTCCAGCATCTCTTTACGACGGTCACCGAAGCCAGGAGCCTTGACGGCAGCAACTTTCAGCGAGCCACGCAGACGGTTGACGACCAAGGTAGCCAAAGCTTCACCGTCGATGTCCTCGGCAATGATGATGAGCGGACGGCCGGTTTGTAAGGTCTTCTCGAGCACGGGCAGCAAGTCCTTCATCACAGAGATCTTCTTGTCGTAGATCAAAATGTAAGGACTCTCATAGACGGCTTCCATTTTCTCGGTGTTGGTCACGAAGTAAGGCGAGATGTAGCCACGGTCGAACTGCATGCCTTCGACGACATCGACGTATGTGTTGATGCCCTTGGCGTCTTCAACGGTGATGACGCCTTCTTGTTTCACCTTGCCCATAGCCTCGGCGATGAGGCCGCCGATGGTGCCGTCGTTGTTGGCAGAGATGGTAGCCACTTGCTTGATCTTCTCGTTGTCGCCATCAACCTTCACCGACATTTTCTTCAGCGAAGCGACCACAGCGGCAACAGCCTTGTCGATACCGCGCTTCAGGTCGAGCGGGTTGGCACCGGCGGTGACGTTCTTCAGACCTGTGGCAACGATGCTTTGAGCCAGCACGGTGGCGGTGGTGGTACCATCACCGGCGAGGTCGTTGGTCTTGGAAGCGACTTCCTTCACCAACTGGGCACCCATGTTCTCGACGGGGTCGATGAGTTCGATTTCCTTGGCGACCGTCACACCGTCCTTGGTGATTTGGGGAGCGCCATACGACTTCTCGATGACCACGTTACGACCTTTGGGGCCGAGGGTCACCTTCACTGCGTTTGACAATGCATCGACGCCTTTCTTCAGGCCGTCGCGCGATTCAATATTGAAAAGAATATCTTTTGCCATGATATTTCGTTGTTTAATTGTTGACTGTTGAAGTGTTTATTTGTTGTTTTGACACGGGACTGCGGGACACGGGACGCGGGACTGTCTCGCGTCTAAAGGTCTCGTGTCTCGCGTCTATTTAGATAATTGCGATCACATCAGATTCACGCATGATCATATAATCTTTGCCGTCGAGGTGGAACTCGGTGCCGGCGTATTTGCCATAGATGACATTGTCACCGACCTTGAGGGTCATGGCGTTGTCCTTGGTGCCAGGACCAACGGCGACTACTTTGCCTTGTTGGGGTTTTTCTTTGGCGGTGTCGGGGATGATGATACCGCTAGCGGTTTTCTGTTCGGCTGCGGCGGGCTCGATCACCACACGGTCAGCCAAAGGTTTGATTGCTAATTTTGCCATTGTTATTGTTGTTTAAATGATTTGATTTGTCAATAATTGGATTGCTTCGTCATTGCGAGCGAAGCGCGGCAATCCATCGTCAGAATTCATGCCAAAATGAAAAAACAAAAAAAATGTCAGAATATATGACATTCTGACATTTTTTACAGTTGTTTCGCTGTTTGGATCTATGCGTCTTATTCGGCTGGCATTTCTGCGGCTGGGGCTTCTGCAGCAGGAGCGACAGGAGCGTTCAGCTCAATTTGCTCACGCATCTGTGAGTCTTGGACACTGCCAACGGTGCCAGTCTTGATGGACATGCTTGACATCAAACACAGAACCACCAGGATAATGGCCATTGTCCATGTGGCTTTTTCCAGAAAATCGGTCGTCTGACGAACACCCATCATCTGGTTTGCACTACCGAAATTAGAGATCAAACCGCCGCCTTTGGAGTTTTGGACCAAGACGACTAACCCAAGCAAAACACTGACAACCAGGATCAAAATTACTAAAACTGTGTACATGTCGATTTATTTGTTGTTTGTTTGACTTTCTTTTATCATTTCAATTTGGGCTGCAAAATAAATACTTTTTTCTGGATTATTCAAGCTTAATTTTTCATATATTGAAATTGCTTTCTCAAAATAGCCCTGTTTGAAGTATATTTTTGCCAAGGTTTCACTGACGATATCGCCTTTGTCGGTGATACTGTTCTGTGCCACGGAAATGGGATTGTAGAACTCAGCCTTGGGTTTGGAGATGCTGGGATTTTCCGCGATGAACTTGTCAATCAATTCTTTTCGGCTCAACTTCTTTTTCGGCACTACCGCACCTTCTTCTTTTTGGTGTTTTTCTTCCTCCATGGCCTTCAACCGGGCGGCGATGATGGCCTTCAGCTCGTCGAGCGACTTGCGCTTCTCGTCCAAGAGGGCCAATTCGGCTGACAGCTCTTCGTGGCTGCCGCTCAGGTTGATTTCGGGGATGATGAACATCTTCTCAGGGATGACGGCGGGATCCACCTCATTTGCGCCGATTTTCGCGGAATCGACAAACTTGAAGAAGGAGGTCTCTTCTTGTTCCTGTACGGGTTCCTGTTCGGCCGGTCTTGTCGCCCACCGCTGTCGCGCCAAAAGCGAGAGCAGTCGGAGGTTGTTGCGGTCGGCGATGATGCAGGCTGCTTTCTTCAGCTGCCCATCATACCGGTCGTCGTCTTCGTTTTGGTAGGCCATGGCCAGCAAGCACTGGGTCAGGCTGAAATAAGGATAGCGTCCGGCGAGGGATTCAAGTTCCTTCACCGTGTCGCCTCGCAGCATCTCGGGCTTGTTGAGATAGGTCAGCAGCTCCTTTGTTTCCATGGCTTACCAGTTTACCAATGCTTTGTTGAACACGTCTTCCACGAGTGCATCGATGATCGTTCCCGTCAGCGATTCCTGCACGGAATTCAGATCTTGGTCACTCGGATAATCTTCATAGTGTGTGAACCTTGACTCGAAATTCTTGGTCTCGTCAAAAGTGTTGACAAACCGCACGTTGACCGTGATGGTGAGTCGGTTCAAAGCTGCGGTCTGTCCTGCCGTGATGGCGATAGGCGTGGTCTTGTAGTCGATGATCTCGCCTTCGAAAGCCAGGTCGCCACCAGCTTCCACCATGTCGAGCGAGGTCTGGTTCATGACGGCGTCGCGCAGGGCGGTGGTGAAGTCGTTGCTCAGGGTGGGGTTGATGAGCTGTGCCTGGTTCGGGAAATACTGCACCGATACCGTCTTCGCCTCGGCGGGGATGGAAGCCCCGGAGAAGGAATAGATGCCGCAGCCGTTGCAGACGACAGCGAGCAGCAAAACGATATAAAGGCGCAGTCTCTTCATCTATTTAATCCCGAATTCGTTGATCTTTCTGTATAAGGTACGTTCACTGATACCCAGCTCCTTGGCGGCGTCCTTGCGTTTCCCGTTGTATTTCTCCAAGGCCCTCTTGATCATCTCAATCTCGTTTTGTTCCAGAGAAAGCGACACGGGCTCATGATGTTCGTGAGCCACTTCCTCGGAAGGCACAATCTCCATGTAATCGGGCTCGATGGTGACGGGGTCGTCGTGGCTTGCAGGAGCGGGCTCGATATAGCTGGTGTTGATGATGCCTTGGTGTGTCGTCAGCTCGTTGACGGTGTTGCGAAGCTCTGCGATGTCGTGCTTCATCTCGAACAACACCTTGTATAATAAGTCGCGTTCCGACATGCCGTCGGCGTTTTCCTCTCTTTGGAATAGCACGGGCAGGGCATTGGAGATCTTATTGGGCAGGTAACGCTCCAGCACGGTATCCGTGATGACGCGCTGTTGCTCGATGATGGAGATCTGCTCGGTGACATTCTTCAGCTGGCGCACGTTGCCATCCCAACGATAGTCTTCCAATACCTTGACGGCTTCATTGGTCAAGGAGATGGCCGGGATATGGCTCTTTTCCGAGAAATCGGAGGCAAACTTGCGGAAGAGCAGGTAGATGTCGCCTTTTCTTTCCCTCAACGCCGGGATGTGGATCGGGATAGTGTTGAGGCGGTAGTAGAGGTCTTCGCGGAACTTGCCTTTTTGGATGGCCAAGGGCAGATCGACGTTGGTGGCGGCCACCACACGTACGTTGGTCTTCATCACCTTGGAGCCGCCCACGCGGATGTATTCTCCGTTTTCCAGCACACGCAGGAGGCGGGCTTGGGTCGATAAAGGCAGCTCAGCCACCTCGTCGAGGAAGAGGGTACCTTCGTTGGCGATCTCGAAATAGCCTTTTCGCTCGGCGATAGCACCAGTGAAAGAGCCTTTCTCGTGACCGAACAGCTCGGAGTCGATGGTGCCTTCGGGGATGGCGCCGCAGTTCACGGCAAAATACTGACCGTGCTTCCGGGCGCTGTTTTGGTGGATGATCTTCGGGAAAACGTCTTTACCCGTTCCGCTCTCGCCAGTGATGAGTACGGTGAGGTCTGTGTTGGCCACCTGTGCCGCGATCTCGATGGCATGGAGCAGCTGCGGGTCGTTCCCGATGATGCCGAAGGTTCTCTTTATGCTTTGTACGTCCATGGTTTTAGTTGTTCAGTTAATCAGTTGTTCAGTTGTTCAGTTGTTCAGTTGGGAGTTCTGTTGGTCTTAACTGATCAACTGAACAACTGAACAACTACCAACTTATCTCAGTACTCCATTAAGCTCTTTCTCCATCGCCTGCTGAATCCTAGCCATAGCCTTCTCTATGGCCTTGTCGGTCAAGGTGGCGGTGGTGGACATCAGGATGAAACTCATGGCGTACTGTTTCTTGCCTTCCGGAATCTTGTCGCCTTCATAGACGTCGAAGAGGCTCATCTCCTGGAGGATCTTGTTCTCGGCGGCCATGGCGACTTTCTTCACCTCTTCGAAGGTGATGTTCTTGTCGAAGATCATGGCGAGGTCGCGGCGCACCGACGGGAACTTTGACAAGGGCTCGAAGTGGACTTCGGGAGCCTTGCCGTAGTTGTCCATCAGGGTGTTCCAGCAAAGGGTCGCATGGAAGACATCCTTCTTGATGTCGAACAGCTTCAGTGACTTTTTGTCGAGCTTGCCCAGGGTGGCAATGCGTTTGCCTTCGAGGTAGAGCTCAAGCGAATATTCATAATGTTTCAACGTGCCTTCCTTGACTTCCAGCTGGTTCTGGTTGACGCGCAGCAGGTGCAGGATGCCCATCACATATTGTTTGAGGTCGAAGAAATCGACAGGTTTGGGCTGGTTGTTCCAGAGTTCCTGCTGCTTGTTGCCAGTGAGGAATAGGTCGAGGTGGCAGTATTCAGAATAGGGTGCCAGAGGATTTTGGCTGTTGTCGGCTTTGGCGTTGAAGAAATAGACGTTGCCGAACTCGAAGAACTTCATGTCGTTGACCTTGCGGTTTTGGTTGAAGGCGATGCTCTCGAGACCGCCCCAGAGCAGGGTTTGGCGCATCACGTTGAGGTCGCTGCTCAAAGGATTCATGATCTTCACGTTACGCTCTGGATCGAAGTCGACGAAAGCTTCGCTGTAGGCCGACTTGGTAAGCGAGTTGTTCATGATTTCGTAGAATCCGTTGGCCACGAGCATGTCGGATATCTTCTGCTGCAGCTTGTCAGCATCGGGCTTGTTGATGCGGCTGATGGAGGCGTGGACACGGCTCGGGATTTCGATGTTGTCGTAGCCATAGATGCGGAGGATCTCCTCGATGACATCGACGGGACGGGTCACATCGACCTTACAAGTGGGCACATCGATGACCACATGGGCGTCGTTTTGCTCCACCACCTTGCAGTCGAGGCTCTTCAGGATATTGACGGCTTGAGTCTTGTCGATGACCTTGCCTGCCACCTTGTTGAGGTAGTCGAATTTCAGATCGACGCGGGCAGGGGTGAAGTCACCGTTTTTCACGTCCTTAATCTCGGAGGAGATGGTGCCCCCTGCCAGTTCTTTCACCAGCATGGCAGCACGTTTCAGGGCATAGAGGGTGATGTTCGGGTCGGCGCCGCGCTCGTAGCGGAACGAGGCGTCGGTCTGCAAGCCGTGGTACTTGGCCGTCTTACGGATGCTGGTGGGATTGAAATAGGCGCTTTCAAGGAAGATGTTGGTGGTCTCTTCGGTGACGCCCGACTTGAGTCCTCCGAACACGCCAGCGATGCACATGGGCTCCTCGGCGTTGCATATCATCAGATTACGGCCGTTGAGCTTGCGCTCCACACCGTCCAACGTGATGAATGGCGTGCCTTCGGGGAGGCATTTCACGATGACTTTCTTGCCGGTGATTTTATCAGCGTCAAATATGTGCATGGGTTGTCCGACTTCCATCAGCACATAGTTGGAGATATCCACGATGTTGTTGATGCTGCGGAGTCCGACGGCGGCGAGGCGGTTCTTGAGCCACTCGGGTGAGGGACCCACTTTCACGCCGCTGATGCTCAGGCCTGAGTAGCGAGGACAGGCGGCGGTGTCTTCCACCACCACTTCGATGTCGTTGCTGTTGTTTTCCACCTTGAAGTCATCCACCGAAGGGAGGATGAGGTGGTATTGAGTGGTGTTCTCACGCTGGTTGAGGGCCGCCACGAGGTCACGCGCTGAACCAATATGCGAGGTGGCGTCGCTGCGGTTTGCAGTAAGACCGATCTCAATGGTATAGTCTTCTTCTACCGGGAAATAGTACGAGGCAGGTTTACCCACTTCATAGTTGTCGGGCAGCACCATGATGCCGTCGTGCGACTCGCCTAGCTGTAGCTCGTCCTCAGCGCAGATCATGCCTTCCGACACCTCGCCGCGGATCTTGCCTTTCTTGATGGTAATGTGCTCTTCGCCAATCCACAGCTCGGTGCCGATGGTGGCCACGAGCACCTTCTGTCCAGCGGCCACGTTAGGGGCGCCGCACACGATGTGCAGCGGTTCCTCGCCACCGCAATCGACGGTAGTGATGTGCAGGTGGTCGGAGTTGGGATGATCGACACAGGTAAGCACCTTGCCGACGACAACGCCTTTCAAAGCGCCTTTCACTGACTCGAACGGGGTGAGGTCTTCCACTTCGAGGCCTGTCGATGTCAGCACCTCACTGACTTTTTCCGCTGGGTAATCGCAGTTGACGTATTGTTTCAACCAGTTATAGGAGATTTTCATTCTATTTTTATTTTTAATTTGGGCGGCAAATATACGAAAATCTGACAAAATGTCACAAAAAAAATCCCTACAACACGATTTGTCTTGAATAATTTGCTTATATTTGGAGCATTAATTCACTAAAACTCTTGAATGATGAAAAAACCTTTCCTCTTTTTTGCGATGCTCCTATTAGGTGCCGCTGGGCTACTCAGGGCACAAGAAACCGTACTGTTTTCCGACGATTTCGAGAGCGGCAATCTTAACAACTGGACCTTGATCGATGCCGATGGCGACGGCAACAACTGGTCAAACATCATCTCCACTTATACTAATGCATTTGCCCATAGCGGCGATCATGTCGCTGCTTCCATTTCGTGGAATGCCGATGTAACTTACACTCCAGACAACTACATGGTTTCTCCATTGGTTGAAGGTGCCTTTAAGATAAATTACTTTGTGGTTGTGAATGTGGATTTTCCCGATCATTATGGCATTGCTGTGTCGTCAACGGGGACTGATCCCAGCGACTTCACCATGGTCTTCGATGAGACGGTGCTTTACGGAAGCTCCGGAGGCTGGTTTGAAAAGGAAGTGGAACTGCCTGTGGGCACCAAATATGTCGCCTTTCGTCACTACAATAGTGATGACAATAATTTCCTGCTGATAGACGATGTTGTCATTACGGAGAAAACTCCAGCTAATGTTATTTCTACGGCCAACTGGTATGCCGTTATGAGCGGTATGGGCTTTAGCAATTGTTTCTATAGTTTCGGTTTGCATCAGCTTCTACAGACAGAGGTGGCAAGTGGTGAGATGAATGGCCATGCTGGCTCATACGCCAATGGTTACTATTGGGGTGTGCTTTATGGGGCTGGTGGCACACGTAGTCTTTATAAAGCTCCAGTGGATAACAGCAACAAGACCATAGGAGAGCCCCAAGTGATTGTAGAGGATTTTTCCAATTCTATCCAATGCATGTCGTTCAACCCTGACGATGGTATGATGTACTTTGTTGATATTGTAAGGCCTTTCGAAAACCAGTTTATTCCTAGACTGGGTCGTTTCAATCTAAGTGACCCTGCCGGCTCCCAAACAATCATCAGCGAGCTGGATTTCAACCCTCAGGGTTTTGCCATAAACAGGAATGGGGATGCCTATTGTTTGAAAGATGGTGCCGATTTGTATCGTATGAATCTAACGAATGGGTCAACCATGCTGGTGGGATCTACAGGGTGTAGTGAATCCAACTATCATTGTTTAGCATTCGATTTGGAAACGAACGAGTTGATTTGGGCAATGAATAGGAGTATAATGATGCAGATGATACCTGTTTCATTTTACATAGTGGATACCGAAACAGGAGCTGCACAACACATAGGTGATATTGACGGTTGTTTCTCAGTGGATTATCTGTTCTCAGTGCCCAATGACGAGGGTGTCGCCGAGGTTCAAGGGGAAGGCATAGCCCTCTGGCCCAACCCGACCGGTAACACACTCTTTCTGGAGGATGCTGACGACGAAACTGTCAGTGTGTATGACCTCAACGGTCGCTTGGTGTTGCAAGAGCGCTATAACGGATCGCTCCACGTCGGAAGCCTTGTCCCAGGCATCTATATGGTCGCCGTCAAAGATAGAAAGATGCGCTTTGTGAAGGAATAAGTACATAAAAAATAAGGCATTTTCAAAATAGTTGGGAAAAAAGCCGTATCTTTGCTCCCAAATACATTATTGAAAAATGTCTGATACTATTAAGGACTTCACGAACATCAAGCCGTTCTATGCCTCCGTGCATGGCAACAGCAGGCTGTTTACCGCCAATTACAACGGCAGAAAGGTGATCCTCAAAGCACTGAAAGCGGAAGTTGCCGACGATGCCGAATGCAAGGAAAACCTGAAAAAAGAATACGAGCTGACGAGCGAACTCGAGTATAAATTCATCCGCAAGGCCCTTGGCTTTGAAAACATCGAGGGACTGGGCAACTGCATCATTCTGGAATATATCGACGGCAAGTCACTTGCCGAGCATGTACGCGTTGGGACGTTGAATGAGAAACAGGTCAAAAGCGTGCTGATTGACCTTTGCGATGGTCTGAATTACATGCACCAGCGCGGCATCATCCACTGTGATCTCAAGCCGGAGAACATCATCGTCACTGCCGCAGATTTCCGCGCCAAGATCATTGACATCGGGCTGCCTGAGACGAAATACAAGACCGACCGCGAGCTGCTGATCAAGGAGAACGAGTTCATTGCCCCCGAGCTCATCAAGGGAGAGGAAGCCGATCCGCGTTCCGATGTGTATTCGATGGGTAAGATCATCGAGTTTATCGGCGAGCGCAACATGCTCAGCCAGTTCTCCAGCGTGGCCACCCACTGCACCCAGTTCTCAAGGGAACAGCGCTTCGACAGCATCTCGGAGGTCAAGTCAGTCATCACGAAAGGCTATTCGGTCTTCAAACTCATCATCCTGTTGCTTGTCTTGGCTGCATTGGGCGTGGCCGCCTACATCTATGTCCCGAAGATCATTGAAAAGACAAGGGTCGAAAAGGCAGAACGCCTCATTGTTGACTTCAGTCATGAGATGGATAAAATCAACGGTGAGACGAACGCTCTTTGTGAAAAATACAAGCTGGTCTCTTTAACTGAGCCTTTGGGCTTGCCGGAGGCATGGAAGGCCGACAGCGTCAGGTTCAGCCAACAGCTGGCGCCATTTATGGACATGGATAGCCTGCGTCAAGTTGCATCAATAGCCATGGAAAAACAAAAGCAAGCCATCGTCACAAGCCGCCAGCATGATTACGACGCCTTGCTGATGACGGAGTTCCGCCAAGCCACCGACAGCATTGCTGTAAAGATGAGAACCAACGTAGCAGAGCCATCCGACTCCACCATGCTGGTGTTGGCCCGTCAATGGTATCAAAAAACCCATTAAATCGAATCTCACGTGTTTAGAAAAAAATACATAGTAGCAATTGTTGGTTTTGTGACAGCTTTAACGCTGTTGGGAGGATGCTCAACCAAGAGGAATACCATCACCCGACGTGCCTACCATAACCTCACAAGCCATTACAATCTCTTTTGGAACGGAGAATATAGCTTGATGGAAGGAGACCGACAGCTGAGGAATACTGTGAAGGATGACTATTCCAAAGTGCTGAGGGTCTATAATTATGGCACTAAGAACGATGCCATGGGACTGAATGCGCAGATGGACCGTGCCCTGCAAAAGACCTCCATCTGTGTCCAGAAGCACTCCATGAAGTTCAACGGGAAGGAACGTGTGAAATGGATCGACGACGCTTATCTCGTGATGGGCAAAGCCCATTTCTATAAACAAGACTATATCCCGGCAAAGCGAACCTTCGATTTTGTTACCACGGAATTCAGCTATAACGACATTGCCCTAGTATCCAATCTTTGGCTTGTCAAGACCTATATTCAAACGGAACAGTATTCCAAAGCCATTGCAATCATTGAGCTGCTCCAAAGCAAGATGGCGGGCAGAAAAAAGCTTCCCAAGGAGTTGGTTCGTAACTTTGACCTTACTGTTGCCGATTATTATATTGCCACCAAGGATTATCGCCGTGCCATCAGTTATCTTAAGACTGGCATGATGGTTACGAAAGACCGTGACATGCGCCTGAGGGTGATGTTCATATTAGGCCAAATCTACATGGAGCTGAACGATGCCAAACATGCCACGGAATGGTTTAAGAGGGTCTCCAAGAAAAATCCTCCCTACGAGATGCTTTTCGAATCCAAGATGAATATGGCCAGGATGGGGTCCTCAGGCAATGCCAAGGAGCTTTACAAGATGCTCAACCGGATGCTTGACGACAGGAAGAATGAGGAATACATCGACCGTATCTATTTCGCCATGGCGGAATTGGCCATGAGGGAAGGCGATGTCAATAAAGCCATCGGCTATTATCGCGAATCGGTTGCTAACGCTAAGACCAACCGTATCCAGCGTGCCAACTCTTCCCTGAAGGTTGCCACCATCCTTTTCGACCGCAACAATTACGAATTGGCGCAGGCTTATTATGACACTGCAGTCAACGCGATGGATAGGGAGTCCTATCTGGGATACGATAGCATTCGTAATATTTCCTTGACCCTCAACGATCTGGTGGGTAACTTAACGATAATCCGCGACCAAGACAGCCTGTTGAGAGTCGCCAGTATGGATTCCATCAGCAGAAACGCCTTGATCGACAAGATCATCGCTCAAGTGATAGAACAGGAGCGTATCGATAAAGAAAGACAGGAATATGAAGAGCAGCTTGCTCTCATGGGTAGCAGCGTCGGTAAATCAACCGTACAGACCGAAGACCCCAAGGCTTCAGGCGCTTGGTACTTCTACAATCCAACCATCCTGGGAAGTGGCTATAGTGAATTTAGCAAGAAATGGGGCATGCGTAAGCTTGAGGACAACTGGCGCCTTTCCGACAAGCGCAACATCGGAAGCGGTGCTTTTGACGATGGCTATAGTGATTCTGGAAAGGATGACGAGGAAGGCAAGAAATCCGACAAAACAGCGCTTACCGATCACGACAGAGGTTATTATCTGCAGTCTCTCCCGTTTACTGATGAACAAAAACAGGAGGCCCACCTGCAGATCTCAGGCGCTTTGTATAATGTCGGCTTCATCTATTTGGACCGTCTGTCGGATTATCCTCACTCCATAGAGGCTTACGAGCGACTCGACACCCATTATCCTGGCAACAAGAACGAGCTTCCTGCTTGGTATGCGTTGTATAAGATGTACAACGACATGAAGGATACGGAAAAGGCTGATGACTACAAGAGCCGAATCCTTAGCAAATATCCGGAGTCGAGCTATGCCAGCTTCATCCTTGACCCGAATTATTACAAGAAGCTTGAAGAGGAATCCAAACAGGCTTCAGACCTTTATACAAGGACTTACGATGCTTACCAGCAAGGACAGTATTATCGTGTGAGGATGAACGCTGAGCGGGCGCTTGATCTTTATGCTGCCGACACGGCGCTGGCACCGCGTTTTGCCTTGTTGGATGCCGTCGCTCGTGGACGTCTTGAGACCGTTGACTCTATGGCATACGCACTTCTGAGGGTGGTCAAGAACTATCCCAACAGTAGCATCCGCAGCTATGCCACAACGCTCTTGCAGGATGTCAATGATGAATACCATCTCGGGATTGACTTGAGAGACATTGCGGAAGGAAAAGGCGACAAGAAGGATGATAAGCCTAAGGCGCCATACGTATATGAGCCCAACACCCAGCATCTGGTGGTCGTCGTATTCAACCCGAAAGTGATCAGGGTGGATCCCTTGAAGGTGCGTATCTCCGATTTTCACAAGAAAGATTACAGATTCAAAGAGTTTGAGATCAATAGCATGGTGTTCAACGAACAGATGCTGGTCTCCATCAGTCCCTTTGATAACGAAAAAGAGGCAAAAGACTATATAGCGTCCATGTTCCTCACAGATTATATTTTCGGAGGTATGGCAAAGGACAGCTATTCGGTGTTGCCTGTCTCAGTTAAGAACTATCCGGTTTTCTTCAAGGAAAAGAAGCTGGATGAATACAAAGCGTTTTTAGAAGAATTTTCAAAATAATATAACTATGGCTATGGAATCTCCAATAAGAAATCTAATTGGTAAAGGTACCGTCATCAAAGGAGACATCGAATCCAGCGGTGATATCAGAGTCGATGGGCATCTCATCGGATCCTTGAAATCGAACGGCAAAATCGTTGTCGGTCAGACTGGCATTATTGATGGAGACTTGACTTGTAAGCAAGCTGAGATCTCGGGAATGGTCAAGGGCGTTTTGAAGTGCGAGGAACTGACTTCACTCAAAGCTACTTCGAAAGTCGAGATCGACATGATGACCAAACAACTCTTCATCGAAGTTGGCGCTGTCTTTACCGGCAAATGCCAGATGTCACAACCTACTACCGTTCAACAACAGAACAAATAAGGAAAAGGGTTTTTTATGATTAATGCATACGTTTTCCCTGGTCAGGGAGCCCAGTTTGTTGGCATGGGGAAAGATCTTTTCGACCATTCGTCGAAAGCAAAAGACATGTTCCATAAAGCCAACAGGATTTTAGAGTTTAAAATCACGGAATTGATGTTCGATGGTACGGACGAGGATCTGCGTCAGACGAAGGTCACCCAACCTGCCATTTTCCTCCATTCTGTCATCCTTGCCACTATTCTCGAGGATTTCCAACCCAACATGGTGGCGGGTCATTCGCTTGGTGAATTTTCCGCTTTGGTGGCGAACAAGGTGCTGACCTTTGAAGACGGCCTCCGTCTAGTCGCCAAACGTGCCAACGCCATGCAAAAAGCCTGTGAGTTGCAGCCAGGCACTATGGCCGCTGTCATTGGCATGGAGGATAGCGTGGTTGAAAGTGTCTGTGCCTCCATCCACGATACGGTTGTCGTCCCTGCGAATTACAACTCTCCAGGACAGATTGTCATCTCTGGAACTATTGACGGCGTGGCTAAAGCCTCCGAAAAGCTTAAGGAAGCTGGTGCCAAGAGGGTGATTCCGTTGAATGTCGGCGGTGCTTTCCACAGCCCACTGATGGAGCCTGCTCGCGTGGAATTGGCTGAAGCCATCAATGCCACCAAGTTCAGCCTTGGCATCTGCCCGATATACCAGAATGTCACCGGTCAGTCGGTCACCGATCCTGAGATCATTAAGAAAAACCTGGTCGCCCAGCTTACCTCACCGGTTTGCTGGACCCAGACCATGCAGAACATGATTGCCAACGGCCTCAACAGAGTGGTGGAGGTCGGTCCCGGTACGGTGCTGCAAGGTCTCTTCAAGAAGGTGGACCGCAACCTCGACATGTCAAGCGCCTCCATTGAGAAGCCTGCAGAATAAAGTAAAGCTGAATCGAGATGGGTCGTAAGAATGCAAGCCCCATCCTTTGGATGGTGGTCCTAGGATTGTTTATCGGCTTTTTCGTGAGTGTTGTCACCGAGAACATCTACCTGAAAAAGCGTCCTCAAGTCATCGCCGCAAGCAAGTTCGACGAGGTGATGTATTATATTAATAATATGTATGTGGATACCGTCAAAGCCTCGGAGCTTGAAGATGAGGCCGTTGCTGCCTTGATGGATGAACTGGATCCACACAGCCAATACATCTCCCTTGAGGAATTCAACACCGTCAACGACCCGTTGCTGGGCGGTTTCGAAGGCATTGGCGTACAGTTCCGTATCGTTGAAGATACCGTGGCCATTGTCAATACCATCAAAGGAGGACCTTCAGAAAAAGTTGGCATCATGGCAGGTGACCGCATTGTATATGTTAACGATTCGCTCATTGCCGGAGTCAAGATCAAGAACGACAAGGTGATGAGGCTGCTCAAAGGCCCCAAGGGCACCAAGGTCAAGGTGAAGAACTACCGTAGGGGCGTTGAAGGATTGTTGGATTTCACTATTACCCGTGATGTCATCCCTACCTATAGTATCGACATCGCCTACATGCTTGATGACGAGACGGGTTACATCAAGTTGAGCAAGTTCTCTGCCACGACACATCAAGAGTTTGTCGTTGCCGTCAAGAAATTGAAGGATGCTGGGATGAAACAGCTGGTATTTGATCTTCGCGGCAACGGTGGCGGTTACCTCAATGAGGCGGTCGATATTGCCGATGAGTTCCTGCCCAAAGGGAGTCTGGTGGTGTTTACCGAGGGCCGTGTTAGGCCAAAAAGTGCCTTTTTCGCACGAAGGAAAGGCTTGTTGGAAGACATGCCTGTTGTGGTATTGATCGATGGTGAGTCGGCCAGCGCCAGTGAGATTGTGGCGGGTGCCATGCAGGATCATGATAGAGCCACTATCATCGGACGCCGTTCCTTTGGTAAGGGATTGGTGCAGGAGCAGATCATGCTCAGCGACAAATCAGCCATCCGCATCACGGTGGCGAAATACTATACGCCTACGGGTCGTTGTATCCAGAAGCCTTTTTCGGGGAGCAAGAAAGACTATATGCTCGAGTCCTACGACCGCTATGAAAACGGCGAGCTGTTTTCTGCTGACAGTATCCATTTTGCGGATTCCCTGAAATACTATACACCCAAGGGCAAGGTCGTTTATGGAGGGGGAGGTATCATGCCTGATGTGTATGTGCCCTTGGTCAACGACAGCACCGAGTACTTCTTCAATAGGATGGTGAACCTCGGCATTCTGTATCAATACGCCTTTGATTATTGCGACAGTCATCGTCGTGAATTGGCGCGGTACAAGACCGTTGCCGATTTCGAAAAGTCGTTTCATATCACCGATGCCATGTTCAACGAGTTGGTAGATCAGGCTGTGAAGAAAGGTTTGAAGGCCAACGAGAAGGAAAAACAGGTTGCCAGGAAGGAAGCAAACATCCTTTTGAAAGCCTATATAGCCCGTGATCTATTCGACGACGAGGGCTTTTATCCGATTTACCGGGAGATGGACGACGTGCTTCAGAAAGCCTTGGAGGTGTTGTATTCTGAAAAAAAATCAGAAATTAGTTCTCATTCAATATAATTTTTGTATTTTTGCAGCCCGATTTTTAGGCAAATGGAAAAGGAAAACGAATTCTTGATCCCTGTCAGCGGCCTTGCCCTTGGCGTCCACAACTTCAAGTTCGACATCAAGGACGACTTCTTTGCCGACCTGGACTATTCCGAGGTGAAGCATGGCGCGGTGAGCGTGGATCTTGAAGTGGTAAGGGAGGAGTTGATGATGACTTTGAACTTCCACATCGAAGGCAAGGTGGAGGTTCCATGCGACCGCTGCGCCGACGAGTTCTTCATCCCGATCCAGAGCGAACAGGTGTTCTACATCAAGTTTGGCGCCGAAGAAGTCGAGGAATCAGACGACGTGGTCGTAGTGCCTGCTGAGGAGCACGCTTACGACATCAGTTCTTTGGTTTATGAATACATCATCCTGTCGATACCGATCCATCGGGTTCATCCCGAAGGTGAATGTAATCCGAAAGTGCTGGCACTGCTTTCTCACGACGAGGAACCCTCGGAGGAGATTGAAGTCGAAACGGATCCACGGTGGGCGGCTTTGAAGGATATCAAGATTGAAGATAATTAACAAACGGTTTAACATTTTAAAATAAAAGTAAAATGGCACATCCTAAACGCAGACAGTCTCACACCAGAGGCGCTAAGAGAAGAACTCACTACAAGGCTGAAGTCCCCACAATGGCAGTTTGCCCTGTTACCGGCACCATGCACGTCTATCACAGAGCATATTATGTTGACGGCGACCTTTATTACAAAGGAAAGCTCGTCATGGCCGCCAAGCAATAACGGATTTTTTTCATAATCTTTATATTGTTTTTCCCCACTGGGCTTGTCCCAGTGGGGTTTTTTTCGTGCCCACACCCCCAGCCCCTCTCACCGAGGGAGAGGGGAGGAAAACTACCGCTTGCTGGCAGCTATTGCCTTCTCGGCGGCTTCGAATTCCAATGTAAGCTCGCTGAAATGATGGGCATCAGAGGAAATGATGGTCGGAATGCCCATTTTGAAGGCCTCTTTGAGCAACCACGGCGAAGGATAAAAGCCATTGTACCGTTTCTTGTAGATGCCCCGCGTGTTGATCTCCATGACGATGCCTTTCTGATGGATCAGGTCGAGGGTCTCCAAAGCCAACTTGCGGTACCATTCCTCATCTTCATGGAAATACCGGTCCCGGTTATGCATCTTGATCTTGTCGAAATGGGCGATGATGTCGAATTCCTCGTGCTCAAGCATCTGGTTGGTCTGGTCATAAAAAGCCCGAACCCCTTTTCGGATGTCGCCGTCGAAGAACTTCATCAATCCCTCATCGTAGATTTCCCATTTGGGACCATCGATGAACCAAAGCTCTTCTGGATTGGCGGAATGACCCACCAGATGCACCCCGCCAATCAAATAATCCAGATGGAATTTTTCCTTGGTTACGGCAAAGGTCTCGGAAACCCCAGGGATATAATCGGCTTCCAGGCCGCAAAGGATCTCAATCTTGTCCTTGAATTCTTCTTTCAAAGCGGCGATCTCAGCCACATACTCGGGCATCCGTTCGCTCTTCACCGAAAAAGTGTTATCGAAGGGCAGGGGACTGTGCTCTGAAAAGCCCAGTTTCACTAATCCCTGTCGTATAGCCTCTTCCACATGTTCCCTAGGTGTGGATTTGCCATCACTATAAATACTGTGTGTATGGATGTTAAAATTTTGCATACTCCTAACTCCTCACTATCTTATAAACCTTATCTCCTCTCCGGACTACAGCCTTTACAGGAATGGAACAGATATCGCCCTTGACGGCTCTCGGCACGGGGCCATCGTCCAAACGAATCTCCCGAATACTGTCTTCATAGACACCCGTGGTGGGACCAATAATCATGATGGGGTCATCGACGTTGAGCTCGTGGGTCTCCATCCGGATCTCGGCGACGCCAATTTTGCTGAAATAGTTGGTGACGGTTCCGATGAACTCTTTGGTCTGGGTGGCTTGAGAGCCGTATTGCTTGGACCACTCAAAAGTACGGCGTCCCAAATAATAACCGTCCCAGAAGCCTCTGTTATAAACACTTTTCAGTCGCTCCATCCAGGCATCAATCTTCTCTTGGGTGAAGGTGCCTTCCTGGATGGCCTTCACCGCCTCGTGATAGACCTCCACGGTCATTTTGGTGTATTCCGGCGAACGGCCACGGCCTTCGATCTTCAGGACTTCCACCCCGGCATCCAACACCCGATCCAGGAAGGGAAGGGTGCAGAGGTCCTTGGGCGACATGATGTATTCGTTGTCCAAGGCCAGTTCATAGCCGTCGTCGCGCTCTTTTACGTCGTAGCTGCGGCGGCAGAGTTGCAGGCAGGCGCCACGGTTGGAAGAGGCATTGAAGATATCCTGACTCAGGTTGCACTTGCCTGAAATGGCCATGCATAGCGCCCCGTGGCAAAACACTTCGATGCGTACCAACTCACCGTGAGGACCGCGAATCTGTTGTTTTTCGATCTCTTCGGTGATATGCTTCACCTGGTCGATGTTCAACTCACGGGCGGTCACCATCACGTCGGCAAATTGGGAATAGTATCTTACTGCCTCCAAGTTGGTGATGTTGCATTGGGTGGACATGTGGACCTCAACGCCAATCTGACGGGCATATTGGATCACGCTTTGGTCGGAGGCGATAATGGCAGAGATGCCGTTGGCCTTGATGGCATCCAACAGCTGATGCATCTCGTCCATCTCCTCGTCATAAATCACTGTGTTCACCGTGACGTAACTCTTCACGCCGTTGGCGTTGCAAGTCTCGGCAAGTTGTCGCAGATCATCGAGGGTGAAGTTCTTCGCTGACCGTGAACGCATATTCAATTTGCCGATGCCGAAATACACGCTTCCGGCACCGGCTTGTATCGCAGCAGCCAGGGCCTCATACGAGCCCACTGGCGCCATGATTTCGATGTCTTTTTTCATGAGATTATTGCTTCACGAACTTCTGTGTGCTCACACCGCCGTTTTCCAACGTGGCTTTCAGCAAATAACAACCCTTTGGCAAGGCGCTCACATTGACTGCTTCAACATTATTGTTGACCTCCAGAATCTGTCTGCCTTCCATGTCGAAGATCACTATTTGTTGCACGTCTTCCATACGGATGTTCAGAGTTTCTTGAACCGGATTGGGCCAGCAAAACACCTGATGCCCGTTTTGTTCTTCAACGCCTGTGCATTTCGAATAATAATATGTGATCGACCAAGCGTCACTGACATAATCCCAACTGGCACTGGTTAATTTATTGGTGACAACAATGGCGTCATCTTCCCAGTAAAGATCAAAACCAGCTATGTTCTCGGCTTGCGCTGACAAATCATAAGTAAATTCACCATGTCCATCAAGAACCCATGATGACTCGTTGTATTCGTAGCTATTACTGTTTATAGTGTTGTGATGATCATCGAAAACAAGTTCTGTTTTATAAGAAAACACATAACCAAGGGTTTCGTCATAGTTACTATAAATATAGGAGATGCGGTTGTCCTGTTCGTCATACCCATACTCCTCCTTTTGGGCTGGTACCCATTCATAGGCTTCATCGGTGTTGTAGAGATATTCATCAATAAATGAGGTGCATAGCATTTTTTCGTTATAGGTGTAGCGGTACCGTTCATGGAGTTCCAGCTGGGGTTCTTCGGTTTCTACATCAATCCAATAGTAGTACAAATCGGTTTTTTCAATAAGCCCATTGAAATAGGTGTATTCTAGATACATATCAGGCAGCCATGTGTTTTCTTCTCCATGGTAGTGTAATGATGATAGGCGTAAACCTTGACTATTGTATTCGAATGTCTGTCTGGTGCGATTCTTCCATTGGCCATCTTCAAAGATGTAGGAGGCCCATTCTGACAGCAAACCGTTTTCATTGTATTGATAATTTGAGCGCTCGTCGGTGTATCCGTCAAAAGAATAATGTGTATTGCTTATCAGACGGTTTTGAGCATCGTAGCTATACTCATCAATCCCGGATATTGTCCATGTTCCGTCAAATACGTAAAACGTTTCTTTGGTCAAATTAAACCTTTCATCATATTGCATAATGCGTTTGTAGTCCTGAGAGACGACACTGTCCATTTTTTCTTTGTACGCTCTGGTTTGGGAATTGAATTTCTCGATTTTTTCGATTGTTTGGGCTTGCACTGTTGCGAAGAAACAGAGAACAATGGCAGCAAGCAGTAAAGTTCTTTTCATATTATAAGGTGTTTAGCGTTTTGCATTTTGATTATTTGCATTCCAGTCTCTTATTCAGCGCCTCAGTCTGCGCCTCATAGCCTTTTTTGCCTAGTAGCGCGAACATGTTCTTTTTATATGCTTCCACGCCTGGCTGGTCGAAGGGATTCACCTCCAGCATGTAACCGCTCAAGGCGCAGCCCATCTCGAAGAAGTAGATCAGCTGACCGAGCACAAAAGCAGACACTTCGGGGATGACGATGCGAAGCACGGGTACGCCGCCATCTACATGGGCAAGCATGGTTCCGAGTTCAGCCTTGTGGTTCACTTCAGAGATGCGTTTTCCGGCGATGTAGTTGAGCTGGTCGAGGTCCTCGGTTTCCATGGGGATACGGAGCTCGTGGTTGGAGTTCTCCACCGAGATCACTGTTTCAAACAAGTTGCGCAGGCCGTCTTGGATGTACTGTCCCATGGAGTGGAGGTCGGTGCTGAAGGTGACTGATGCCGGGAAGATACCTTTGTGGTCCTTGCCATGGCTCTCGCCATAGAGTTGCTTCCACCATTCCGAGAAATACACTAGCCGCGGCTCGTAGTTGACCATGATCTCGTTGGTCTTGCCTGCCTTGTAAAGTAGATGTCGGACCACGGCATATTCCGAGACGATGTTGCCATTTAGGGTGGGGTTGTTCTTGCACATTTTTTCCATCTCGACGGCACCTTTCACCAAAGCACGGATGTCGATACCAGCCATGGCGATGGGCAGCAGTCCGACGGGGGTGAGCACTGAGAAGCGACCGCCCACGTCGTCGGGGACGATATAGGTCTTGTAGCCTTTCACGTTGGCCAGTTGTTTCAAGGCGCCTTTGGCCTTGTCGGTGATGGCGACGATGCGCGAGGCAGCCTCTGCTTCGCCGTATTTTTTGATGATGTGTTGCTTCAGGATGCGGAAGGCGATGGCGGGCTCCGTCGTGGTTCCCGACTTGGAAATCACGGCCATCGAATAGTCTTTCTTATCGAGGATGGCGATGAGCTCGCTGAGGTAGTCCTCGCTCATGTTATGGCCTGCATACACGATCAAAGGCTTTTCGCCCGACAATGGTGCGAAGTGGTTCTGCAAGGCTTCGATGACGGCTCGGGCACCCAAGTAGGAGCCGCCAATGCCGATTACAACGAAAATCTCGGATTTTTTGCGCAACACGGTAGTGGTCTTTTCAATGTCGGCTATCAGGGTTTCGTCGATTTCCGAAGGCAGGTTGACCCAACCGAGGAAGTCGTTTCCGGCGCCGGTCTTATTGTAAACGGTGTTGTAAGTCGAAGCAATCGTCGATTCGTAAGATTGAATGCTTTCCTTGCCGATGAAGGAATTGGTGTGTGTTAATTCTAGTTTCATGGTAGAGGTATTTTTGGCAAAGATAGGAATAAAACAAGAAAATCCCTACAAAAGCAGGGATTTTCTAGAACCAAAAACCAAAATTTATGAAACCTTTAAATTGCAACCGTATTACGCGGTTACAAGGTCATTATGATAAGAACCGATGCAAAGATAAGGGTTTTTCCGAAACATGAGTCAATCTGATACAAAAAATTATTCTTTTTTTGTTTTTAAGAATCTTTCTTATCTTTGTAAGCTTTTGTCAAAAGTAGCATTTCATGAAAAACAACAACTGGGGTTTGATCGGCTTTACCATTGGCTTGGTGGTAGTTTGGGTTTTTCTGTTGATTTCCCAAATCCATCTGGCTAACAGGGCTTTTTCCAACCAAAAGGAGTTGTTTCGCGTCAAGGTGGACGACCTTATTGACGAGTCGATGCAAAGGTTTGATTCCATTGATTTGGATTTGATTAGCGCCCATATTACAGAGAAACTAAACGAAAAAGGCATTGAAGAATCCTTCCAATTAGGACTTTTTTGTGAAGACGAGAACTTTTTTCATGCTGTTTCGGACAACGCCGACGAAAAGTCCATGCTTGAAAAGGGCTTTCAATACAACTTGCTGAGCATCTCTGATGAGGAGACGCATCTCGACACGCTTTACATTTATTTCCCCAATATTGATAAACGGTTCTTTTGGGATGAATTGATGAACCGAATCATCATGGTCATCCTGTTGGTGTTGATCTTGCTGTGTTTCGTCAGTTTCTTTTTCATCTTGTTCAAACAGCGTAAAATCAATGCTTTCAGGGAACGCATGGTTCACAATATCACGCATGAACTGAAAACCCCAGTGACTTCCATCAGCTTGGCTACCCAATTGATGCTAGATGATTCCATTGTCATGGATCGGGAATCTGAGCACTCTTATCTGAAGATGATTTCTGATGAGACCAAGACCATGCAGGGGCTATTGGAAGAGGTGTTGACCATTTTCCGTAATGAGCAGACACAACGAGAGCGTGAGGATGTGTATGTTCACAAGCTTTTGACCACCATCGCTGGAGTGCATAGGCTCTCGTTGAATGAGTATCATGGGGAGTTGGTCTTCGATTTCCAAGCCACGAATGATGTTGTCTTCGGTGATACCGTTCATCTGGCCAATTCTTTCTCGAATTTGATTGACAATGCCATCAAATACCGTAAAGGCGCACCGCTAATCACCATCAGTACTAGAAATGTGGAGGATACCATAGAAATCAGTTTCAAGGACAACGGTATCGGCATTGCCAAGTCGGACCAAAAGATCATCTTTGAGGCATTTGCGAGGGTGAACACCGACAATAAGCATTATGTAAAGGGCTATGGATTGGGGCTGAATTATGTCCAGCATGTTGTGAAATATCATAAAGGATCGATAAAAGTGGAGAGCAGATTGGGTGAGGGGTCAACATTTATTGTAACTTTGCCTTTGAAAGCAAACTAATATCCATTTTGAATACTATTTTTATTTTTTTACGTTAATATAAATGAACGTTTTTTATTTAAAAACTACTTAAAAATGGCACAAAAGATCAATACCCTGCTAGCAGAGGATGATAAGAACTTGGGTGTCATCCTTAAGAAGTATCTTGAAGCAAAGGACATCGCTGTCACTTTGTGCACCAATGGAGAAGAAGCGCTCGAGACTTTCCGTACGGGCAACTTCAACTTCTGTATTTTTGATGTTATGATGCCTCTGATGGATGGCTTCACATTGGCCAAGGAAGTCAAGAAGATCAACAAACGTATCCCGATCATTTTCTTGACGGCCAAGACAACCCAAAAAGATGTGATCGAAGGCTTTAAGCTGGGAGCAGACGATTATATCACAAAACCTTTCAGCATGGACGAATTGCTGCTTCGTATCCATGCGGTGTTCAACAGGACTTCAGTCGAGACATCGACCCCAACCACCTTCAAATTGGGCAATTACACTTTCGATGCCGCTCGACACGTGCTGACCAAAGGCGACCAGATCCGCAAACTCACTTCAAAGGAGGCAGATTTGCTGCTTCTGTTATGTGAAAACATGAACGAGACTCTGGAGCGGACAGTGGCATTGGAAAAGGTTTGGTATGAAGATTCCTATTTTAACGCACGTTCCATGGATGTATATGTCACCAAACTGCGTAAGTATTTCAAGGATGAACCCAACGTGGAGCTGGTCAATGTCCACGGCGTGGGCTTCAAACTAGTGGTGAAAGCCTAGTTTTCTATAGGGCAGGACTCAGGTAGTCTCACCGTTGTGTCGTTGACGAAATCCCAAAGCTCATCGCTGACAGCACTGCTACTGGTGTTGGTAAGGACGATGAGTACGCGGTGTTTTTCCAGATCCCTGATGAAGAAGGACCGGTAGCCTTTCCACCATCCGAAATGGAACACGACTCCGGGATGTTTCTCATTCATCCTCCATCCAAAGCCGTAGTTCTCTCCGTTTTTCCACTCCGGAGAACCGGGTACGAATGCCTCCTGCTGTATGCTGTCGGGAAGGAAGGTGTTGTGCTCCAGTGCGAGGCAGAACTTGTAAAGGTCATCGACAGTGGAATACATCATCTTGTCGCCCATCACTCCGTTCAGGTAGTCGTCCTCGGCTCTTTTGGGACCTTTGCTTAGCATGATATGTCCCTGAACGTCGGTGCTAACGTTGGGCTGCACCTTCTTGGAATTCCTCATGGAAAAGATGTAGGAACGTGTCATACCCAACGGCTCGAAGATTTGCTGTTGCATGAAGTCCTCGAAGTGCTGTCCCGATACCCGCTCAACGATGTTGGCCAAAAGTGCATAGTTGATATTGGTGTAATGGAAGGTGACATCGGGCTGGTTGTAAGGATTGGGCTTATGTTGTGCATACAGCTTCACGATGTCTTCGTTGTCAACGGCGATGCCCCGGTCGGGCCAGTGTTCGTCAGCCAAGGTCTCGTAACGCGACAGGCCGGAGCGGTGGTTTAGCAGATGGCGTATGGTGATGCCTTTATAAGGAAATTCGGGGATGTACTTTGTGACCAGGTCGTCATAATCCAGCTTGCCTTGCGAATGGAGCAGCATGATGGCTTCGGCGGTGAACATCTTGGACACTGAAGCCAGCTGAAACTGGTCATCAACACGTAAGGAATCCTGCTGCTTGACGAGATTCCGCCATCCGAATGCTTTCTTGTAGAGGACCTGTCCCTCTTCGGCATACAGCACCACGCCGTTCAGGATCCGTTCATTCCAAAGGTTGGTGAAATAGCGGTCGGCCATGGCGGTGCGCTTCTCCACCTTGTCCTTGTTCAAGTCAACAAAGAGGCTGTCGGTGTTCAAGACGGGAACTACATTCTGGTGACCGCCATGCCTTCTTCCACAAAGTCCCCAGATGGCCAATCCGATCAGACAACAGCAAAATAATATGAAGTAAGTGCGTTTCTTCATTTTAAGTGACAAAAATAGAGAAAAAAACCGTAATTTTGCCGCACTTTTTAATCATCACATAATATTTCATGTCACAATTTACAGATTTTGGATTGAACTCCGCTCTGTTGAAGGCTATTGGGGAGCTGGGGTTCGAGAATCCTATGCCAATACAGGAACAAGCGATTCCTGTGTTGCTGGCGCAAGACGTTGACTTCGTAGGTCTTGCCCAGACGGGTACTGGAAAGACAGCCGCTTTCGGACTGCCGTTGCTCCAGAAGATTGACGCCTCACAGCGCTGTGTCCAAGCGCTGATCCTCTGTCCTACACGTGAGCTCTGCATGCAGATCACCAAGGACCTACGCAACTATGCGAAGTACATCCCCGAAATCCTCATTGTGCCGGTCTATGGCGGCGCCAGCATCGAGCTGCAGTTTAAAGACCTCGCCAAGAAGCCACAGATCATCGTGGCTACGCCTGGCCGTCTGCGCGACATGATTCGCCGCAACAAGGTGGATTTCAGCAACGTCAAGACCATGATCCTCGACGAGGCCGATGAGATGCTCAACATGGGCTTTCAGGAAGAAGTCGATGACATCCTCGAGTACATGCCCAAGGAACGCAGCACCATGCTCTTCTCGGCTACCATGCCGAAAGAGGTGGAGGCTATCCTCAACAAGTACATGACTGATCCTGTGAAGGTGGCCGTGGGCGAACGCAACTCGGGTACCGCCAACGTGGATCACAAGTACTACATGATGGCCGCCAAGGACCGCTATTCGGTGCTGAAGCGCATCATCGACTACACGCCCTCCATCTATGGCATCATCTTCTGCCGTACCAAGCTGGAGACCCAGGAGATCGCCGACAGCCTCATCCAGGACGGCTACAACGCCGCCGCCCTTCATGGAGACCTCTCGCAGGCAATGCGCGACAACGTAATGGATCACTTCCGCAAACGCTCCCTGCAATTGCTGGTGGCTACTGACGTGGCCGCCCGTGGCATCGACGTCAAAGAATTGACCCATATCATCAACTACAACCTGCCCGACGACATCGAGACCTATGTGCACCGAAGCGGCCGTACAGGTCGTGCCGACAAACGCGGCATCTGCATCAGCCTGGTGCACCTCCGCGAGAAGCATAAAGTCAAACAGATCGAGAAGATCGTGGGTCGCCCCATCGAGAGGGCAATGATCCCCACGGGTAAGGAAGTTTGTGAGAAACAGCTTTTCAACCATATCGACCGCATCGAGCATGTCGATATCAACCGTGAGGACATCGACGACTACTTGCCCGTTATCTTCAAGAAGCTGGAATGGATGTCGCGCGAGGAACTCATCACCCGCATGGTGGCTTTGAACTTCAACCGTTTCCTCGACTATTACAAGGATGCTGTTGACCTCAATGTCGATGAAAAGGACGCCAACAAAGACAAGAAAGAACGCAAGAAAGAGCGCGACCGTATGGACGAGACCATGAAGCGTCTCTATTTCGGCATGGGTAAGAACGACCATATCCTGCCGCAAAAGATCATCGGCAAGATCAATGACGTGACCCATACCAAGAATATCCCGATTGGCCGTATCGACCTCTTTGGCGACTATTCTTACGTAGATGTCGAAGAGAGCTTCGTTCCGATGATTCTGGAGTGCTTCTCCGACCCGCGTAAGAACCCCAAAGGCATCGTGGTGGAGGTAGCCAAGGAACAGCCCAAACGCGAGAAGAAAGTCCATGAGGAGAAGAAAGAAGGCGGCGAGAAGAAAGAGCGTCGTGAGAAGAAAGAACGTCACGACGACGAAAAGCCTAAATATAAGTCGGAACGCTCCCGCGACGGACACGAGTGGCTTGACCCTGACTGGCGCGAACATTTAGACAACATCGATGTGTTCGTTGACGATGACGATGTCCGTCCTTCCCGCAAGAAACGCAACGAAGAACGTGGCTTTGGTGGCAAGAAAGAATCCCGTTCTGGGAATCCACGCTCAAACCGTGGTCGCCGTGGTGCTGCCCGCAACGAAGAGCCGTCATACTATTCTCCGAAGCGCCGTGGTGGGAAGAGGAGAGGTTAAAGGTTATAGGTTAGAGGTTATAGGTTAAAGGTGAGAGGTGAGAGGTGAGAGGTTTGCTTGGCTCCGTGCGGCTCGTCCGAGGACGGTGCTGCTTTCGCTGTCAGGGGTAATGATGGGCGGCTTTTTGGCCGCTGCGACAGGCTTTTTCTATCCTGTTACAGCAGCGTTATGCGTCTTGACTGCCATCCTGCTTCAAATCCTCTCGAACCTTGCCAACGACTACGGTGACTATAAGAAAGGCATTGACAACGCCCACCGCACGGGTCCTCAGCGCACCCTTCAAAGTGGTGCCTTAACCGAGCAGCAGATGTGGAGGGGAATCGTTGTTGTTGCCTTCATTACGCTGCTTTCGGGAGGTGCGCTGCTGTTGTTGGCGTGGTTCCATCTCAGCTGGAAGGAACTCATTGTGTTTGGCGTCTTGGGCCTAGCGGCCGTTGCAGCCGCTTTGTGCTATACCTTGGGCAAACACGCCTACGGCTATCGGGGCCTCGGCGACTTGTTCTGTTTCATCTTTTTCGGCTGGGTGGCCGTGGCCGGCACCTTTTACTTGGCGGCCAACCGATTCGATCTTTTGGTGTTGTTGCCCGCCACTGCAATCGGTTTTCTCTCTGTCGCCGTGCTGAACATCAACAACATGCGCGACTGCGAAAACGACAAGGCTCATGGCAAGAACACCTTGGTGGTGAAGATGGGATTAAAAAGGGCTTTCGTTTATCACGTCTTTTTGATCGTTGGAGCCTTTGTCAGCCTCACGGTCTTTCTTTGGTTGAAGCACGTTCCATGGTATGCATACGCTTTTTGGCTGTTGTTCCCTTTGTTTTTCATGGATCTGATGACCATCCGTAAGACACTGGAGACAGGCGTTCCCGACAAGTTGCTCCCCAAGCAGGTGGTACAGACGTTTCTGCTGACGGTAGTTTTCGGGGTGCTGCTTATCTTGACGGCGAATTGATTATGAACGGCGAATTTTACGAATTTTACGAACTTACTAATCAACAAAAAAGGACACCAATCACTTGATGTCCTTTGAATCGTCGGAGCGGCCCGACTCGAACGGGCGACCGCTTGCACCCCATGCAAGAATGCTAGCCAACTGCACCACGCCCCGATTGCTTTTGCGGCTGCAAAGATAAAAAGGTTTTTTGAATTGTGACCCACTTTGAGCAAAAAAATGTTATCTTTGCTTCATAATTGATTCTAACTTCTTTCTTTAACTCTAAATTCTAAAAATAATGGAACATATCGAATGCCTCATCATCGGCTCCGGCCCTGCCGGTTATACTGCCGCTATTTATACTTGTCGCGCCGACATCAAGACGGTTGTTTATGAAGGAATGCAGCCTGGCGGACAGCTGACACAGACCACTGAAATCGAAAATTTTCCAGGCTATCCCAAGGGCATCAACGGTCCCGATATGATGGAAGACATCCGCCAACAGGCCTTGCGCTTCGGTGCAGAGATCCGTGAGGGCGAAGTCACTGCCATCGATGTCTCACAACGTCCTTTCAAGGTGACGACGGAATATGACGGCGAGTTGCTGGCCGACAGCATTATCGTCTCTACGGGTGCCTCAGCGCGTTACCTCGGACTCCCCACCGAAGAGGAGTTCAAGGGTGGCGGCGTCTCGGCTTGTGCTACCTGCGACGGTTTCTTCTATAAAGGAAAAGACGTGGCCGTGGTAGGCGGTGGCGACACCGCATGCGAGGATGCCACCTATCTTGCCAAGCTCTGCAATAAGGTCTATCTCATCGTCCGTCGCGACGTGTTGCGCGCCTCCAAGGCCATGCAACACCGTGTGCTGAATACGCCTAATATCGAGGTGCTGTGGAAACACCAAACCAAGGAACTCTTCGGCGAGCAACAAGGCTTCATGAAGAAACTGAAAGGTGCTGTCTTGTATCACAGCGACACCAAAGAGGAGCGCACTATCTATGTCGATGGCTTTTTCGAAGCGATCGGCCACACGCCCAACACCGAGCCTTTCAAAGGCATCCTCGACATGGATGAGGAAGGTTACATCATCACCAAGCCGAAATCCACCGCCACCAACGTGGAAGGCATCTTCGCTTGCGGCGACTGCCAGGACCGCATCTACCGTCAAGCCATCGTGGCTGCTGGAACGGGTGCCATGGCTGGCATCGAGGTGGAGAGATTCCTAATCGCTAACAAATAGACCTCACCCCCTGACCCCCTCTCCAGCTGGAGAGGGGGGATTGAGTTAAGATTTGAGGTATGGGCGAGTTTGACAAATCCTATAGTGTGGTTCGGAACCAAATAATTAATCCGGATAAACTTGAGTTAGCTAGAGATTTTCGTAAGAATCCAACAGAGGAGGAGAATATGATGAATATCGCACTTCCGTGTTTGAATCAAGAGGTATTAGAACCTATAGGTTGAGAAACGATTATTGCGATAAACAACATCTTGAAGAATTAATAGAAATGATAATAAATGACCATCACTAGCCCATCTCCCCCTCTCCACTATGGAAAGGAAGTCGGTTTTTCGGCTCCCCCTCTCCATTTGGAGAGGGGGTCGGGGGGTGAGGTCTAGACCCGAAATGGAACTAACCACCCCAATCAATATCACCCCTATTTCCCCAACCATCTCTTATGGCGACGGCTTGCTCTTTCTTGGCTCCTGCTTCGCCGACGAGGTGGGTGGGATCTGTCGTGGCCTTGGCTTCAATGCCCAGGTAAATCCCTTCGGGACGCTCTATAACCCTTGCAGCGTGGCGAATTCGCTCTATCGTCTGAAAAGCGGCCAGCCTTTTTGCCATGAGGAAGTTGTCAAAGTGGGGGAGGACTACTACTGCACTTTCAGTCATAACACTGATTTCTGGTGCCCTTCCGAAGAAGCCGTTCTCGAAAAAGTAAATCAACATCTCGTCGAAGCTCATGCCCATTTCCTTCAATCGAAGTGGGTTGTGATCAGCTTGGGCACTTCTTGGGCTTTCCGTGAGAAGATGACGGGTCAGGTGGTCTCCAACTGCCATAAGCTTCCTGCCAGCCGATTCGCAAGGACATTTCTTAGTATGGAGCAGTCAGTCGAGATCCTCTCAAACATGCTGCGATCGATTCCCGACAAGCAGTTCATCTTTACCGTCTCGCCTTTGCGCCATCTGAAGGACGGTCTCCACGAAAACCAGCTGAGCAAAGCGGCTTTGCTCTTGGCGGTGGATCAAGTCTGCAAGGATTTTGACAACGCCCACTATTTTCCCGCCTACGAAATCCTTCTTGACGAGCTTCGCGACTATCGTTTCTATAAAGAGGACATGGTGCATCCCACCGACCAAGCGGTAAGATACATCTTCGAAAAATTCGTTCAATTCGCCGTTAATCCTTCTGAATATCCAGCAATGGCCGCCGCTGAAGAAGTAAAAAAGATGCTCCAGCACAAGCCGCTCTTCCCCGATAGTGATGCCTATCGCAAGTTTGAGCAGCAACGGGATCAGAAAACCTCTGAAATAAAACAAAAATTTTCCAATATTATATTAGAAAATCTATAGAAATGTAGTATTTTTGCCTCTGAGATACAGTGAATGTCGGGTAATCCGAAACGAATAAAAGACCCGCCAAGCGAACCATTAGTGTTGCTGGCGGGTTTTATTTTTAATAACTGTATTATGGAAAACGAAAGAATAGTTACAATTGTATCAGCACCGAAAGAACATGGTTTCAAGAATTTCGCTGAAGCACGCAAATGGGCTAAGAAACATATTGTCGGTAGTGTTCAACAACCTGAAATTGGCGAAGTGAATATATCGAGAACGGCTATCGAAAAATACTTAAGTCAAAAAGCGGTCGAAAAAAGTGACAATAAGGGTGTCCACTTATCGGCATTGCGTGTGTTTCCCAAAATAATCGAAGAATCCATTGTTGGCAAGATACACGTCGACAGGAATGGTAATGAGAATCTAAAAGATATTGTAAGACTTTATGGAGCCATCGAAATTTGCGGTATTTTTTATCGTGTGAAAACTACGGTAAAGCCTTACACCAATGCGAATGAGAGAACTAAAGCTTATAGCTACGAGGTAAAAGAAATAGAGCTGTTAGATGGGACACCTGGAGACGATCACAACAACCCTCTCCCCCGAACATCTAACAACTCTATAACTGTTGCAAAGTTATTACAAATTTCTGAATTCGACAATAATAATGACTAAAAAATTTTAATCCTTCTCAAAAACCTCAGTATAATCTTTTCCTTCGGGCGTTTCAAGAAGGTCTTCCTCAGAAACGACAGTGAAAACGTAAACAAGCTCCCTTTCATTCTTGGCCTCTCTGATGTATTGCCGCTTCAACTTCGGCTTCACTTCTGATAAACCAAGAACTTTTGACATCTTTCGCTTGAGTGTTTTCTCCGGAGTGTCGCCGAACGCCACATGCCACCAGTAACGCTTCGTAATCTCACCTTTGCCATTCACAACATGCAGATGAGCGACAGGATGTAGCATCTTGTTACCACCATGCAATTCCATGTACAACGCTCGCCCCACGATGTTGCCGCGTTCATTGACGATAGGCAGGAATTGCATGGGATTCACTTCAGGTTCAAATTGGTGCGTTTCTTCGACATGGCTAGACAAAACAATCTCGTCGTTGTGTTCGCAACCCGAAGGCTCTTCGGTCAAAGGGGGAAAATCCATTATTGACGAATGTGGGTCGCTTCGGTCGTTCCTCCCTCGCAATGACGAGGACAAGGGCCTGTCAACTGCCATCTGTGTCAGTTCCATCGGTTCATACGAAACTACCTCAACAATGATCCTTTCGGCGCCCTTCAATTCGATGACGTCCCCAGCCTTCTTTCCCGTCATGGCCTTGGCCAAGGGAGAGACGAACGAGAGCAGTCCTTTCGAAATATCGGCTTCATCCACTCCTACAATCCTAACCACGCGCCCGTTGTAGCGCACCCAGGCTCCAAAGCTAACCGTTTCTTTGTTGGCCTTGGAAAGATCGACCTCAACTGCGCTATTGATACGACTAATGAGCAACTTCATCTTTGCTTCGATGAAGTTGCTCATGATGTAGTTGTCGCCAGCTTTGGCGTGTTCTGCCTCGAGTTTTTTCAGCTCTTCGTTGAGTGCTGCAAGCCCTTCCTTGGTGACATAATTAGGCACACCCTCAGGTAGGTAGGCCCTCAGCGGCACCCTTGGAATCTCTTCCTGATCACCTTCTTTTGTGAAAGCCCTACTCATTTTTAATCACCAATTCCTTGATGATATTGTCGCATTTGCCGACCTTCTCGATACACCAGAGCAGGTAACGGGCATCCATGCAGATGGTACGCTGCACCTTGTTCTCGAAGCTCAGGTCGCCGCTCATGGCTTCCCAGTTGCCGTCGAAAGCCAGACCGATGAGGTTGCCCTCGCCGTCGATGACGGGACTGCCTGAATTACCACCGGTGATGTCGTTGGTGGTGATGAAGTTGACAACCAGCTCGCCGTTTTCGTTGGCATAACGGCCGTAATCCTTGTTGGCCACGAGGTCGCGCACGTCTTGAGGGATGTCGAACTCCCAGTTGCCGGGCACGTACTTGGCCATCACGCCGTCCATGGTGGTGTAATAGTTGTAGTTGACGGCATCGGCGGCTTTATAGGGCTCCACGGTGCCGTAGGTCAGGCGCATGGTGAAGTTGGCGTCAGGATAGAAGTTGCGATCCTGCTGCATCTCCATCAGGCCTTTCATGTAAAGGCGCTCGCCTGCATTGCCGAGGTTCTGGGCCTCTTCATAACGGTCATACAGCGCAACGTAAGAGTCCACAATATTGATGCTTAGGGCGTAAATGGGGTCTTTGTCCAAGGCTTTGGGCTTCTGCAACCATTTCTCTAAACGAGCCTTATCGGTAAAGATGGATTTCTCGAAAGCATTGGCCGCCCATTTGGTAAAATCGCCATTATTGTTCAGGCCAATGAGAATCACGTCATGAGGCATGAGATCGGTGGTGATGTTTTTGTAGAACAGACTCAACAAGGCGGCGGTCACATCCTGATCCAAGGCCATGTCATAATCCTTGAAGAAGGCGTCAACACTGGGCTGCATCTTGTTGGCGTAATCCCTGATCCATTCTTTGTCGGCCTTGGCCACGATGGAGTCGTTCAGGCGACGGAACCTGCGGCTGAAGGCAATGGCTTCACCACCATTCCATCCGGCCTCGCGGTGATACACAAACGACTTTTGGATTTTATCCAAGATCTGCCATTTCTGCTTGATACCCTTGAAGATGTCGCCGTATTCGGCCATACGCTTCGGGTCGGCACCTACCCATCTTGCGAAATCTTCCTCTTGGGCTTGGCGGCGTTCATAAACGTGGTTGCGCTTGAGTTGCTTCACTTGGCCGATGTAGTATTTCCAGTAGTTCGACACGCTGGCCTGCTTGGAGGCGTATTTAATGAACACCTCCTGATCGGCGTCCATGTGTTTGCGGTAGTTGTCGAGCTTGGTGGTGCGGCAGTCGATGATGGCGGGACCTTCTTCTTCGATCACGTTCTTCACGGTGTATGAAGTCGAATAACGGTCGGTGGAGCCGGGATAGCCGAGGATCATGGCATAGTCGCCAGGCTTTACGCCGTCGAGGTTGATGGGCAGGAACCACTTGCTCTTCATCGGGATGTTGTCGGCACTGTATTCAGCGGGGTTGCCATCCTTGTCGGTATAGACGCGGAAGATGTTGAAGTCGCCTTTGTGACGGGGCCACGTCCAGTTGTCGGTGTCGGCGCCGAACTTGCCGATGCCCCACGGGGGACAGCACACCAGACGGACGTCCTTGTATTCATCATATTCGAAGAGGATGAACTGGTTGCCACTGTAGAAAGGCACTACTTCGACGCGTACTTTGCGGTCGCCTTTGCGGTCTTTCTCAAGCTGACGGATGTTCTTGTCCACGAGCTCTTCGCGTTCGGCCTCGGTAGTCTCAGCGGTGACGCCTGCCAACACGGCTTCGGTCACGTCTTCCACTTGCTTCAAGAACAAGACGGAAAGACCGGGGTTGGGCAGCTCCTGGCTCTTCTCATTGGCCCAGAAACCATCGGTGAGGTAGTCGTGTTCCACCGAGGAGTGCTTCTGCACATAGCTCAGGCCGCAGTGGTGGTTGGTGAGCAGCAAGCCCTCGGGGGAGATGATCTCGCCGGTGCAGCCTCCGCCGAACTGGACGATGGCGTCTTTGATGCTCGGCTGGTTGAAGCTGAAAATCTGCTCGGCGGTGAGCTTGCAGCCCATGGCCTGCATCTCAGCCAGGTTCTGGCCGTTCAAGGAATAAGGCAACCACATGCCTTCGTCGGCTCTTGCTATCATCATGGATAGCATTGCCATTACAATCAATAATACCCTCTTCATAACTTTTATCTTTTATCTCTTATCTTTTATCTTTTATCTCTTATCTCTTATCCATCTCCCCACATTCACCTCAATCCTCTTCGCCAGATCTTCCGAATCCGGAGCCTTCTCGAACTTGTGTCCGGTCACCTTTTCGTAGAGCTCGATATAGCGTTCCGAAACGCTCTCCACGTACTCGGGCGTCATCTCGGGCACCTGTTGTCCTTCTTTGCCTTGGAAGCCGTTGGCCATGAGCCACTCGCGGACGAACTCCTTGGAGAGCTGCACCTGTGGCTCGCCCTTGGCGAAACGTTCCTCGTACTGGTCGGCGATGAAATAGCGCGATGAGTCGGGGGTGTGGATCTCGTCCATCAGCACGATCTGGTCGCCGATCTTGCCGAATTCATATTTGGTGTCAACCAAGATCAGGCCTTGCTTGGCGGCGATTTCAGTGCCTCTCTGGAAGAGCTTGCGGGTGATGTCCTCAATCTGGGCATAATCCTTCTCGCTGATCAAGCCACGGGCGATGATCTCCTCACGGGAGATGTCCTCGTCGTGGCCTTCTTCGGCCTTGGTGGTCGGGGTGATGATAGGCTCGGCAAAACGCTGGTGTTCCTTCATGCCGTCGGGGATCTGCACGCCGCAGATGGTGTGCTGTCCGCTCTTGTAGGTGCGCCATGAGCTGCCGGTGAGGTAGCCACGGATGATCATCTCGATGGGGAAGGGCTTGCAGAGGCGTCCCACGGTGACCATCGGGTCGGGGGTGGCAAGCTTCCAGTTGGGCACGATGTCGGCGGTGGCGTCGAGAAACATGGCGGCGATCTGGTTCAGCACTTGGCCTTTGTAGGGGATGCCCTTGGGCAGGATGACGTCAAAGGCGGAGATGCGGTCGGTGGCCACCATCACCATGTATTCATCATTAATAAAATAACAGTCGCGGACCTTGCCGTGATATACCTTGGTTTGGCCAGGGAATTGGTAATCTGTTCTTGTTAAAGCGTTCATTATATTCAGTTGTTAGTTGTTCAGTTGTTCAGTTGTTCAGTTGTTCAGTTGTTCAGTTGTTCAGTTGTCATTGCTTCGCCATTTTCTTCTGTCTCCTGCCTTCTCTTATAAGCGTTGATGATATCCGTCACCAGCTTATGCCTCACCACATCCTTGTCGTCGAGCATGATGAATTCGATGCCGGGGACGTCCTTGAGCACCTCCATCGCCTGGGGCAGCCCCGACGGGGTCTTGGGCGGCAGGTCGATCTGGGTGATGTCGCCTGTGACGATGAACTTGGCGGAGCGTCCCATGCGGGTGAGGAACATCTTGAGTTGGCTTCGTGTGGCGTTCTGGGCTTCGTCCAGAATCACGAAAGCGTGGTCCAGGGTGCGGCCGCGCATGAAGGCCAACGGCGCCACTTCGATGGTGTGGTCCTCGAGATAGCCTTCCAGTTTTGACGAAGGGATCATGTCGCGCAAGGCGTCGTACAAAGGTTGGAGATAAGGGTCAAGTTTATCCTTCAGATCGCCAGGAAGGAAGCCCAGATGTTCTTCGGCTTCCACGGCGGGACGTGTCAGGATGATCCTCCTGACCTGTTTTGCCTTCAGCGCCCTGACGGCCAACGCCACGGCGGTGTAGGTCTTGCCGGTGCCTGCCGGGCCGATGGCGAAGATCAGGTCCTTGTGCTCCGAGGCGCTCACCATCCGCTTTTGGTTGGCGGTGATGGCTCTCACGGGCATGCCGCCGCGACCGAAGACCAGCACATCGCTCTCCGACATCTTCTGCTGCAGCTCCATGTCGGAGTTGGCCTTCATCACGTCGTCAATGTCGCGTTCGTCAATTTTCCCTTTCCGCTCGAGCTGCACGGAGAGCATCTCGAAGCGGTTGATGAAAAACTCCATCTCTTCCTCGTCGCCCATCACCTTCACGAAATCGCCGCGGGCGATGATCTTCAGCTTGGGAAACAGGGATTTCACTTTGTCCAGATACTTGTCGTTCGGCCCATAAAGGTCCTTGGGATCGACATTTTCTATCTGGAGTATCTGTTCTGCCATTTTTGTTCGTAAATTTTTGCAAAGGTAATGAATTGTTTTTTTTCTTTTTTTCATATTTAGTGTTATCTTTGCAATCACAAAATTTTTTTCGAGTTACAGATGGCGATCATTACGTTGACAAGCGACTGGGGTACCTCTGATTACTACGCTGCGGCGGTGAAGGGAGTGATTCTCTCACAGGTGCCGAACGTTACCATCGTCGATATCACCCACGACATCAGTCCTTTCAACGTGGCCGAGGCGGGCTTTACCGTGCACAACTGCTATCGTAACTTCCCCGAAGGCACCATCCACATCATCGCTGTCGAGACCATCGAGTCGGACGTGAATCCGCATGTGGTGGTGAAGGCGCATGGGCAGTATTTCATCTCTACTGACAATGGTATTTTCAGCCACATCCTTGATGGTGAATATGAGGAGGCGGTGTTTATCGACGTGGAGCAGGACACCGACTTTTACACTTTCAGTACCCGCGACCGTTTTGCCAAGGTGGCAGTGATGATTGCCAAAGGCGAGCCACTGTCGAACATTGGTGCCAAGCGTGAGCGTCTCAACGACGGAGGTTCTTTCTGTGCCATCGTGAAAAACAACATCATTGAGGGTATTGTCATGCATATCGATGCCTACGACAACCTCATCACCAACATTTCCAGGGAGTTGTTCAACGAAGTGGGGAAGGGGAGGAACTTTGTCATTAAGGTGAAGGGTGACCTTTATACCATCGATGAGCTATCGGAGAGCTATGACGATGTGGATCCGTTGGATCCCGTGGCATTGTTCGGCACGCACGGTTATCTCGAAATTGCCCTCAACCACGCCAAGATGGCTTCACTTTGGGGCATCGACATCCGTTCGACGATCCAGGTAGTGTTTGAGTGATTTTTTATCTTATTGTTTTCATACGCTCTTCCATGCTGATCTGTTGCTGGTCGTAGCCGTATGTGTAGCAGATGCTGTCGTTGCCCTGCCAGACCACACTCACCTTGTCGAATCCCGTGTAGGCGACGGTCTGGCTCGACGAGGGGAACAGCTCGGCCATGGACTGTGCGAGGGTGGTGGCGTGTACCTTGGTGGCGTCGAACACGGGCTGCGAGAACACCGGGGTCACTTGAGGAATGCCGTTCACTGCCGTCACGGCCTGCTTCGAGGTCATGCGGCCCAGGGCATCGTAGGTCACAGTGCAGGCCAAGTCCTGCCCCGAGGGCCTTGACAGGGTGATGCCCATCAGGCGGTTCATGTCGTCGTATGTGAAGGTCTCTTTCAAGTTCTTGATGTTGTCCTTTCGTGAGGCTAAAAATATTATTACAAACAAATGCTACAAGTCAGGATAATATCTCTTTAGTTCTTGGATGCAGGAGGTGTTTTTATCTGCTGGTGTAAATACAAATTTAAAAATAAACTCTTTTAAATTGTCACCAAAATTGAAAATAATTTGTCCTGTTTCTTTTTTGAAAAATATCATATATTCGTAACTATATAGCTTCATTTTTTTGTTCAAAAATGGTACCATTTCGTATTGCTTTTGATAGAAAGAATACCTGCGACCCAATCTAGTTGGAAGGGAGATCTTTGTAAAGACATGAGTGCCTTCGATGAACATATACAATGACAGAGTGTCTCCAAACGATTGTAAATCTATGCTGTCAAGAGAAACAACACCGTTGATGGAAGCTTTGAAATACTTGTCGTCATCGAAAAATAACACTAAACGGTGAAGAGTATTGTCCACTCGATTCATATAGATATTGGTGTCGGGATTTTCACCGGCATAGCCCATATACCATTGCCGTTCAAGATAACAGCATGTTATTTCCAACACATCGGGATTACAGGATTCTTTTCCAATCCAAAAGTTTCTATCATCAAGAAGATTATCTCCAAGGACAATCAAACTGTCTTCTGTCGTATAGGTGCCATAAAAGTATTCTCCCCCAGGTAGCCGAAACGACAAGGAATCGTCAGAAATGCAAACAAACCCTTTTCCTGAAGATTCTTGATAATACTTAGGTTGGTGGTTTTGGCAAAAAGACACATTGACTGTCAACAGCAGTATAAAGAATACTATTTGTTTCATCATGAAGGATTTATTATGGTTTGAGTCTGTATTTTATAAACGAAATGTTGTATAAATATCTCGGTATTGGATGGTAGTTTAAACCCGGAGACGTAAATGTTTTCATAATATTAGTTCCTTCTGGTTCAATGAAATCTAATTCAATTGAACCATCAGGATTCATTCTTATTCTTTTGCAATTGTTTCATGTTAATTACAGGGGTCAAAAATGAATTGTAAATCGGTCTGTGACAAATCCTTCGTCTATCATTTGGATATTCAGGTTAAGGACAAAATCCATCGTTTCGATACTGTTATCTCCCGTCCATCCCTCATTTTGTAAAAGCCCTATCAATCCTTCTTTGCTGGTTTTAAGGACCTCACCTTGATTCAATTGGTGCTTATTCACAAAATCCAAAAAACCGATAGCATTCTTTATTCTTTTATCCATTGGATAATCCCATAAGAATTCTTGTGTTTGTTCGTCATATTCATAACAGATAACGCCTTTGATTTTTTCATTGTTGATTTCAACTTTAGAGATATAAGCGCTGTACAAATTAAAAAAAGAGCATAAAAAACGTATGGCATATTTTTCCAAGCCAAATTCAAACGGCAATTTATCCTTTGCTTTTTGAACGGCTGTTCTTAACTGCTCGTCATTAAAATAAACACCAGGATGAAGATGTAGATCCTCTTTAAAACGAGAATAACGTCCTACCACAGCGTTTAATTCATCAAAGATTCTTTGTTCTGCTTCGGATAAACAACAGAGATTTATTTCCAAGTCGTAAGATTCATAAAAAGCATTACAAAAAGACTCTCCTGTTATCTTATCGGAAAGATAAGATTCTATAATCCAGTACAAATATTTCTTGTCAGTTTTGTTAAACATATTTTTTATTTTTCACATTTTAATTTGAGCTTTTCCGGAACTCCAAGTTCTTGTTTCTTTTTCAAATATTGATCAAAAGTAAGAGGGCCGTAAACATCCGAAGTTTTCAGATCAAGTATCCAATAATCATGGTATTGGGAATTGTTAATCATTTCCCAATAATCATCGTAGTTTGTTAGTGGTTCTTTAGGCCTTCCCAAAAATGTTGAATTGCTGTCAAATGGACAAGGGAGTGTTTGAAGAGGACCAAAAACGCTGTCTAACGGTTTGCGATCGGCAAGCAAAAATGAACTATCCTTCACACTTTCATTAATATGTCCGCTAATAATAGTGCCGTATCCTGAACCTGATTCTATAATGAACCACGTGTATGCCGTATCATCATTTGGATAATAATGAAAAAAACGTCCACTGCATAAATGTTGAATGTTAGGGTTGCCAGAGCGAACCCATGATTCCGTATCTCCATGAAAGAGTCGTATTTCTTCAACACCTTCAGCTCCTTGTTCTTGTGCAATTTCGCACGAGGTCGTGTTACAACCACTAAATAGCGTAGTGATGATAAATATACATAAATAAAGATCTCTTATTCTCATGGCTTTATATAAACATAATTTGAGAAACGAAATTTAAATGGTCCACCCCAATAAACCGATGGTTGGGCATAACAAGGTTTTCCCCCCATCCAATGAGTGGGTATTGGAACGTCATCTATTACTGGACCATGTATAAAACCAGAGGCAGCAGTGGCTATATTTCGTTTGTTCCAACCAAATTGCCATTCTATATTAAAATTATAATCATCTGACTGTATTTCAAACAAATTATTCCCTACTGGTTTAAGACTGATTTTTCCTAATGCTAATGCGTATTCTCCAGCTTCGAAATAATCATAAAGATTAATTGTTGCTGTTCCATCCTTTTCATAAGACAATTCTTTTTGTGTAATGAAACCAAAATATAATGTTGAAGCATCGATCCAATAGTCTTCTTTATTGCCAAATTGATAATGCCAAAATGCTTTAAAGAATATAGAATTACCTGTATGTACGGTAGCACCTTCTGGTGGATCCTCGCCATCGGCTACTTGTGTTGGTTCTGATAATTGTCCACCGCCATTTCCTCCAACGTGCTGCTCATTTCCCTCCATCCAAGTGATAACTGGATCGGATGTGTCAAATTGTCGCTTTCCGACGTCTCTCGGTTCCAGGAAACTGCCATGTTCGGCGTAAGCATACGGATCGTTGGTGGCCGAGTTGGGCGTGTAGCCCGAAGCGCCGCCGCCCACCTGAAGCCAGCCGCTGGGGTCAACATATCTCAGAGGGTTGTTCGAACAATAGGCGTAGCGGTTGAAGCCCTGGGCGTTTTCGGGGCTGCCAACGTATTGGTCAACCGAAAGGAAACTGCTCGTTATCGGGTCGTACATGCGGCCGTTCATGTTGATGAGCCCGAAAGCATAGAGATGCTCATGGCCGGTGAAGCCCCTGTCGAACATCGGGGTGCCTGTGAAGCTTCCACTCCAGCTGTTGGGGTTGCGAAGGTTGCCCCAGGCGTCGAAACTCAGCCGCTGCTCCACGGTGCCGCTTTCATCCGTTATCGCGGTCCACGAGCCTAGGTTGTCCTTGAGGACGTAGTGGGTCTCGTTGATTCCGTCGCAGCTCTCGACCACGGCGAAGACGTCCAGAGGGCTGCTTTTCTCGATGACGCCCGTGAGGCGGTTGAGCCAGTCGTATGTGAAGCGTTCCTCCATGTTGGTCCTGTTGTCCTTTCGGGTGGCTAAGTTATAAAGACTGTTCAATAAACAGAAACGACCTTGCCATGAGAATCAAATTTTGCAAAAACACTATTATTGTCTATTGGACCCTGATACAAATAATATGGGCCGACTTGCAAGGGTAAAAGTATATAGCGAAGGGATGGATCAGATCCAACTATAATATCCCTATATAATCTCGTTGTTTCATAATTTGGTGCTAGTTTAAACTTGTATGAACCACCAAAGAATCTGAATAGCGAAAGGTTAATTTTGTCAACATGCTTCTCTCCTGACTTTAACAGAATGAAGTATTCATTGTTCTCTGAAAGTATGTTCTCTGGAAGCAAATCAATTTCATTGAATCTTGCTTTTGTGTCCGAATTGGTTAATAAACTCCGTAAATCCTCTATTTCGGTATTGGCATCCAGTGCTGCGTTGTTTCCTTCTTCACCATCGGTTTGCATCAAACTGTCATTGACATATAAATCCCAAAACTGCCCCACACCTACAACAAAAGAAGAGTCAGAAAAACGCCCACAGATCTCACTCAAACTATGGTTTTCCAACGTACTAGTCCATCCGATTGGCTGTAACATGACTGTTCCCATGCATGGATATTGTGTGTCCGTAAAAGTGACCTTAGGCAAATAGTAGTTGGAGTCTGATTGATTTTCATAACTGATAAGTAAAAACGGCACCGTCAATAAAGAATCTTTACCTACGGCTAAGCTATCTATTTCATTTTCCATTTCTATTGAAAAACGTATAGAAATGCTTTGAGCTATAACCGTGTCTATTCTCAAAAACGTCAATAATAATATTAAAGTGTTAATAAGTCGTCTCATAATTTGATGAAAGTATAGTTTTTTGTCCAAGAAAAACAGTTGTATTGTAGTAATGGATTGTATATTATTGTTTCATATAGATGAGGCCATGGTTTTTTCGCTATAGAATACAAATAATCTGGTTGAACACCGTAAAAACTTCGTCCTCGTAATACATCTTCATACCCATAAGCATAGTAATCAAGCATTTCATAGAACTCCTTACAATAATAAACCCATTTTGGCATGCCTTCTAATACTGCAAATTGTGACACGTGAACGAATTCGTGTCCCATGCTATAAAACAAGGTCTTAGCACTCTTAAAACAGAGATTCTTATTGAAATACATTTTTGACCGACCTGTTAACATCCCTCCCTTGCTAATGGGGCTGGTGGAAGCAGGGGCTTTAGAGGCTATCAGGTTTTCCATCTTATCAGGTGGGACATGTTCTACGGAAAATGCATCTAGTTTATCATACGGAGCATCTGGATACCATGTTTCTCGGGCTTGTAAAAGGAATGCATCGTTTTGTTTTTCGATAGGAATAGGATCTCCTGCTTCTCTCTCAAGCTGAGCACAACCTTTTCTGAAAATTTGCATTTCATCATGGTATTGTGCCAATTGTTCAAGTCCTCCCATTAAGGCCCCTGAAAACTCACCAATTACCCCAGCTTTTACTCCTGCCCACAAACCCTGGCTGAAACTTGCTCCCTGCATCCAAGCTGCCGAGGAAGCGCTTACGAAGCCGTTAGCCAATCCGCTTGCCGCCCCTATTCCTATCAAACTTCCTTCACCAAGCCATGACGCAGCTCCCAATCCAGCTCCATATCCTGCAGCACCGCCCAAGCCACCTGAAATCGCTCCTATTCCGGCAGCGACCCAGAACTGTGCGCCGTTGTTGACACTCCCTGACATCAAGCGAGAGGCGGTATTGGTAAATGCTCCGATGAAAGCGCCCACCAAAACGGATTCCCAAATCAATTCCCCACTTGGGTCAACATACCTCAGCGGGTTGTTCAGGCAATAGGCATACCTATTGAAGTTCTGAGAGTTGCCCGGGCTTTGCACGTATTGGTCAACCGACAGGAAACCGCTCATCACCGGGTCGTACATGCGGCCGTTCATGTTGATGAGGCCGAAGTCATACAAATGCTCGTGTCCGGTGAAGCCTCGGTCGAACATCGGGGTTCCCGAGAAGCTTCCGCTCCAGGTGTTGGGGTTGCGAAGGTTGCCCCAAGCGTCGTAACTCAGCCGTTGTTCCACAACACCATCGCCGTCGGTGATTGTGGTCCACGAACCAAGATTGTCCTTCAAGATGTAGTGTATCGTGCGATTGTTATTCTCGGTCTCCACTGCCGCAAACAAGCCCGTGGGGCCGCTGAGATAGGTGATCCATCGCGAGGCGGTTGTGTTTCCTGTGGCTTCCGTCACATACTCGCAGTTGCCCACATAGCGCTTGGTGCGGGTGGTGTTGCCCACGTGCTCCTCCATGGAGATGCGCTGGTGGTCATAGCCGTAGGTGTAGCTCAAGCTGTTGTTGCCTTCAACAATTCCGCTGACTTTGTCGAAATGTGTGTAGGCAATACTCTGTGCCGTATTGGGGAACAGTCCCTCGGGAACCGTTGCCGATCTTAGGGCATGAGGTTTGTCGGCCATGTTATAACTGTTTGCGTCTGTACTGAAAACAGTTAACCCGTCAGCGCTCTTATTGGTAATGCGTCCATAGCTGTCATACAGGGTCTGCCCCTTTTGGACCCCATTCAATGTGACATTTTTCAGCCTGTTCAACCTGTCATAGGTGAACGCCTCGGTGATGCCGCTTCCGTTGTTCAAGCGATGGTCCTTCCGGCTGAGCAGGTTCCCGAAGTCGTCATAGACATAAGTCAGTCGCTGGATTGTTGTATTCCCGTTTGGGCCTGTAGAGTGAATTCCCGTAAGCCGTCCCGTAAGTTCGTCATAGGTGTTCCTTGTCACGATACAGTTGCCAAAAACTGTCTCTGTTGGCTGTCCCGCCGCATTGGCGTCTCCCAACCTCCATAACATCACACCCGTGTGCAGGTCGGTTATGTCATGAAGAAAACCGTTGGATTTGTAACCGTATTTGACGGACACTCCGGATGGATATGTTTCCGTAAGGACACGTGAAAGGCTGTCGTATGTGAAGGTCTCCTTCAAGTTCTTCTCGTGATTCTTTCGAAAGGTTATATAAAAAACCACCATCATTCTATCAAGTGTTCTACCCTGAAAACCGACTCCACATCCGCCACAAACCTATCCTTGTCGAAATCTGTTACCTTTTTAGGCATTTTTAAGCCTTTAATAGTTTCAATAATAGATGTTGTTAGGTGTGTTTTTATGTCTGCTTCCTCACTTGTTAGCATGAGCTCATAGTCGACTCTCAATTCACATTCAAAAGTTTTTTCTATTTGGTGATGCACATTTCCAAAGACCAACGTCTTCTTTTCAATGTATTTTGGCCGCCTGACTTTAAACAAGTGTTCAATTGTCGGTTTTACACAAATAAGACCGATTATAAATAGTTGTATCGATTCTCCGTAATTCATGTGTTCAATCGTTCGGTTTATGGATTCTTCCCATTTTGAAAGAATCATCCTTTTTTCAGAATATATTTCTCGGGAAAAACTAGATTCGAAGAAGTTGATTGCTATTTTCATGGACCCTTGCTGATGTTAATTATCTAAAAATCCGGTTTCCCGGAGGTAAATGACCGTTTTTAAAATAATATTGGTATATCAATATTTTCTCATGGATTTTTATTTCTCTTTGATTACCTTCAAACACAGAAATCATGTGAACGTTGTAGGTCTGATACCAACTATCCGAATATCTTTTATTTCCCTGTGTTGTTTCTCCGATTTTCCAAATTTCACCTGCTTCCAAATAAACTAACGTAGAAGTCCCGTTTACGCAAGGATATATACCATTCGTGTTCGCTCGAAGTTCATAAACAAAACCGTCAGGCCCATCTGGTCTAGTCAAAAGATGAGAGATTTCTTTCTTCATTTTAGCAATTAATTCCTCGCCGTAGTATAGTGCTACTGCTCCAGTTGCTACTATCGAGATGGCTTCTCCTATGGGAGTGGGTTCGACAGCGCTAGCTGTCCACATGGTTGTCAATACGGTAGCTGCGATGTTTATTCCTCGATTTGTACCTCCACTTTCCCCATTATTGGCACGTAAGGTGTAATAGCTGGCAATTGCACTGGCCCCAGTTCCTGCGTTGTCAAAGTGTGCCGCGCCATAGTCACAGTAGCCTTGGCAATCATTGATCCACATTGAGTTGAAACTTGAAGGGATCGCCCATGCGCCAGCCTCGAAGCCGCCGCCTTCGGTCTGTATGTACCACGAAGAGTAATGACAGGTGCCGAAACCGTCCATCCAATGTGCCCCCATGGTGCCACCGCCTCCAGCGTAGCCATAGCCGCCTTCAATGTTGTAGATTCCTGCTTCCCTCAGTTGTTCTCGAGTAACATAACAAGGGTCTGACAAATAATCTTGGATCAGTCCGGAAACATACCTCGGACCTCCGTGTCCTGCCAGCCACCCCGAAGGATCCACAAACTTCAGCGGGTTGTACATGCAGTAGGCATAGCGGTTGAATCCCTGCGAACTCGTGGGATCCTGCACATAGCGGTCAGCCGAGAGGAACGACGACATCACGGGATCGTACATTCGTCCGTTCATGTTGATCAAACCAAAAGACG
>JAFXMK010000006.1 GCA_017530365.1 Bacteroidales bacterium
AACGTCACAGCCACCCCAGCCAACAACTACGAGTTGGCAACGCTGACCTACACCTATGCAGGTGCCGAAGCTCCTATCGACATCAAGGAGAGCAAACAGTTCACCATGCCTGCTGCCGACGTCACCATCAACGCCACCTTTGTCGAGCAAAGCGGGCCTTCCGTCATCACCATTGCAGAGGCAAGAGCCCTAGCACTTAACGAATACGCCACCGTTCAAGGTGTCGTAACCTTCCTGGACGGCAGAAACGTTTACATCCAAGACGCCACCGCAGGCATCGACTTGTACCTGAACAGCAACACCGTTCCCACTACTCTGGCCATTGGCGACATGGTACAAGCCTATGGTAAGCGAGCTGTTTATAACGGTCTCGTTGAGCTTTCCGGCATCAACGGAGCCGAGGCTGGACAATTCAGTATCCTCTCAAGTGGCAATACCCTGCCACTTGCTGTCAAGACCATCGCAGAGATCCTTGCCGACTACAACCAAAGCAACATGCTCCAGTCCACCCGCGTCAAGATCCAGGATGCCGTTATTGGTGCCATCAACACCGCCAACAACACCCCGATCACCCAAGGCGAGAGCACGATGAACATCTATAAGATCCCGGTGGTGGAAGGTTTGCTTGTAGGCGACAATGTCACTGTGACTGGTATCATCGGATGCTTCAACGCAGCCCAGCTGCGCATCAGCAGCGCCAACGATGTCGAATTCACACATCCTCAATCCGATGTCGTTGCCACACCGACCTTCTCTCCTGCTGCCGGTACCTATTATGAAACCCAAACGGTAAGCATCGTTTGCACCACAGAAGGCGCCACCATACACTACACGCTCGACGGCAACGATCCTACAGCAAATAGCGCAGTCTATTCCTCCGCCATCACCATCAGCGAGACCACTACCGTGAAAGCTATCGCCATGAAAGAAGGCATGACCGACAGCGAGATCGCCACAGCAGTTTACACCATCACCGATGCCCCAGCAAGCAGCGATTACATTCGCATTGCTGAACTCTCGCAGCTCGGCAACGGCGCCCAGGTGATTCTCGCGGCACGTTATAACGGAAACGTCAATGAATACTATGCCATGACAGCACAAACTACAGGCAAGCCCACAGGTGTATTGTTCACTAGTGTTCCCGGCAACAACGGAGAGGCTATTCCAAGTTCTATCACCGAAGAAGAAAGCACTTACTATTGGACTGTAACATCAGATGGGACCAACTACACCTTCACCAACGCCAACGGTGATGTACTTGGCTATACCAGCAGCACCAACTTTGCAACTGGTGGTGACAATACAGCCTGGACGATTCAATTCGCCACTTCAGAAGCCTCGGCCATGGTCCCAGGCTATGGTGGATTCGTTATTTCAAATGTCAACAATGAAGTCAGAGCCATTGCCTTGAACAACAACCACAACTTCGGACCTTATCACACCCAAAATATGGGCGGCGATGGCTACAATTTCTTCCTCGACATCTTCTCCACTGAAAACGGCAGCACCCCTGTGTGTGCCACCCCAACCTTCAGTCCAGAAGGCGGAACCTATTACGAAACCCAGACCGTTTCCATCTCTTGCAGCACCGCCGGTGCCACCATCTACTACACCTTGGATGGCAGCGATCCGACGCCAAACAGCACAGTTTATGCTGAACCCATCCTGGTCGCCGAAAGCATGACCATAAAGGCCATAGCCATAAAGGAAGGTTTCAACGACAGCAACATCGCCACTGCCAATTACACCATCACCATAGGCGCCATCACCATCTTCAACCAAGACTGGGAAGGCGAGATGAATGGTTGGACCTTTGTCACCGTGGAAGGCACTAAACCATGGATCATTGGCGAGCACAATGGCAACCACTACGCTTATGGAAACGGCTACAATGGTGGTGCTAACGAACAATGGTGCATCTCCCCTGCTTTCGACCTTAACACCTACAGCAACGCCACCTTGACCTTCGTCAATGCCAAGAACTACTCCGGTCCGGATTTGGAGCTTTACTTCTCGAACAACTACAACGGTGAGACGCCAGCTTCAGCCACCTGGATTCCTCTTGAATTCAACAAGTCAACAGGTTCCTTCGCTTGGGCGGAGTCAGGTTCAATTGACCTTGCCAACTTCTCAGGCACCAACTGCTACATCGGCTTCAAATACATCTCTACAGAGACAGAGGCAGCCGCTTGGGAAGTTGACGACATCATGCTCATGGGATTCACTACAGAACCTTATATCACAGCGACGCCCACTTCCTTAACTGGATTTACGCACGTCGTCGATGAAGGCCCGTCAGCAGCACAAACCTTCGTCATCTCTGGTGGCAACCTGCCTCCTGCGCCAGGTGGTGAAGCTGGTGGAGTGACCATATCATGCAGCAACAGCCATTACGAGTTCTCACTTGATGGCGAAGATTACTACCCCTACCTTGGCATTTCCGTGGTCGGAACACTTGAACCTACTACCATCTATGTCAGACTCAATGGTGAAACCGCGGGAACTTACGAGGGCACCGTCACGATCGAAGACTACGCCACGACCACAGTTTCCGTAAGCGGTACCGTGACCGAGCAGCCAATTCCTGGCGGCGACTGGAACAGAATCTATGCACTATCAGACCTCCACGACGGCGACCAAGTCATCATCGCTTCACGTTATGACGCCACGGTTGGCGACGGTTATTATGCCATGACAGCCAGCGTTTCAGGCAAACCCGATGGTGTGCTCTTCACCTCAGTGAGCAATAACGGTATGGAGACATTGCCTGCCGAGATTACCGCCGATGCCGACACCTACCTCTGGAATGTGACTGTGGATGGCGATGTCATCACCCTCACCAACGCTGCCGGCGACGCCCTCGGCTACAGCAGCAGCACCAACTTCTCAGGCAATTCCAGCATCGAATGGACCATCGCCTACGAAACCGCTGGTGAAAATGCCATGATTCCAAATTATAACGGCTTCTTGATCACCAACGCCGAGACCACCAACCGTTGCATCGTGATGAACGCCAACCATAAGTTCGGCGCTTACCACACCAACAACATCAACAGTGCCGACTACAACTTCTACCTTGACCTATTTGTCCAAGGAGGCAGCACGACACCTACCGTTGCTACACCTGTCTTCAGCATGGCTTCTGGAACCTATTACGAAGAAATCGATGTGGAAATATCCTGCACCACGCAAGGCGCCACCATCTATTACACCACCGACGGCACTGACCCGACTTCGGCTTCCGAAGTTTATTCAGAGGCCATCCATGTTGACCATGACATGACCATCAAGGCCATCGCCATGAAAGAAGGACTCGATGATAGCGGCATCGCCTCAGCCGACTACGTGATCAACACCGACATCGTCGTCATCCTCAACCAGGATTGGGAAGGTGAAATGGACGGTTGGACCTTCGTTACCGTAGAAGGTAACAAACCATGGGTCATCGGCACATACGCTGGAAACCAATACGCCAACGCCAACGGTTACGGCGATGACGTGGACAATGAACAGTGGTGCATCTCTCCTGCCTTTAACCTCAACAACTATGCAAACCAGAATGTGACACTTACCTTCATGAACGCCACCAAGTTTGATGGTCCCGCCCTCGAGCTGTACTTCAGTAACGACTATGACGGTCAAGATCCCACACAAGCTACATGGCAGTCCATGTCATACATCCCGTCAGAAGGCAACTACGCATGGACTTCTTCTGGAGAGATCTCACTCAATGGCTTCAGCGGTTCCTCCTGCTACATCGGCTTTAGATATGTCAGCACGGTTAGCAAGAGCGCAGCGGCTTGGGAAGTTGACGATATCCTAGTGGTCGCCGACATGAGCAATGCGCCCTATATCACTGCAACACCAAGTGCTTTGACTGGATTCCAGCACTACCAATACGCCGGTCCAAGCCAGACTCAGACCTTTGTAGTGAGAGGCGGCAATCTTATTCCCGAACCCAGTTGCAAAGTCCTCATTTCCGTTGAAGAAACACTCAACACCGGATTTGAGATATCTCTTGACGGTCAGGAATTTGGCAGTAGCTTCATCCTTGTCCCCTCAGTTGGTTCCCTCGAGCCCACCACCATCTATGTAAGATTGAACGGTCAGGAAATCGGTGACGTGAGTGGATTGATCAACATTGTTTGCATGGATATTACTACCTCAGTCACACTTGAAGGTAAAGTCCTTGACCCGACCGCTGTACAAGAAAGCCTTGCAGAGAACGTCAAGATCTGGAGCCACAACAACGACATCGTGATCGAGAACAACTGCGGAAGTGCCTTGCAAATGGTAGTGTACAACATCCTTGGCCAGCCAGTGATGGATAAGCACATCAACACTGGTTCAGTGGATCTGTCACACAACCTCTCAAGCGGATTGTACATCATCACCCTGAGCAACAGCCAGGGTACAATCTCATACAAGATGGTTGTGAGATAACCCCCGCATAATGCGGCAAACAAAAAGGCCGGTTTAACACACCGGCCTTTTTTTTATTCCATCTTAACAGTCCGTAGATCCAACAGATTGGTAGGATTGCCTCCCAAGCCTTTCACCCGCAAGTTCACAAAGCGTAGAACTTCATCGTAAAACAAAGGCACCACTGGAGCATCCAACATCATCAAGCTGTCCATCTCGGCATAATAGGAAGCTCGCAACTCATCATCCGAACAAGCCATCGCCTTGTCGTAAAGACGATCGTATTTCACGTTGGAATAATGCGAATAATTGGGGCCATCAGGCGAGAAATTGGAGGTCGTGAACAACGAAAGATAGTTCTCTGCGTCAGGATAATCGGCAACCCATGAAGCACGAAAAAACGAAAGGCTGCCGTTGGATCTCATACTACGCACAGTAGCCGGCGGCATCACCTCCATCTTGCACTTCAGTCCGATTTGTTCAGCCTGCGACTGCACGAACTTTCCAATATCAGCATACTCAGCTGTTGTGGAGAGATTCAAAGTATAACCCTCAAGCCGGTTCTCCTTCACCAGACGCTGAGCTTCCTTGAGGTCATAATCGTAGCCAATGCTGTCGCGATGCCCAGGCAATCCAGCGGGAATCATGCCCCCTGTGGCAGGAATGCCAATGCCATTACGGAGATAACGGAGCATCTTTTCACGATCAATACACAAGTTCACCGCCTGACGCAAAGCGCGTGATCTATCCACACCCAAAGTGTCGTTGGAATCAATGAAAAAACTGATGTACTCGGTATTCAGGAAGGGTCCTGTAATAAGCGCTATCTTGTCTTCATACTTCTGTCGCAACTCACCATCATAGGTCAATAATTCATCTTTATAACGTGCGTCAATGCCCGACATAAAGTCAAACTTGCCTTTGATGAACTCCAAGAAAGCCACCTGCCTATCAATAAGAAAGCTGATGGAGACGGCATCAAGATAAGGCAACCTTTCCCCTACAGAGTCCATCTCAAAATAAGTTGGATTTTTGCGGAAAACCAGCTTCACACCTTCGTTCCAATACTGAAAATGGAACGGTCCGGTGCCAATCGGATGACTACGGAAAGCGTCACCGTAATACTCCACCGCCTCCTTAGGAACAATGGAAGCGTATGTCATGGAAAGGATGCCCAAAAACGGGGGAAAAGGCTTTGAGAGCTTGACTTGAAACGTACTATCGTCAAGGGCTTGAAAAGCATAATGTCCATCATCGTGCGCCACTGAGGCGAAGATCCATGATCCTGGAGCGTTCAAGCTTTTATCTACGACACGATTAAACGAATAGCAGACGTCCTCTGCGTTGACGACACGGCCTTCTGGGATACATTCATCTGCATGGAAACGGACATCACGGCGAAGATGGAACGTATAAACCGTGCCATCATCACTGATCTCCCATGACCGCGCGATCCGAGGCACCACGTTCATCTCCTCGTCGAGCGCCACCAAGCTGCTGAAGAGCTGGTTGCAAGCCCAGATATGAGGCAAGTCCTTGGCATAGATCGGATCCAGCGTCAGAATGCCCGCCGACTCATTGTATTTGAAGATGGACAAGCCTTCGTTGGGATCCTCTCTCTTCCCGCAAGAAAAGAGACCAAACACCATAAGCAGTGTCAATACCCCCAATTTCAGTTTTCCACTTTCCACTTTTCGCTTTCAGTTCCTAAATCCTACGACTTCCGTTCTCAAATTCAACAGATACTTGTTATAGTCAAGGTCGTTCTTGTCTTGTTCCTTCTCAAGTGCAAGGTCAATCACCTCCAGCATGCTACTGACATAATGGAATTTGAGACCTTCTATATAATCTTCCTTGATATCCTTGATGTCACGCTCATTATCGATGGAAAGGATCAAGTCAGTGACGCCATTACGTTTGGCAGCGAGCATCTTTTCCTTGATGCCGCCTACAGGTAGCACGCGACCACGCAGGGTAATCTCACCCGTCATGGCCAGCTGGCTCTTCACCTTACGTTGCGTGAAGGCAGATGTCAAGGCAGCTAGCATGGTGATACCTGCCGAAGGGCCATCCTTGGGGGTAGCGCCTTCCGGCACATGGACATGGACATTCCATGCATCGAACACCTCAGGGTTGATCTCCAGCAGCGAGGCGTGTGCCTTGATGAATTCGTAGGCGATGGTAGCCGACTCTTTCATCACATCACCGAGGTTGCCTGTCAGCGAGAGATGTCCCATGCCGCGGCTGAGACTCACTTCGATGGAAAGCAGCTCGCCTCCGACGGCTGTCCAAGCCAGACCGGTAGCCACGCCAGGCATCGTGTGTTTCACCTCGTCCTCATCGTGGTGCATCGGTACTCCCAATACCTTACGCAGTTCGCTCACCGTTACCCTCTTCTCCACCGCCTGTTCCATCACCACATCCTTGGCACGGGCACGCATCACATCGGCGATCTTGCGTTCCAAGTTACGGACGCCAGCCTCACGGGTGTAGTCGTCGATGATCTGCATCACGATATCTTTAGGGAAGGTGATCTGCTTGCTATCCATGCCGTGTTCCTTGAGTTGTTTAGGAATCAGGTGACGCTTGGCAATCTCGAACTTCTCTTCACGGAGATAACCGCTTAGGTCAATGATCTCCATACGGTCGCGGAGCGCGGGATGGATGGTCGAAAGCGTATTGGCGGTGGCGATGAACAGGATCTTGGAGAGGTCGTAGTCCAGCTCCAGGAAGTTGTCGTAGAAGGTGGAGTTCTGCTCCGGATCCAGGATCTCAAGCAGCGCAGCTTGCGGGTCGCCGTTGATGTTGTTGCCACTCACCTTGTCAATCTCATCAAGCACAAAAACGGGATTGCCCGATTTGACTTTACGGAGGTTCTGGATGATACGTCCCGGCATGGCGCCGATATAGGTCTTGCGGTGACCACGGAGTTCCGATTCGTCGCGAAGGCCACCAAGTGACATTCTGACATATTTACGGTTCAAGGCACGGGCGATCGACTTGCCCAACGAAGTCTTACCTACGCCGGGAGGGCCAACCAGACACAGGATCGGGGCTTTCATGTCGTTCTTCAGCTTCAATACCGCTAGATGCTCGATGATGCGTTCCTTCACTTTGTCGAGGCCATAATGGTCGGCATCAAGAATCTTTTGAGCCCGTTTCAGATCGAAGTTGTCCTTGGTGTATTCCATCCATGGCAGGTCCACCAGATATTGCAAATAATTGAGTTGGATGCCGTATTCAGCAGCCTGCGGGTTGGTGCGCTCGAGCTTCTTGAGTTCGCGTTCAAACACCTCCTGCACCTCTTTCGACCATTTCTTTTTCTTGGCCTTCGTCTGCAGTTCCCTGATGTCCTGTTCATTGGGGGTACCGCCCAATTCCTCTTGGATGGTACGCAGTTGCTGGTTAAGCAAGAACTCACGCTGCTGCTTGTCGAGATCGGTCTTCACCTTGCTTTGGATCTGCTGTTTCAGCTCGATCATCTGTTGCGCGTTGGTAAGGATGCCCAGCAAGTTGTTGGCCATATCCACCACATTGGTGCATTCGAGCAATAGCTGTTTGGAAGGCAGATCCGTTTCGACGTTGCTTGCCACGAAGTTGAGCAGGAACACCGGATCGTCGATGTTCTTGATGGCGAAGCCGGCTTCTTCTGGAAGCCGTTGGTTACGTGAGATCACCTGAACGGCAAGCTCTTTCACGGATTGGATCAACGCCTTGAACTTACGGTCGCGAGGCACTTCCGTCGAGGCTTCAAAGGGCTGGACAGTGGCGATGAAATAAGGATCCAGCTGTTTCAGCTCCAGCATCTCGAAACGACGCTTGCCTTGAATAATGACGGTAAGGTTGCCATCGGGCATCTGAAGGGTCTTGAGGATCTGGGCTACAGTACCCACGGGATACAGGTCGGCGATGCCGGGATCCTCCACATTGGAGTCCTTTTGCGCCACCACGCCGATGGGCTTTCTTTTCTTATAGTATTCTTTGACCAGTTGTGTTGACTTGTCGCGCCCCACCGTGATAGGGATGACGACGCCAGGATAAAGCACCGAGTTGCGGAGCGGCAGGATAGGCAGCTCTTCCGGCACCTCATCATCATGCGAGATATGGATGTCATCAATGGTCAGCACAGGGATGAAATCCGGATTGTTGGAATCCATCACATCGCTCATCAAAAAGTCTTCGTCTAATACTTTCATGTTCAATTGGCGCTGACAGTTTGTCAGCAGTAACTTATATATATAATGTGGCGGTGTATTGGTCAAGAATAGTGCCACATGGTTGTTTTTGATAAAAAAAGCCCTCGAAGACGAACACTTCGAGAGCTTCTTATCTGCAACACCTGTAAAAATACTGGAATTACTTTTCCTTCTTTTCGAAGAACTTCTTGTACTTGTTGTTGAACTTATCAACGCGACCGGCGCTATCGACGAGTTTCATCTTACCAGTATAGAAAGGGTGTGAAGTGCTGGAGATTTCAAGTTTCACCAGAGGATATTCCTTACCGTCTTCCCAGACGATGGTGTCCTTGGTGTTGATGGTTGAACGTGACATGAAAGTCTGTTCATTGGACATATCTTTGAAAACAACCAGACGATAGTTCTTTGGGTGAATGTCTTTTTTCATCGCTTTCTTTCCTTTAAATTTTGAGTGTGCAAAAGTACAACTATTTTTTGAACTGGCAAGCTTTTCTTTGATATTTTTTTTAAAATGGTTTTTATTTTGAAATAAGGTTGTTAAACCGGTTTTTAAGTTGTACCTTTGCCGCACTTTTTGACATTATTAATTATTAAACAACTTAATATTAATTACACAAAATGAAACAGGCTTATAACTTCAACGCAGGCCCCTGCGTTTTGCCTAAACAGGCCATCGAAAGCACCGTCAAGGCACTTTACGATTTCGACAACACCGGCATCGGTATCGCTGAGATTTCACACCGCACCCCAGGTTGGGAGCGCATCATGGCTGAGACCCGTCAGCTGTGGCGCGACCTCCTCAACATCCCTGAGGAGTACGAAGTTCTCTTCCTCGGTGGTGGTGCTAGCACACAGTTCTTCACTGTGCCCGCCAACCTCATGAAGACCAAGGCTGCCTACCTCCAGACTGGTGTCTGGGCCAAGAAGGCCGCCAAGGAAGCCAAGCTGTTCGGTAAGGTTGACATCGTCGCCAGCAGCGAAGACAAGACCTACACCTACATCCCGAAAGGCTACACCATCCCGATGGATGCCGACTACTTCCACATCACAACCAACAACACCATCTACGGTACTGAGATCAAGTACGACATGGACTGCCCCATCATGCTCGTCGCTGACATGAGCTCCGACATCATGAGCCGTCCCGTTGACGTGAAGAAGTACGGCCTTATCTACGGTGGTGCCCAGAAGAACGTCGGCCCCGCTGGCGTGACCTTCGTCATCGTGAAGAAAGACATCCTCGGCAACATCGGCGACCGCGCCTACATGAACCCGCTGCCGACAATGGTTGACTTCCGCACCCACGCTGCAGAAGAAGCCAAGAACATCAGCATGTTCAACACTCCTCCGGTACTGCCTATCTTCATGATGCACGAGACCCTCGTGTGGCTGAAGGACACCATTGGTGGCGTCGAGGCTATGAACAAGATTAACACCAAGAAGTCCAACATGCTCTATGAAGAGATCGACCGCAACAGCATGTTCGTCGGCACCGCCGAGAAGGAAGACCGTTCCATCATGAACCACTGCTGGGTCATGGCCCCCGGTTACGAAGACAAGCAAGACGCCTTCATGGCCTTCGCCAAGGAGCGCGGCATGGTCGGCATCAAGGGTCACCGTTCAGTCGGCGGCTTCCGTGCCAGCCTCTACAACGCTTGCCCAATCGAGGCTGTCGAAGCCCTGGTGCAGTGCATGCAAGATTTCGAAAAAGCGAACAAATAAGAATTTGATTGCATCCGCTCTGCGGGTGCTAGCTCTATAGGGGGTTAAAATCTCCTATAGAGCTAGCACCCCAGAGGGGTGCCAAAAATGACAAACAAACAACTGAATAACTATGAAAGTATTAGTAGCTACAGAAAAACCTTTCGCCAAGATCGCCGTTGATGGTATCCGCGAAGTCGTTGAAAAGAACGGCTATGAACTGGCTCTTTTGGAAAAATATACCGATGTCAATGACCTCTACAAGGCCGTTGCCGACGCCGATGCCCTCATCGTCCGTTCCGACAAGGTGACAAAAGAAGTCATCGACCACGCCAACAACCTGAAGATCGTCGTCCGTGCCGGCGCCGGCTACGACAACCTCGACCTCGAGGCTTGCACCGCCAAAGGCATCGTCGCCATGAACACTCCTGGCCAGAACTCCAACGCTGTTGCCGAGCTGGTCATGGGCATGTTGGTCTATGCCGTCCGTAACTTCTACAACGGCAAGTCAGGTTCTGAGTTGATGGGCAAGAAACTCGGCCTCCTCGCCTTCGGTAACGTGGGTCGCAACGTCGCCCGCATTGCCAAGGGCTTCGGCATGGATGTCTATGCCTTCGACGAGTTCGTCCCCGCTGAGAAGATCGAAGAAGCCGGTGTGCACGCCGTTGCCAACCGCGACGCTCTCTTCGAGACCTGCGACGTCGTCAGCCTGCACATCCCGGCAACCGCCGAGACCAAGCAGAGCATCAACTACGCTGTGGTCAACAAGATGCACAAAGGCGGCATCCTCGTGAACACCGCCCGTAAGGAAGTCATCAATGAGCCCGAACTGCTCAAGCTGATGGCCGAACGCTCCGACCTCAAGTACATCACCGACATCATGCCGGATGCCGACGCTGAATTCAAAGCCTTTGAAGGCCGTTATTTTGCCACACCCAAGAAGATGGGCGCCCAAACAGAAGAAGCCAATATCAATGCCGGTCTTGCAGCCGCTAACCAAATCGCCGATTTCTTCAAGACTGGCAACAAGCGTTTCCAAGTGAACAAATAAATCATGACACCAATAGAAAATCAGAAAGCAGCCCCCTTTTTCAAATTTGAAAATCTCCGTATTTACCACAAGTCGCTGATGTTCTCCAACGCCGTCCTAGCTATTTACGACAACGTCCAGAACGATGGCGACAAAATGGTCTCCAAGAAGTTCTTTGAAGCTGCATCAATGATTACTAAGAACATCGTTGAAGGTTCCTCGGCAAGCAAAAGCGCTTTCATAGGTTATCTTCAAGAGGCCAAGGGCTACATCCGCTCCTGTGTCAGCTATACAGCGACATTGCTCTACAGGAAAGCCATCGACGAAGAACAGTCGAACGACATCCGAAATGAGCTGATCGAGCTTACCAAGATGGCAGGCGCGTTGATTGTCTCCCTACAAACTGAAAACAACCAACTATAAACTGTAAACTGCAAACTGTAAACTAACATGTCAGTCATTAAACCTTTCAAAGGATGGCGTCCCGGCGTGGATATCGTCCAGAAACTCGCCTCCCGTCCATACGACGTGCTGAACACTGAAGAAGCACGCAAGGAATGCGAAGGCAACCCATACAGCCTGCTCCATGTGACCAAGGCCGAAATCGACCTTCCTGAAGGCCACAAGGACAGCGACCTCGAGACCTATCTGAAAGTCGTTGAGAACTTCAACTCTTTCAAAGACTTCGGATGGATCAAGCAGGACCAAGAGGAAAAGCTCTACATCTACGCCCAAAGCATGAACCCCACCGATGCCAACGCCCACTGGCAATATGGCATCGTGGCCTGCGCTTACAGCGAAGACTATGTCAACAAGGTCATCAAGAAGCATGAGCTTACCCGTAAAGACAAGGAAGAGGACCGCATGAAGCACGTCCGCCTCACCAACGCCAACGTGGAGCCTGTGTTCTTCGCCTACCCTGCCGTCGCCGAAATCGACGCCATCGTGAGCAAGATCACTGCTGAGAAGCCCATCTACGACTTCATCGCCAAGGAAGACGGCTTCGGCCATCGCTTCTGGGTCATCGACGACAAGGCCACCATCGCCCGCCTCGTCGAACTGTTCGACAAGAAGGTCCCGGCCATGTACATCGCCGACGGTCACCACCGTAGCGCTGCTGCCGCCCTCGTAGGTCAAGAGAAGAAAGAGCACAACCCTGCCCACACCGGCAAGGAAGAGTACAACTACTTCATGACCGTCATCTTCCCCGACAACCAGTTGAACGTCATCGACTACAACCGCGTCGTGAAAGACCTCAACGGTCTCAGCACCAAGGACTTCTTCAAGGCCTTGCAAGAGAACTTCGACATCGAGTGCAAATGCAACTGCACCAAGGATGGCGGCACCTGCAAGTGCGAGTTCCCCTGCCACTGTGAGTGCGATACCGAGTACAAGCCTAACAAGCTACACAACTTCTCGATGTACATCGAGGGCGTATGGTACAGCTTGACGGCCAAACCCGGCACCTACGATGACAACGATCCCATCGGCGTGTTGGATGTCACCATCCTCAGCAACCTTGTCCTCGACAAGATCCTGGGCATCAAAGACCTCCGCACCGACAAGCGTATCGACTTCGTTGGCGGCATCCGTGGCCTCGGCGAGCTGAAACGTCGCGTTGATAGCGGTGAGATGAAGGTCGCCTTCGCGCTCTATCCAGTGAGCATGAAGCAGATCATCGACATCGCCGACACCGGCAACATCATGCCGCCCAAGACCACATGGTTTGAGCCTAAACTCAGATCCGGTCTGGTGATCCACACTTTGGATTAAAAAAGAATAGAGACGCCATACGGCGTCTCTATTTTTTAGACTATATGGAAAACATCAACAAGAATCTCATCAAGCACTACGCCGACCATCTGAGGCTGGAGCTGTCGCTGTCCGACAACAGCGTGGAGGCCTATTGCCATGATGTCAACTTGTTTCTGCAATACCTCGAAAGCCAAAACATCTCCACAGAGGTTAACGATATCAACCAGGACACTATCGAGAATTTCTTTGCCTATCTTTACGACCTGAATATCGGCGCCAGCTCACAAACGCGCATCCTCTCAGGGCTGAAGTCGTTTTACCGTTTCCTTCTCCAAGAGAACCTGGCCACGAAGGACCCCACAGCACTCATCACATCGCCATCAAGAGGACGGCATCTGCCTGAAGTGTTAAGCTACCCTGAGATCCAAAAGATGATTGACAGCATCGACCTCAGCCTACCCAACGGTCACCGCAACAAAGCCATGATAGAGGTGATGTACGGCTGCGGCCTGCGCGTCTCTGAACTCATCAGCCTACAAATCAGCGATATCTATAAAGAAGACGGATTCCTCCGCATCTTCGGCAAAGGCAGCAAGGAAAGGCTCGTCCCCATCGGCGACTCCAGCCTGAAAATCCTGTATCAATACATCAATGGCGCAAGGTTGCACATCACGCCAAAACCAAAATTTACCGATACCGTTTTCCTGAACAGTCGTGGCACTGGCCTCACCCGTCAGACAGTGTTTCTGTTAGTGAAAGAGTTGGCTGAACGCAACGGTATCAGCAAGTCCATCAGCCCGCATACCTTCAGGCATAGCTTCGCCACCCATCTCCTGGAAGGCGGCGCCAACTTACTGGCCGTACAACAGATGCTCGGCCATGCCAGCGTCAGCACCACCGAAATCTATACCCATATTTCAGATGATTTGTTGAGAGAAACGCTAATGGAGTATCATCCGAGAATGAAAAGATAAAAGATAAAAGATAAAAGTTGGATCCCGTCAGGAACTTTTATCTTTTATCTCTTAACTCTTATCTAAATAATGTTTCCTTGGTCGTCAACGAGCACGCCCCAGCTGATGGCAGTCATCTTGTCACCATCGTAGAAGAAATCGATCAGCGCATCCTCAAAGGAAATGCGGTGCTCACCGTCCTCGTCTTCCTCCTCCAACTCCTTGAAGCCGTTTTCACGCATCAGCTCGATCACTTCGGCGCGATTCAGATCGAATGCCTTGGTGCCATATAGTATTGCATCGTGATTCTCCGTTTCGAAACAAGCAGCTACCGATTTGGTGATGCCCTCAAAATAAATGTTGGTTTCCAAATCCTCATACTCATAATAGATGGAACGGTTCCCCGTCTCCTCCATATCGCTAAGTTCCTCATAATAATTGGGTGAACCAAGCATCTTCACGGCATCATCCAAAGACATTCCGAAAGGTATTTCACCGAAACCTTTCAACGGCTCAATAACAAAGTTTTTCATCATGTTTTTCCAAAAGTTTTTTCATAATCATTTCAAGCTGTGAAAATACTGCTTTTTTGGAAAAACAAATACCTATATCGTATTTTAGAATGATTATAAATTATTCAAACCGGATGGAGCGTGAAGGACGGATGCGGTTGATGATGCCAGTAGGAATCAGCAGCATCAGAATCCAAAGGATGAAAGTGCTCACATTAACCAGCAGCACCGTGCTGAAGTGCATCTCAACTGGAACAGAGGAAAGATAATAAGTAGCGGGATCGAGACGAAAAACACCCGTATAATACTGCAGTAGGCAGAATCCCAAGCCAATCAAGTTTCCGATGACCATGCCAATCAGCAAGATACGGATGGATCGTTGCATGAAGACCTTACGGACAAAGCGATTGGATGCACCCATGGCTTTCAGCAGACCGATGGTTGAGGTCTTCTCAATAATGATGATCAGCAGCATGGAGATCACCGTGATGCCGGCAACAAGAAACATCAGGACCAAAATCAGCCAAACGTTGGTATCCAGCAAATCAAGCCAGTCGAATATCTTCGGGTTGCTCTCACGAGCGGTATAAGAGGCCAGTGTGCCAGGAATACTATAATACAGCGCATCGTTGATTTCCGCCATTGCATCCATGTCGTCGATCCAAACTTCCACCACACCAGTCTCGTCATCTTCCCAATGATTCAATCGCCGGATCTGATCCAAGTCGCAAAACACATAACGCTCGTCGAACTCCGAAAGTCCCGTCACGAAGATACCGGTGATATTGAATTTCCTGCCACGCGCCTGCATGTCCTCGTCGATGAACCACACGCGAACTGGATCGCCTACCGAAAGCAACATCTTATCGGCAATCGCCTTCGAGACCATGACATCATTGGACCGTTCACCCTCTTCATACTGAGGCACCTCACCATCCACAAGGCAATCCTTGAAATAATTCCAATCGTAATCCGGTCCCACACCTTTCATGACCACGCCTTGGATTTCCTCTTCCGTCTTGATCATCCCCGCCTTGTCGGCCACCAATTGATAATGCCGAATGCCCGGCGTCGTCTCCAAGGCCTTTTTCAATCGCTCATCTAGCACAAAAGGCTGCTCCTCAAACGATTCGTTCCTGTCAAGCGTCTGGATATGGATGGGCGCCACAAAACCGATCACCTTGTCGCGAATCTGGTTTTTGAAACCCACCACCACGGCCAGCGAGATGAGCATCACCGCGATTGCCAAAGCCACACTAGTCACAGCGAGACGCATCACCGTCGAAGAAAGATGATTCTTGGACAGCGAAAACAACCTATCGGAGATGAATTTCGAGCCTGACATGCCTTTTTGAAAGATTTTGCATTATTTTTGCAAAAATACGAATCATCATCGAATTATGAATTGCAAAATGAGAAATATCACACGCTGCATCCTCTTTCTGGCTCTTGGGATTAGCTTCGCTTTCCAAGGCAAGGCCCAGTCGATCCGCCTGATTCCGAAGGAAGAATATGTGTCAGGAGCTCTTGACACCGAGAACTATTTTCGTTTGCTCACCGACCAAAACGTGGGCGTTGTGGCCAATCAGACCAGCATTGTCGGCCAAACACATCTGGTTGATACGCTAGTGGCTTCCGGCATCAACGTGAAGCGGATCTTCACGCCAGAACATGGCTTCCGTGGCACTGCCGATGCCGGCGCAAAGATCACCAATGGGAAGGACGAGAAGACGGGCATCGAAATCGCCTCACTCTATGGGAAGACCAAAAAACCCACGCCCGAGATGCTCAAGGATATCGATGTCATGCTGTTCGACCTCCAAGACGTGGGCGTGCGTTTCTACACCTACATCTCCACCCTGACGTACGTTATGGAAGCTTGCGCTGAGAAAGACATCCCCGTCATCGTGCTTGACCGTCCCAACCCCAACGGATTCTATATTGATGGTCCAGTGCTGGAAGCTGCCAACGCCTCCTTCGTAGGCATGCATCCAGTGCCTGTTGTCTATGGCATGACCATCGGCGAATATGGCAAGATGGTGAACGGCGAAGGCTGGATGAAGAACAAAGTCCACTGCGAGCTTACCGTGGTCTCAATCCCAGGCTACGACCGCGATGCCATCTACGAGCTGCCTGTGAGGTCCTCTCCCAACCTTCCCAACTGGGAGTCGGTTTACCTCTACCCTTCCTTGTGCTTCTTTGAGGGCACCATCGTGAGCGTAGGGCGCGGCACCGACAAGCCTTTCCAGGTCTTCGGACATCCCGACATGCGGGGCGATTATGCATTTACCCCTGAAAGCAAAAGCGGTGCCTCCAAGCCCTTGCTGGAAGGACAACGTTGCAAAGGCATGGATCTGACCGAATATGCTCACGGTTATAAAGCCAACGCTAACCAGCTACAGCTGGAATGGCTTATTGAGGCCTATCAGCAACTCAAGGACAAGACGTTCTTCACCAAGTATTTCAACCTCCTTTCGGGCAACAACTTGTTGAAGCAACAAATCGAAAACGGAAAAAGCATGGAGAGCATCCGTGCCTCATGGCAATCCGACCTCGACAAATTCAAGGCCATTCGCGAGAAATATCTCATCTATTGACGGGACGATCTGCAAACGTCTCTTCCAGCAGCCTTACAAACTCCTGATAGGCCAAGGTGTCCGACAATTCCTTCATGGCTTCCGCCAAGGAGCGATAATACCACTCCACATCTTTCTTCCCGTTTTGAGCGTGAAAAATGCTCCAGACCTTGTCACCAATCTGACGATAATCCCAAGCGATACCCCGCATGTTGGAGAGCTTGTCGCCAAGTGCCACCACTTTGCTGTCATAGGTAGCAGCTTCAAGCTGTTTAACCTGAGCTGTTTTTCTCTCACGCCATGTCATCGTGGAATCCATGGGGGCAGTCTCCAAATGGACGAGTTGTGCCACCCGATCGCCGAACCTTTCACGGATCTGCTCCAAGGTGACATCGGTGTCCTCCACCGTGTCATGCAATATGGCAGCGGCCAGCATCTCCTGGTCGTTGGTGATAGTAGCCACAATGGTCGCAGCTTCCATGAGGTGGATGAGATAGGGATAGCCCTTGCCCCTGCGTTCAGTGCCATGATGGGCTTCGAGCGCAAATTTCACTGCATCATCAAAGAATGTGGTGTCAAGAGGATTGTTCATGGCCTTAGATTAGGTTGATCTTTTTGGCTTGTTCATAAATACGATGGGCACGCTGGACATTATATTCGCTTTCACCGTAGAGCAATTTGAACATGCGCTCCAGCCCAGCTTCGCCGAAGCCTTGCGTCAAGATATAGACGATGCAAATATTTTGAAGGACCACGGAATATGCCACGATGTCGAGGCCCGTTCCAGCCAATTGTATCAGTGCCAATTGATAGGCTCCCTCCTCGTTTTCGTTGCGCATACGCACGACATCGCCAATGGTCCTCATACCCATCAACATCAGGATATGGCAATACGACATCAGGTCGTCCTCGTAGAGCTCCGCCTGGTTGATGGCGGCGATCTTGTCGGCAAGACGTTGGAAGGGCTTCAGCTCGAGGAAGCTACGGAAGGTATCGCCATTCAGCGGCACCTCGTCGAAGTCGCCACTCGCCACCAATGCCTGTACGTTACGACGATAGTCGTTGATCTCTTTGCGAATACGGCTAAACTGCTCATCGACAAGTTCCAGCATCCCCGCCAACCGGCTCATGTTACGCTGGTATTCGGCAGGGATCTCCACATCGCTCTTATAGCCCATATCGTGATACATGTTGGCCCAAACATGCTGCAACGTGCTACGCATCTGCAATTCGAACCGAATCTGGTTCAGCTGGGGCATGGCTGGATCATGATACATCCTTTCAGGAATACGGCACACATAATGCAACGACATATATCCGAAACGGTCTATTTCCAGCATCTTTCGTTTATCGACCGAGTTGTCCCAGTCAATGTCAAACAGCTTCTCCACCAAGGCAGAAATGACATCCACTTCATCACTATAATAGGTGATGATACGAACGCCAAGAATATCGGTGATATCGTCCAATGTTTGGTATTTGCTACCCTTCAACTCCAGTTTTCCCGTCAAGCTTTTCTCGCTCTTGATGCGCGACTCGAGACCCGCAACCACGATCTTGTTCTCCTCCAAGCAGGCACCCAGCCGCTCAGTCACGATGGATTTCATCTTCTCGTAAAAGGGCATTTTTTCATGGTACTCGTCGAGTATCATCTCACAGTGCATATCAAGTCTCATAAGGCCTGCCGATTAAATAATGGTGATGATATTCGAGAACCCCGTGATGTCGAACACTTCTTTCACCAGGGGATTCATGTTGCGCATCACGAGTTTGCCTCCACGGGACATGACGCTTTTTTGCAGCATGAGGAAGATACGCAACCCCTGCGACGAAGTGTAATTCATTCCCGAACAGTCAATGTCGATATCTAGATTGTCGCCACCCATCAGCGGAAGGATGTCGTGTTGAAACTGATCGGCATTAGTCGTATCGATCCGCCCATCAAGTTTCACGAAGGTCTTGCCTTCATCTTTTGTTATTGTCACATCCATTATATTACCTTTCATTTTTCAGTTTTTTCGTCATGGTAAGCACATTGTTGCCATCCTCATAGCGATAGCTGATGCTGTCCATCATCTTCTTGCACAGATAGATCCCCAGTCCACCGATTTCACGTTCGTTGGCAGGAAGGGTGATGTCGGGATCGGGAATCTCCAAAGGGTTGAAGGGCATCCCGGCATCGCGAAGCTCGATGGTAAGGACCAACGTGTCGTGATCCAGGCTCGTACCGGCTTCGAGCCAGCCGATACCGCCATCGTACGCATAGCGCACCACATTCTCGACGGCTTCTTCTACAGAAAGGCCTATCTTGAAACGAAGTTCTTCGTCCTGTGGCATGTCGGGCGAAGCCATCAAAAACGCGATAATCTCACTGCTTCTGTCCGTGATCGGGTTGAATCGTTTCGATCTTTCTCTCATCTCAGATTTTTATTAAACAGCAAAAATATTGATTTTTTTCTATTTTTGCAAATCAACATCATCATAATAACATGGAAGCCATCAAAATAAGCTTGAACGACTACGTACTTTCAGGTGGCGGTGCCAATGGAGAAAGCTACGACCACAAGACCGACCCGTCGGTGATGCTAAAACTCTATTTTCCAGGCAAGATCCAGCAGCCTTTGGACGAGATGAAACTCGCCCGAAAGGTGTATGACATGGGCATCGCAACGCCGGAACCCGGAGATTATGTAGTGACAGAGGACGGCCGTTATGGGATCCGCTTTCACCGCATCCTCGGGAAAAAGTCTTTTTCTCGCGCCATAGGCGACCATCCAGAGATGGCAAGACAATATGCTGAGGAATTTGCACAGATGTGCTTGCAGCTACATGCCACCCACATTGACATGACCCAGTTTGAAAACGTGAAAGACCGCTACCGTCGTCTTCTGAGCGAAAACCCGTTTTTCACGGCAGACGAAAAAGATAAACTGAGCCGTTTCATCAGCAGCGTTCCAGACGAGGACACTGCCATCCACGGCGACCTTCAATTCTCCAATGCCATCTTTGTCGGCGAGAAACGCTATTTCATCGACCTCGGAGACTTCTGCTATGGAAACCACCTCTTCGACGTTGGGATGGTGTATGTCTGTTGCAAGCTCAGCGACGAAAGCTTCATCAAAGAGACTTTCCACATGGACAAAGCCACCGCCATCAAGTTTTGGGAAGGCTTCGCCCCTGCCTATTTCGGGTCAAGCCGTTCCTTAAAGGACATTGAAGCAGAGATCATGCCTTTCGCCGGACTCAAGACCTTGATCATCGAACGCGACACGCACTGTCCGATGCCAGAGTTCCGCGCTGCACTGTCAGAAATCCTGAAATAAAAATAGTGGATGCCTCACCGAGACATCCACTAACTTTTATCTTTTAACTTTTATCTTTTTACTTTTATCTCTTATCTCCTAATCCTCCCCGGATACTCCTTCAAGGCTTCCTCCAGGCACTTGATGGCAGCCTTCAGGTCTTCAATGCAGAGGCAGTAGGTGATACGAGCTTGATGGCGACCTTCCTCAGGATCCACGTAGAAACCTGTGGCAGGGGCCAACATCACGGTAGCGCCGTTATAGCTGAAATCGGTGAGCAGCCACTGGCAGAACTTGTCGCTGTCGTCCACCGGCAAATCGATGACGGTGTAGAAAGCGCCTTTAGGCATCGGGCAGAAGCAGCCCGGGATCTTGTTGATGCCCTCGACGATGACGTTACGGCGAGCCACATATTCAGCCTGCACTTTGTCGAAATACGACTGTGGGGTATCCACGGCAGCTTCAGCGAAGATCTGACCGAAGCTCGGTGGTGACAGACGAGCCTGAGCCAGACGCATGGCGATGGCATAGACCTCGCTGTTACGAGTCACCATGCAGCCCACACGAGCACCGCAGGCGCTATAGCGCTTCGAGACGGAGTCGAACAGAATAGTGTTGCGCTCCAATCCTTCAAGCTGCATCACGCTGAAATGCTTGTGTCCATCATAGCAGAACTCACGATACACTTCGTCAGCAAAGAGATAGAGGTCATATTTTTTGACCAGACCAGCCACTTTCAGCAATTCTTCATGAGTGTAGAGATAACCCGTGGGGTTGTTGGGGTTACAGATCATGATGGCCTTGGTACGAGGCGTGATGGCTTTCTCGAAGTCCTCGATGGGAGGCAAGGCAAAGCCTGTCTTGATGTCGCTGGGGATCGTGACGATCTTGGCATCGCACAGCTTGGCGAAGGTGTTATAGTTGGTATAATAAGGCTCAGGAATGATTATCTCATCACCAGGGTTCAGGCACACGGTGAAGGCCATCTGAAGGGCTTCACTGCCGCCAGTGGTGACGATGACTTGGTTCGGCGTGACGTCGATGCCGTGACGGTGGTAATAGTTGCAGAGAGCGCGACGGTAGCTCGGGATACCAGCGGAATGGCTGTATTCCAGCACGCCGTGACTTGCAGGAAGCTCACGGGCTGTATCGGCGAGAGCGGCAAGAGCCCCTTTAGGAGTCTCGATGTCCGGCTGACCGATATTGAGGTGATACACATGGATACCGCGTTCCTTGGCGGCGTCAGCAAATGGAACGAGCTTCCTAATCGCTGATTGAGGAAGCTCTTGTCCTTTTTTAGAAATTTGTGGCATATTGAATTCTTAATCTAAATTCTTAATTCTTGTTGACCGGAGTTCCAATGCCAGTCTCTTTTTCAGGCATGGTTTCGGTAGGCTGTTCAAGCACCTTGCCCTTGATGCGCAGGACCACGGTACCATTCTTGACAGCGTTGGAGGTCACTGTTACGGATTTGTTGATGGCGCCAACACGAGTAGTCTTGTAGGTAACTTTGATTACCTCAGACTCGCCTGGAAGGATAGGTTCCTTCGGCCATGAAGGGACGGTGCAGCCGCAGCTCGATTTGGGTTTTTGGATGATCAGAGGTTCGTTACCGGTGTTGGTGAACTTAAACTCGCATTCGCCATTGCCATTGTAAGGAATCTCACCATAGTCGTGAACCACTTTCTCAAACTCAATCTCAGGACCGTTTTGAGGAGTTTTGGTATCCTGAGCCATAGCGACGCCTGCCATCATGACAAGGACGCCGATCAATAATACAAGCTTTTTCATATTCAGTTGGTTTATTTAAAAGATGTGCAAAAGTATAAATAATTCTTTAATCAAGAACAAAATCTTTTAAAGTTCAAAAACCATACCAAAAAAAAATTCCAAAAATAGTTGTTTGAAACAAAAAAAGTAGTACTTTTGCGGCTCGAAACATGGCGGGATAGCTCAGCAGGTTAGAGCGTCGGATTCATAACCCGGAGGTCATGAGTTCAATTCTCATTCCCGCTACATCGACAAAAAAGACGGCTTTTGGCCGTCTTTTTTTATTGAATAAATTCGCGAATCATCGAGGTTTGCGGGATCTCCTTGTCTGGAACCGGCGTGAAATAATGGATGAAATGCAACAAGCGATGCGCTTCGGTGTAAGCCGAACAGTTCTTCGGGACGCTGGCAAGGATAGTCTCGGCATGGTTACGCATGACAGCAAACTCCAATAGATACGAGGAGTTGAACATCATGTCAGCATTTTCCTGATAGGGATAAATCCATTGCTCCTCTGCGGCGATGACGTTTGGCCACTGCTCAATAGTCTGACGTGCAGTGAACGCTCCTTTGTTATAGTCGCGGACGATACGGCGCAGCAGGCGGATGTCGTAGGTGGGAATGATATTGTGGTCGTCGAGCGAGGTGCTGGTCAAGGTGTTGATGAAGATACGGAACTTGAGCGCATCGTCGATATGGTCGGTCAACTTCGGATTGAGCGCATGGATTCCTTCAAGAAGCACCACGGTGTTGGCATCCAGATGGAGTTGCTTGCCGTTGTACTCCTGTTTGCCCGTCACGAAATTGAACTCCGGGATATCGACCACCTCCCCTGCCAACAGTTTCAGCAAGTCGCGCTGCAGCATCTCATGTTGCACGGCCTCGAAGTTGTCGAAGTCGTAGGCGCCATTGGGCAGTTTCGGGGTGTCTTCCCTATTCACGAAATAATCGTCTGTCGAGAACGACAACGGCTTGAGCCCACATGCCAATAGCTGGACGCTAAGACGTTTGCAGAAGGTGGTCTTACCGCTACTGCTCGGTCCAGTGATCAGGACCACGCGCACACCGTTCTCCCCTTGGAAACGATTGTATATTTCTTCGGCAATCTGCACGATCTTTTTCTCCTGAAGTGCTTCCGAGACTTTGATCAGCACATTGGCAAGGCCATTCAGGCAAGCCTGATTCACGTCGCCCACATTGTTGAGGCCCATGATGATGTTCCATTTCAGGTTTTCGTTGAACATCTCGAAGGTCTTGGGTTGCGGGACAAAAGGCGCCAATCGGCTGGGATCATGCCGATCTGGGACACGCAGCAACAGGCCGTGGTAATAGCGTTCCAATCCCCACAACTTGAGATAGCCAGCGGAAGGCACCAGACGTCCGTAATAATAATCGGCTGTGTTACCCAGCGTATAATAGTCCATATAGACCTGTCCGCTGGATTCGATGAGTTTGACCTTATCGTCATAGCCCAGCTCGCGGAAGATGCGCACCGCCTCTTCAGTCTGCACCTCGTAGCGATGGAAAGGAATATCCTTGTTGACGATCTCCTGCATCCGCTGACGGATCCGTTCAATGTCATCGTCGGTCACTTCCGAGCCATCAGCCTTGTGGAAGTTGCAGAAATAGCCGTTGGAGATGGGGTTCTCCATATAGATCTTCGAACCCGGGAACACATCTCGGGCAGCCTTGCTCAGCAGGAAGCAAAGCGAGCGGAAGTAGATACGCGCTCCTGAAGGATCGCGGCCATCGACGTACTCAATGTCGCGGTTATTATAGACACGAAACTTCAGTCCCTGCGGCACGTTGTTCACACGTGCGGAGACAATCTCGTATGGTTTGTCGAAATCAAATTCAGGAAGCATCTCCTGAAGCGTGGTGCCTTCGGGAAAGCTCTTGGTTGTTTTGGTGTTGCGGCAATAGATTTGTAACATGACAAGAATTATTTATTTCTTCGGCGTGGAACGCACTGGACGGACGGAAAAACCACCGCAGCGGTCAACGTCATAAAAGACATTATATTCGGTAGCACAATTGAAAACAAACACCCACGGGTGGCCTGCGCCACTATCATTGAGTGTTTTCGACCAGTAGGCACCCTCGACGGAAGGCCCAGGGAATTCATCATCCATGCTATTGGTAGCAGGCAAAAAGAGGCTGTTGCCATTTGCGGCAGCAAACAGGATGCCTAGATTAGAATCTTGCGATTTCACCCAAGTCATGGTGGTATGCTCCCTCAACTCCTTCCACTGTTTGGCAGTCGGCATACACCATCCTCTTCCCCAGTTTGCCGTGGCGGCATCATCCTCGGGCAACAACACAGTCAAAGAATCGACAAAGCCGTTGTAGCCGCCGGTAGCATCGAGGCAGTATTTAATAAAAGAGTTATGCTCCCCTCTGCAATAGTTATAGTTGTACCATTCGTATGCATCTTTCGGAGCAATCTCGCCCCACGCAACTTTGACGCCATGCTCTTCCGGAGTAGTTGCCCCCACGTTGCAGGTGGCCCATAGCGTACCGCTTGGCAATCCAAGGTCAACATACTCGTGCTTGTCATCAGCAGCATATTGCACAGGACGGATGAGCAAGCCATTTTGGCGTGCACTAACGAACAGTTTGCTGTCGTATGAATCCATTCGGAATGAATGTGCATCCTCCGAATGACGCTGGTTAAATGAATTCGACCAGTATTCGCCATAAACCCCATGATAGCCTGATTTACTACGTTCGACATCATGACGGATGCCACCAGCGGGCAAAAAGATACTGTTGCCGTTCGGTGCCGTGAAGAGCTGTCCCTCCACCCCGTTCTGTGTCGTCCAAGCGCTCGTAGTGTTTTGGTACAACTCCATCCATTGCCCATCGTTAGGGACACTCCACTCGCTGCCCCAATTGACCTTGGCGGCATCGTCATCCTTCTGCAAGATGTACAGCCCATCGGTAAAGCCGTTGTAGCCATAGCTTGTGTCGTTGCAGTACTTGGTAAGCTCATTGTTCTCGAAATGGCAGTATTTGTAGTTATCCCAGCGGAAGATGTACTTTGACTCCGTCTCGCCCCAAGCGAAGAAGTCGCCATAGCTCTCAGGGCTATCGGCGCCTATATTGCAATCCGCCCACAGCGTACCGCTTGGCAAGCCGAGATCCACAAAAGTGTGAGCCTGTGAATGCCCTTCCCCATCAGCTTTTACAGCTTTTTTGATTGAGCAAACCGGTCTAACCGGGAAACCGCACCAACGGTCGCCACCGCGCACATCTCGGTTGCCAAAAGAATAGATATACAAGTGCCACGCACTAAACGGCGAACTGACATACAGTGACTTGGACCAGTAACGTCCAAGGTTTTCGTGGCGAAGACTGGCCTCTTCCTCTTCAAAAAGGCCCTCGTCATCATGTTCGCCTGCAACGGGCAGGAAGAGCGTATTGCCGTTAGGAGCAGTGAAAAGAAGCCCTGTCACATCGTTTTGCGTGACCAATTTGTTCGGAATGCAGTTATAGAGTTCCGCCCATTGTTCGTTGGTAGGCATGCACCAACCCTTTCCCCAATTGACGGTGGCCGCATCGTCGTTTGGTTGCAAGACGGTTAGATCATCCATAAAGCCATTGTATCCAAACTTCGGAACGAGGCAGTATTTCGTGAAGATGGGATAGAGATATCTTGCTGGTGGACCCGGTTCATCTTCGTCGTTTTCTTCTTCTATCGAAGCAGCCAGACGATCATCTATTGTGCTGTATTTGTAGGTATCAAGGCTATAGATGGTTTTCGGTTCCGTCTCGCCCCAGGCAAAATAGTCGCCATAGCCTTCCGGTGCATCCGCTCCCACGTTGCAGGTGGCCCACAAAGTGCCGCTCGGCAGCCCCAAGTCCACGAATTCGTGGCCATCCACGGAAGTCCCATTATCAACCTCCTGAGTCACTTCCGGTTTGTCTTGTTGGACTTCACCGTTGTTATTGTTTTTAGGACCATCGCATCCCGCAACGAGAAATATCACCATCAATAGCTTTACGGCTGCTAAAGCCTTCACGATCCTTTGCATTGTAAAGAGTTTTATTTGACAAGGCAAAGATAGAATAAAAGCAGAAAGAAAACAAAACGTTTTCTCATTACTCTTTCAAACAATGATTCCATCACATCTTACACCAAGTTTAGGGAACTGGGAGAGATGATTGATGCGTTCCATCACCTCATTATATAATCTTTTTGAGGCGTCCCAACCAAACTCATAAAATACATAATCAATCTCACCTTCCAAATCAATACTGGCTAAAGGATGCCAAACAACCTCAAAAGCCATAACGATTCTGGATTTCAGCAAAGACTTGTTCGTTTGAAATAGCCTTTACTTCGCCAGTCTCTAATTGACGAATGCGTTCGCAAATGATATCTTTTAACTTTTCGCCTTCTTGATCATCAATAATCGGATTAAAATAATCCTTCTCTCCCCAATAGATCCTCCCCAACGAGTCTTTGGCTGCAATAATGGTGCCCCTATAGGGGTTGTTTTCAACCTCAACTATTTCACCCATCACCCAATCGCTCAAATGGGTGAGATAAGGACTAATGTTCACTCTTTGTCCAATTTCCATAAGCCATTTGCTTTTCGCAAAAATAAGCAGTTTTTCCATTCTTTGTGTCATTTTCATTCGTTTTTTTATCGTTAACAATGCAAAGATAACAATAATATTTTAAATATTTTATTAATTTCAATTAATTTATTTCTATAGTTTTTATTTTTTTAGGAACCAAGCGTTTGTTACACAATATTTCCTAATTTTGACCCAAATTCCAAAATCAATTACAAATGAGAAAAAACAAAATCCTCCTGTTAGCCATGATCACTTGTGCAATTGTATCGTGCAACACACAAAAACCTGAAACCGAGCCGAAAGGCAAAGACAAAATCGGACCAACGGAATTGACCCTCCAATCCGACATCATGACACCCGAAGTCCTTTGGGCCATGGGCCGCATCGGCGAATACAGCCTCTCGCCCGACCATTCGCAAATCGTCTATAACGTCACCTACTACAGCGTGCCCGAGAACCGCAGCGGCTCCACCTTGTATATTATGAACGCCGACGGCACCAACAACCGCGTGCTTTCTGATGCCAACGTAAGTGAATACAGCCCGCAATGGCGCCCCGATGGCAAGAAGATTGGTTTCCTCGCCCCCAACGACGACGGTGTGATGCAACTCTGGGAGATCAATCCCGACGGCACAGGCCGCCAGTGCGTCTCCAACGAGGCTGACGACATCAACGGCTTCCTCTATTCGCCCGACTGCGCCCAGGTGCTCTTTACCAAGGAAGTGAAGCTGAAAGAGACCGTGGCCGACATCTATCCCGACCTCGACAAGTCCTCCGGACGCATCAACAACGACCTGATGTACCGCCATTGGGACCAATGGGTCGATACCTACGGACATATCTTCGTGGGTAACTTCAGCAACGGCAAGATCGAAGCTTCGTTTGACGCCATGGCAGGCGAGCAATGGGAAGCACCCGTGCGTCCCTTCGGCGGCATGGAGCAGGTGCAGTGGCTGCCCGACGGCAAGAGCTTCGTCTATTGCTGCCGCAAGAAGGTTGGCAAGGACTACGCCCTCTCCACTAATACCGACATCTACCAATACATCATCCAAAGCGGCGAATGCAAGAACCTCACAGAGGGCATGATGGGCTACGACCTCAACCCCGTCATCTCGCCCGACGGTAAATACATGGCTTGGGAGAGCCAGGAACGCGACGGCTATGAATCCGACAAGCAACGTCTCTTTGTGATGAACCTCGAGACCGGCGAGAAGACCGACTACTCGGCCGCCTTCGACCAGTGCTGCACGGGCTTCAGCTGGGCCGACGACAGCAAGACCTTATATTTCATCAGCGATGCCTACGCCACCGATCAACTCTACGCCCTCAACCTTGAGAACGGCGAGATCAAGAAGCTGACGGAAGGCCAACATAATTATGTATCAGTGCAATTCAATGGCGACAAGCTGATCGCCGGTCGTCAGTCAATGAGTCACCCGACGGAGCTCTTCAGCGTTGACCCTGCCACGGGCGAAGCCTCGCAGATCACCACCGTCAACGATAAGATTTTTGCCCAACTCACCATGGGCAAGGTGGAAGAGCGCTGGATCAAGACCACCGACGGCAAAGACATGCTCACATGGGTGATCTATCCACCTCATTTCGATCCCAACAAGCAATACCCTGCCCTGCTCTACTGCGAAGGCGGACCGCAGAGCACCGTGAGCCAGTTTTGGAGCTACCGCTGGAACTTCCAGATGATGGCCGCCAACGACTACATCATCGTCGCCCCCAACCGTCGCGGCCTGCCCGGCTTCGGTCAGGAATGGCTTGAAGAAATCAGCGGCGACTACGGCGGGCAGTGCATGAAGGACTACCTCAGTGCCATCGATGAAGTCAGCAAGGAGTCATACATCGATGAGAACCGCCTCGGCGCCGTAGGTGCCAGCTTCGGTGGCTTCAGCGTCTATTGGCTCGCTGGTCACCACGACGGTCGTTTCAAGGCTTTGATCGCTCACGACGGCATGTTCAACTTAGAGGCACAGTACCTCGAGACCGAAGAGATGTGGTTCGTCAACTGGGACCTCGGCGGCCCCTTCTGGGATTGGAACAACCCCACCGTACGCAAGACCTACGCCAACTCACCCCACCTCTTCGTCGATAAATGGACGGCCCCTATCCTCGTCATCCACGGCGGCCTCGACTACCGCATCTGCTTCACGCAGGGCATGCAGGCCTACAACGCAGCCATCCTTCGTGGCCTCGATGCCGAATTCCTCTATTTCCCCGACGAGAACCACTGGGTGCTGAAACCCCAGAACGGCGTTCTCTGGCAGAGACGTTTCTATAATTGGTTAGACAAATATTTGAAATAATAACAAAAACCACATAACATGAAAAAAAAGCATTTACTACTAACGATACTGACCACAATTTGCCTGGCTTCGATTGCGCAGCAGCCACCCATCTCGCACTTGGAGATAAACAATGTGCGACCCACCATCCTTGGTAATGGGAGTTGCTTTGTGCCACAACAGACATTGCACGACGAGAACGGGAATGAACTCCCTCCCACCTGTACAACTTGGGAAGTACCAGTAAGCAGCGAGAAACAAACCATTTTCCAACATTCGCTTTGGTTTGGCGGATTGGATGCCGATGAAACGTTACACCTTGCAGCACTCAGGTATGGACAGGGATATGATTTATATGGAGGACAAGATTATTGGTCGGGACCGCTGAAGCCAAACGATGGCTCCATTGACCAAATGATCTCAATGAAATACCATCACATCTGGAATCTTAGCCGTGCCGAGATTGAACAATTCATTACCAACCATGGCAATGCCGGTTATCAGATACCAGAAGATATCTTGACATGGCCTGCTCATGGAGAAGAAGGTTATGCCCAGAACCTCGCACCATTTGTCGATGTCAACAGCGACGGCCATTATAATCCTGCCGATGGCGACTACCCTGACATCAAAGGCGACCAGTGTCTGTTCTTCATTTTTAACGACCACAGACCTCATACAGAAACTGCAGGAGCAGCGCTTGATTTGGAAGTTCAAGCCATGGTATATGCATTTGACGCCCCCAATGATGAAGCTCTGAGCAACACTGTGTTTGTGAAATACAAATTCTTCAATCGCTCAAACAACAACTATTACAACACCTACCTGGGTCTTTGGACTGATTGGGACCTTGGCTACATGTACGACGATTATGTAGGTTGTGACGTACAACGCAATTCCTGTTTCGCATACAACGGGAATGCTGTTGACGGCAATGGTGAATCTTGGGCTTACGGCGACAATCCACCTGTTCAGGTACTTACCGTGCTGAATGGCCCTGATGGATTAGGCATGACTGGATTTTTGTGCCATTACAACGATAACTCCACAATTGGCGATCCTCGGTATGCCATTGACTACTATTATTATCTCCAAAGTATATGGAGAGATGGCAGCCACCTGCGATACGGAGGCACGGGGTTCTATGATGCGGTAGGTCCCGATTGCAATTACATGTTCCCTGGCAACAGTGACCCAGAAAACATAGGCACAGGAGGCATCGCACCTAATGACGGTTACAACACCAATGGGAAGTATTGGACAGAAGAACAATGTGGCAATCCACCCGGAGATCGTCGCGGTTTGGCCTCTGTCGGTCCTTTCGACTTCCCTGCTGGTAGCATGAAAGAGCTGGATTACGCCTTGATTACGGTTTGGAAAAACAACAGCCACTCTGCCATGGAACGCAAAGGCGAGTTCATTGACCACATCAAAGCCTTGTTCAACAACGGATTTGCACATTAATAGATTATCCAACCTCTTAATAATGACAATATGAAAAAGATATATATCATGTTAATGCTCGTATTTACGGGCACACTGGCACTAGCTCAAACCAGCGTTTGGCATGGAAACAGACAAATTTGGACCCAGGGCCAAGGTACCGAAAGCAGCCCATATCTGATTGAATCTGCTGACAATTTGGCCTATTTGGCCTACGTGGTCAACAAAGGCTATGATACCCAAGACCTTTATTTCCTCCTCACCACCGATATTGACCTGAATGGCAGCGAAGACCTGCAATGGGTGCCTATTGGCCTGGGCAACAAGTGGTTTAATGAAGACGGCTGCGATAGAGGTTTTCCTAATGGAAACGGTGTTACTGCAAATGCCTATTTCCGCGGCCACTTTGATGGCGGAGACCACAGCATTTCCAATATCTACATCAATGGGGACGGGATTGGTGGATTGTTTGGATATGTAGCAGGTAGCAACAACGACAGTTTTGCAGTTATCGAGAACGTGTTTGTAACAAGCGGATATATTAAGGGAAACGATTGCGCAGGCATTGTTGCAAATGCACAAAACACATTGGTTTCCCGTTGCTGGAATGGAGCCGCTGTTGAAGGTTCTTCTGTTGGTGGAATTGTTGGAACCAGAGCAGGCAAAGTATACAATTGCTATAATGTTGGCAATCTCTCGGGCAAAAATGTCGGAGGTATAGTAGGAGGAAACCAACCAGTATTAGAAATAGTCGAATGCTATAACAAAGGAGAAATTACGGCTACGGGTTTTGGCGGAGGAATCACTAGTTTTGCAAGAGGAACCATCATCAACAATTGCTATAATACCGGCAATGTCTCGTGTATTACAGAGGACAACATGATTGCAACTGGTGGTCTAGTAGGAGCCGTTCAGCTAAGATGTACAATTACCAATTGTTATAATGTCGGTGATGTTTCAAGCGTCCACAATATGGGTTGTTTGATAGGCATGCCTAGCAGTAATAATACTGTTGAAAACAGCTATTACCTTAGCACCTGCACCGAAAGCGAGTATGGCGAGCCAAAAGACCCAGACTATATGCGAAGCCAAGAGCTCGTGGATGCTTTGAACGGTCCCGGGCGTGATCAAATATGGGCTATGGATGAAGGTAACACTAACGAAGGCTTCCCCGTTCTGACCAAAAACAATCTTGCCGTGGAAGAAGCTTCAAAAGCCACTTTCATCGTCTATCCCAACCCCGCCCAAGGCCGCTTCACCATTGAAGGCGCTGGCACCTTGTGCATCGCCAATGTTTTGGGTCAAAAGATTATGTCTAAGGAAATCAATGGCATGGAAACCATTGCATTGTCTAAAGGCATGTATTTTGTCACCCTTAACGGAAAAACGCAGAAGATCGTCGTGGAATAAGGACTACCCCATTCTCTGCCTCACCACCTCAAAACAAACAATCCCCGTCGCCACGGAAACGTTGAGCGAATCAATGTCACCCGGCATGGGGATCATCAGGTGGGCGTCAAGGCGCTTGAGGTAAGCAGGACTGATGCCGTCCTCTTCGGAACCCATCATCACACAAAGAGGGCCTGTGAGATCCGATTTCCACAGGCTCTCTTTGGCTTTCTCGGTGAAGCCCACCACTCGCAAGCCACTGGCCTGAAGGAAATCGATGGCGTCCTTCATGTTTTCGACACGGCACACATTGATCAGGGATAAGGCGCCGGCAGATGTCTTCATCGCATCGCCGTTGATCAAGGCCGAGCCTTTGGAAGGGATGACGATGGCATCCACGCCGGCGGCGTATGCCGTACGGGCAATGGCACCGAAGTTGCGCACGTCGGTCACACGATCGAGCATCAACACAAGGGGATCCTTGCCCTCCTCAAAAACGGCAGGAATCACCTTCTCCAACGGCTGGTATTCAATCGGACAGATGAACGCGATGACGCCTTGGTGATTCTTGCGTGTCAAACGGTTCATCTTCTCAATGGGCACATACTGCACGGGAACGCCGTTCTTGCGACAAGTGTTCGCTATTTCCGTGATCTCCATCGAACGGGCACCAGCCTGGATGAAAACCTTCTCTATCTCTTTCTGTGAACGAATCAGCTCCAGCACGGGATGTACCCCGAAGATCATGTTGTTTTTCTCATTGATTTCCATAATCGCGGATTTTTTGCAAAAGTAAAAATAAAAAATAGTATATTAGCATCGAGAAATCATATTCCGAGTATTTAATACAACCGTTTGATTATGAAAACTTTACTATTAAAACCCTGGATCGTATCTATATTGCTTATGTGCTGTTGCCGCCTTGGTTTCGCCCAAATCAACCCCGCAACACCCAAAGCTAGCCATCAAGTGACGGATGTTTTCATCCAACAAAACCTACTCTATCCTGAAGCTGATCTCCAGGCGGGAAACAAGGGCAAGGTGGTGGTGGCATTCCGCTTGGATGAGCATGGCAACGGCAGCGACTATCAGATCAAAGAGACTTTCAGCGATGCCGCCAACGACAATGCTCTGGACATCGTGAAAAAGATCCTTTGGAACCCGGCAACTAAAAACATGCTCCCTATCGAATCCACCATGGAATATGAGGTGGAATACAGCGCCAAGGCCTACAAACGCTATTGGAAAAAACGCGAGCGTGTTGCCCTTCCTCTGACTTTGGAAGCCGACAGTAGCTACCATATTTTCGAGATAAGGCAACTGGAAGACGTAGCCAAACCTTATTTTGCGGACGGAAGCAACATGGCGCAATACATCCTCAGCAACCTCGAGTATCCGGAATCGGCCAAGATGGCTGAGGTGAATGGCACCGTACGTCTGAACTTCGTCGTGGAAACCAACGGCAACGTCTCCAACATCACCATCGACAAGTCGGTAGGCGCCGGCTGTGACAACGAGGCCATCCGCCTGTTGCAGGAAACCCACTGGATCCCCGCGGTGAAAGACGGCAAATACGTGAGAAGCCATAACTATCAGGACATCACCTTCAACATAGGAAACAGAAATTATCAGGATGGAAACTCCTATTAGTGAGGAGTTAGGAGTGAGGAATAGCCCGTAGGGCTTTAAGCTAGGTAGATTCGGTAGAAAACCAATTAATAATAAACGAAATGAGAAAAGTATTTATCACCGCGATGGCGCTCTTTTTTGCCATTGCATCTTTTGCACAAGAAGAAAAAACAGAAGGTTGGACCAACAAAGGCAACATTGGCTTGAATTTTTCACAAGTGTCCTTTACCAATTGGGCTGCGGGCGGACAAAACGCCCTCAACTGGTTGGGCACCTTCCATTATGAAATCAACTATGCCAAGGACAACTTCAAATGGGACAACACCCTGAACGCTGCCTTGGGCTACAGCTATTTCAACTTCAAGCAGAAGCCCGTGAAGACTGACGACAAGTTGGAATTCACCTCATTGGCCGGCTTAAAGGCCTCCGAACATTGGAATTATAGTTTGGAGTTCGCCTTCCGTTCCCAGATGGCCAAAGGCTTCGATTATGCGGCTGACTCCACCACCTACATCTCCAAATTCCTGGCTCCCGCCTACATCAGTTTGGGTATCGGTGCCGAGTGGGTCCCCAACGAACATTTTTCCATCAACATCGCCCCCATCACTGGCCGTGTGACGATCGTCAACGACACCATGCTTGCCAACCAAGGTGCTTTCGGTGTCAATGCCCTCGACCCGAATGACACTGACATCCATGCGAAAGGCAGCAAGGTCAGGTTCGAGTTCGGCGCCCGTCTGGCAGCTAAGATGAAATACACCATCATCCAAAACGTGGACTTTGAGTCAAAGCTGGAGCTCTTCTCCAACTACCTCAACCACCCAGAACGCATTGACGTGGACTGGCAGAACCTCTTCGTCATGAAGGTCAACTCCTGGCTGAACTGCAACTTCGGCACGCATTTGATCTACGACTACGACATCCCCTTCTTCGACCCAGACCCCATCACAGGCGAACTTGTCAAAGACCCGAACTCGAAGATCCAATTCAAGGAAGTCCTGAGCGTAGGAGTATTATTCAATTTATAATTAAGAATTTAGAATTAAGAGTGAAGAGGATCGGTATCCTATCGGATACACACGGAACCATCATCCCGCAGGTCTTTGATTTTTTCAAGGACGTGGACGAGATTTGGCATGCCGGTGACATCGGAAACATCGAAACCGCTGAACAGCTCGCAGCCTTCAAGCCGCTGCGGGCTGTTCACGGCAACATCGACGACCACATCGTCCGTTTGCAATACCCCGAAGACCTCTTCTTCCAAGTGGAGGACGTCCACGTCTATATGACCCATATCGGGGGCTATCCCGGCCATTACATGCCGGAAGTCAGAACCATTCTCCAAGACAAGAAACCGGAACTATACATCTGTGGGCATTCCCACATCCTGAAGGTGATCTACGACAAGAACCTTAACCTGCTGCACATCAACCCAGGCGCCGCAGGCACCTCAGGATTCCATAAACAAATCACGATGGTGCGCTTCACCATCGACGGGAAAGAATTCCGAGATATGGAAATCTTTGAAAAAGTTAGGAGTTAGGAGTGAGGAGTTAGGAGTATTTTCTAGCTACTCCTCACTCCTAACTCCTCACTCCTAACTCATCTGATCCTGTCCACCGACTGGACTTTCTTGATGTCTTTCCTCAAGCCGGCAGAGGCGACCAGCATCATGATCAGCGCAACAAGCGGCAAGAAAGCACCAAAGGCAGGCCATCTGAAGGATGGAGCTGCAGCGATCTGGGCACCCGTCTTCATCAGATAATAGACGAAAATGGTGGCAATCAGCACAACCAAAATGGCAACACTAATCCTCGAAAGCTTGAACAGTTTGATGAACTGCTGCAGCTTCACTGCGCGGAAAATCGACATCGAAATATAAAAGTTGATGAGGATGACCGCCACGGTAAGGATCAGCAAAGGCAAGGTATAGATACTGCTGAACGACACATTAGCATTAGACGCCACCGAGACGATATCAACTTCATGGATAAACAGTTTGTAATAAGTGCCGTATTCATCAAGATACGATGCTATGGGCATAAAAAACATCCCTCCCAAAATGAGAGCCGATAAAAAGAAAAAGATGGATTGTACTCTTTGTTTCATGGTTTATCTAAGATTTTAAGGCTGCAAAGATAAGAATTTACAGAAAAACACAAAAAAAACTTGACATGTTCATGAATTTCATTATTTTTGCAGCGCTTTTTTCAAAAAAGCCCGTTCACAATACACGATTGCATCCCGTCCGGTGATCAATCATTATTCCCCTGAAATTATTCTTTTTTAAACCTCATGTATAAGATTTATGAATTGAACGATAAGACTTTGGAAGATCTGAAGATTATCGCTATTGAACTTGGCATCGATGACGAAGGTCGCACCAAGCAACAATTGATTTTTGACATCATCGACCATCAAGCCGAACATCCAGAAACCGTTAGGAAACCACAAAAAAAAGCTAAAGAAAACACCGAAAACAACAATAACGGAGGAGCCCAGGGAGCACAAGAAGCTCAAGCTCCAAAGAAACGTGGCAGAAAACGCAAAGGTGAAAAGCCGGAAAACGGTGAAGCCGTTGAACCGAGCGTGAAAGAAGAGGCCCCTGCCCCATCCAACGATTCCGAAGTAAAAACCGACGCTCCAACGGAACCGAAACAAGCCAAGAAAAGGAAAAGAATCAATAAGGAAGAAAAACCTGTCGCCCAGGAGATCCCCTTCCCAAAAGAAGAGCCTGTCACCGAGCCAGCCCAACAAGAAGGCGAGCCCAAGATGAAGCGCGAGAAACGCCCGAGAATCAACCGCGAGAACAACGGCGCACCGGCTCCTGTCCTGCCAACTCCAAAGGAAAACCAGGAAAGACCCCAAGAGCACAAAGAGGTAAAAGAAACCGCTGAACCCGTCATCCCTGCTGAGCCTAAAGAAAGAGAGCAAAGAGAACCCAGAGATCATCAGCAAGGCAGGCATAACAACAACGGACATCAGCAACAGGGAAATCAAAATAATCAAAACAACCAGAACAACTCGAACAACCAGAACAACCAAAATGGTCAGAGGGAGCAGCAACAGAATGCTGAAAAGGCTGAGAAGCAGCGTCGCGACGAGATGATCAACGAATTTGACAGCGTCGTGGAGGCCGAGGGAGTATTGGAAATCATGCCGGAAGGCTTCGGTTTCCTGCGTTCCTCCGACTACAACTACCTCTCCTCCCCTGACGACATCTACGTCTCCACCTCACAGATCAAGCTCTTTGGCTTAAAGACCGGCGACACCGTTCAAGGTTCCATCCGTCCTCCGAAAAGCGGCGAGAAGTTCTTCCCATTGGTGAAAGTTGACTATATCAACGGACGTCGTCCCGAAGAGGTCCGCGACCGTATCCCCTTCGACTTCCTGACGCCCTTGTTCCCGAACGAGAAGTTCACCATCACCGGACACAAAGGCGGCACCATCTCCACCCGTATCATGGACATGTTCGCCCCTATTGGCAAAGGCCAGCGTGGCTTGATCGTGGCACAGCCCAAGACCGGTAAGACCGTGTTGCTGAAAGAAGTCGCCAACGCCATCGCCGCCAACCACCCCGAGGTGTATCTGATCATCCTCCTCATCGACGAACGTCCTGAGGAAGTCACCGACATGCAGCGCAGCGTCAATGCCGAGGTTATCGCCTCCACCTTCGACGAGCCTGCATCGAAGCACGTTCAGATCGCCAATATCGTGCTGGAGAAAGCCAAGCGCCTCACCGAGTGCGGTCACGATGTGGTCATCCTGCTCGACTCCATCACCCGTCTGGCACGCGCCTACAACACCGTCTCTCCTGCCTCCGGCAAGGTACTCACCGGTGGTGTGGAAGCCAATGCTCTCCAGAAGCCGAAACGCTTCTTCGGTGCTGCCCGTAAGATCGAGAATGGCGGATCACTCACCATCTTAGCCACCGCCCTTATCGACACTGGATCCAAGATGGACGAAGTCATCTTCGAGGAATTCAAAGGCACAGGCAACATGGAGCTCCAGCTCGACCGTCGTCTGTCGAACAAACGTATCTTCCCAGCCATCGACATCGTGGCTTCAGGTACACGCCGCGACGACTTGTTAGTCGATGAGACCACCCTCGCCCGCGTCTGGGCACTGCGCACTCACTTCGCCGACATGACTCCCGTGGAAGCCATGGAATTCCTGAAAGACAAGGTTGCCAAGACCGTCAGCAACGAAGAGTTTTTGATGAGCCTCGACAAATAAACTATGAAAAAACTGATCGCTTTACTGGCATTATGCCTATTTGTCGTCCAGCTTCAAGCCCAGGATGTCAACCTGTTGAACAGCATCAGAGCTGCCAACGGGAAAATCAAGACCTTTGAGGCAGACTTGGCGAACACCCTTGTAAAACCTAAGAAGACCACTACTCAGGAAGGCAAGCTCTATTTTGTCGCGCCATACGAATTTGCCGCTATGTTCAATACGGGAAAGTACATGATCGTCAATGAGAAGAAGATCAATATGGAGATTGGACTGTTTTCCGGCACCTACAGACTCAGGGATGGCGGCATGATGAAGTCACTCAGCAACATCTTTCTCTATGGTTTCCAAGGCAAGACCCAAGAACTTGCCGATGAAAACGGCTTTAGCCTAACGACCAAGACCGAAGGTGGCTTTCACATCGTCACCGGAACCATCAAGAAAAAGAAATTGATCGGCATCGGCTACAAGCAGGTGGTTTTCAAATACTACACCGACAGCCTACTGCTCAAGGAAATCGTCCTATTCGACTACAGCGGCAACATGGATATCTATACCATCTCCAACGTCAAATACGACGTGGCAATGGACCAGAGCCTCTTTGAGATAAGGTGAGAGATGAGAGGTTAAAGGTTAAAGGTTAAAGGTGATAATAGAAAAAACTCTAACCTCTAACCTTTAACCTTTAACCTAAAACAGCCCCTTCAAATCCTCCGTGGTGAGGCCATTGAAATCGCCAGAACTCATAAAAGCGCCAACGACATTTTGCCGTTGGCCTTTTTGTAACAGGTCCACGAGCTCAATCTTGTTATGCACCACCTTTAAATCGGGACGACCGAAGCCTTGGATGATGCGCTCATCCGGCATCAGCTCCAGCTTCTTGATGGCCACGGCGTGAGGATCGTAAAACACGATGGCCTGGTCGGCGAGTTTCAAGGCATCACGATAATGGTCGATGAACACCTCGCTGAGGCTGCTGTAGGTATGCAGTTCAAACACGGCCAACAGATGCTTCTCAGGGAATTGTTCGCGCAAAGCCTTCACGCTGGCATTCACCTTTGACGGCGCATGGGCAAAGTCACGGAAGATGTAGTTGTCGCCATTGTCGAACAACAGCTCCAAACGGCGTGCCGCACCTTTGAAGGACTCAATGGCATCATAGAATTGTGCATCGGTAACGCCCAGCTGTCGGCACACCAATTTCGCAGCGTTGATGTTCTTCATGTTGTGGCTGCCAAACACACCCACTTCCTTCTTGCCGCCATCAGGCAGGATTAAAGCAGCTTTCAGTCCATCGCTTTCAAAAGGATGCACACCATAACCGAAGGTATTGCATTGCGCGCCTTGGGCTATCTTCTCAGCTTCTACATCCGTCTGGTCATAGATCAGGCAGCCACCAGGCTCGATGGTACGGACAAAGATGCGGAACTGTTCCAGATAATTGTCGAAGGTCGGAAATACATTGACATGGTCCCAACCGATGCCGCTGATGACGGCGATATGCGGATGGTAATGATGGAACTTCGGCACACGGTCGATAGGCGAAGTGAGGTACTCATCCCCTTCCATCACCATGTACTTGGCCGAATCGCTGAGGCGCACCATCACGTCGAAACCCTCCAGCTGCGCGCCCACCATGAAATCCGTCTCAATGCCCACGTGTTTCAGCACATGCAGAATCATCGAGGTAATGGTGGTCTTGCCATGGCTGCCGCCGATGACGATGCGGGTCTTGTCCTTGCTTTGTTCGTAAAGATACTCGGGATAGGAATACACCTTCAAACCCAACTCCTGGGCACGCACCAGCTCAGGATTGTCGATACGAGCATGCATGCCCAAGATGACGGCATCGTAGGTGTTGTCAAGCTTCTCGGGATACCAACCCCATTGCGGCGGGAGGATGCCTTCGTTGGCAAGACGTGACTTCGAGGGCTCGAAGATCTCGTCGTCCGAACCTATGACTTCGTAACCCTTGCGGTGCAAGGCAATGGCGAGGTTGTGCATGGCACTGCCTCCTATGGCGATAAAATGAACCTTTTTCATAGTCGATTGTTTAAGAAGCCGTAAAGGTAAGCATTTTTGACGTATTTTTGCCTCATGGAAGAAAAAGAAAAAACATACCAACTTTTGTTGAAACAAGCGAAGTCGTTGCTCGAAGACGAGACCAACCTGATCGCCAACATGAGCAACCTCAGCTCGTTGATCCATTTCACCTTTGGTTTCTGGTGGACCGGCTTCTATTTCGTTGACGGCAACCAACTGGTATTGGGACCATTCCAAGGTCCGTTGGCCTGCACAAGAATCCCCTTTGGTAAAGGCGTTTGCGGCACGGCATGGAAGGAAAAGAGAACCCTCGTCGTCCCTGACGTGGAGCAGTTTCCCGGCCATATCGCATGCAGCAGCGAGTCGCGAAGCGAGATTGTAGTGCCCATCTTCAAGGACGGCGAAGTCTGGGCAGAGCTCGACATCGACAGCAAGGAGCTGAATACGTTTGATGATGTTGACAAGCAATGGCTGGAGCAAATCGTTAAGGAGTTAGGAGTGAGGAATGCCCCGTAGGGGTTAAAGCTCGGTAGAATTGGTAGAGAAGAATTTGAATCATAGTATCCTGAAGCTGGCGATACCGAACATCATCAGCAATATCACCGTGCCTTTGTTGGGCTTGGTGGACATGATGCTGATGGGGCATCTGGACTCCGTTTCGTACATCGGTGCCATCGGTCTCGGCGGCACCATCTTCAGCGTGATGTACTCCATCTTCAGCTTCATGAGGGCTGGAACGACAGGCTTCACCGCACAGGCATACGGTGGCAACAACCATCAGGAGATCTCCTACGGCTTCTACCGCTCCATGAGCATCGCATTGATCGCCACCGTGTTGGTGCTTTCCTTGCAGCGACCCATCGAATGGATTGCCATGCAGCTGCTCAACGGCAGCGACGAGGTGCTGCGTTTCACCAGCGAATACTTCCGTGTGAGAATCTGGGCGGCGCCTGCTGTGCTGAGCCTTTACACCTTCAACGGCTGGTACATCGGCATGCAGAACACCACCATTCCCATGGTCATCGCCATCCTGATCAATGCGGTCAACATAGGGCTGAGCGTGTTGTTTGTCAACGTGTTCGACATGGGCGTGGCTGGTGTGGCGTTGGGCACCGTCATCGCACAATATATTGGTCTGCTCACCGCCATCATTTTCATGTTGGCAAAATACAGGCAATACCTCATCCGGATTGACAAGAAGATCTTGTTGCAAACCGACAAGCTGAAGCGTTTTTTCAAGGTGAATACCGACTTCATGATCCGCAGCATCCTATTGGTGTTGACCATTGCCTTCTTTACCAACCAAAGCGCCAAACTAGGCGACGACATCTTGGCGGTCAACATGATCCTGATGCAATTTTTCTACATCTTCAGCTATTTCACGGATGGGTTCGCCTACGCTGGAGAAGCCTTGGTGGGACGTTTCACGGGAGCTCACGATCACGAGAACCTAAAGAAAACCATCAAATATCTATTGCTTTGGGGCTTGGGATTGAGCATTCCCTTTACCTTGTTGTACTGGGCCTTCCCTGAGACCTTTATCCATCTCATCTCCGACCAGCCTGGGATAGCCGAGCAGGCCCGCCCCTACTACATTTACATGATCCTCATCCCTGTCATCACCTTTGCCGCTTTCCTTTGGGATGGCATCTACATTGGTGCCACAGCTGCCAAGGAGATCCGCAACACGATGGTCATCGCGTCACTGATCGTTTTCCTTCCCGCTTGGTATTTCCTCATGCCCATCTACGGCAACCACGGGTTATGGATCGCATTCTTGCTCTTCATGGTGGCAAGAGGCGTGAGCATGACGGTAATGGCACCGAGGATATGGAAATCATGAAAACCCTTATTCCGGATTCTTCGAGTAATACTCTTTAAGGAAATCAGGCAATTTACGCATGGCTGCCTGTTCGCGCCATTGCTTGCGGACGTCCTGGGCAGGAACGCCGAACACGGCCTTGCCAGGCTCGATGTTCTTATCGACGGCAGAAGTAGCCAACACCACGGCACCTTCGCCGATTACCAAGTCTTTGTTGATGCAGACACGGCCCCAAAGGATGACATCGTCTTCGATACGGGTGACGCCGGCAATGGCAGCATGGCTACCGATAAGACAGTTGCGGCCGATGTAGCTGTCGTGGCCGACTTGACAATGGTTGTCCATCTTGGTGCCACGACGGATGGTGGTGTCGGAAGTGACACCTTTGTCGATGCTGCATAAAGCACCGATCTCCACGTCATCTTCAATCACCACACGACCAAACGACTCGAATTTCTTGTAGCTGTCGGCCCTGCGCTGGAAATAATAGGCATCCGCCCCGATGACGCTACCGGAGTGAATGATCACATTGTCACCAATCACGCAATAGTCATAGATGGTGACGTTGGGATGAATGACGCAGTTTTTGCCAATCTTGGCATGGTTCCCGACAAATGAACCAGGCATGATAACGGTCCCCTCTCCGATCTCAGCGGTCGGGCTGATGGCCTGAGTGCACGGCTCCGAAGGACGGTAATGCCGCATCGCCTTAAGGAAGGCGTCGAAGGGATCGTCATGAATGAGCAGGGCCTTGCCCTCTGGACACTCCACGCGCTTGTTGATAAGCACGACGGTAGCGGCAGAGTTCAAGGCCTTGCCATAGTATTTCGGATGATCCACAAAAGTCACGTCCCCCGCCTCGACCTTATGGATTTCATTGAAACCCGTGATCGGGAACTTGGGGTCTCCGACAAACTCTGCGCCAATTAGCTCGGCGAGTTGTTTTAATGTGGTCCTCGGTATCTTCATTAGGCTTTCACGCGTTCGCAATATTCACCAGTGCGGGTGTCAACGCGGATCATGTCGTCGGTGTTGATGAACAGCGGGACACGGACCATGGCACCAGTCTCAACAGTTGCTTCCTTAAGAGCGTTGGTGGCAGTGTTGCCCTTCTCGCCAGGTTCGGTATAGGTAACCTTCAGCACAGTCTTGACCGGCATTTCAGCGTACAGGATGGTTTCGGTTGAAGCATCCACAACGACATCAACAATATCGTTTTCTTTCATGAATTTCACACCAGTGATATTGTCCTCGGCGATCGGAATCTGATCGTAGGTCTCAGTGTGCATGAAGATGAAGTCTTCACCTTCCTTGTACAAATACTGGTAGGGACGGTGTTCAACGCGGACATCTTCCAATTTCACGCCGATGTCGAATCTCTTTTCAAGAACGTTGCCGCTGAGAACATCTTTCAGCTTGATACGCATGATAGTGTTGCCTTTACCAGGCTTAACATGTTGGAAGTCAATGCAGAAATAAATCTTTCCGTCCATACGGATAGCACTTCCGATCTTTACATCTTGACTAAGCATAGGTCTATTTTAGATTAAATGATTTAAAATTTAAAATTAAAAGGCAAAAATACTAAAAAAATCAAAACCTTATAAAAAAAATGAAAAATAGATTGCTTTGTTTCGCTCACAATGAAGCATAGCGTCACCTGAAAACGATATCGGTGACCACTTCCCGACCCACGATATTATTGAGATTTCTCAATAACACTGACTTGGAATAACTCAATTCAGAACGCAGACTGTCGGAAGTCAGTTTCACAAACATCACCCCATCCTTGATATAGAGATCTCTAGTATATTGAGCGATAAAAGGTCCCACTACAGCATTCCATCCCTTGATGATTTTTTGCTCATCATAGTAATCTGGGCCTTTGTGCTCCGCATAAAAAGCCTGGATCAACTCTCCCACCGTATTCTGATTCGGATCATTCATGGCTGACTGGATTGATGTGACCTGATTCGACCTCAAAGATACGATGATTGATATCTGTATCCTCGAAAAGTCTTTCTATACGCTGCTGTTGGGTATCGGTGATGAACACCTGCCCGAAATGATTGTCGCCCACCAACCTGACGAGTTTTTTCACCCGTTCGTCATCAAGTTTGTCAAAGATGTCATCAAGGAGCAGAATCGGCTTGTACCCTATCTTCTGGTAGTTGTATTCAAACTGAGCCAGACGGATGGAAACCACGAACGACTTTTGCTGGCCTTGCGATCCGAACTTCTTCAGGGGATGGCCGTCAAGGAGGAACTCGAGATCGTCCTTATGGATGCCCACGTTGGTATAGCACGAATAAGCATCTTGTTGCAGGTTTTCTTCAAGAAGCTGATGTAAAGGCTTGTCATCCAATTTGGAATTATAGATTACCTCAACTTTTTCTTTAGCACCAGAAACCACTTCGTAATAATGCTGGAAGATGGGCTTGAACTCGTTGAGAAACAGCCGGCGCTTGTCATGGATGTCGTCGGCGCAGACACAGAGCTGGTCGTCCCAAAGCTGTAACAGGGAGCGGTCGAAATGACGGGAATCGGCAAACTGCCGCAACTGCATGTTGCGTTGCAACAGAGCGCGGTTGTACTTCAGCAAGGCATTGAGATAGAGCGGATCGAACTGGGAAATGACCCCATCGATGAACTTGCGGCGCAGCTCGCTCCCATCGTTGATAAGGTCTCGGTCGTAAGGCGAGATCATCACCAGCGGGAACTTCCCGATATGGTCCGACAAGCGGTCGTATTCCTTTTTGTTGAACTTGAAGGATTTCTTGGCGTCGCGCTTTTGGACACATGAAACGGATTCGTTCTCTTTGTCGTCGAAGCCGTAGGTGCCATGGATGCTAAAAAAATCCTGATCGTGGCGTATGTTGAGCTTGTCGGTGGCGTTAAAGAAACTCTTGCAAAAAGAGAGATAATAGATGGAATCTAGCACATTGGTCTTCCCTGCCCCGTTGAGTCCGACAAAACAATTCACCTTCTCCGAAAACGCCAGGTCGGCGCTCTCGCAGTTCTTGAAATTGGCCAGTCTCAATTCCTTCAGATACATTTAGAACTTGTTGAGGTCCATGGTGATGGTAAGGTAGTTGGGGGCCGCTGTGATGTTGTCACGAGAACGAGCGTAGCTGATTTCAAACATCTTGATCTTCACGCCCAATCCAGCTGAGAAGCCAACTAACGTACGGTTTTCAGGCACATCCATCGCATAGCGTTGGCCGTAATTGAAAGCGGAGCGCAGGACGATGTTCCTGCCCAAGGTCAATTCTCCGCCAACAACAAAATGGCAGGCCAAGTTATGGACAAAACGGGCAACGCCATTTTCCTGAGTAAACTCGCCTGTGATTGGGTCGGTATGCTGTTCCATATAAATGGGCGTCTCCAGCAATTTATTCCATTTCTGGATATCATTGTACCATAACATTACGGTTACAGGAAGATGCTCCAGCTTGCGCGATGCTCCAAAATCGATCGAAAACGGCAATGGTGCGTGACGGGTGTCAAAGTTATTGAAAAGCTGTGTGCCGATATTTCTTGCAGTCAATGAAAGGATCCATCCGTTATCGGCGAGATACATGCCTCCCACATCCACAGCCATGGCTCCAGCATGGTACATCTCGTGTTGGAGACCAGCGTATTTGATAGCAGCACCCACGCTCCAGTTGGGAGAGAGACGGCGTCCCCAACCAAGATTCACGGCAAAATCATTACAAGAGAAATCGCCGGTAATCATGCCGCTTTCTGAGGTTTCATCGAAGTGACCATAGTTGTGGTATTGCACCGTTGCGGCAAAACTACCGATCGTTTCAAAAGTGTGGGAGTACTGTAATGTAGCGAAATTGATATCGGTGAAATAATCCACGTATGCCAAGCCAAGCTTGTTGTCCATACCTTCCCCAATTGTAGCCGGATTGAAAGTGGAAAGCTGAATGTCATCGTCATACAACGGCAACGGCAACCCACCCAACGCTGCTACACGGGCCGAATTGGTGGCTCTCAGAAATGAATAGGTGCCATTCGCCTGTTGGGCAGATGCTCCAACTGCCATCATCAGAGCCAATACTATGATAATTGTTTTACGCATATTCTCTTTTTAATTCCTCCTCACTCCTAACTCCCAACTCTACACCAGTCCTCTTCCATATTTGACCAATTTGCCTTCTTCCTTAAGCTGCTCGGAAAGCTTGTCGAGGATTCCGTTTACGAACCTCCGGCTGTCGGGAGTGCTGTAGTATTTTGAAATTTCAATGTATTCGTTGATGGTAACCTTAACAGGGATGTCGCTGAACTGGCAGAACTCCGTCAAAGCCATGAAGATAATGATCTTGTCCATCAAAGCGATGCGGTCGTAATCCCAATTGGAGATGTTCGCTTTCACCAGCTCTTGATACTCGTCTGCATGTTTCAGCGTATCTTTGAAGAGCTTGACGAGGTAGCGCTTGTCATCGTTGTTTTCGTCGTTTTCCGTCTTGTACGCAGGCGGAATCTTTGACGACTCGTTGAAGTTCTCATCCAACTCGTTGAAGAACTTCCACAGCAGGAACAGTCCCAAATGATAGTCGCTGTTATACACCAGATTCTTGTCGGAATAATAGTCGAACAGCAACTCATCATCCTCCATGTGGTTATCGATAACATCCAAAATCAGTTTCTTATCCATTTCGAAACTGTTTTTGCTGCTGATCATATATTCCTGATATTCCTTGTACTCACGGAGACGGTTATAGAATCCACGGATGAAGTCCTCGCGGTCGTCTGCCCAATTGATCTTGTATTGTTCGGTCAGATGCATCAAGTCCGTGTTCTTTTCCAAGATGTTGAGGATACGGTTGTTGATGAACTTGCGGTTCGGGTTCAGGTCTTCTGCCGTAGGGAAGTTCTTGTGCATGTTCTCCTCAATCCTGCGTTCGGCAAAGCACTTCACCTCCACCCAAAATGACAACTGACGGATAAAAAGCCCATAAAGGTTATCGACACTGTCGAGAAGACGGCGTTCGGCAACAGTCAAATCGGTCTCTTCAGCTTGATGATAAGCGTAAATCTGTTGTAACACCTTGATTCTCAAAAACCTTCTGTTAAGCATATAATAATAAGAATTGAAAAAACACTTTAATTTGTACTAAACGGCAAATTTAGTAATTATTTCCAAATGGAAGATAAGACTTTAAAATAAAATGTTATCTTTGCATGATAAACGATCACTAATATAAAGGAACACTATAGAACTCAATAAAAGAAAGGAATCTTAACATGAAGAAAAAATTCATTTGCCCGATTTGTGGTTATGTGCATGAAGGAGAGGAAGCTCCCGAGCGCTGCCCTCAGTGCAAACAGATTGTTGAATGGAAGGTCGTTGACGAAAACGTCGCCCTGAATTTCGTGACCGAGCATGTCCTTGGCATTGCCAAAGGCACTGGCGACGAGATGATCAAAGACCTCAACGCCCAATTCATGGGTGAAGCCACCGAAGTCGGCATGTACCTGGCCATGAGCCGTCAGGCTGACCGCGAAGGCTATCCTGAGATTGCCGAAGCCTTCAAGCGCTATGCCTTCGAAGAGGCCGACCACTGCGCCCGTTTCGCCGAATTGCTCGGCGAGGTGGTTTGGGACACCAAGACAAACCTCAACAAGCGCATGATTGCCGAATGCGGTGCTTGCGAAGAGAAGATGCGCATCGCCCGCGTGGCCAAGGAACGCAACCTCGACGCCATCCACGACACCGTCCACGAGATGGCCAAGGACGAAGCCCGCCACGGCAAAGGATTTGAAGGACTATATAAACGTTACTTTGAGAAGTAAGAAGACAGAAGCAAGAAGTTAGAATAATTCGTAAAATTCGCCGTTACTATGATTAGCAAAAAGTTATCAAAAGCCATCAACGACCAGATCAACGCTGAGATGTGGTCGGCCTATCTGTATCTGAGCATGTCTCAGGACATCTATGCCAAAGGTTTCAAAGGTATCGCTCATTGGTACAAAGTGCAGTTCCTTGAGGAACAGGCACACGCAGCCATCATGATCAACTACCTCCACTCACAGGATGAGAAGGTGGTCCTCGCCCCTATCGCCAAAGTGCAAACCAGCTGGAAGAGTGTCTTGGCCACCTTCGAGGACACCCTCGCCCATGAGAAGAAGGTGACCGCCATGATCAACAACCTCTGCGACATCGCCGATGAGGATCATGACCGCGCCGCCGCCAACTTCCTCGCTTGGTTCATCGACGAACAGGTGGAAGAAGAAGAAAACGCCCGCGACCTCGTCAACCACTGCAAGATGATCGGCGACCACATCGGTGGCATGATCATGCTCGACAAAGAGCTTGGCGCTCGTGAGTACCACACGCCATCCCCGTTGAAAGATTAAAACTGAAAACTGTTAACTGTTAACTGAAAACTAAAAAAGCCCCGATTTCTCGGGGCTTTTTTTATTTGGTGATGACTACTTTAATCGTCTGGTTTCCAATATCGGATGCCGCTTTGATGAAATACACCCCTGAATCAAGTCCGTTCATGTAATTCTCTAGCGTGGTGTGGTTCAGACCATTGAAATGATAGGTCTTTATCAGACGTCCCATGACATCATAAACAGTGAGATCGGCAACACAGTTTTCCTTAAGCATGATATGGACATCGCCTTGGGAAGGATTGGGGTAAGCCATGATAAGATCGTTCTTTTGGACGAAAGTATCTTCCACATGAAGCAGGTTCATAGCGGCAGAGAAATCAGGAATGCCATAACCATAACTGTTATCGGGATGGTCGGCGCGGTTGCTCACTTCACGAACCACATCACAAAACTCCTGCACCGAGAGGTAAGGATAAGCTTGACGCAAACAGGTAACGGCTCCAGCCAACACCGGTGTTGCGAACGAAGTTCCGCTGCCGTTGTAATAAGGCTCGCCCCAAAAAGAGCTAGGATCGTCTGCAACATAGGTCCCATGGCCCATGGCCATTACATCTGGTTTGATACGGCCGTCGTATGTGGGGCCCACTGAACTAAAGAATGCACGTTCGCCATGGCTGTCAACGGCACCGACTGTTATCACATGCTCAGCATCAGCAGGAATGCCCAAAGTACAAGTACCGTCGCCCTCATTGCCAGCGGCGATAAGACAGACAATGCCACGGCTGGCAGCGATTTCGGCACCGATAGTCATTGGGGCGGTGTGACCGTCAAAGTGAGCAAAGGGGTGATCCCATTGTGACATGTTATCATCGAAGTCGATGTATCCCAACGATGTGGTGGTGACGTCAACACCTAAGCTGTCAGCGTACTCGGCACCCGACACCCAGTTGTATTCTTCAGCGATAGTCTCGCTATCACCATCCTCTGTGTGAATCAGATAGTAAGACGCCTTGGGAGCCGTGCCGACAAAAGTCTGCGGCACATAGGCGGCCATGGTGCTCAAACATGAGGTGCCGTGTGTGCTTTGGGTATAAACCGATGTGGAGCCATACACAAATTCACGGGTGCCCAACAAACGACCCTCATCACGCATGTTGTCGAAGCAAGGATGTGTGTCAGTGCCAACAAAACCACCATCGAGAATGGCGACAACCATGCCTTCGCCTTGATAGCCGTTGTCGTGCAATACTTGGCCATTCAATTGAGTGATTTGAGTGTAACCTCCGCCATAATAGCCTCTCACGACATCGACACTTTCAACTGGAGACTTCTCTTTTGCCAACCATTGTTCCTTGGCTTCCTGAGCTTCAGGATAGCTGGGGCAGTCGCGCACTGTTTCAACGAAAGCAAGGGCGTTGATGGTATCGATGACTGCAGGATTGGTGGTGTAAACCGTCACGCCATTCAGCCACTTCGAGGGATTCAGCAACTGCGCCCCGCAATTAGCAACAGCTTGAAGGTATTGGGGATTCACAGGGATGTCATACTCGTCAATCTCAATGCCCAATCGGGCTCTGCGGTCCAAAGCACGTTGGCTCAGGTATGCTTCCGGAACGTCAATAGAATAGGGAGAATCGTTCTTGTCAGTAAACTGCACCCAGTAGATATTGGTAGCGATTTGCGCCTGGGCAACAATAGACATAACCAGTAGCATTAGTAAAAATGAAATCTTTCTCATGGTATTTTATTTAGTTTTATACAAAGTAATTAGGTGTTTTAAATCGTGCAAAAATAACATTATTTTTCAACTTCAATCATGAATTAACTCAAAAACACTACTTTTGCCATGGTTTTAAACTAATATTATGCGAATCGACATCATTGCCATCTTCCCCGAGATGTTCCAAGGCCCTTTCACTGAGTCCATTATCAAAAGGGCCATCAACAAGGGCATCGTTGATATTCAGCTACATAACTTGCGTGATTACAGCACCGACAAACACAAGAAAGTCGATGACTACCCCTTCTCTGCCGGCGCAGGCATGGTGATGATGGTCGAGCCTGTTGACAACTGCATCAGCCACCTGAAAAGCCAACGCGACTATGACGAAGTCATCTATATGAGTCCCGACGGCGAATTGCTGGATCAGCCTCTGTGCAACCAACTCTCGCTAAAAGAAAACATCATCATTCTTTGCGGTCACTACAAAGGCATCGACGAACGGATTCGCGAACACTTGATTACCAAGGAAATATCCATTGGTAATTACGTGCTTTCAGGCGGAGAGCTGGGTGCCGCCGTCCTTGTGGATAGCCTGGTGCGCCTCATCCCAGGCGCTTTGGGTGATGAGACCTCTGCCCTCTCCGACTCGTTTCAAGATGGGCTGGTCTCCCCTCCTGTCTATACACGCCCAAGAAACTACAAAGGATGGGAAGTGCCTGAGATCCTTCTGTCGGGCAACGATGCGATCATTAACGAATGGAAATTGGAACAAGCTTGGCAACGCACCAAGGAACGCCGACCTGAAATGTACGAAATCTTGAAAAAAAGCGAATAAAAAACGTTAGTAATCAAATATTTTTGTATATTTGCACCCGTTTTTGAGGAAAAATATATAAAAAAATATTATATAAAATGAAGAACGCGTTAATTCAATTCGTTGAAGATCAAGTTGTTGTAAAAGATTTTCCGAAGTTTAGAGCAGGTGACACTGTCACCGTCACGTACAAGATTGTTGAGGGCAACAAGGAACGTCTTCAGAAGTTCCAGGGTGTTGTTCTGAAGCGCAGTGGTTGCGGAAAAACCGCTACTTTCACTGTCAGAAAGATTTCGAACAACATCGGTGTTGAGAGATGCTTCCCCATCGCTTCTCCTATGATTGACAGCATCGAGCTGAACAAAGAAGGTGCCGTCCGCAAGTCACGCATTTACTACCTCAGAGGTTTGCGTGGTAAGAAGGCCCGTATCAAGGAAGCCAAGCGTAAGGACTAATTCCCTAACGATCTCAAACAAAAAAAAATCCCGACCATCCGGCCGGGATTTTTTATTATAGTGTTACTCCTCACTCCTCACTTTCTTCTTAAAGATTTTCTTCCTCATCATAAACACCGTGAGCGCCGTCCAGAACACCACGAGGATGCCCAAAGTGATCCATGTAGCTTTCATGCTTTGCGGTGCGAAGCCCATCAGCAATAGCACCGGGAATCCCAGTACGATGGCGGCGAGTGTCTGTAACACCAAGTTATTGGCGGCAGGTGTCTCGAACTTCGGGTCGATCTCACGAAGCAGGATCATGCCGTTGGATGCGGTGCCCGTCAGCATGCCGAACATGGAGAAGAAACCTTCGTACTCATAGCCGGGATAGAGATGCTTGCTGATCCACAGCACATAGACAAAGGTGACCAAGGCACCTAGTGCGCAGATGATGGAGAATGGCAGCACGAACTTGCCGAACTCGTCGAAGCTGATGGCAGCGGTGCCGGCTACAATCATGATGTCGAAGCAGAAGCCGCTGATGCGGTTCAGCATATAGTTATTGATGTATTCGCGTTGGATGATGCGCTGCCTCTTGAAAACTCTCAGGATGGACTTGAAGGCGATGCCGAACAAGGTGCCTAGCAGGAAGTTGAATCCCCACAGCATGGGCTTCAGCGTGTTGGTGCCGAACTTGCCTAACTCCATACCTTGGATCCAGTTGGTGAACAGATAGACTAGGAAATACACAAACAGCACCATGCAGATTTGCACTGAGAGCTTGTCGATCGACTCTGCATCGGGAATCTCGTTCTTCCCTTCGTAGTCTTCTAATTTGTTGACTTGGGCATCCGCAATCTTCTTAGATGAAAGCTTGCCTCTGCGACGCAGGATGTTCATGAAGATCACGCCAATGACGCTACCTACAATGAATCCTACGGCAGCGATGGACAATCCGAAGTCGGCGCCGGCGAATTCAATTCCCTGTTGTGAAGCCCATCCTGTAAAGATCTTGCCGAAGTTCAGTGCCTGACCTGGACCTTGGCCATAGCCCATGGGCAGCAGCAAACCAGCGGCATAGAAAAGCTTCTTGCCAAAGATGAAAAACAATATGGAGACAATCAAGCCCACAATGCCTTGGATGACGTACGAGGAAGCCGTCAAGGCGCCAGTCTCGATCACCTTCATCGGTGTGGATTTGGATTCGATCTTGTTGTTCTTTAAAGCCAAAGCCACAAAGCCCAAGCCCAAGGCATGATAGGTGACAATCTCCATCATTGGCTTGTTCACCAGCTCACGGCATCCTGGGAAGGCTTTGAAGATCAACAGCAGCAAGCCACCCAACAAGGCCGAAGGCAGCAGGCTTTTCTTTAGGAAAGGCACCTGTGTCCTCAAAGCATTGCCCAGCAGCAGCGCCGTAGCAAGAATACAAAACTGAATCAACCATTGCCAGGCCTCCGGCCGGTCAAAAGTCATCACAGAAACATCTAGGACAGTCATAAGATTTCAAATTAGTATGCAAACGTACTAATTATATGAGAAAAATCCAAAACAAATGTTGTAATTTTGCGCCATGAAAATCGTGTTCCAGCTATTCTTCACCTTTTTTAAGATAGGCGCCTTCACCTTGGGCGGTGGCTACGCCATGCTCTCCATGGTGGAGAAAGCCGTGGTGGATAAGAAGCAGTGGATTCCCTCGGACGAATTCTGGGACATGATCGCCATCGTGCAGTCGCTGCCTGGCGTCTTTGCCGTAAACACCGCCTTGTATGTGGGTCACAGGATCGCCGGACGGAAAGGCGCTGCCGCTGCCATGTTGGGCGCCATCATCCCTTCCATCGTCATCATCCTGCTGCTCGCCACCATCTTCAGGGAATACCGCGATATGCCCGTGGTGGAACGCATCTTCAAAGGCATCCGCCCCTGCGTGGTGGCCTTGATCCTGGCGCCTTCACTAAGGATGATCAAATCGGCCAAGGTCACTTGGAAGACCGCCATCATCCCGATTGCAGCCGTGTTCCTGATTTGGTGGTGCAAGGTCTCCCCTGTCATCGTCATCATCGCCGCCATTGCCGGCAGCCTGATCTATGCCTTGGTCATGGAACGCAAGATGAAACAAACGGCAAAAAAGGAGGCTGAGCCATGATCTACTTGCAGCTTCTTTGGGTGTTCATCAAGATCGGCGTCTTGGGCTTCGGCGGCGGCTATGCCATGCTGTCACTGATCCAGCATGAAGTCGTTGACAACTACGCCTGGATGACCACGACGGAGTTTGCCGACATGGTGGCTATCTCGCAGATGACCCCCGGCCCGATCTCCATCAATATGGCGACTTACGTGGGTTATACTGCCGGAGGTTTCGGCGGTTCTCTCCTCGCCTCTTTCGCACTCTGTCTCCCATCCATGATCATGGTGTATTTCATCATCCGCCTGTTCATGAACAAGAAGAGCGGCTCGTTGATGACCAACCTACTGAAAGGCCTCAAGCCTGCCATTGCCGGTCTGATCTTCGCCGCAGGTCTATCGATGATGAATGCGCAGAATTTCGTGCAGATAGGAAAAGGCGAGAACAACATCAGCATCGTGATATGTGTCCTCGCCTTTGTGGCCTCTTATTTCTTCAAGGCCAACCCGATTCTTCTGATCGTGCTGTCGGGTGCAGTGGGTTTCTTTGTGTATTAGTTTTCCGCAAACATCTTCTCGATCACGTCCTTGTATTTGGCAGTGATGGAGCGACGTTTCACCTTCAGCGTTGGCGTGATCAGTCCGTTGCCCACGCTCCATTCGTCGGCGATAAGCGTAAACTTCTTGATCTTCTCGGTCTCGCCAAGGCCTTTGTTCAGATCCTGCACCTCCTTGAAGAACAGCTTCTGCACCTGGGGAAGATTGATTACCTGTTCGGGTGTAGTGAAGCGGATCTTCTCCTGTGCGCACCAGCCTTTCAGGAAGGCAAAGCTTGGCACGATGAGGGCGCCGGCGAACTTCTGGTTCTCGCCCACCACCACGATCTGTTCGATCAGCTTGGAGCCGCTGAACTTGGTCTCGATGACATCGGGGTTGATGTATTTGCCACCCGAAGTCTTGAACAGGCTCTTGATACGTCCGGTGATCATAAGCAGGCCATACTCGTTGAACTTGCCCATGTCGCCAGTATGGAACCAACCGTCTTTGTCGATGACCTCAGCAGTGAGTTCCGGATGCTTGTAGTAGCCCATCATGACGTTGTGGCCACGGCAAACGATCTCGCCTTCTTCGGTGATCTTCACATCCACACCTCTCAAGGGCGGGCCTACACAACCCACCTCACGCTGGTGGAGTCCCTTGTTGCTGACGGCAATCACCGGTGAGGTCTCGGTCAAGCCATAGCCCTCGAAAACGGGCATCTGGATGGCAGAGAAGAAAGCAGCGATCTTATGGTTCAAGGCTGCGGCGCCAGAAACCACACGCTCGAATCGGTCGGCACCGATCTTGCCACGGATCTTGGAATAGACAAGCTTATCGGCAATGCGCAACTTCAAGTTGTACAGCCAGTCGCGTTTGTCGTCGTCGATCCTGTAGCGTTCGGCAAGATGCACCGCCCAGAAGAAGATGGCTCTCGAGATGCCTGTCATTTTCTTGCCTGAGGCGATGATGCCGTCGTAGAAGCGTTCCAACACACGGGGAACACAGCACATCATCGAAGGACGCAGCTCCTTGATGTTGTCGGCCAAGGTCGCCAAACTCTCGGCATAGTAGATGGCCATGCCCAAATAATGATAGGTATAAATGAGCAGACGCTCGTAGGCGTGGCACTCAGGAAGGAACGAGAAAGCAATGCTACCTGGTTTGCACGGGATGATGTCATATACGCCAAGCACCTGATTGATGACGTTGCTGTGCGACAGCATCACGCCTTTTGGGGTTCCAGTAGTGCCCGAAGTGTAGATGAGTGTCATGCAGTCGCTGCTTTTCACGGCGGCCTTGCGGCGCTCCAGCTCCTCCTTGTGTGGATGCAAGGTGCCCAAAGCGATGATTTGGTCGAAATACGGGTATTTATCGCGGTCCACCATCGTATAGACATACTTGATGGAAGGGATGTCGGGCAGTACGTTGGTGACCTTGTTCATCACGGCCACGCCGTCGAGAAACACCAACTTGGCCTCGCAGTCGTTGAGGATGTAATGGTAATCCTCCTGGCTGATGGTCGGATAGATCGGCACGTTGACGGCGCCGACCTGCATGACAGCCATGTCGATGATGTTCCATTCGGGACGGTTGCTGACAATGAACGCCACCTTGTCGCCAGGTTCGATGCCCAACTCGATCAGCGCATAGCTCAACTTGTCGGTCAACTCGATATACTCCTGGATGCTATAGGTACGCCAATCTCCATCCTTTTTCCCGGCAAGCGCGATACGCTGATCCGGATACTTCTCCAAGTAATTAGGAAGAAGATCGAATATACGTTTGATTTCCATTATTTTAGTTGCTCGTTTTCAAATGATACAATTTGCAAAGATAAAAACAATTTGATACAACAGCAAATTATTTTATCAGATACACATAAACACCAGGGCGGCCAACACCATCAGCAAAGGGATGATTTTGCTCCGGATGTTCCTCTCCTTGAAACACAAGGCGCCGTAAACGAAGGAGACGACCAGTCGGACACCGTACAATATTAAAGGTATCAGCACCAACACGGCAGCTTCCTGCTTCAGCCCTGAAAGATAGATGACATCGGCAATGCTGACGAATACCGCCATGGCCACGATGCCCCAACGCCATTCGAAAGGATGGTCCTTGCGCTTCGGCCGCCAAATCAAGAAAAACATCACGGCCATCATGATGAAGTCATATACCGTGTACCAAGCCTGGATGGTGGACGGCGAGATGGACTCCCCACTGAGGAGGAACTTGTCATAGACACCGCTCAAAGCCACCATCACGGCTGAGGCCAGCAGCATGTAAACCCATTTGTTGGTCTTGAAATGGATGCCCTCCTTCTTCCCGGAACGCCCCATCAGCCAAAACGACACCATGGCCAACACCACACCAGTCCATTGCATCCAGGTGAGATGCTCCCTGAAGATGGCAAACAACAGGATGAGCGAGATGGCAGGACGCAGCTGGTTCACAGGCCCTACCACGGTGATGGGCAGGTTCTTCATGGCCGAATAGCTGAACATCCACGAGACCAATATCAAGGCGGTCTTTCCCATAATCAACAGATGCTGCCTCCAAGTCAAAGGCTCCACGTAAAAATGGCTCCAAAAAGCGCTCTGGTAAAAATCGGGATAGAAGTATGAGGTCAAGATAAATGGCGCAAACAACAACCCGCTGACCAGGGTACTGTAGAAAAGCACGGGGATGATAGCGTTATTGACGACGGTGCTCTTCTTGAAGATGTCGTAAAAGCCCAATAACAAGGCGGAGATCAGAGAGAGTAAAACCCACTGCATAACTCATGTTTTAGCGGCGCAAAAATAGGCTTTTTATCCATATAAAACACAAAATGTCAAATTGACATAATAAAATCTACATATCTGACAAATTGTCGTTTAAATGGGGATTGGTTAGGCTTTTGATGGATGTGCAAGCAAGTAAACAAAAAAACTAACGATATGGAAAACAAGTATGAATCATTGAACCGTTACGCCAAGAACTTGAACGAATTGGCGAAGAACGGCAAGCTCGACCCTGTGATAGGTCGAGACGAGGAGATACGGCGTGTGCTGCAGATCCTGTCGCGCCGTACGAAAAACAACCCTATTTTGATCGGCGAGCCTGGTGTCGGCAAGACCGCCATCGTGGAAGGCCTCGCCCAGCGTGTCGTCAACGGCGACGTGCCGGAAAACCTGAAGCGTAAGATGGTGTTTTCGCTTGACATGGGCGCCTTGATCGCTGGTGCCAAGTACCAAGGCGAATTCGAGGAACGTCTGAAGAGCGTCATCAAAGAGGTGGTTGACAGCTCCGGCGACGTGGTGCTGTTCATCGACGAGATCCACACCCTTGTCGGTGCAGGCGCCACCGGCGGTGCCATGGATGCCGCCAACATCCTGAAGCCTGCCCTGTCGCGTGGTGAGTTGCAATGCATCGGCGCCACCACCTTGAAGGAATACCAACAGTATTTCGAGAAAGACAAGGCTTTGGAACGTCGTTTCCAGATCGTGATGGTGGACGAGCCTGACGAAGCCTCGGCCATCTCCATCCTTCGTGGTCTGAAGGAGCGTTACGAGAACCATCACCACATCCGTATCCTCGACGAAGCCATCGTGGCCGCCGTGCAACTCTCCGTTCGTTACATCTCCGACCGTTTCCTCCCCGACAAGGCCATCGACTTGATCGACGAAGCTGCTGCCCGTCTGCGGCTGCAAATCGACTCAGTGCCGGAAGACCTCGAGAATGTGGAACGCAACATCCGACAACTTGAGATCGAACGCGAGGCATTGAAACGCGAGAACGACACCAAGAAGGTCAACGAGTTGACCCAAGAGCTGGACAAACTCAATGCACAGAAAACCGAGATCAAGGCAAAATGGGAGAAAGAACGCCATTTCGTCGAGATCATCCAGAAGGAGAAAAACAACATCGAGCAATACAAGCATCAGGCCGCTGTGGCCGAACGCGATGGTGACTACGGCCGTGTCGCAGAGCTGCGCTATGGCAAGATCCGCGACGCAGAAGCTGCCATCGAGAAGGCCAAAGCCGACTTGCAGCAAGCGCAAGGCGACCATCCGTTGATCGATGAGGAGGTGTCTTATCAAGACGTGGCCGAGATCGTGTCGCGTTGGACGGGCATTCCCGTGAAGAAGATGATGCAAAGCGAGCGCGAGAAACTCCTCAACCTGGAAAACGAGCTGCACAAGCGTGTCGTTGGCCAAGACGAGGCCATCCACGCCGTCTCCGACGCCATCCGACGCAGCCGTGCCGGATTGCAGGACGCCAAACGGCCAATCGGCTCTTTCATCTTCATGGGAACCACCGGCGTCGGTAAGACAGAGTTGGCCAAAGCCCTGGCCGAGTTCCTGTTCGACAACGAGAACAACATGGTGCGTATCGACATGTCGGAATACCAAGAACGTCACACCGTCTCGCGTTTGATCGGTGCGCCTCCAGGATATGTGGGGTACGAAGAGAGTGGACAACTCACCGAGGCCGTAAGGCGTAAGCCCTATTCCGTCATCCTTCTTGACGAGATCGAGAAAGCGCACCCCGACGTCTTCAACATCCTGCTGCAAGTGCTCGACGATGGACGACTCACCGACAACAAGGGCCGTACCGTTGACTTCAAGAACACCATCATCATCATGACCTCCAACGTCGGCGCAGGATTGAAGGATCCCGATGCGGTGATGAACGAACTGCGTCGTGTGATGCGACCCGAGTTCCTGAACCGTATTGACGACATCATTATCTTTGATGACTTGAGTGAAAGCCAAATCGCCGAAGTGGTAAGGATGCAGTTCAACCGCGTGAAGAAAATGCTCGCCGAAAACAGTATCAGCATCGATATCACCGACGAAGCAGTCGATCTCATCGCTCACCAGAGCTATGACCCGCAATACGGCGCCCGTCCGGTGAAACGTATGATGCAACGCGAGTTGCTGAACGAACTCTCAAGGATGATCCTTGCCGACGAGGTTGACAAGACCAAGCCCATCACGGTGACCGTTCGCGACGGCAAACTCCACTTTGTCAACTAACCCCAACTCCTCACTCCTAACTCCTCACTGACTTCGTCGTAACCCAAGTGGAACGGAAGAAGATCAGCAGCAGCGTGATGATCTCCAGACGGCCTAACAGCATGTCGGTAGAGAGAACCCATTTGGCAGCTATCGGCAAATCAGCCAAACTGGCACCTGGTCCTGTGGCTCCCGAGCCCAGGCCCAGGTTGCTGAAACATGTCAAAAAAGCAATGCTGGCATCTTCCAGACTCATCCCTACCGAAGTCAGCACGAGTACGTTGAGCAAAAGCAGCATCATGAACCACGACAAGAAGTTGCACACCCTTTTTACGGTCAGCTCATCGACACTTTGTCCTGAAATCTTGACCGAGAACATGCCCGTAGGGTGAAACAGCTCTTTGAAGGCATTCTTGACAAACTTGAAGATCACGATGACGCGCACCGTCTTGATGCCGCCGCTGGCCGATCCAGCACAGCCACCAACGATCTGCATCAGCAAAGTGGGGATCACAAACAGCATTCCCCAAAGGTCATAATTGGAATTCTGTGCCGAGAAACCAGTGTTCGACAGCATGGAAGCCACATGGAAAAACGAGGTCTTGAAGATGTCTTTCCCTCCTTCCGGATAGCTGGCCAGCTGCTCTTCGGTGACACCTTTCATATTCGGAGCGACGACAAACAGCACCATAAACAGCAGGGTCATCACAACGATGGACGACAGATATACCTTCACCTCCTCGTTCTTTTTGACAAGGTCCCATCGGCCCGAGACAAGGAAGTAGAATATAGAGAAGTTGGTCGCCGAGATGATCATGAAGGCGATGGATACATATTCAATGTAGGAAGACTGGAAGTAGGCAATGCTGTCCTGGTGTGTACTATAACCTCCAGTGGAAATGGTGGTGAAGGCATGGCAGATAGCGTCGAACCACGACATGGGTCCAAACGAATACATGAACGCACACAACAGGGTCATGATAATATATATGGTCCAAAGGATGCGCGAGGTGACATGCATCGAAGGCGAGAGTTTCTCAATGCTCATTCCAGGCGCCTCAGCCGCAAAAAGCGTGGCTCTCCTGGATCCTTTGGCTACCGCTGGGACAAAAGCGAGCGTGAAAACCACGATGCCCAATCCACCCAACCATTGCATGACGGCTCGCCAAAACAAGATGCCGTGGGTCTGCTCATCGACATTCTTCAGGATGGTGGAGCCTGTGGTGGTGAATCCGGAGATGGTCTCGAAGAAGGCATCCGTCACGTTGTCGATGGAGCCGCTCATCAGGAAAGGCAACATACCGAACAAAGAAAACAAGATCCAGGAAAGTGAAACGATCGCAAAGGTGTCGTCATTGTCGATGTTGGTGTTCCTCCATCTTCCCATGAGGAAAAGCACCAAGCCTACTACCCCGGTAATGGCAGCGGTAATCAGGAAACTGTTAAGGTCGTCTTCGTGATAGTACCATGACACCGATGCCGTCAGCAAAAGAGCCGCGGTCTCGATGAACAACAGCACTCCAAACAACCTGGCTTTCATCTATTCCCATTTTTCGGCCCATCCCTCTCCATAGTCGAAGTCGCCGTCCAACTCATCTTCATCAGGCTCTTCTTGATAGGAGTCGTCGGCAAGCGGCTTTACCCACTTCCGGAAATTCGACGAGGCGATGGCCATGATTTGACCGTCTTTCTCAGGAGAAACAGCGATGTCGATCTCATCGCGCGAGAGTTCTTTCAACCAGACGACAAGCTCAGAGAAGCCCATGTCAGTGACCTTGTAGTCTTCCCAGTCTTCCACGGCGGCTTTCTTGGCTAGCTCTTCCGACTCCCAAACGGGAATGTAAGAGTTGCCATCACCGTCCTCCAGCATGGCGAACATGCCGGTCATGGCTTCCAACAGCCACACTTGACGGGTTTCGGAAATGACTTCAAGAAAGGATTCCAGATTGCTCATGGCTTATCTTTTTGCGTTTCTCATCTGCTGTTGTTGGGCTTTTTGTGCCTCTTCAAGACGTTGCATGAACCTCGACTTCTTCTGGGGCTTTCTCTTGTTCTCCTCAATCGTTGCACGCACCTTGTCTTCGTTGATCATCTTACGGAAAATGAACATCTGCAGGAAGGTGATGATGTTGGCCAGCATGTAGTAGTAGCTCAAACCTGAGGAATAGCTGTTGAAGATGCCCAGGAACATGATCGGCATGATGTACATCATGATCTTCATGCCCTTCATCTGAGGATTGCCTGCAGTGTCCATCTGCTTGTTGTTCACGTAGGTGTAGATGAAGGTGGTGATGGTCATCAGGAGGCAGAACAAGCTGACATGGTCGCCGTAGAACGGAATGTTGAACGGCAAGTCCCAAATACTGTCGTAGGTTGAAAGGTCGTCAGCCCAAAGGAAAGCCTTTTGTCTCAACTCGATGGACGATGGGAAGAAGCGGAACACTGCGATCAGGATCGGGAACTGGAGCAGCATGGGGATGCAGCCCGAAGTGGGACTGGCACCAGCCTGTTTCTGAAGGTTCATGATAGCCTGCTGTTTCTTCATGGCGTCTTCCTCCTTGGGATATTTCGCCGAGATGGCTTCCACCTCTGGTCTCAGCACACGGGTGATGGCTGTTGACTTGTATGACTTGAAGGCGATCGGGAAAAGCAACAACTTGATCAAGATGGTCAGGATCAGGATGACGATGCCGTAGTTCCATCCGTAGGAACCAAGCCAGTTGAACACATAGATGACACCGTAGTTGATCCAACGGATCAGGAAGAAGTTACCCACGTCGATTTGGCGCTGCAGGTTCAAGCCATAGCTCTTCAAGGTCTTGAAGTGGTTCGGGCCGAAATAGAACGACATCGGGAACTCGTTGACATCGGCATTGACGTCGTATGGAATCTCAAGATTCGACGACATGGTCTTGAAATACCTCGGGTTCTTGGATTTTTCGGTATTGACACCGATCTTGGCGCTGGCAAAACCGTTCTTTGCCACAAGTGCATTGCAGAAGAAACGTTCCTTGAACGACACCCAATTGACGCTTGAATTGACGATTTCCTCTTTGTTCTTGCGGTCGTTAAGCTTATCCACGTCTTTCTCAGTCATTGTCTTGTAATACACCGTGGTGTTGATGAAGCGGTCGTCGTTCTTCTCATGTTGCAGGAGATCGACTTTCCAATCCAGGTTCAACGAGCTGATGTTGTTGGCGATGACGTCCTTCATGCCGACTGTACGGAGGTCGAAATCGAACATGTAGTTGTCGCCAGGGATTGTATAGACGTATTCCAGGTATTGGTCGTTATTCGAAGAGCCGTTGATGTCGTTGGCATACAGGCGCATGGCAAAGGCAAGCTCCTCGCCTTCTTCGACCATCAGATCGCCACCTTGGTAAGGCTGGCCGTTCATGTAAGGCTGGAAATACAGCTGTGAGGTGTTGATGATACGGTTGTTCGAGAAGAAGGACAGGTCGAAAAGGGCGGTCTCAGGATCGAAGCTGATCAACGGCAAGGAGTCGTAGGTCTTGTATTCTTTCAGCTCCACCTCTTTGACGAAGCCACCTTTGCTGGAGAAGGTGATCCTTTGGAGTTTGTTTTCGATGGTCCAAGTCTGTTCCTCTCCTTTTGAAGCCGTGGCGAATGCCCCGTACTTGTCTTGGATCTTCTTGAATTCCACTGCGGCGAGGGTGGCCGAGTCCATCTCGGTTTCAGATGTGGCAAGTGCCATGAGCGCTGCCGTGTCGGCGGCACGCTGTTGTTCTTCTTCGGCAAGTCTGATGGAATCGAGGATGGCGGCCTCTTGGCGAGCCATCATGATGGAATCCTGAATGCGTTTCTGTTCGGCTAGTTGTTCTTTGGACGGCTGCATCCACCACATCCATCCAAACAAGATGAGGCCGATGAGAATAAAACCAATAAGTGACGTTTTGTTCATTTTTGTCGGAATAAGGCGGCAAAAATACGAAAAAAAGTGTTATTCTTTGAGGAACAAACCATAAAAAAAGACACGGGGACTTGGAAAACCCAAGCCCCGTGTCTCGAAGTCCCGCAGTCTCGTTGACTTTAATAATAGCGGTAGCTCTTCACCTGGCCGATGTGGCGTGCCAGACGGACCACCTGGTTGCTGTAGCCGAACTCGTTGTCGTACCACAGATACAGGATCACGGTCTTGCCGTCTTCACTGACCTTGGTGGCCGGAGCATCGAAGATGCAGGCGCAGCTGTCGCCGATGCCGTCGCTCGAGACGAACTCGGTGTTGCTGCTGAAGCGGATCTGCTCAATGAGGTTACCCTCCAAGCAAGCAACACGGAAGGCCTCGTTGACTTCCTCAACGGTGGTGGCTCTTTCGAGGTCGAGTGCAAGCACAGCCAACGATACATCAGGCGTAGGTACACGTACGGCGTTGCTCGTCAGCTTGCCCTTCAGCTCAGGAATGGCCTTGGCGGCTGCCTTGCCAGCACCCGTCTCGGTAATCACCATGTTCAACGGGGCTGAACGGCCACGACGCTCTTTCTTGTGGTAATTGTCCAGCAAGTTCTGGTCGTTGGTGTAGCTGTGAATGGTTTCGATATGACCCTTCACGATGCCGAAGTTCTTCAACATGACTTCCAGACCAGGCACGATGGCGTTGGTGGTGCAGGAAGCAGCTGAGAAGATGGTTTCGTTTTCAAGGTCAAGCGTGTCTTGGTTGACACCGTAAACGACATTCGGGATGTCACCCTTGCCGGGAGCGGTGAGCAGTACCTTTGACACACCTTTGGCTTGGAGGTGACGCGAAAGCGACTCTCTGTCACGGAAAGCACCCGTGTTGTCGATCAGCAAGGCATCGTTGATGCCATATTGCGTGTAGTCGAGGTCCTCGGGATTCTTGCTTTCGAGGAAGAGGATCTTCTGTCCGTTGACCATCATGGCGTTCTCCTCTAACAACGGATAGCAAACACCATGGAAGTAACGGTGCACCGAGTCGGTACGGAACAAGTTGATACGCTTCAGGATATCCTCAGGTGAGTTCTTACGGGTGACGATGGCGCGAACACGGAGGGCATCTCCCCTGCCGGCCATCTCCGTCATCTCACGGCACAGGATACGGCCGATACGACCGAAACCGTAGAGAATAACGTCTTGCACCTTGTTGCTGCGCGGAACGGCATCAATAATGTAGGCGAGTTTGTCGCGAACAAAGGCGGTGACGTCGTTATTATACTTTTCCTTCTCATCCGTCCACTCTGAGTTGAGACGTCCGAGGTCGATACGGGCGGGTGCGAGGTTCTCGGCTAAAAGAGCCTTGGCGATGAGCAACGAATCCTGCACACGGACCGGCTTGCCCAAGACTGTCTCGGCACGGAGGTGCTTGTTCAGGATCTTACCAGAACCGCGGTTGACCAACAGCGAACGCAACATGATGAGTTCCACTGACTTGTCGTACCACAGCCTACCAACAATGTTGATCAATTCGTTGGCGGCCTTTTCGTTCTCATTCCATAATTTTAACGAGCTTTCGTAATTATCCATAATGTTGAGTTTAAATGTGACATTAGATTCGTTGGGGCAAAGATAGAAAAGATTCCATGAATTAAAAAATTTTCTAACAATTATTTGCTATACCCCGACGAGTTACATCCTCCCGTTGACGGCATTCCAGTCGATGATCTGCCACAAGGCGGCGAGATGATCGGGACGACGGTTTTGGTAATCAAGATAATAGGCGTGTTCCCAAACGTCAAATGTCAGCAAGGGCTTCAATCCGCGCTGGACGGGGTTGCCGGCGTTGGTCTCCTGGGTGATGACCAGTTTTCCGTCTTTGTCGGCGGAAAGCCATACCCATCCAGAGCCAAACAAGGTGGCGCCTTTCTTGGCAAACTCTTCCTTGAAGGCTTCGAACGAGCCGAACTGCGCGTCGATGGCTGCGGCAATCTTGCCAACAGGTTTGTTGTCGGCTTTCGGCGCACGGAACTGGGTAAAATACAGGTTGTGGTTCAGGATCTGACCGGCGTTGTTGAACACACCACCCTCGCTGGTCTTCACAATTTCCTCCAAAGGCATCTCCTCGTAAGGGGTGCCTTCGATGGCAGCATTAAGGTTGTTTACGTAGGCTTGCAGGTGCTTGCCATGATGGAAGCCTATGGTCTCTTTGCTGATCACAGGCTCCAAGGCATCAGCTGCGTAAGGCAAGCTGATCAATTCGTATTTCTTCATAATAAAAGTTTTAGGTGATTTTCATGATTATCACCGCAAAGATAAAACTTTTATTGATTCAAATACATCTGGTACAAAGCGGAATTTGTGCTGCTTTTAAGCCGTTTCAGGGCACGGTCGCGGATCTGACGGGTGCGCTCGCGTGAGATGTCCATCGTCAGGGCGATTTCGTCCAATGAGTACTCCCTGCTGACGCCAATGCCGTAGTACATGTTGATGACTTGGCGTTCTTTGTCGTTCAAAGCGCTCAGCGACCTCTTGATGGCGTTGTTGTCGGATTCGTTTTCCACGGCTTCATCCGTGGCGGTAGAGTCTTGATCGACATATACATCAAGGAAGTTGCCTTCGTCGTCGTCATCCAGAGGAGCGTCGGTGGAGATCTGGTGCATGTTCATGCCCATGAGGCTCTGTACCTTGGATTCCGGAAGGTCAAGTTCCTTGGCCAGCTCCTCCGTGGAGGGCTTGCGATGGTACTCCTGCTCCAGCATGGCGGCAGTCTTCTTGAGCTTGCTGACGGCACCCACCTGGTTGAGCGGCAGCCTGATGATACGGGCTTGTTCAGCCACCGCCTGAAGGATCGACTGACGGATCCACCAAACGGCGTAAGAGATGAACTTGAAGCCTCGGGTCTCGTCGAAACGCTGGGCGGCTTTGATCAAGCCGACGTTGCCTTCGTTGATCAAGTCCTGAAGCGACAGTCCTTGGTTCTGGTATTGCTTGGCCACGGAGACCACGAAGCGGAGGTTCGCCCTGACCAAACGGTCAAGGGCCTGTTGGTCGCCCGCCTTGATGCGTTGCGCCAACTCCACCTCCTCCTCAGCGGTGATCAGGCTCTCCTTCGCGATGTCCTGCAAGTACTTCTCGAGCGTGCCGGCATCACGATTGGTGATGGATTTTGTGATCTTAAGTTGTTTCATAATCTTCTTTTGGTTGTATAAAGTTGTTTAGGTTGTTCTGGTTGTTTTAATTATAGTACTCAAACGTCATCCTCATGCCATTCGGATACACGCCCTCGATATAGGTCTTGCGTGAACGGCCTGCAGCCAATGCCGTTTCAAGATCATTCTTCGTGTTGACGGCCTTGCCGTTGACTTTGGTGATGATGAAGCCTTCCACGCCGGCACCGTTGAAGGCACCTTGACGGATCTCCACAATCTTAAGACCGTTGTTGATACGGAGGCTCTTCATCTCCTGTTTGCTGGCGGGTTGCAACACGATGCCCAGATCGGCATTGTAGAAGCTCTCGCCTTTCTTCACCACCTCGGTGGAACCCGATTCATTCAGGAGCCCGAGGGTATAGATGCGCTCTCTGCCGTTATGCGACACTTTCACATCGACCTCGTCGCCAGGACGGTATTGACGCACGATCTCCATCAACTGGGTGGTGGTGTTTACGTCGTTGCCATTCACTTGGAGGATGACGTCGCCAGGCTCGATGCCAGCCTTTTTGGCAGCGCCGTCTTCCATGAGGTTCTCGACATACACGCCTTTGATCTCGCTCATGCCAGCCTTGTCGGCCAGTTCAGCGTCCATCTCTTTCGGGATGACGCCGATATAGGCACGCTGGGTCTCACCGTACATCAGCAAGTCGTCAACGACCTTGCGAACGATATTGGATGGGATGGCAAAGGAATAGCCCTCGTATGAGCCGGTATGCGAAGCGATGGCGGCATTGATGCCGATCAGCTCTCCCCTGGTGTTGACAAGGGCGCCGCCACTGTTGCCTCTGTTGACGGCTGCGTCGGTCTGGATGAACGACTCCACGCTGCTGCCTTCACCGAGGATACCAATGTTACGCGCCTTGGCACTGACGATGCCTGCCGTCACCGTTGAAGTCAGGTTAAAGGGGTTACCAACGGCAAGGACCCATTCGCCCACTTTCACCTTGTCTGAGTCGCCAAACACCAGGTAGTCGAAATCAGAGCCGTCCACCTTGATCAAAGCCAAATCGGCGGTAGGATCGGTTCCCACGATGGTTGCCTTGCGGACCACTTTATTATTAAAGGTGACTTCCACCTCGTCGGCACCTTCCACCACGTGGTTGTTGGTCACGATATAGCCGTCGGGCGACAGCACCACTCCTGATCCGTAAGCGACCATGGTGTTGTTCTGCATCTGGCCCGGGATGCCGTACAGATGCTCCAAGAACGCTCCGAAGAAGTCGTTGTAAGTGGCACTCTTCCTTATGATGGTGGTCTTGATATGGACTACAGCATTGACACTGGCTTCGGCAGCATCTACAAAATCAGGGGTGTTCTCAGTAGGCAGGAAAGCCGTCCTTTGTATCTGCGGAGCAGCCTGAGCCTGTTCAACTTCAGTCATTGGAACTTGTTGCGCAGTTTCTTTGTTTTCCGAAACATTAGCGCAGGCTGCCATGCCAAACAAGGCCACAACAGCCATGGCCACCTTAGCCGTGGCCGAAAAATAATTCTTAACCAGCATTTTCAAAATTCTATTCTATTGGTTTTTTATTCTAATTGTCTTTGGTCTTATTCATTAATGCATTTTTTTTGACTTTATTGCATCGAAAAGTGTATTTTTGTCAAGAAAAAAATGCGTTGAATATTTATCAAATTACATGCCATGATGTTCATCTCGAACGACATTCTTTCGCTGCGTCCGGCAGAGCCTGAAGATGCCCGACAGATCTATGATTGGGAGAACGATCGCGACCTTTGGCGAGTCAGTGAGACCAGCACACCGCTTTCCCTGTTTCAGATTGAGCAGTTCCTGCTGGGCAACAGCGATTTGGTTGCCAACCGTCAGCTCCGCTTGATGATCGATGTGGAGGGGCGCGAGAAACCTGTCGGCTGTATCGACTTGTACGACTACAACCCCATCCACGGCCGTGTTGCCTTGGGCGTGCTGATCGACAAGACTTGCCGCGGAAACGGCTATGCCCACGATGCCATCAAGTTGTGCCTTGACTACCTGTTTCAGAATGTCATGGCACACCAGGTCTATTGCCTTATCGACGACTTGAACGACGCAAGCCACAGGTTGTTCGAGAAGCTTGGATTCAGCATGGGTGGACGCAGAAAAGACTGGCTCAGGACCCCGAATGGTTATATCGATGTGTGCTTTTATCAAATCATAGCTCATGAAAAAGAAAGTTAGAAAATATGAACAACAAAGGAAACGAAAGAGAAACATCCTTCTCGTTGTTTTCGCGATCCTGATCTTGATTGCCATTTTGGCAGGTTATTGGCTCTACAGCTGGATCATGCACTCCAATGTCATGACACCTGACAAGAAAGACTACTCCTTATATATCCCAACAGGAGCTGATTTCAACCAAGTCAAGGATTCTTTGTATGCCCATGATTTGATTTACAACAAAAACAGCTTCGAATGGGTCAGCAGCAAAAAGGGCTGCCCCGACCATGTCAACCCTGGCCGGTACGTGCTGAAGGACGGCATGAGCAACTACCAGTTGTGTAACATGCTTCGCGGTGGACTCCAAACGCCTGTTCAGGTCAAGTTCAACAACATGCGCGACATCAAGATGCTTGCCGGTCGTGTGGGCCGCCAAATCGAAGCGGATTCCGCCGAGATCGCAAGATACTTGGGCAATCGCGAAGTGCTTCAGCAACTGGGATTCAATGAGCGGACCATCCCCGCCTTGTTCCTCCCCAACACCTACGAATTCTATTGGAATACCGATGCGGAGAAGTTCGTGGATAAGATGAAAAACGAGTATGACAAGTTCTGGAACGAAGATAGAAAGGCCAAGGCCAAAGCCGTCGGACTCACTCCCTTGCAAGTCAGCATCCTAGCCTCCATCGTGGACAAGGAGACGAACAAGACCGACGAGATGGCGAGGATCGCCGGAGTCTATCTCAACCGACTTAAAGGAGGATGGCTGCTCCAAGCCGACCCCACCTTGGTGTTTGCCGTTGGCGACTTTGAATTGAAACGGGTGCTCAACGTGCACAAGGAAGTGGAGTCACCCTATAACACCTACAAATATCCCGGACTGCCTCCCGGACCGATCTGCATTCCTTCGCTGGCATCGATCGATGCCGTCTTGAATCCTGAAAAACACAGTTATTACTATTTCTGCGCCAAAGACGACTTCTCCGGATACCATAACTTCGCCAAGACCTTGGCGGAGCACAACAAAAACGCCCAACGCTACCAGAGAGCCCTAAGCAACAATCTTTAACCTTTAACCTTTAACCTTTAACCTTTTAACCTTCACTCCCTATGAAAGCATTCAAAGCATACGACATCAGAGGCGAATGGGGAACCGACCTCAACGAAGAGATCGCCTATCGAATTGGATATTTCCTGCATAGGATACTGGATGTGAAAACAGTGTTGGTGGGACGCGACATGCGGCTGTCATCTGATACCTTGTTTGATCATCTTACAAGAGGCATCACCGACAGCGGCGTGAATGTGGATGAGATTGGCCTCTCCACCACTCCGATGGTCTATTGGAGCACTGCAAAATATGGCTATGACGCCTCTGTCATGATCACTGCGTCTCATAATCCCAAGCATCACAATGGGCTGAAGATCTCGAAGACCAACGCCCTTCCTGTGGGTTATGACACGGGGTTGAACCGGCTTGAAGCTTTCGTGGAAAGCAACGAAGCCTGCGTCCCAGTGGCTAAAAAAGGCGTGATCCGTCACAAAGAAGTCAAGGAAGATTACTTGAAGTTCCAACAGGGTTTTGTAGGCGGCCATGACAACCTCAACATCGGCGTGGACTGCAGCAACGGAATGTCCTCGCTGTTTGTCCATCAACTGATCGGCCAGGCCCATTATATCAACGACACCTTGGACGGCAACTTCCCCAACCACGAGCCCAATCCGCTGGAAGCCGCTAGCCAGGAGCAGATCAAGGCTTTGGTAAAGGAAAAGCATTGTGACATCGGCCTGCTGTTCGACGGCGATGCCGACCGCATCACCTTTATCGACGAACGGGGCAACTTCATCTCTCCCGACCTGATCATCGCCTTCTTGGGCAACTATTTCCTTGGGGAAAGACATGAAAAGGGCATCGTGTTGCAAGATATCCGTAGCTCTCGCGCCATACAGGAATACCTCGACCGTTATCAGGCCAAGGTGGAAACATGGCGTGTCGGCAGAGCATACGCCGCCTTGAAGCTACGCGAGATGGATGGCGTTTATGGCGGCGAACTGGCAGGACACTACTATTTCCGTAATTTCTATTATTCCGATTCCGCCTTGCTTGCGGCTTCCATCGTGCTTCGCCTGCTTGCCGAGTTTAAAGAACAAGGTCGCACCATGAGCTCTATCATCAAGGAGATCTCGCCTTATTACAATTCCGGAGAGATCAACTTCAAGCTAAACAGGAAACAGGAGGCAATGGATGCCGTGCGCGACCATTACGCCAAGATCCAACAACCTGAGCGTTTCCTCGACTTTGACGGCTATCGTCTCGACTATCCCGACTGGTGGTTCAACATCCGTCCTTCCAACACGGAGCCTTATCTCCGTTTCCTGGCGGAAGCCAAGAGCGAAGACAAGTTGAAAAAGATAGTTCAGGAAGTTTCCGAAATTATTCGTACCTTTGCCGACTGAATATAGAAGGATTTGAAATGAGAAAGCTGAAAGTCATCACCCTGATCGCATTTGTAGTTCTGTTGTCGGGTTGTGGAAACAATGTGGAAAAAGGCCGCATTGCCTACGATAAAGGAGTCAATTTGATGTATAACTCCAGCCGTTTCGCCGAGGCAGAAGAGCAATTCACTTTGGCTATCAAATACGATAAAAGCAACTACGAAGCGTATTATTATCGTGGCTGCACCAAATTCAATAGGTCAATGTATGATGAGGCCATCGTCGATTTCGAGAAAGCACTCGAAGTCAAGCCGAATTATGCAGATGCAGAGTTCAATCTTGGAAAGATTTATTTCCTAAAGAACGACCACGACATGGCTTGCTACTACTACAGGCTGGCCGAGCTTCACGGACGGCCCAACATGGAAGATTACGTCAAGGCTTGTCCCAATTAATCGAAGCCGTTTAGTGTTGGAGCAGTGAAATTCTCGCTGCTGATTTCGTCGCCATCTTCGTTGTAGGTCTTCCAAATGCCTGATTTCTTGTCATTATGAAATTGTCCCTCTTCCTTCAAAGCACCTGAAGGATAGTAGTTCTTTGCCGGTCCTTCCAACAAATCGTTTTCATAATGCCGTTCCGACATTAGGATTCCTGTTTCATAGTATGTTTTCGATAGGCCATGAGCAATACCATCTTTATATTCTTCCACGGTGAGCAGTTTGCCATCTTCCATGAAGAAACGCCATTCCCCATCCTTTTTCTGGTTCAGGTAATAGCCAGTAGCGATCACGGTTCCATTGGGAGCATACGTTTTGTTAAGGGCCTTTGTCCCCGACTTGTCAAAGGTATTGGTGGCTTTTAGGCGTCCTTGCTCGTCATAATACTTGAACTCGCCTTGGCATTTGTCGTTCTTGAAAGTGCCTTCATAGCGTTTCTGTCCGTTGGGATAAAAATCCATCCAAAGGCCCTGACGACGGCCTTTGTCGTCGGTACGGTTATGATCTTGGGCAATGCCGTTTACAGCAAAGAGAAAAAGTATCAGCGAAAGCAGGATTTTATTCATAATTTGTTTTTTGTTTACAAAAATAATAAATTTGCAATTCATTTTCAGCATTAAACGAAACAATAACACTTTTAGTATATGACACTGATCAAATCCATTTCGGGCATCCGCGGTACTATCGGCGGTGTTCCAGGCGACAACCTCACCCCCATCGACATGGTGAAATTCACCGCTGCTTTTGTCAAATTCGTACAGCATAAAGGTATCGAGCGTCCACGTATCGTAGTGGGTCGCGATGCCCGCATGTCAGGCTTCTTTGTCAATCAAGTTGTTTGTGGCACTCTCCAGGCCATGGGTGCCGATGTGCTCGACATCGGTTTGAGCACCACTCCGACCACCGAGATCGCGGTTACGGGCTTGAAGGCCGATGCAGGCATCATCCTCACGGCAAGCCATAACCCGGCGCAGTGGAATGCCCTTAAGCTGCTGAACGAGAAAGGTGAGTTCATCTCCGCCGCAGAAGGCGCTTGGCTACTCGATGTGGCCGCCCGCGATGAGTTTGAGTTTGTGCCGATCGACAAGATTGGAAGCTACCAACAGGTTGATGGCTGGATTGACAAGCACGTCGAGATGGTCTGCCAACTACCTCTGGTGAACCGTGAAGTCATCAAGGCCGCCCATTTCAAAGTCGCTGTCGATGCGGTGAACTCCACGGGCGGCATCGCCATTCCGAAGATGCTTCGTGCCTTGGGTGTGGACAACATCTTGGAGCTGAACTGTGAGCCTACCGGCAACTTTGCCCATACGCCGGAGCCCTTGGCACAGAACCTCACTGACATCTGCCGCTACGTCAAGGAGCAAGGCTGCGACTTCGGTGTGGTGGTCGATCCCGATGTGGACCGTCTAGTCTTCGTCAAGGAAGACGGCGAGCTGTTCGGCGAGGAATACACTTTGGTCTCGGTGGCTGACTTTGTGCTGAAGCATACCCCTGGCCCGACGGTGTCGAACCTCTCCTCCACCCGTGCCTTGCGCGACGTGACCCGTTCCTATGGACAGGAGTACTTTGCCGCTGCGGTGGGCGAAGTCAACGTGGTGGAGAAGATGAAGGAAGTGGGCGCCGTGATCGGTGGCGAAGGCAATGGCGGTGTCATCTATCCCGCCATCCACTATGGCCGCGACGCACTGGTCGGTACTGCCTTGTTCCTCACCCAGTTGGCCGAGAAACGCATCAAGTGCTCCGAACTGAAGAAGACTTATCCTCCTTATTTCATGTCGAAAAACAAGATCCAACTTACTCCCGACATGGATGTGGACGGCATCTTGGCCAAGTTCGCCGAGAAGTTCAAGAATGAGCAAGTCACCACCATCGACGGTGTGAAGATCGACTTTGAGGAAGGTTGGGTGCATCTCCGCAAGTCGAATACCGAACCCATCATCCGCATCTATTCCGAGGGCAAGTCGGAGGCTGAGGCTGATAGGTTCGCACAATTGATACTCAGTTGCAAAGACATACTACAATGAAAGCTAAAAAGAACAAACGGTCGCGGAAAAGCTACCAGTATCACGCGGTGACCTTCAAGCTGTCCAATGGGCAGTACAGGTCGCTGAAGAACTACTGCAAGGCCCGCCGCACCACGCCTATCAAGCTGATCAAGCGCAGCATCTCGCGTTTCATCAGCAACTACGAGTACGAGGTGCCGGCTGAACTCTATCTTACCGAGAACCAGCTTCAGCTGTTTGACGATGAGCTTGATAACTGATTTTCAATGCTTTGATAAAATCTTTCGAAGAAATTCAAAAAAAAGATTGCAGTTAATCAAAAAAGGCCTATCTTTGCATCCGCAATTCGCACCACGGAGAGGTGGGTGAGTGGCTGAAACCAACAGTTTGCTAAACTGTCGTATCCCGCAAGGGGTACCGGGGGTTCGAATCCCCCCTTCTCCGCAGGAAGAAAGACGATGTTGAGTCGTCTTTTTTTTCGGGGTATGGCGCAGTCCGGCTAGCGCACCTGCTTTGGGAGCAGGGGGTCGAAGGTTCGAATCCTTTTGCCCCGACGGTTGAAAATCAAGGAGTTACAAAACAACGTAACTCCTTTTTTTGTGTCAAGACCCAAAATTTGCACGCAATTTGCACGCATGTTTTGAAAACTCGATAAAAAATGCAGTGCTATTTAGTTGTATTTTGAGGCATTGGAAAACCCGATAAACGGAGGAAAAAAGGAGTTTTTAGAGAACAAATTGACAAAAAATGCCGCCCCTTTCGAGGCGGCAAAACGCAATTTTAGATAACCCATTATTAGAAAAATGGGGTGCTTTATCCGGATAGATGGCCGTCTAAAGCGAGACAAAGATACAACTTTTTGGCCATCCACAACCATATTATAAAAAGGTGCGCCTTTTTGCGCTTCTTCTCCCCTCCCTTGGACAGACTGGAGCCTGACTGGCTGACGATGGCTGCGGGACCAAAGCTTCCCCACTGGGGACAAAGCTGACCCGCAGCCATCGGCAGACAGGCAGCACACCGAATCGATTAAATTGCTGGAGTGGATTTGCGGATGACCGACCGAGGAAGAGAAACGAGAGCGGGAAAACGCAAACCCACTATTAACCGAAGGCGGACAAAGGATGCGGCCAAGAAGCTTCCTAAAAGATGCGACACCTACCCCCGCATCCTTTGGCCGACTGAGGTAAAATAAAAACCACCTACCAAGCCGGACGAGGTGACAAAAAAAGGAGAAGGTCCCCATCAGGAAACCTTCACCATTTTGATCACAATCGTTATTGCAGTGATGATGACTGCCAGCAACACCACCACCATACCGAACAGAAACCACATGAAAGCGGGTGGCTTTTTCTTTTCGGGCGGCGGCTCTTCGACGACGATCTGCGGATAACGCAGCGTGTCGGCGAAGTGGACTGGCTCGGGTTCTGCCTCGTAGGTGACTGTGAGGCTGTCATTAGTGGCCGTTGCCGTGAAAGTGCCCTGCTCCGTCTGGATCTTGACGGCTTGGCCGTCAAGCAGCGGAGCCAAGGGCATCACGGCAGAATCGGCCAAAGGTGGCAATTCAATGAAGGTGTCGATGGGATGCGCCTGAACGCTCAGCAGCTCGGGGCATCGCTCAGCGATGCGACGGATGCGACGCTGGGCGCGGCGCTTTGCGTCGCAGGCACATAGCACCATCGACACCGACAAAAGGAAG
>JAFXMK010000039.1 GCA_017530365.1 Bacteroidales bacterium
GGCTTTGCCTCGGGCGTGATGATTGCGGCCTCGGTATGGTCGCTGCTTATCCCGTCCATCGAAATGAATGCCGACAACGGCAGCTGGTCGGTAGTGCCAGCTGCCGTCGGCTTTCTCGCTGGTATCGGATTTTTGCTGTTGTTGGATGAGTTGACACCTCACCTTCATTTGGGCGCCGACGCACCCGAAGGGCCCCGCTCGCACTTATCACGCACAGCAATGTTGGCTTTGGCCGTCACGCTTCACAATCTGCCCGAAGGCATGGCCGTAGGCGTGGTGATAGCCGCCGCCTCGCAAGGGGCCGAAAGCATCACTTTGGCCAGCGCCGTAGCGGTATCTGTGGGCATTGCCATCCAGAACATCCCCGAAGGAGCCATCATCTCCATGCCCATGTGTGCCGAAGGCAACAGCAAATGGCGTTCTTTCTCAATGCCCTGAATCGGTGAAAGCATTGGCCAATTATTATTGTTTGGTCCTGTATTCTCTCGGCGAAACGCCTTTCAGTCTTGAGAAAAACTTGCTGAACGACGGCGTGTCGGCAAAATGAAGCCGGTCGGCAATCTGTGTGATGTTCATCGTTGAAGTGCGCAACAAAAACAAAGCTTCCATCACAATCATTTGGTTAATGTAGTCCACGACTGTTCGACCCGTAACTTGACGAACGACACGCGAGAGATAGACAGACGAAATGTTGAGTGCTGAGGCGTAAAAGCCGATGTCGTGGTGCTCAGCAAAGTATTGGGGCAATAGACGGATAAAACCGATGAAGATCTCTTCCACACGCTGCGAGGTCTGTCGGTGGATGATGGCACGTTGCTGGGCATTCTGCACATCAAGCAGAAAGACAGCGTAAAGCAGGCGGAGGACTTCCGTCTTGTAAAGGTGTTCCGAGTGAAGGTAGCCGATGATTTCCCTCATTTTTTCAGCCAATCGCAATGCCTCGGCATGAGGCAGCGTCAGTTTTGGTTCGTGCAACTGGACTATAGGGGCATATGCAATGTACACCAGGTCGCGAACGGTAGTGAGTTCAATGGTGGCATTCTCATCGGCCAGCAGGCAGAGCCCTTGATAGTCGGCAGAGGCAGCAATGATGGTAACAGACATGCCAGGCGAGTAGAAGAAAAGGTCGTCGGTTCGGAGCATCAATTCCCTGTCGTTATAAACAATAGTAAGCTGGCCTTGAATGACGAGGGTGAACGTGTAAGCAGCCAGAAATCCTTGTATCTTGTTGGTAAGGAAAGTCCTATCGGAATCTGTCTTATCGCAAAAGAACTTCCCGTCCCAATCGGCAGTCGGCATCTCGCCATGCATGGCTATCCAGCCTTCTTTCAATGTATACATATGTCAAATTTGACAGCAAAAATACGAATAGTATTTCAGGTTTGTATCGTTTCAGACAAGTTTTGTGTCGTTTCGGATAGCAGAAGCGTCAGAAAATAAACGTTAATTTGCAATTAAATATCAGTATAAACTTAAACCAATACACCTATGACAAAAGAAGAAGCATTGAAGCAGTTTGCCATGTATGGCGCTGCATGGTTTGGAAACAGCAAACAACATTTTGCCTTCTCGGCCTATTGCCGTCTGAACGGTTGGAACAAACTGGCCGACAAATGGAAGGAGGAAGCCGAAGAGGAATGGGATGAGGCCGAGGAAGTGCTCAACCGCCTTGTGGAACTCGGCTGCAAGCCCGCCGACCTGCAAGAGGCCATGAAGACGATGGAGTTCCCGTTCTACGACGACCCGAAACAGCAGATTGAGTCAGACTACAATCCTGATGCAATCAAGCAGATGAGCGAGATGGCAGCCGCCTTCGCCGACGATTACCCGACCCAGAAATTAATCTACAAGTGGATCGACGGCGAGAAGGATCACATGGCTTGGGAGGCTCAGTACCTCAACTATATCGACAAGCTCGGTTATGAGAATTTCCTTATTGAAATGATGTAAAAACACCTTAATTATCAATAAAACCATGAAAGAGCAAGTGCTGCAAGCCATGCGCGAGGCGGGCAAACCCGTCTCGGCTGGCGACGTCACCAAGGCCTTGAATGCCGACCGCAAGGAAGTCGACAAGGCTTTCGCCGAACTGAAAAAGGAAGGTGCCATCGTGTCGCCCGTCCGCTGCAAGTGGGAACCAGCAAAGTGAACCATTTGAAAAACTCACCAAAAAAAGTGCACCAGGTAGCCCACCGATGCACTTTTTTGTGTTTTGAAGAAATCTCGTATCTTTGCACTTTCACAAAACCATGTTTATGACAAAGAAATCAACAATCAAAACATCCAAAATATGAAACAAGTTATAACAGTAAAAGGCCTCAAATGCAGCCATTGCGAGGCGAAAGTGGAACAGGCTTTGAACAAGATGGAAGGCGTTGCCAACGCAAAGGCCGACCGTGAAAAATGCCTCGTCGAGGTGGAATACACTCCTGAAACCGTCAGTGTAAACGAGATGATGGAGGCCATCGAAGACTGCGGTTACGAGGCCTCGCTATGACCGAACGACAGACATTCCCCGTGGTGGGCATGATGTGTGCCGCTTGTTCGGCCAACGTCGAGAAACGACTTCGCGAGATGGAGGGCGTTTCAGATGTGGCCGTTTCGTTGCCTGGACGCACAGCCATGGTGGATTTTGACCCGGAAAAGGTCACGCCCGATGACATGCGACGCGAAGTGGCCGCTGCCGGCTATGAGTTGATCATCGACACCGAAACCGATGTGGAGGACATCCAGCGTCGAGCATTCATTAGCCTACGACGACGGACCTTATTGTCATGGGTTTTTGCCGCTGCCGTGATGGCACTTTCCATGCATTGGATCCGCATCGGAAGCCACTTCACCAACCACATCATCTGCATGGTGCTTGCAGCAGCCAGTATGGTGCTCTGTGGCCGTCAGTTTTTCATCGTTGCATGGAGGCAGCTGATGCACCGTTCGGCCAACATGGACACGCTCGTGGCACTTTCGACAGGCATCGCATTCCTTTTCAGCGTTTACCTGACCTTTACGGGAGCCGAGCACACCTGGTTTGATTCCGCCACGATGATCACCAGTTTTGTACTCACAGGGCGTTTGCTCGAAGAACGTGCAAAGAACGGCACCGCGTCGTCCATCCGCGCCTTGATGGGTCTTCAGCCAAAGACAGCGCATTTAATCAACATGGACGACGATACCGTTACGGACGTCCCTATCGCCACCCTTCAGCCCAGGGACATGCTGGAAGTGCGTTTGGGTGAAGCCATACCCGTTGACGGTGTGATGCGAAGCGGCGAAGCAGCTATCGACGAAAGCATGATCACCGGCGAACCAGTGGCAGTCCCAAAGCACAAAGGCGACCGACTTTTGGCCGGAACCATCGTGCGACAAGGCAGCATGCGCATGAGGGCACAACAAGTGGGTTCCGAAACCGTGCTGTCGGGCATCATCCGCATGGTGCAGCAAGCACAAAACAGCAAGGCGCCCGTGCAACGCACCGTTGACAAAGTGGCTCTCATCTTTGTGCCCGTCGTGTTAGGCATTTCCCTCGTCACTTTTGCCACCTGGATGTTGATCAACGGCGACTTCCAGCACGCGCTCATCTCAGCCGTCTCGGTGCTGGTTATCGCCTGCCCGTGTGCCATGGGCCTTGCCACTCCTACCGCCTTAATGGTGGGCATTGGTCGGGCCGCCGAACATGGCATTTTGGTCAAAGACGCCACCGCACTTGAACAGCTGCACCGAGTCGATGCACTTGTCACCGACAAGACTGGAACCCTCACCATCCCCAACACCGACATCACTGCCGATGACGACCTTTCCTTCGATGAACGCGAATCCCTCAAACCCCATGCCGACGAGGCCATGCAAAGCCTGCGAAAGATGGGCGTGGAGGTGTGGATGACTAGCGGCGACCGTGATGACGCAGCCGCCTATTGGGCACGACGTGCCGGCATCGAGCATTACCGTAGCAAAGTCATGCCCCAAGACAAGGAAGACCTCGTGCGTGAATTACAGCAACAAGGTCGGACAGTGGCTATGGTCGGCGATGGCATCAACGACACGCAAGCGTTAGCTGCCGCCGAAGTCAGCATCGCCATCGGTCGCGGCACCGATGTAGCCATGGAACTGGCACAAGTCACGCTGATGGGGGACGATCTACGAGCCATCCCCGACGCAATCAAGCTGTCGCGCCACACGGTGCATGCACTTCGCGAGAACCTCTTCTGGGCTTTCATCTATAACATCATCTGCATTCCGCTGGCTGCAGGCGTGGTTCCTTCGATACACATCACCCCCATGTGGGCCGCTGCATTGATGGCCTTTAGCAGCGTCAGCGTAGTACTCAACAGCCTACGGCTACGAATAAAAAAAGTATGAAAGACCTCCATTTCAAGAAATACAAGGAAGGCACGGCCAAGATGGTGAAGAGCCTGAAACTGATTGACGTCAATCCATTGGCGGGGATGGGGAACATGGTCAATATCAAGACCGTGTCCTTACATACGATTCGCTCCGGAACTCAAGAGGTGCTTTCCCAAGGTGTTTTTTGGTGTATTTGCAAAAGAAGCTGACGTCGGGAAAACGAAGCTTAAATGCAATTTCCTTTACACTCAACTCCGTTTGACTGAGATAATACCTGATGTTGCGAACAGTTGCCTCGGTGATCAAGTCCATCGCGGTCCTTCCGCTCTTCGCTTTGCAGACAGCACTTAAATATTTCGGAGTGACCTTTAGTTGCTCGGCAAAGGCTTGCACGCTTCGGTTGGTGTTGTCGGGACGGCCTAGCAGGGTGACAAACTGCTTGAACAATTGGTCCTTTCTTGAATTCTCGGCAACTGTTGCGTCAGCCGGCACCATGTCTTCAGGCATCAAACCGCTCACTTCGTGCAGCACCTCAACCGCCAAAGATTGGGCAGTGAGCTTGATGATGCGTTGCCGATAGAGGTTGTCGTCGTCCTCCATATAGGTGGTCATCAGGTTGAAGTAGGCTTGAAAAAGCTTGTTTTGGTATTCCGATAGATGAACGACCGGGTTTTGGATGATAAAGTTGAATTTTTGCCACCAATATGAATCAAGATGCAATACACTTGTCAATACGTCGTCAAAAAGCTGTTCGCTGGCGCAAATGATCTTGCTTTGAAGGTCGGGACTGCGCATATACAGTCCAACCAAATTTCGTGGCGAGCAAAGGATGAGGTCCCCCTCCCCCGCTTGAAATTGTTGGTTGTTAATGGAAAATTGGATGACGCCCTTCTCGCAATACATGGCAAGAATATAACCCGATATGATGTTTTCCTTTGAGGGAGTAATCTCATCGGGATTGTCGGTGATAATCAAGTCGGCGAATTGCTTTAACATCTTGGCTGTTTTGAACGGTGCAAAATAACAACCTATTTCTGAAATATGGAAATGTTTTTATTTCCTTTTCTATGTTCTATTTATCACCTATTGGAAAAATCGAAATTCAATCATTCCTTTTTGACAGTGTTCACCTTCGTCCGACGACCTATTTTTGCCGCAAAAAAAACCATCAAGATGGAAGAAAACCAGAAAAAAGAACAATCTGTGAGGATTCAAACCTCACTGCTGAATGGGTTGGAGAAAAAAGCCTTGGTTTGGCTGGCCGAGCGGCAACCCAAGTGGGCCGATTCGGACATGTTGACCTTTGTGGGCACGATTGGCGCGGTCGTCATTGCCTTGGGTTTTGCGCTGTCGAACATCAGCGTGCATTTCTTGTGGCTGACCATCGCAGGTTTTGTCATCAATTGGTATGGCGACTCGTTGGATGGCACCCTAGCACGTGTCCGCAAACAGCAACGTCCCGTTTACGGCTTTTACATTGACCATACTGTCGATGCCATCAACGAAGCGTTCATGTTCTTGGGAGCGGGCATGTCGCCTTTCATGCGTTTTGACATTGCCTGTGTGCTTCTGGTGGTCTATCTGATGCTGACCCTCAACGTGTCGATGAATGCGCACCTGAAAGGCGAGTTCCGGCTGACCTACGCAAAGCTTGGCCCTACCGAGTTCCGCCTGATTTGTATCATTGCATGCCTCATCCTGATGTTCGCCAAGGGTTTGCGGGATGTTATTTTTGAGATACCTTGGTTCAACGGAACGCTCTCTTTGTGCCTGCTAGACATCATCGGCATGGTCATTTTGCTCGCTTTGGTCGTCATCTACCTAGTCACCATCATCCAGGATGCCCGCTATTACGCCAAAATCGACCCGAAACACAAGAATGAATAAGCTAAAAGAACTCATAGTGAAGCGCTTCCCGAAGTTCTTTGCCGGAAATCTATTGGGGACAGCTATCGACACATTGGTGTTGTGGCTGTTCTCGCATTTTGTGTTCCATGGTTATATTGGTCAAGTCATCATTTCACCTGTCATATCGTTTGAATGTGCGGTGATGACGAATTACGTCTTTTCCTATTTTGTGACGTGGAAAGACCGCATCAGCCAGGTTTCCACGCGCTCCTTTTTCAGGCGTTTTGTGGGCTACAATGCCACTTGCACTGGAACATTCATACTGAAAATGGGCGTTTTGATGCTAATCCAATGGCTGACGAAATGGAACGTTGTGATTTGCAACCTGTTGGCGTTGTGCGTTTCGGGCGTTGTGAATTTTCTGATGGATAATTACGTTGTTTTCAAAAAGAAGGTGGAGGAAGTCTGATGTCGCTAATCACAATGGAAGAGATAGAGAGTCTATCACCCATATTCAAAGGAGAAAAGGGCCACAAAAAAGCCGAGAGGCTAATGGACTTGTTAGGCACCGACCGTTTGGCGGAGCACTATGCGAAGTTCGAGCACCTGACGGGACCCGATTTCGTAGCTGCCTATCTTAAAGATGTCGGCGTGGAATATCAAGTGGAGGGTATTGAAAACCTGCTTTCATTGACCGATGGGCCTTTCATCACGGTCAGCAACCATCCCTACGGTGCCTTGGACGGTTTGATTCTCCTTGATCTGGTCGGCCACGCCCGTTCCGATTTCAAAGTGATGGCCAACAAGTTCCTCTCCATGGTGAAAACCATCAAGGACAGTTTCATTAGCGTGGTGCCGCTTACCGACGATTCAAAAGGTGTGTCGGTAGACAGCATCCGTGGCGTTCGCTCAGCTATTTCCCAATTGAAGGACGGTCATCCCTTGGGCTTGTTCCCTGCTGGTGCTGTCTCCAATTTCCATTGGAACGATTTCAGGATCTACGACCGCGAGTGGCAGGCATCGGCATTACGCCTCATACAGAAGATGAAAGTGCCCGTGCTTCCCATCCGTTTCTTTGACCGAAATTCCACTTTCTTCTATTTCTTGGGCATGTTCGGTTGGAAAGTCCGTTCGATGCGGCTTCCCCAAGAGATACTGAATAAGGCTGGTCGCGAAATTCGGGTGGGAATCGGCCCCGTTATCAGCGTGGAGGAGCAACAGGAATGCGCAAACTGGAAAGACCTTGGGATTACATTGAGAGAAGCCGTCTATGGCATGGACAAAAAAATGTGAAGAATATGAAAATGAAAGTCAAAGAAGTTAATACAAAAAAAGAGTTGCGGGAGTTCGTCCATTTTCCAAACGAGCTTTACAAAGACAACCCATATTACGTGCCGCAAATCGAGTCGATGGACCGTGACACGCTAACGCCATCAAAAAACCACGCCTTCGAGGTGTGCGAGGGTAAGTATTGGTTGGCTTATGATGAACAAGATAAGATTGTAGGGCGTGTGGCAGGCATCATCAACCACCGCTACAATGAGAAAGTGGGCGAGAAAATCTGCCGTTTCGGTTGGATTGACTTTATCGACAATCGTGACGTTTCCGAAGCGCTCATGAATACGGTGGAAGCATACGCTCTTGAAAAGGGCATGGAAAAGGTTTGTGGGCCCATGGGTTTCCTGGAGTTTGACGCTGCCGGCATATTGGTGGATGGCTTTGACAGGCTTCCTACAGCCTACGGCAAATACAACGACCCATATTATGAGTACCATCTATGGGCGATGGGTTATCGTAAAGATGTTGATTTTGTGGAATACCTCATCAAAGTGCCGGATGTAATCCCTGAGCGTTATGCTCGCGCAGCCAAAATCGTGGCGGAGAAATATCAATTGCATGAAGCTCCCATCAGTAACCGGAAAGACATAGACCCTTATCTCAACGGAGTTTTTCGATGCTTGAATTCCGCCTACTCGAAACTCCATGGTTTTACGGAGCTGTCTCCTGGTCAGTGCGAAGACCTAGGAAAGCAGTTCCTTAGCAATATCAACGTCGATTACCTCAGCATCATCCTCGACGGCAATAACCAAGTGGTGGCTTTTGGAGTGGCACTCCCTTCGCTTTCTAAGGCCATGCAAAAGGCAAAAGGTCGAATGTTTCCTTTCGGGTGGTACCACATGTTGAAGGCCTTGAAGAAAAACGACACAATTGACCTTTTATTAATTGCCATCGACGAACATTATCAAAACAAAGGCGTGAATGCCATGATTTTCAACAAATTCTCCAAAGGCATCGTGAAGAACGGCATCAAATTCATTGAGTCCACCCGTGAACTGGAGGACAACACCCAAGTGCAGAATCTTTGGCATTACCTTGAGCACGACTTGGTGAAAAGGGCGAGGACATACATCAAACCATTAAAAGAACAAAAGCATGAAAACAAATCTGCTGAATAAAGCCTGTGCCCGATACACAGCACCACAAGAGGCCATGTCAAAAGGCATCTATCCCTATTATAATCCCATTGAGTCGGAACAAAGTACCGTAGTGACCATCGGTGGAAAACAGGTGTTGATGTTTGGTTCCAACAGCTACTTGGGCTTGGCCAATGACCCTCGACTGAAAGAGGCAGCCATAGAAGCCGTAAAGAAATATGGAACCAGCTGTTCAGGGTCTCGTTTCCTCAACGGAACGCTCGACATCCATGTGGAACTGGAGGAGAAATTGGCCAGATTGGTCGGAAAGGAAGCTGCCGTGTGCTTCAGCACAGGTTTTCAAGTGAACTTGGGCGTTGTATCGGCACTTTGCGGTCGCAATGACTACCTGCTTTTGGATAGCCTCGACCATGCCTCCATCATTGAAGGTAGCCGACTATCGTTCAGCAAGGTTTGGAAATACAGCCACAACGACAATGAAAGTCTAGAGGCCAAGCTGAAGCTATGCAATCCTGATTCCGTCAAGCTGATAGTGACCGACGGCATTTTCTCCATGGAAGGCGATATTGCTCCGCTCCCTGAAATAGTCGATTTGGCTGAAACATACGACGCAGACGTCATGGTTGACGATGCCCATAGTTTAGGCGTGCTCGGTTGTCAGGGACGGGGTACTGCAAACTATTTTGGTTTGACGGATAAGGTAACGCTCATCATGGGCACCTTCTCGAAGTCGTTTGGCTCATTGGGAGGATTCATCGCTGCAGACGAGGAAATCATCAACTATCTTAAGCACAACGCTCGTTCATTGATATTCAGTGCCAGCATGCCGCCCGCCAATGTAGCTGCCGTTAGCAAAGCCATAGATATCATGCTTGAAGAGCCGGAACGGATCGGACACCTTTGGGATGTCAGCGACTATGCTCGAATGCAATTCAAGTCGAGAGGGTTCGACATTGGACATAGCGAGACCCCGATCATCCCCTTGTTTGTCAGGAGTTCAGAGAAGGCTTTCTGGCTCTGTAACAGACTGTTGGATGATGGCGTATTTGTCACTCCTGTCATTGCTCCCGCCGTACCCGAAAATGACACTTTGATTCGTTTTGCCTTGATGGCCACGCATTCTTTCGAGCAAGTGGATGAGGCGTTGGATAAAATCACCAAAGCTTTTAAAGAAGCTCAAATCATTGATTAATGGTTATATTCATCACAGGGATATCCTCAGGTTTTGGTTTGGAAACCGCCCGTCTGCTGTCGCAAGAAGGACATGCCGTTTACGGGACGGTTCGTCGTGAAGTCACGTCGTTGCCTCAAGTGAACTATATTCGTTTAGATGTCCGCGACACCAAGGCGGTGCAACAAGCTGTGCAACAAATCATTGAGACGGAAGGTCGTATCGATGTGTTGATCAACAATGCCGGCATGGGCATTGGCGGACCATTGGAGTTTGCCACTGAAGAAGAAATCAGAGAACAAATGGATGCCAACTTCATGGGTTTGGTGCATTGCGTTGACGCCGTGTTGCCCTACATGAGGAAACAAGGCTCAGGAAAAATCATTGCTCTCAGCTCCATCGGTGGCTTGATGGGACTACCGTTTCAAGGTTTCTATTCGGCGAGCAAGTTCGCCATCGAAGGCTATTGCGAGGCCTTACGCTTGGAAACAAAACCATTTGGCATCACCGTAACTGTGATTCGCCCCGGCGACTTCTCAACAGGTTTCACAGGCAGCCGAAAGAAAGCGACAAGCAGCGAAGCGCAGCAGGCTTATCCTGCCTATCAAAAAGCCATCGACAAGGTGGAGCATGACGAGAGTGGCGGACTGAAGCCTCACGTGTTGGCTCGCAGAATCAGCAGGATCATACGAAAAAAGAATCCACGATACGGTTATGTGGTGTCCTCTTTCGAACAACGACTTTCTGTATTCCTGAAACAATTCTTGCCGGCAAAATGGTTTGCTGCAATTTTGGGAAAATATTACTATCTATAAGTATTGCAATCAGATTCGATATGTATAGCTTAAACTATAAAGTAACCACCAGCACCTGCGACAGCGAGGGCAAACTCAAATTGTATTCCGCGCTTCAGATGATGCAGGACTGCTCGGAGATGTGGCTCGAAAGCGAGCCGGAGGTGAAAGCATACTTTGCCCGCGAGAACATGGCGCAACTGCTTGCCTCAAGGCAGGTGGAGATCATGCGCGTGCCTAACTTCAAGGAGGAACTTACCGTAACCACTTCGGTGTATGGCATGAAGCCCATGTTCGGCTTCCGAAACACTTTTATCTATGATGCCGAAGGCAAGCCTTGCTACCGCACTTGGAGCATGGGCGCCTTTGTCGATAAGGCCAACGGCAAACTGAAACGCGTGGACGATGCCGCGGCCAACTCGCTGCTCCTCGAACCACAGTTGGAGATGAACTACAAAGACCGGCGCATCATCCTGCCGAAGGAAGGAGGCAAGACCTTCGCACCCATCCAGGTGATGCGCGCCGACATCGACTACAACCGTCATGTCAACAACGCCAACTACATTCGCATGGCCATGGAGCTGTTGCCCGAGGATTTCGTCGTGAAAGGGCTTCGTGTAGAATACCGAGTGGCCGCCAAACTAGGCGACTGCCTCACTCCTACCCTTTTCCAAATCGAAAATGGCTATCTCATCGAGCTTGCCATGGGCAACGAGGCGAGCGCTCTTGTGGAGTTTACAAGATGAATGAGTTTTTTTGTATTTTTGTCGCCAAACTGAAATACAACTAAAACAAACTCATTTGTAATGAAAAGATTTCTACATCTGGCTTTACTACTCTTCGTATTAGCAGGCTTTGCCAAGGCACAAGGCCCCCAATCAACCGCCGACTGGTTCGGATACGTATTGCCTCCCGCTCCGGCAGCCAACAAGTATGTCTCTTTTACCATGCAGGACCTGGGCTCGGTTTCCATTGCGTCGGACGAATATCCTCAAGTAATGGCAGCCACCTTTGCCGACGGTTACGTGTGGAGCCTGAATAATGTCTTCGGCTATTGCCTCTACAGGTCAAGGTTCGATGCTACCAACAACCGCATTGAAGACCCCGAATTGATGGTTGAAGACGTTCCTTTTTTCAATGACATGGCCTACAATCCTGCCGACGGATTGATTTATGTCATTACGGAAGAGCACCTGAAAAGCTTCAATCCGGCTACCCCTAACAACATGCAAGACCATGGCGTGATTGAGAACGATGGCTTCAACTTGGCCATCGACATGGATGGAAACGCCTATATCATAAGCACCTGGGGTAATTTCTGTTCATTGAATCTTTCCAATGCACAGATGACCGTGATCAGCCCGATTGACTTGCCGTTGAAAATGTCTTTTGACATGCTGACAGGAGAATTGTTTGGCGTGTTTATGGGCAATTTATATCAGATCAAACCCAATACTGGAGCCTACACCTCGTTGGGAACACTCCATGCTGGAGGCAGCAACTACGATCCCACCTGCCTGTTCATGACCTATGGTTCCAATCCCACGGAATTCATCGTAGGCGACTTGAACTATCGTGTCAACGACGACCAGGTATCCGTAACGGTTACAGGCCATGTCAACGGTTATGATGCCACGGGAGAGTTGATCATTCCGGAATCGGTGCGTTACGGAGGGAAAAACTATGCCGTGACCACCATTGGCGAAGTTGCCTTCTTGTATTGCTTCTATTTGACGAACCTTTCCCTTCCCAATTCAGTCACCACCATCGAAGCGAGTGCCTTCGCCTATTGCCAAGGTTTCACGGGCGATTTGGTGATTCCAAATTCAGTAGAAGCCATTGGAGAGAGCGCCTTCTTCCAGTGCGAAGGATTGGATGGTAAACTGGTTATAGGCGAATCCGTTACCTACATCGGCGACATGGCCTTCAGAAAGTGTTCGCATATTACCGAGACCGTGTCTCTGGCCCCCACACCTCCTACTCTTGCAAACGATTTGGGAGGCATGGTGTTCGCCGAGTATGGCATACCCGTGCTTACCGTTCCTTGCGGATGCGTGGAAGCCTATCAAAACTCCAGTTGGTACGACCCCTATGGCTTGAATGGTTTCAATGAGATAATTGAAGACTGCAGCTCGGTTGCGGAAGCTGGCAACATGGACATTACGGTTTATCCCAACCCGACCCACGGCAAGGTAACCATCGAGGCTGAGGGCATCCAAGGCATCCGCATCTTCAATATGCTTGGAGAAATCATCTTCGAAGGATCCGTGGATGACGATGCCTTTGAGTATGACCTTAGCAATCAAAAAGCCGGCATGTACTTCATCAAAGTCGAGACAGCGAAGGGCACCGAGACCCTGAAGGTTACAGTAAGGTAATCAACAATCCATACCGCTGCCTCAGGGACCTGCTGATCCTCCTTCACGAATGGCAGGTGCTGATGCGCGCGTTTGTGAATAACATCCGCGAAAAAACCATCAATAGATCTTGTTTTATTCAAGAAAAGTTGTATTTTTGCAGCATCTTTTGAATAAAACGACATGACCTATTTGGAATTCAGGGAACAATGGCACGAGGTCGGATGCTTCAATGTCTATCAGATTCGTGCATGGAATCCAGCATTCGACCGAAGCAACCTCTCACGTTGGGTGAAGCGGGGCTATCTGTCGAAACTGAGGCAAGATTGGTATGCTTTCAGCGACTTGAAGGGCAACCCTGAAATGGCACGTTATGTGGCGCAACGCATCTACACGCCGTCGTACATCAGCCTGCACTATGCCCTGTCGTTCTATGGCATTATCCCCGAGGCAGTAACCGATATTACCTGTGTCACATCTAACCGCACCACGGCATATAGCAACGACTTCGGTCATTTCAGTTACCAGACAGTAAAGCCTGCGTTGTTTTTTGGTTTTCGTCAAATGCCCTTGTCTCCAAAAGGCAGTTACCTTCTTGCCTATCCCGAGAAAGCCATCGTTGACTTGCTGTACCTCTCCCCACAATACAATACCGCTGAAGCCCTGCTTGAACTGCGATTTGACGAATGGTGGATGCAGGAAGAACTCAACAAAGAGCGTCTGATGTCGTTTGCCGAACAGAGTGGCAACAAGGCGTTAATAGAACGTGTGAAACTGTTGATTAAAACTATTCCGAATGATTGACCTACCATCCTTATTGGCTTATTATCCACCACAAATCGCGGCAAATGCTTCGTTCCACAAGCATATCCTAAAAGAGTACATCGAGTTGCTGGCCTTGGAACACTTATCGCAATCGCCATACGCACCCAAACTAGTGTTTATCGGTGGTACCAACCTGCGTCTTGTCCTTGGGCTTGACCGCTTCTCCGAAGACGTGGATTTTGACTGCAAGCAACTGAACGCGGAGGAGTTTATATCGATGACTGATGCGCTTGTTGAATATCTGCACCTCAATGGTTTACAGGTAGAATTGCGCGACAAGGAGAATCCTAAGCTGACAGCCTACCGCCGCAATATCTATTTCCCAGAATTGCTGTTCGAAATGAATCTTACCGGCCATAGGGAGGAAAGGTTCTTAATGAAAATTGAGGCACAAGACCAAGGCGTGGACATAAGCCCATGAACGCCGAACCCATTGAAAAGCCTGATGCCAACATCGATAACACGTTGGTGGGTGGGGTACCTGCGAGGATTATTAAGATGATTGAGGAATGCGAATGGTTCCTATACAGTAAACATTACGGCATAACAGCCCTCTTGTAGGCTCTCCGCCGCATGAATGGTATCGTCTTATAGTCACCAAAAAGCGACTGTACCTTATAGTTCTCTTCCAGTTGGGGATTCATGATGATGGTGTCGATGCCTCGCTTGATGCAGTTCTCATGTAGGTACTTGAACAGCAGTACCGGGATGCCACATTGCTGATATTCTGGCATCACACCCATGATCAAGGCCTCAAGGGTGTCGTTTTTCTTCAAAGCCTTCAAAATGTTGATGAAGCCAAACGGGAACAAACGCCCGTTGGATTTCTTCACCGCTTTGGACAGTGAAGGCACGCAGAAGACGAAGCCGATCGGCTGGTCGTCGGCATTGACGGCCAGGGCGACGAAGTCCTTGTCCAAAATGGGAACGTAGGTCTTCAGATAGGCGTCAATCTGCTTGTCAGTCAAGGGTGAAAAGCCATTCAAAGGCGCGAAGGCATCATTATACATGTGGAAGATCTCCCTTCCATAGCGTTTCCCCATCTCTTTCATGCTACGAGGCTGCACCACATGCACCTTGAACCGTTCTTCGATCAGGTTGGCGAACTGAAACATCGAAGGCAGTTCCTTGCTAACCTCGAGTGTCCGTTGGGTCCAGTCAACGTCTTTCGTGAAGCCAAGACGCTCCAGCATCTCGCC
>JAFXMK010000040.1 GCA_017530365.1 Bacteroidales bacterium
GGAAGGCTGCCTTTGTCATGTACTTTTTTCAATCTATCGTAAGCGTCTTCTGCTTGCGTCAGGGTGGCTTGTGCGGAGCGCACGGTGCTCTCCATTGAGGGAGAGGAGACATGTGCCAGTACCTGTCCCTTCCTTACTTGTGATCCTTCCTTGACGTTGATTCTATCTATGATGCCCCCGTATTTGAAGGCCAAGTCAACAGACTGTCCCTCCTCAAGCGTGCCAGGATAGGTGTTGCTGATGATGCCGCTCGTGGAATCAATGTTCAGGATACCGACTGGGATGATCCGCTCTTGCTTGTTGCCTCCAATCAGTCTCTCCTTGAGCTGGCTCGGATGCGTGTCGGAGCAACTGCCGAGAAGCAATGGAATGAGGATCAGGAATAGGGTCTTTTTCATGGCTTCAATTCCGATATGCGACAATCTTAACGTCTTTGTCCTTTATTTTGTACGTTACCGAGCCTATTTTGGCTTTGCCGTTGTATTTCATCTCGAAGATGATCATGTTGTCGTCGTACATCTGACCTGTACCACTGACATTGATGTAGAAGTTGTTCGAAAACAGGGCGGTAACGGACACGGGAAGGAAGTCGTGACGGAACTCTTCGATTTCGATAGTCTTACCGTCACAGGTTCCATTGGTAACCACCACATCGCCGTTCAAATAGTTGAACACTGCTACGACTTGGTCGTTTTTCTCGTCAGAGGAACAGATGTTCAGCTGCCCGATATCGGATGACAGATTGACGTTTAGAGATGCTGGGATATTGACATTGCTGCTGTCGATGACGGCTTCTGCTTTGATGGAAATCTCGCCCGAGGTCTTGAAGGAATAATCTCCCACAAAGAGATTGACTCCGCTTTTATGGCAGGAAGTCAAGGCAATGCAACAAATCAATGAGAAAAACAGAATGATTTTTTTCATGGCAAAAGGGTTCTAAGTAAATGGGACCGCAAAGATACCGCTTTTTCTATTGATGGAGATGGCAAAAATTGTTAATTTTACGCCAAACAAGGTTGATATACGCCCCGCTAAGGAAAACGAAGCCGGCTTAATTCTCGAATTCATCACGAAGCTGGCTGCATACGAGAAGTGTTTGGATGAGGTGGTTGCCGACGAGGATACCATCCATCAATCCATTTTTGTGGAGAAATCCGCCGAGGTGGTGTTTGTCGAAGAACAGGGATCGGTGGTCGGCTTTGCCTTATTTTTCCATAATTTTTCCACTTTCGTTGGTCGCAAAGGCCTGTATCTGGAGGATCTGTTCATTCTCCCCGAGAAGCGCGGTTTGGGCTATGGAAAGGCCTTGTTGAGGTATCTTGCCAAGCTTGCCGTAGCGCGTCACTGTGGCCGTATGGAGTGGATCTGTTTGGATTGGAACAAGCCTGCGCTGAAAGTATATGGTTCCATCGGTGCCATTCCTATGGATGAGTGGACGGTGCAACGTTTGGATGAAGAGGCGTTGAGGCGATTTCTTTAATGAAACTCATAAACAATGGATGGGGGTGATGTTCTCGCTGTTGATGAAGTCGATTTTCACTTTCACATGATTGTAGATACCTGCCAAATCAAGCTTTCGCGGATGCTCTTATAGGCGTCTTGAAGGTCATATTTGCCCACCAAGCCCACGTGAACTTCCTTAGTGGCGGAGCGCTGTAGTTCGAGGAAATGATGCCAGCCTTCCATCTTGGGTGTCTCGCCCACAGGCACGCCGAACTTTCTTAGTAACGCTGCGTCGAGTCCTTGGTTCTGCATGTTGACGGGCACCTCATAGATGCTGGGGAGGTCTTCGCTCTGCACCACGCATTCAAGATCGACGTTACAGAACGAGGCCACCTTCTGGCGGATGTTGTCGGAGAGGTGTTTCTCAGTGCGCAGTACGAGCACGTCGGGTTGGATGCCTGCGCCTTGCAGCTCCTTTACGGAGTGCTGCGTGGGCTTTGTTTTGATCTCATCGGTGATATGAGGCACTACTTAAATGGTTTTGCCGAGGTAGTCGCCATGACGTTCCTTGTCGATTACCGCCTTGTAGATCTTGCCAGTGGTGACGGAGTTGGCTTGGGTGGCACGGATGCCCGTGAAGCGCTCGTAATGGCCCAGGTCGAGGTCGGTCTCCATGCCATCGACGGTGACATAGCACTCGCCATGCTCGTATGGGTTGAGCGTTCCCGGGTCGATATTGATATAGGGGTCGAACTTCTGGATGGTGATGGTGTAGCCTCTGGCTTGTAGTAGTTTTCCGATGCTGGCGGAAATAATGCCTTTACCGAGGGAGGAAACCACGCCTCCCGTCACGAAGATATAGCGAGTCATAGTTAGGTGAGTTGAAAAGGCAAAATTATTAAAAAGTGTTGGATGGATTTTCAAATTAGTTTTAATTTTACAATCCATTTGTTTTGAAGTCCTATGAAAAACCTATTCATTGCTGTGTTGTTGTTCATGTTGGCTGCTTGTCACCCTATTCCTCGTAATGTGAAGCAAGCCGCCCGCGATGCCTTGGAAAACGCACGCATCCAACTGGACTCGGGCAATAAGGCGGAGGCTTTACAATTGTTCAAGGATGCGGAACAATATGGCTTGTTGGCTGACGACACGCTGACGGTGGCTCGCGCACGTTATCAAATTGGTTGCATGCTATATCGGAAAGGTGAGACGAAAGAAGAATACATGTGGCGTTTGAAAGCCGCAGAACCTTGTTTTGGAACCCATGATGACGAGCGGGCGTTGTTGCTCAACTTGATGGGCTCTGCTTATATCGCTTTTAGGGAATTCGATAGTGCCGAGATGTATATAAATCAAGCACTTTCATTTGCCGAGAAAAGCCAAAACCAAGAAGTTTATTTGACCGTGATGACAAACTACTTTGTCCTAAATGTGGATCAGGACAACTATGACAAAGCCGCCGAACAACTATGGAAATTCAAGTCAACAACAGGGTTGAAAACAGCAGAGCAAAAATTATATTATTGCCAAAGTTTGGGAACAGTTTATGATGCCGCCGACAACATAGATTCCGCAGCCTACTACTTTAGAGAATATGAAGCTATTTTACAGGACACCAATACAATGAAAGGTTATGAACCCTATTGGGATTATCTGACATTGGAAAAATATGCTGAATTGCGTGGCGATTCTGCAAAGGCTTTGTGGTATTTTGAGCATTACATCATAGAGAACGGAAGGGCAGAATACAAAAAAGAGAAGGAGAGTCTTTATAGTATCCAGAAAAAATACGATTACGAAGTCTTGCGGAACGAGTTGAACCAGAAAATCATTCACAAACAGCGTATTATTATTTTCATCAGTGGATTAGCAGCTTTGGTTTTGGCGGCTTTCTTGGTCTCGCAAGTTCGATTGGCACGGAAACGGAAACAAGAGGCGGAAATCAACGCAGAGTTGTTCCACTTCAAGCAGCAGAACAAAGCCTTGGTGCAAAAGGATGCCGAACATGAGCGAATCCAACAGGACTATTCCGACCGTCTCTCGGAGGTTTTGGACAAGGAGCAACAAACAATGATGTTGTTGGACATTTACTTGAACAACAGCAAGAAAGTCAATTTGCTCAACGATTTGGAACGTTCCGTTTTCGGAGAAAAGGACCATTGGAAGGCCATGCTTGCCGTGGTAGAGGAGAAATACCCCGGCCTTTGGGAAACCCTTGGGCAAAAGTACCCCGACTTGGATGAGGACGAGAAGAAGTCCTTCATCCTGTCTCATTTCAAGGTCTCTCGGCAGGAGGAAGCGGATTATCTTGGAACTACTGTGAATATGGTGGATAAACTGCGCGGACGAGTGCGAAAAAAGATGGATAAAGACCATTAATCCCTTGGACTTCCTCCAGAAAAAGTTTGGACCAAGCCCAACTTCAACCCGTTCATTACCAAAACATTACAACTTTCCAACTCTGAAATAGTTTGGACTGCCCTTTCAATTACTTGACAAAGATGGTAGTTTTGACTCGTCATTTCAAAAATAAGTCACTATGCGTAAGAACTTCCAATTTTTCATCTTGCTGCTTCTTGCCAGCAACTTTGCCGTCGGACAGGAAACTTTCCTTTGGCCCATCTCAGGTAAACAGGCTGGCGAAGGCATCCTTTACCGCCCGCAGGACTATATCGGCGTGGCGGACGCGCAGACACAAGCCGAACTGAATTTCGGAGATTTGATCATCGGGGCGCCCTTGGGAACGCCCGTGCTTTGTCCCGTTGATGGGAAGATTTCCAGTGCCTTGTTGGGCTACCGCAACAGTTGGAGCTGCTCGTTGATATGTTTTGCCCAACAGACAGGTAACTATGAGCAAGATTCTCTGCTTTTCCTTGAATGGGACAACATGACACAGGAGAAAATCCATAACACAAGCCTGACTATCGGAGTACAGACTTCCGATGGGAAAACCGTCTGGATTGGCGGTATTCGTCCCACACGACTCTTCAAAACGGGTGAAAAAATCCATCGAGGCGACACTTTGGGCACGGTCGGATACCTTTATAAGAAGATTAAGCAACCTTGCGTTTGTATCAGCATCTCGAAAAACTCAAAAGCCGATGACCCGATGACCCCTTTCGGATTGAAAACGACCTTCATTCCACCCAAGGCGAACAACAAAACCCAACTGACCCGTGAGGAAGCACAAGTTGACATTGACAGTATGATGTTGGCCCTTGAAGATGCTTTCCCGGGCCTTTATGACTACACGTCGAAAGAAGAATTCAATACCTATATCAAAAACAAAATGGCTGCGATAGGGGAAACCATCTCCAGAAGTGATTTTGAGGTGTTGGTTTTCAAATTGCTTGGGAAAATCCACGACAGCCATACGGCCATTATCTCAGCGCCGAAAGTGACGGGTACAAGTGGACTGCCTTCCTCGGTGTGTTTAGGTTGGTTCAACGACACACTACAGGTATGGCGCACCGTTCCAAGATATAAAGACTATCTCGGCAAACCAGTGGTTTTGGTGAACGGCATACCTGCTGATTCACTGAGAAATATCTTGTTAGAGTATGCTGCCTTTTCCGATGGTTATGTGAAGAGCTATGGGGATTACGTGCTTCTATATGGAGTGGACACCTACTATTGCCGCCAAATCGCGAAAGATGCCAACCTTATGGTCACTTTTGCCGATGGCGAAACAAAGCGTTTTGAGCAGATGACGCGCAAAGACCCTAACCGTGAACCACAGTGGATGGAATACCAATATCGTATGTATCATGTGGATGAAAAGGGAAATGAAAAGAAACACTTCGAATTTGAAAAATGTTCCGACACAGTGGCTTATCTCGCCCTTCATACTTTTGAGTTAGACGACTTGGAGCAGGATGAATTAAGGGGGATTTTTGCCGACCTCATCGCCGACAGCATTCCTAACCTGATTCTCGATCTCCGTTTCAACTACGGCGGCCCTGCCGCCTCGGTGGAAGGCATTTATTCCTATCTTGCCCCAAAACCTTTCTGCACTAAGATGCGAAACATCGTGAACAAAAAAGGCGGTTTTCTCTGCTTCGGCAGTTGCCCCGTAGAGGATGATCCAGATATGCTTTATGCGGGTTATGAGCCGCTCCCGAATGGCGAAGGCTTTGTGAAGGACAAGCCGGAATGGAGGAATCCCGACTCCTTGGTCAACTACAAGGGGCGGCTGTACGTGCTCACCAACGAGACCTCGTTTTCGGCTTCCACCTGCTTTGCGGGCTGGGTGAAGAAGCAGAATCGAGGCGTTATCGTTGGGCGCGAGACGGGTTCGGCCTACCATCAAATGAAGGCAGAGAATTTCACGCAATACATATTGCCCAATTCCGCTATTGCTATCCAAATCCCAACGATCAAAGTGGTGTTTGACACAGTGGTCAACGAGCGTTTCCCTTACGGACGCGGCGTGCTTCCCGACTACCCCGTCAACTTCACACCTGAGGAGCTTTCTTTCGCCCACGGCGACTCCATCCTGAACTACACCCAACAACTCATCCGCGAGGGCAAGTACATCTATTATGTTGAGCCGGAGCCCGAAACGACAAGTGTCGAGGAGGACGCTCGTCCCTTTCGTTGGTGGTGGATCGCGATAGGTGTGATGGCAGCTTTGGTAGTAATTGTAGTTAGCAGGAGAAAAAAACAGTAGTTGTCATAGTTTTGTGTATCTTTGTGCTCGCACAAACAAAACTATCATGCTACAGAAAGGTACCAAAGCTCCCTATTTTGAAGGGACAGACGAAAACGGGAACACTGTAAAACTCACTGACTTTGTTGGCAAGAAGCTGGTGCTTTATTTCTATCCCAAAGATAGTACTCCGGGATGCACCGCTGAAGCCTGCGATTTGCGCGACAATTATGAGCGTTTTCTCGCCTTGGGGTATAGCGTGTTGGGCGTCAGCCGCGACAGTGCTGCCTCGCACCAACGGTTTATTGCCAAGTATGAACTCCCGTTCCATCTTATTGCCGACACTGATCTCACCATCCTGAAGGCTTACGAAGCCTGGGGAGAGAAGAAGATGTATGGCAAGGTGACTGAAGGCACGCTGCGCACGACCTACGTCATCGACGAGGAAGGCATTATCATCGACGCCATTGGCAAGGTGGATACAAAAAACCATACAGCGCAAATCCTGTAAAAATAGGCATCCATGAACCCCATCGCCCTCCGTCTTCTCAGCCAACAGTTGATTTGTCCACGGTTTGATGATCCTGCTGCGGTGGTCAACTATATGGGGGCGATGCAGGCGCAAGAATACCGCCTGATGCGTTGGGCGGTGGCTATGAGGACTAAGAAACCCTCTGCCAAGGCGTTCAAGAAGGCTTTCGACAGCGGACAGATCATACGCCTACATCTGATGCGTGGCACCTGGCAATTGGTGTCTGCCGAGGACTATTGGCCTCTGCTTGAGCTTTGCTCGGCGAAGGCGTTGGCAGTCATCAAGGGATGGATGAGTAGCAACAAGATTAGTATCCCAGAGGAAGAAGTGAAGCAAATTCGGGAGATATTGGTACAAACTGTAGCTGACAAAGGTAGCGTCACCAAGGAAGACTTTGTTGAAGCTTTGGCGGAGAAAGACATCCAGATGGATGATCATCGCCTTTCGTACCATATCCGATACGCTGAGTTGTCGGGAACGCTTTGCAGCGGCGACCTGTTGCCGATGAAAGCCACCTACGCCCTTACAGCCAACAAGGTGAAGACCCGCGTCAAGATGGACCGCGACGAGGCTTTGGCGTTATTGGCTCGGAAATATTTCCAAAGCCGCCAGCCTGCCACCTTGGAGGATTTCGTGTGGTGGTCGGGGCTGAACATCAACGATTGCAGGCGGGGAATGGAATTGCTGGGTTCGTCATTGCGAGCGGAACACAGTGGAGCGCGGCAATCTACTTGCTGTAGAACTTACTATCTCACCGCCGATTGCCGCACCCGTGGTTTCCGCAAAGGCAACTATCTATTGATTCCGCCTTACGACGAGTATCTCATTGGCTACAAGAGCCGCGATGTCGTCCTCTCGCCTAATTACCGTCACAAGGCCCACAACAACAGCGGCATCTTTCAACCAGTCATTGCTCTTGATGGCGTGATTTGTGGCAATTGGACACCTTTCAAAGAAGCGCTTCAGGCGGAGTTTTTCATGGGTGAGCATGAAGCCGACTTTCAAGAGGAATGGAAACGATATAAGACATACCAACTAAAATAAAGACCTTCGATACTTAAGAAATATAACAACAAACAAGAATCCAGTATAATGAAAAAGACCTTAATAATCCTGTTTGCACTCGCATTGTCGGTACTTTCGAGAGCGCAAAGCATTAGTTTCGAGCAGTATTTCCTCAATGAAGGGTCGTTGCGCATGGATGTGTTCCAATGTGGCAATGCCGACACGTCTCACTATGTATTTGAGCGCTTTATCATTGAACCGCATTTCGGCGGCTCCAAAGTCAACCTGATCGACCCTTTCAACTTTGGGACGAATAGGGTTAAAGTGATGGATGCACAGACGAATACATTGATCTATTCTAGAGGTTACAACACCTTATTCCAGGAATGGAAAACCACCGATGAGGCCCGAGTGATGGAACGCTGCTATGAAGAATCGGTGAGTGTGCCCTTGCCGCGTAACGAAGCCTACGTTATCCTCGAAATCAGGAATTTCGATGGCGAGTTTGAGGAAGTCTTCTCAAAGCTTTATGAGCCTAACGAGATCTTCAATACTACCGAGCAGCGCTACGTGTTTCCCGTTCATGATCTCCTGGTCAATGGCACGCCCGAAAGCAAGGTCGATATCGTGATTTTGCCCGAAGGTTACACCGCTGGTGAAATGTCTCGGTTTCAGCAAGATTGTCAGGCATTGGTCGATGTGTTTGCCCAGCAGGAACCATTCGCAAGCCATATTGATGACTTCAATTTCCGCGCGGTGTTGGCCCCTTCCGAGGAGAGCGGTGTTGATGTTCCCGCTTCCCATACCTGGAAACGTACCATCCTCAATGCGCATTTCGATACCTTCTACATCGACCGCTATTGCACTACTCGCAGTTATTTCTCGGTGAAGGATGTTGCGGCCAACGCACCTTACGACCAGATCTACATCTTGGTGAACAGCAGTCAGTACGGTGGAGGTGGATTCTACAACTTTTACTCGATGAGCACAGCGGGTAACATGTCGTCGGCCAGTGTCATCATTCATGAGTTTGGCCATGCTTTCGCCGGCTTGGCCGATGAATACGAGGAGCCAGACAATCCGCTTGCTTTGCTTTACAACTTGAATGTGGAGCCATGGGAGCCCAATATCACATTGCTGGTCGATTTTGACTCGAAATGGGCTGACCTTGTGGCACCTGAAACACCCATTCCAACACCCGAGACCTATCAGTATTACAGCACGGTAGGTGCATTTGAAGGTGGCGGCTATTTGGAGCAAGGCATGTATCGTCCGCAACAGCATTGCATGATGCGCGATTATGCGCCCTTCTGCGCTGTCTGCAACCGCACGATTTTAGATGTGATCGAAGCGCATTCCGATCAGTTGGTTTCGGTGAAAGCAGAGCAGCAACCCGAACCATCATTACGTGTATGTCCCAATCCCGCCGTTGATTTCATCGATGTTTTTGTGGAAAACAAAGACTGCCAAGCGGAGATCATTGACATCACAGGAAAAACAGTGAAGACCATTCAGCTCAACAATGCGGTGAATCGGATTGTGATCAGTGATTTGCCCTTGGGTATGTATATGCTTCGTGCGAATGGTGAGACAAGGAAATTCGTGAAACAATAATATTATGGAAAACGAACTCAAAAGAATCTATTCCGGTTCTTTCGTCAATGCGGAATTCATTGGCAGCGTGCTGGAAGAAAACGACATTCAATTCTTGATCCGTAATTTCCAGGAAGAGAGCCTCGTGGCGGGTTGGGCGGCCAACACCATCAAAGGCGATGCCTCGGTGTTTGTCTTCGCTAAGGACTACGAAAAAGCCATGTTGCTCTTGGATGAGATTGAAGCCTCGGAGATGGAGGAGGAGCCTGAAGAATGAAACAGCCTTTGAATAAGTCTCCGTTGATTGGCGTCACTCCGCTTTGGGATGCAGCACGCCAGAGCGTTTGGATGCTGCCGGATTATCTGGAGGGCATCAAGGCTGCCGGAGGACTTCCTGTTGTCCTGCCTTTGGAAGTCTCAGAGGAGGATGTTGACCAAATTGTAAATACTTGCGACGGATTCCTTTTTACCGGCGGTCAGGATGTCTCGCCCTCGCTTTACGGGATGGAGGATGCCACAGGAACCATCGTTTCTAGTCTGGAACGCGATCAACTGGAGTCGTTGCTGCTTTCCAAGGCTTTGCTAGCCGACAAGCCTATTCTCGGCATCTGCCGTGGCCTACAGTTCATCAATGCGTTCTTGGGTGGTACGCTTTGGCAGGACCTTCCCTCACAACATCCTTCGGAAATTGTCCACCGACAAGGCAAACCTTACGGTGTCCCGACACATCAAGTCGCGCTGAGAGGCGACCTTCAGGCATTGTTGTGCAAAGACGTTCTCGAGGTGAACACGCTACACCATCAAGCGGTCAAAGACCTTGGCAGCGGTTTGACACCTATGGCGGTCGCACCCGACGGCATCATCGAAGCGTTCATGTTACCAGGCAAGCGTTTTGTCTGGGCCGTGCAATGGCATCCCGAGTATCTATTCAGGACGGATAAAGATAGCCTGGCGATTTTCGCATGCTTTGTTAAGCATTGTTGTCGTTGAAGTCGTACTCCTCCAACCACTTTTCCAGTATCTCGCAGTATTTGTCGGTCTGTTCGACGAAGCAGGTGTGGCGTGCGCCTTTGAAGACTTCCCAGCGGCTGTTGGGGATGTTCTCGTAGAGCGAGGCGGCCACCACGGGTGTGCAGATGTCACGGGTGCCGCTGCAAATGAGGCAAGGTTGTTTGATTTGGTGCAGACGGTCGGTGTATTCGAAGTCGGCCAGATCGCCCAAGGGTTGGTATTCGTTGGGTCCCCAGCCGTAGAGGTAGGCTTCGTTGCCGGCGCGTTTCGGGCGACGGATACACTCGGGCGAGTTTTCGTCCACGCTGATGACATAACGCTCATAATAATGCTCATTGGCGCGGAGATAGTCGGGGTCGTCCCACTTTCCCGTGGCTTCGGCGTGGCGGATGGCCTCTTGGTCTTCTGCCGACATGTATTTGATGAGGCGATGTTGTTCGCTGGCCCACAGCGAGCTGGAGGCATGGCCCGAAGAGAGGATGACCGACTTGATGCCCTTGGGCTGGCAGTCGATGATATAGGCAATGGCCTGCATGGCACCCCACGACTGGCCGAGGAGGTGGAGTTGGTCGAGGTGCAGATGCTCGCGCAAGGCGATGAGCTCGTTGATCCAGGTCTCTTGGGTCCACAGTTCGGGATGTCCGTCGAGGTAGGAGTTGCCGCAGCCGATTTGGTCGTAAGAGATGACCTGACGGCCTGTGTCAGCGATGCGGTCCAGCACTTCAAAATAGTTATGTGTGCTGCCTGGTCCGCCGTGCAGACAAAGCAATGCGGGCTTGCTTGAAGGTTCACCGACAATGCGGTAGTAGGTCTGGTAGCCGAGATATGGCATATAGCCTTCTTGGATGAGGCGATTCATAGGGTGAGGTGTTTTTGTTTGGGGCAAAGATACATTTTTTCATCCAAACAGATCACATTTTCTCAGTCTTGCGAAATGCCTAGCATTGCCTCAATCGGCACAGTGCTGTCCATCAAGCCGATGCGGGTGTCGGAGGCATGGCGGTTTACGCCGGTGTATTCCAACGAGGCATCCTCGTAGCGGCGAAACTTTAGGATGGCGTCGTTCATTTGGGCACGGTTAAAGACACCGACACGCAAAAGCAAGTCAAAATCATCGATGGTCAGGCCTGTGACACGCTCGAAAAGTTTGGGCTCCAATTTACGGATGACATCTTCCAGACTTTCTTCACGATAATCGGTGAGGTACATGAAGATGGGGATTCTGGTGGCGAATTTCATCAGTTTTTCCTGCACCTCGCGCCGCTTGGAACGGTATTCTTTCTCCTCGGCGGTGAGTTCTTTCTTCTTCTTGGGGTCGTTATTCTCGCCCGCCTCGCGCTTCAACTTCTTGATCTTCTCGGCTCGGTTGACAATGTTTTCGATGATGTCGCTGCCCAAGGCGCGGAAGCCTTCAATCTTCATGATGGTGGCCAATGCCTCGGGATTGTCAAGTACCCTTTGTAGGGTGGCGTTATCGACATTGACTAATTGTGCGCTGTTCCAACGACGGGCAAGCAATGTTCCACTGGTGCCGTTATCAACGAAATCAAGTATCTCTGTAGCATCTACCCGTTTCATGGAGCTGCCATCGAATTGCAGGATGGGTAGGAAGTTGATAAACTCTTCTACCTTATCGGTGATGCGACGGTTGCTGTCCACATCCAATTGGTTAGCGTAAGTCACCACCTCGCGCAGGGCACGGTTGGGGGCGAAGTCGAACACATAACAGGTGGGTTTGAGAATCGTATGCTTTGTGGGGTCATCCTTGTCGGTGGCTGTCCATGGGCTTTGCACACGAAAAGCGGTCTGGAAGTAGGTTTCGGGACTTGAGCAGTTGCGCAACATCAACAGTCCTCCCAACGGACGCAGCGTTACGCCTGTGGTCAGTTTGCCGCAGGTCAGCGTGATGGTGCGTGTTTTCAAAGGGTTGTCGCCCATAGCCTCACGCACTGGTCCTAGGGCATCAATTCCGATGCCTGCCTTGGTGCCGCTACAGTTGATGATGGTGTAGTTTTGATAGAATCCATTGGCTGGGCGATGAAGCAGTGCTTCCATGGCATCGCATGAAGCCACATTGGGCAGGAACCACATCGTATGGGCGCAGAGGTCGAGCAGACGGGTGTCCTCGAAGGGCAAAGCAGGTCGCACATTGAGCGGCGAACTACCGTCACCGAAGATGGAGGCTTTGCCACGGATGATGTCGAGCCATTTTTGTACGGCTTTTTCATGAACAAATTTCTTTCCTTCTGCGCGGAAATACTCGTTGAGGTCAAAGCCGTCCATGTCCCATTGCTCTATCATGGCTCCAAGGTCTTGCGGCATCTGATAGGTCATCATCACCATGGTGGGCATCTCCAAATAAGGGCCACCGATGGCTTCTTTTCGTGCCTGCTCGTCCTGATAAGTCCAGTTGAAGATTTGGTTTTCCATGAACTCGCCTGTGGCCAATGCTCGGAACGGAGTACCGCTGAGGTAAAGGTAATGTTGGCCAGTGATAGGCACATCCGCGTCGTCCCAAGCGCGACCGCTTTCCACATCGATGCCGCTTTCTGTCATCACTTCGTCCTCTTCCGTTTGTCGTTTTTTTGCGTCGGCATCCCCGAGGTCGAGCAAGCTTTTGGCATTGTCGTTCCAAGCGCCAAAGTGGTATTCATCCAGCACAATCAAATCCCAATTGATGCAATGCACCCATTCGTTTTTAGGCTTGATGTTGCCATAACGGTCTCTGCCGAGATAGTCTTGAAATGATCCAAAAACAACCAATGGTTTGGGCGAAGACAATGACGGGAAATCTTCGTCCATGCGACTGCTGTAGTACCGCCAACCTTCAAAATCGCGATGGCGTAGCAGGTCATCGCGCCATGAGTCTTCCACAGCGGGTTTGAAGGTGAGTACCAACACACGTTTGGCACCCATCCGTTTGGCGAGTTGATAGGTGGCGAAGGTCTTGCCGAAACGCATCTTGGCATTCCAAAGGTAGTGGCTGGGGCGGTTAGGTTCCTCTATATCCATCTTGGCGAAGTAGTCGGCGGTTTGTTTTACCGCCTGTTCCTGTTCGTCGCGCATCTTGTAGTCAAGGTCACGATTCGTCTTCACCTGTGTGTCGCGGTGGCGCACAGCTACGTAGGCCGCTTGTGCTTCGTGTAGCGAGCAACGACACCACTCGCCGATGAGTTTCTTGCCCATGCGGCGCAAGCACTCGTGCAGGT
>JAFXMK010000045.1 GCA_017530365.1 Bacteroidales bacterium
CTATTAAAAGCTTCCAAAGACCTTATCTTGATGTTCCTGGTATTTTTTGTAGGCTTCTTGGGTGGCAGCGTCCATTTGGTCTTCCATGCCATAGAGGACATTGCTGAGTTGGTTCATCTGTTTGAACAGTTCGGTGTCTTTACCAAACAGACCATCGGTAACGAGTCCGTGGCCTTTCTCTTTGAGTTCCTCTGCGGGATAGTTTTGTTCAAAATAAGTCAGGATGCCATCGGCTTGCTTTACCACTTCTGGATAATCAGCTGCGGTAAGGCTGAACATTCTGCTGGTAAGATCGTTCACTTTCTTGGCGTCGTAGGGCTTGTTGCCGCCACCACAGGCAACCATCATGATGGCTAATGTGGCCAAAACAAATAATTTTTTCATTGGAAAAAAAGTTTTTGTTAATAAAAATAGTTAATAGTTGGTTTTGAAAATGCAAAGGTAATACCGTTTATCGATAGATTGTTCACAAAAAACAAAATAATGTCAAATAGCCTTTTTCTCCATCCGTTTCAAGATCCCGATGCTGACCTCGAAAAGCAGATATAGCGGGATGGTTACCAAAACTAGTGTCATCAAATCGGGTGGGGTGATGATGGCGGCCACCACCATGATGATGACCAAGGCATGCTTGCGGTAGCGTTTCAGGAAATCGGATTTCACGACGCCGATCTTGCCTAAGAAGAAGGCGATGACGGGCAACTGGAACACCAATCCCATGATGAGCGTCAGGGTGGTGAAGGTGCCGATGTAGGAGTGTAGCGTGATGTTGCTTTCCACTAGATCGGAAACGCTGTAGGTGCCTAAAAACCTGAAGGCGATGGGGAAGAGGATGAAGTACGACATCAACACGCCGACGATGAAGAGCACATACATGATGATGGCGATGCGAACGGAGTATTTACGTTCGTTCTCATAGAGGGCAGGCGTGATGAAGCGGAACAATTCATAAATAATATAAGGTGAAGCGCCAAGCAATCCAAGATAAAACGCTGCCGTCACATGGGTCATGAACTGGCTGGAAAGCTCGGTGGCGATGAGGTTGACATGGTATTCGCTGAAAGTGAAGCTGGAACCAAGCCAATGTAGGAACTTCTCGATGTAACGGTAGGTCACAAAGTCCCAATTGGAAGGGGCCAGCAACATCTTGAAGGTCCAGTCTTTGAAGCAGAAAATGGCGATGGCAAAGACCGATATCACAGCGAGGCTGCGGAACAGCATCTTTCGAAGTTCCTCAAGATGCTCGCCGAAGCTCAGGTTGTTAGGGTCGTTATGCCGGTCTTCGCTCATGAGGATCACAGTTTCTTGAGTTCCTCACCAATGAATGTCGCCGACATCCGCACTAGCTCCACGCAGGGACGTTTCTTGTAATAGGCTTCGGTGCGCGGCGATGGGGTAGGTGATTCCTTGATAGGAGCGATGCCCAGCAGTTCACGGCAGATGATGCTGCCGTTGGCTTCGCTGAAGCGATCGGCCACTTGTTGGACAAGGGCGTAGCAACGGGTCTTGGCAGCCATGTCGGTGGGATTGTCGCAGGGGATAGCTAGTCCAGCGATGAGGGCGGCACCACTCACGGTGCCACAAACCTCACGCATCCTGCCTATGCCAGCACCCATGGGAGCTGCGATGACGGCCGCCGTCTTGGAATCCATGCCGAAGAGGTCGGCGTAGGCCATATAGACCGCTTGTGCGCAGTTGTAGCCGCTTTTGAAATAGGTGACGGCTTGCTCGGCGCGTGCTGCGACATCCAAGGTGCTATAGTCGGGACTCATTCCACCATGATTTTGAGGATTTCCACGTCGGTCTCTTTCATGCCGAGGCGGCCGAGGCATCCGATATGGTCGATGGTCTCTTCCACATCTTTGCCGATGATGCCGTCGCCACCCAGGAGGTTGTCGCCGTGTTTACTCATCTCGAAGCCGAGCAAGCCAGCTTCCACGGCCAAGGCGATCTTGCCGGCGCAGGAGGGTTTGGCACCGTCACACACGATGCCGGCGGCCATGCCCAAGGCGTTCTCAAGGGTGTGTTCGACGACCTCCAGGCTGTGCCTGAACAGGAAGGCGATGCCACAGCCAGCTGCACAGCCGGCGCTGACGGCACCACAATAGGCCGAGAGGCGTCCGATGCCGGTCTTCTGATGGATGGCAACTAAGTTGGAGAGGGTCACGGCGCGGATGGTGCGTTCCTCATCGACGTTGAACTCCTCGGCGAAGGCGAGGATGGGGAGACTGACCGTCATGCCTTGGTTGCCGCTGCCCGAGTTGATGATCACAGGCATCTCGCAGCCACTCATGCGGGCGTCGCTACCAGCAGCAGCCCAGGCCTTGGCTTTCTGACGGATGTCATTGCCAACACGAAGGATGGTGCTGCCCACGTTGGCGCCCCAGTTGTTTTTGAGGCCTTCCATGGCGATGGCCTTGTTGCATTCCATCTGGGGAACGATGATGGGTTTCAGGTCTTCGATATCGACCGTGTTGGCGAAGTCGTAGATCTGCTTCATGTTGAGGCACTTGCGATCGGTGAGCTTGGCGTTGGCGTCGGCTTCGTAGCCCGAGTCGAATAGCACCTCTTCGTTCTTTTCGATCTTGACGATATTGGTATGGTGTCCTGCAATACGAACGCTTGCGGATTGGTTGCCGTCATAAAGGTTCACAGTGACGTCGAGCTGGGCGATGACATTCAAAGGCACGATGGTCATCAGCGTATCGTCGAGGAACTTGGAGATTTCCTTTTTCTGTTCCGGGGTCACCTCGGCAATGACTTCCAATGCTTTTTCCGGGTTGCCGGCCACGATGCCAGCTGCCACGGAGGCTTTGAGTCCTTTCATGCCCTTGGTATTTGGCACGATGACGCTCTTCACGTTCTTGATGATGTTGCCGCTGGCTTTGATCTCCACCCTTTTGGGCATGGAGCCCAGCACCTCGCGCGCCTTGGCGGCGGCGTAGGCCAGGCAGATGGGTTCGGTACAGCCCATGGCGGGCACGAGTTCTTCTTTCAGGATTGCCAGATACGACTGGTAACAACAATCGGATTTGTCCATGATGGATGAATTTTTTCGCAAATTTACAAAAAAGCTTTAATGATATACTATTGATAGGAAAAACGGGAAAAAAACCTTATCTTTGCATGATATTCAATAGATCTAAACAAGATGGCTAAAAAGTTAGAACAAATTGAAGAACCATTGGAAAAACAACTTTGGAAGGCTGCCGACAAACTGCGCAAGAATATAGACGCGGCGGAATACAAACATGTGGTGCTGGGATTGATTTTCCTGCGCTACATATCTGTTTCATTTGAACAACTATACAATGAATTGGTGAAACAACAGGCCGATGGCGCCGACCCCGAGGACCGAGAGGAATATGCCGCTGAGAATGTGTTTTATGTTCCGGCTAATGCCCGATGGAGTTACCTGGTTTCAAAGGCAAAGAATCCGCAGATTGGCAAGTATATTGATGATGCGATGGATGTCATTGAGCGCGAAAACAAGTCGCTGAAAGGCGTGCTGCCCAAGGTGTTTGCCCGTCCTAACCTCGACCCGACTTCGTTGGGCGAATTGATTGACTTGATTGGTAACTCCACCTTGCAGAACACCAGCACCAAGAGTGCCGACTTGCTCGGTCACGTCTTCGAGTATTTCCTTGGTGAGTTTGCCTTGGCCGAAGGCAAGAAGGGCGGACAATTCTACACGCCGCGTAGTGTTGTAGAGCTTTTGGTGAATATGTTGGAACCGTACAAAGGCCGTGTGCTTGATCCCTGCTGCGGCTCTGGTGGCATGTTCGTGCAGAGCGAGAAGTTTGTGAAGGAGCACCAAGGCAGGATTGAGAATATTTCGGTTTATGGGCAGGAAAGCAACCAGACCACTTGGCGGCTGTGCAAGATGAATCTTGCCATCCGTGGCATCGATGCCTCGCAGGTGAAGTGGAACACTGAAGGCTCGTTCCTCAACGATGCGCACCGCGACGTGAAAGCCGACTTCGTGATGGCCAACCCTCCGTTCAACGACAGCGACTGGAGCGGCGACCAATTGCGCAGCGATGCCCGCTGGCAGTACGGAGTGCCGCCTGCAGGAAACGCCAACTTCGCGTGGATTCAGCACTTTATCTATCACCTTGCCCCAAGCGGACAAGCTGGCTTCGTGCTGGCCAAAGGTTCGCTGACCTCAAAGACAGGTGGCGAGGGCGAAATCCGCAAGGCTTTAATCGACAAAGGCTTGATTGCCTGCATTGTGAACCTCCCTGCCAAGTTGTTCCTGAATACGCAGATTCCTGCTTGCTTGTGGTTCGTGACCCGTAACAGAACTAAGCGTCCTGGTGAAATCCTTTTCATTGATGCGCGTAACAAAGGGCACCTCATCAACCGCCGCACACGCGAACTCTCGGAAGACGATATTCAAGAGATTGCCAAAACTTATCATCTGTGGCGTGATGAATCGGCGGAATATCAGGATGTTGCCGGTTTCTGCGCTTCCGTGCCCGTGAGCCGTGTGGCGGAATTGGACTATGTGCTCACGCCTGGCCGCTATGTGGGTTTGCCTGAAGAGGAGGACGACTTCAACTTCGCGGAGCGTTTCACCGCACTGAAAGCCGAGTTTGAGGAGCAGCTGAAGGAAGAGGACCGGCTGAACAAGGTGATTTTGGAGAATCTGGGGAAGATAAAAATTGAATAAGGTATGAGCGAGATAATGAAAACCGATTTGGCCGAACGCATAGAGCGGCTGATTGCAGAAGCAAGAAAACGCACCGTTGCCACTGTCAACACAGCGATGGTTTATACCTATTATGAGATAGGTAGGATGATTGTGGAGGACGAGCAGCAGGGAGAGCAGAGGGCGGAATATGGAAAGGCTTTGATTAGGCATCTGTCATCACGATTGTCAAAGAAATTTGGGAAGGGCTTTTCGGAAAGAAACTTAGAACAAATGAGGCGATTCTATATTGTCTATTCTCAGATTCCTCAGACACTGTCTGAGAAATTCAACGATGCCACAATTTTCCAGACACCGTCTAGAAAATCGTCATCACTGTTGACGAAATCACAAAAACCGCAGACACTGTCTGCGGAATTACA
>JAFXMK010000041.1 GCA_017530365.1 Bacteroidales bacterium
TTTTTGAGTCTGGCCTTTCTGTTTCTTCAAATACCTTATTTAAATAATTCCATGCCGAATCATAGGATTGTTCGTAATAATACACCCCGCCCATAGAAAAACAGCGGGCCAAATACTCATTTTTACTTTCAGCTTGGCTAAGTATTTTGTAAAGTCTGTCAATAACGACTTCATTAGCTTCTCCTTTTTTCCGGGAAAGAAGAGCATTATGCGCTTCAATATCCCTATACATGACGCAATTAGTATCTTTTAAGACTTCAACAGCTAATTGAGAATAATAACATGCGCTATCTAAATACTCCATCATGTCATAATTTGAACTAATTACCTCCAATACCCATGCAATATGCCATGGTTCAGCGTTATATCCATGATAATAGGACAGAGAACGCTTCCCGAAATAAACGACTTGTTCTGCGAAATACCGATCATCAAATAATCCACACAGATGTGAGAGGGTCAACGCCATGAACTTCGCCTTGTAGCCCACCAGCTCTTCCTCATTGAAATGCTCCTCCATGATCTCCAAGGCCTTCAGGTATTCCTCACAAGCTGGAACCACGCTGTCCATCTCGTAATAGCCCACGCCGTTCATATAATGGCAACGGGCGGAGAGGAAAGGGTCTTGCACGGAATCGAAATAGGCCATGGCCGTCAGGAGCTCATCGCGGTTGGTCTGGGCATAGTCATTCTTATACAGCGCCTCGGAGAGCAATAGCTGGTAATAATGATTATCCGCCGTAGAGACGGTGTGCACATCGTCTCTACAGGACAACAGCAAGGTCAAGGCGCTGTCAGGACGGGTTTGCATCAAAGTGTCGATGGCTGACAATTCCGATGGTAGAGACGTGCCATGGCGCGTCTCTACTGGATGATGGCAAGCTGCCAACGCCAAAAACAAAAATGCCCCTATAAAACATCGCAGTTTCATAGGGGCAAAGATATTAAAAAAACCGATTACATCCCGCCCATGCCTTGCGGAGCACCTTGCGAGTCATCGGCACCTTGTTTGGCCATCTGTTCGAGTTCCATCTTACCGAAGCGGAAGGTCACACCGACTGAGACGCTACGGCTGTTGTATTTGGAGCTGGAAATGGATTCCACGTATGGGCTGTAGTTGCTCTCGCCCCATCGGTTGGTATTGAAAATATCGTTGGCGTTGACAAAGACCGACATCTTACGGTCGAAGAAATCAGCTTTCAAGCCTGCATTGATGCCATAACGGGCATGCCAATTACTGAAGAGCGACTGCGTGGGCGAACTGTAATAGCCCGAAGCTGTCACCTCAAGTTTGTTCCACAGCTTGGCCCACATGTTCATGCTGAAACCATACGACCAAGAATCTTGTGTAACCGGTATTTCATTAAACACCGTCTCGATATGTGAATTATAGAGGTTGGCATAGAAACGCAGGTTGAAGAAACCACTAGGGCGGTACATCATGTTATAGGAGAAGCCCAACTGATGGCTCTTGCCCACGTTGACAGGATAGGTATAAGGCACCACACGACCGTATAAAGGATGATAGACGGACAATTGTATCTCACTGACCTCGTTCGACTTGCCACGGTAGTAGGCTGACAAGCCCACCGAACCGAAGTTCATGAAATACTTGGTCCAGCCTGCTTCAACAGAATTGGTATATACCCGGTCCAAATCGGGATTGCCCGTACTGAACTCGTCCTCATCGTATAAGGGGAAGCTGCTCAACGAATGCGCATCGGGAGCGGCAATTCTACGTGTATAGCTCAAATTGAAGTTATGCATCGACTCCGTTCTATAGGACAGATGCAATGAAGGCCTAACGCTGAAGAAGGGTTTCGAGAAATTGTATTGGGTGGAGTCAACGTAGGCACCTCCTACCAGCTCATGGCAGAGACGGATGCCCGGCTTCACGGTGAAGTTGCCAAACTTATGTTGCACGGTGACGAAAGCCTCGTTGGTCAGGGTAGTGAATGTAGCATCGTAGGTACGGAAAGCATCGTTCACCCAGTTGTCTTCACCCACCAAGGTGTCGTTGACACTAAACACCCTCTCAGGACTATAACCCGAGTTTAAGCCTACTGAGATCTCGCCGTTCTCCGAATAAGGGCGATTATAAACAACCTCCACCTCACAGCCAATGCTGCGTCTTGACTGAGTGGAATTAATTGCCCTGCGATAGGCCAATGGCAACGTAAAGCGGCGGTCGGCCAAGCCGGTGCCTTTATAGCCCCAACCCATGGCATTGGCACTCACGGAGAGGTTATGCCCCTTATTGTCAAACTTATGTTGATAATATACCCCACCATTCATGAAAAAATTGGAACTGTTGGATTTGGAGCTGCTGTTATAATTCACTAAGGAAGGTATCCCTAACGGGAGACTGTTGGCATCCAGGAACTCTTCCCTGAAGGCATTCATGTTGCTCTCGCTACCACTCCAGTTGGGCCAGCCGCTCAGCCAGACATTCAGGCTATTGGCCGTATCAATCTCATAATCAAGGCTGAAGTAGCCTCCCGTATTGTAACTGTTGCTTTGGTATCTTGAAGTATCGATTTCGTGGCTGGCAAGAATATGGTTGTCGTTATACAATGACTGATCAACGGAAGAATTACCTTTCCAGATGGAATAACCGCCATTAATATAGGCATTGACTGTCAGCTTGTTGTTCGACCACACGTACGACAACCAAGGGGTTATCGACGGTCTGGTAGAGCCATTCACGCCAAAGCTGTAAAACTCATTTTTCTGCACTTTGGCGTTGGTCACGATATTAATGATGCCATCGGCCTTGGAGCCATAGCGTGCCGAGGGGTTGGTGATGACCTCCACATGGTCGATACTGTTGGCCGGCATGGTCTGGATGTAGGTCTTCAGGCTTTCGGCAGTCATGTGCGAAGGCTTGTCGTTGATCCACACCTCCACGCTTGAAGTGCCGCGCAAGGTGATGTTGCCCTCCACGTCGACACTCACGCCGGGGGCGTTCTGCAAGGCATCGGACAAGGTTCCCGTCTGGATACTCGGATCTTCCGCCGTATTATACATGGTCTTCTCCCCTTCCACGGCAAACAAGGGGCGTTTCTCTGAAATCACCACTTCATCAAGTCGGGTAGTGCCTGCCTTCAATTTCAAGGTACCCACGTTCACGTCGCCCTTTACCGTTACCGGCATGGAGAACGTCTCATAGCCAATGGCCGAAATCTTCAGGGTCATCTCCCCTTTTGGCACCATTTGAAGGGTAAAAGCGCCCTTGTCATCGGAAGCCGCACCACTCACAAAGGCCGAGTCGGCCACACGGAACAGGCCCACATTAACAAAGGGAACACCTTGGTTGTTGGATTCATCAACGATTTTACCAGTGATGGTACTTTGGGCGATCACCATGGGCGATAGCGCCATCATTACGAGGAAGGAAAGGATCAGTTTTTTCATTGTAATAGGTATTGACGATAATATAACTAATTTTTTAGTTTTATAGTATTTAGATTTGAAAATATTTTTGTTTGTAGTGTATTAGTAAACTAGTACTCTGCAAAAGTACGGCTTTTTTTGTTCGTGTCAAGAAAAAAATGAAATTTTTTGAAAAAACTGTAATTATTGCTTAATCAAGCGGTTGCAGAAGGTTTCGACTTCTTCTTTGGACCAGTTGGGATTGGCGTTGATATAGCAGACACCACATTCAATCACGCCAGTGATGCGCCAGTCTTGGTAAACCAGTCCATCGATAACAATTGCTGCATGGACGGGATTGGGTTGCGACAGCGCATCTTCGGTCATCCGTCTGAACAAGATGGTGGCTTCGGGCATCAATCCGATTAAGATGGCTGTGAAGGTTCCTTCTTTATAAGGTCCACTGTCCATTCGCTTAATCAAGGGTTTCCCTCCCAGCACGGCCGAACTAATGGCAGGACCGACTTCCGTTGTTTTTTTCAAGGTGTAAAGCAGGAGATCAGTGGTATCTGCCGACCATCGATACACCAAAGAATCATTGTCTTCCACCTTTGTCGTCTCCAGAAAACGTTCCTTATCCGAAACCCTAATCCAGTGATCAACCTCCCATATTTCAAGGCTACTTTTGGTGGAGAAATCCCCCTCTGCCCTTTCGTATTTAAGTGTATCTCCCACCAGTTTCAGATGCTTGGCGAACAGATAGCCACACCAAACATCCAAGCCCAAATACACAACCATCATAGCGATGATGAACCATTTCTGATTCTTATAGAAAACCGGTTTTTTTTCTGTAGGGGTTCCTATGGCTTCTAATTGACGAACAATCTCATCGCAGGGTCTTGTTTTAAAGCGAACTTCCCAGATTCCAACGATGATGACAAATACCATCACAATCCCAAGTAATAGCATGGCCACACCTAAATTGGCTACCCCTTTCCCAATCATCGACATAAGGAATCCACCAACCGCGATCATGACCGTTGAATAATTAAGAATCAAGAAAAGCGAGAAGAGTCTCTTAAAACCACGAGCATGATTGGACAGAGTCAACAAATCTTCGTTTTCTAACGTTTTAAGTTGTAGTTTCCTGGTCAGTAATAGCTCGATGATCAGACCTGCTAAGCAAAATGTCACCCAAAACACCTTGGCCGAAAAACTACCATCCAAATACCAATTGAAGAATACCAGTCCAAGAAACGCCAGAAATGGGTATGAAATCACTTGTAGCCAACGATAACGTTTATAGAAATCCACGCTATGTTTGACAGAGGACTTCATAAGCCTGTCATTGACAATCTCCTGTTGGTCAAGTTGCTCTTTCAGCGTTTCATATTGTGCCTTTAGTTGTTCTAATTCGTTCAGATTATTGTTTTCCATGATGAATCCCTTTCATTGTTTTTTGGACATTTGAACCAGTTTTTCCTTGATGCGCGCCAGGCGTACTCCCACATTGTTGGGCGTGATGCCGATGATGGCCCCGATCTCGTCGTAGGGGATGCCTTCGAGCCAGAGCAGCACGAGGCTGCGGTCGATCAGCTCCAATTGCGAGATGAGGTCATGGAGTTTGCGCACCTGTTGTGTCTTGGGGTCGTCGGCCTCAAAGGGGTCGATATCGACCGTCAGTGGCACCGTCTCGATGCGGCGGCGTTCCTTCTTGTCCTGGTTGATGGCCGTGTTCAAGGCCACACGATACACCCAAGTGCGGGCGCTGCTTCGTCCCTCGTAGTGGTCGAAGCCGTTCCAAAGCCGGATCAAGACCTCTTGAAACAGGTCGTCCACCTCGGTCTTGTTATGCGAAAACATATAACACACCGTATAGATGGTCCGCTTATGCTCACGCACCAAAAGTTCAAACTGATGTTCCTTGTCGTTGTTCATAATGCGTTTTTCGTTGCAACGTTCATCATGTTAGACAACAAAGGTAGGGATTTCTTACAAGGATCTTTGTTTTTTTCTTTTAAGTGTCACCAAAACGAGCCATGTCACCACCGCCACTCCTATGGCGACCCACCACCAACGAAAGGGACGAGCGTCCTCCTCGACACTTGTCGTTTCGGGCTCCGGCTCAAAATAATAAATGTACTTGCCCTCGCGGATAAGTTGTTGTGTGTAATTCAGGATGGAGTCGCCGTGGGCGAAAGAGAGTTCTTCGGGCGTGAAGTTGACGGGATAGTCGGGCAGCACGCCGCGACCATAGGGG
>JAFXMK010000046.1 GCA_017530365.1 Bacteroidales bacterium
ACCGATGTGATAGTCAACGAACACGACTTCCTCAACAAGTCCGCTTGGGACGTGCCTTACGACCGTTACGGCTCGACCATCACTTTCGTCAAATTCGCCGAAAACGCCGACCCAAAAGCGATTTACGACAAAGTGGAGCAGGTTTGCAAGGCGATTTATCCCGATATGTACGGTCAGGCTTTCTTCGAACGCTTGGACATGACACGCTTCGACTATCTGTTTTTCAAGGACTTTGGCCGGCCGAATGACCAATTGAAGCGTGGCGACCTCAAAACACTGAAACTCTTGGCCCTCGTCGGGCTGCTGTTGTTGCTTTCGGCGGTATTCAACTACATCAACCTCTCGTTTGCCCTCACCGGGAAACGCGCCAAGGAGATGGCCACCCGCCGCTTGCTCGGAGCTCAGAAAAGCGAAATTGTTTGGAAATATATCGCTGAATCATTGGTGTTTACGGCAGTTTGTTTTGGCTTTGGCTTGTTGTTAGCCTATTTGTTGGCACCTTCAGTCAACGCCTTGCTCAACGCCCCTGAGGTGCCGATTACCATTCAGATGAAACCTATGTACATTGTGGCTTATTTGGCTGTCATTGTGGTGGTTGGCGTGCTCAATGGCATCATTCCGGCTTTGTTTGCCAGTCGTGTGCAGCCTATCGATGTGGTGAAAGGCACGTTCCGCCGCAACACGAAGCTGGTGTTCAATAAGGTATTCATCGTCATCCAAAGCACTTTGGCGGTCTTTCTCATCGCTATGGCCATCGTGATGGAGGCGCAGTATCGCACTTCGATGAATCGCCCAAAACATTGCAATACGCAAGACAAATACTATTTGGCGGTGTTCGCCTCTGAACCGCAATCCGATTTGTTTGACAAACTTGAGAAATTGCCTTGCGTGAAGCGGATTGGCAGAAGTAGGGGCGTGCCTGGGTTTATGATGGGCGGACAATACAGCCTCACTCGTGACGGACAGAATATCTTATATCGGCATTTGATGATGGACACTGTTGCTTTTCAAATGTTTGACTTCGAAATCCTTAAAGATTATCAGACACCGCTTTACAATACAGTATGGTTTGGTGAGCGGGCTTTTGCCGCCACAGGACTTACCGATGAGGACCACGAAATCGATGTTTTAAGGGAAAGGACAACCAACTGCGACCAGGTGGCTGGCGTGATTCGTGATTTTCCGGTGACCACAAGCAATGTGGGTGACGAAGATTATCAGATTATCAGCATTATGAAAGCCGAGGACATCAAATACGGTGGTTTTGTAATGGATATTATTGGTGATCATTCGGATGCGCGGAAGGCCATTCAAGAGGTGGTCGATGAATGGCGTGACGGTGAGTTGCCGCAATATATCGCTGATGGTTTTATTGACGATTTCTACCGCGACGCCCTCAAGCCCGCCAAGAACAATATGCGTCTTTTGGAAATCTTTATGATCCTCGCCGTGGTGATTTCATTGCTTGGCCTGCTGGCGATGAGCACCTACTATGCAGGCGAGAACGCCAAGAGCATCGCCGTGCGCAAGGTGTTTGGTGGCACCGTCGAGAGCGAGATGTGGCGCACCGTGAAGGAATATATGGTTTTGGTGACCGTGGCTTGCGTCATTGCCGTCCCCTTAGCGGTGTGGGCGGCGCAACGTTACCTTGAAGGCTTCATCGTCAGGCTCGAAAACTACAGCTGGATTTTCGTCGTTGCCGTGGTCATTTCCCTGTTAATGGCCTTCCTCTCGGTGCTTTGGCAGACCTTGAAGGCCGCTCGGACAAATCCGGCGGAGGCTTTGAAGAAGGAATGAAAAAACCAGTAGCAGTGTATAAGAATGAAGGGATTATTTGTATCTTTGAGACCAAAATAAAATGGTTATGAGATTCTCAGCTACTCTTGTTGCCATCGTCATCGGCCTCGTTTTGACTTCTTGCGGCTCTCCCCAAAAAACTGAGCAAATGAAAGAACCAGCGTTTGATACCATCGTCACTCGAACGGTACTTTATCGGCCGGGCGATTATGGCTCGAGGAACTACCGCATCCCCGCCATCATCACGGCCAAAGACGGCTCGCTGGTGGTGGCCACCGACAAACGGAAAAACAACGATGCCGACTTGCCCGAAGACATTGACATCCTGATCAATAGGAGCACCGATGGAGGCTATACCTGGAGTGAGCCCTACACGCTTGTCGAAGGTCAAGGGGTGGGGAAGGGCTTCGGCGACTGTGCTTTGGTGCATACCCACGACGAAGGTGGCCTGCTGGCGGCCTTTGTGGGCGGTTGCGGCTTTTGGCAAGGGCGTCCCGAGAACCCGCTTCGCACCTATATCGCCAGAAGTTACGACAATGGACAGACCTGGACGGAACCCAAGGATATCACTGATGAACTCTATGGCGCGAAGTGCGAAAACGAGGTGAGCCGTACCTGGTGGTCGGCCTTCTTTGCCTCGGGCAATGGCTTGATGACCTCCACGGGACGCATCATGTTCGTGTTGGCCGTACGCGACACCGAGGAATGGGCCGCCTGCAACTATGTCGTCTATTCCGACGACAACGGTGAAACCTGGAACATCTCGGGCCGTGCTTCGCAACGTGGTGATGAAGCCAAGGTGGTGGAACTGGCCGACGGTCGCATCTTGATGAGTATCCGTCACGAAGGCGAACGTTGGTACAACATCTCTGAGGACGGTGGCCTCACTTGGCGTCCCGAGACTTCCGCATGGAGCGACCTTGTGGCCACGGCATGCAACGGCGACATCATCCGTTTTTCATCGGTAAACGAAGGAGGCGAAAGGAACATCCTTCTGCATTCGCTGCCTGGACCGGAACGTCGCGAAAACGTGACGGTCTATGCCAGCTTCGACGAAGGTCGGACTTGGCCTGTAAACAAATGTATCGTGCCATACGATGCCGCCTATTCCTCGCTTTGCATCCTTCCCGATCACAGCATTGGCCTCTACGTGGAGGAGTCCAATGGAGATACCTTGGGCTATTCGATGGTGTTTTACAATTTCAATTTTAGGTAATTCTGCATCATGTCAAAACTCAAATCGAAAATATTAGTCGTCGATGATAATGCCGGCATCCGGTCGGCACTGAAGATCTTGTTGCCCATGCGCTTCGCTGAGGTGGAACTCATCGCCTCGCCTAAGGTGCTGATGGAGACCATGCGGACGTTCAAGCCCGATGTGGTGCTGCTCGACATGAACTTCGAGACCGACATCAACACGGGCAACGAAGGCCTCTTCTGGCTCTCGGAACTGAAACGCGACTTCCCCGAGGTGGAGGTGGTGCTCTTCACGGCCTACGCCGACATCGCCCTCGCCGTGGAAGGCATGAAACGCGGTGCCTTCGACTTCGTGGTGAAGCCTTGGGACAACGCCAAACTGCTCGCCACGCTTGAAGAAGCATGCATGAAACACCGTAAGATAGCAGGGAAGGAGCCTGTCGTAGCATCTGCACCCCTAATGCGCTGGGGTGAGAGCGAGGCAATGCAACAATTGCGCGCGATGGTGGAGAAAGTGGCACCCACGGATGCCACGGTGCTCATCACGGGCGAGAACGGCACGGGTAAGGATGTCTTGGCCAACGAGATACACCGTCTCTCCAATCGCGCCAACAAGCCGATGGTAGGTGTGGATATGGGGGCCATCACGGATACCTTGTTTGAGAGCGAAATGTTTGGTCATGTGAAAGGGGCCTTCACCGACGCCCATGCCGACCATATCGGTAAGTTTGAACAGGCCAACGGCACCACGCTGTTTCTCGACGAAATCGGCAATGTGCCGTTGGCACAGCAGGCCAAACTACTACGCGTCATCCAAAACCGCAGCATCACCAAGGTGGGCGACACGAAATCCATCCCCATCAACATTCGGCTGATTTGCGCCACTAATATGGATTTGGCGACGATGGTCAAAGATGGCCGTTTCCGCGAAGACTTGTTCTACCGCATCAACACCGTGACACTGCACCTGCCGCCTTTGCGCGAACGTCCCGACGAAATCGTCACCTTGGCAGAGTTGTTCGTCAAGCAATATGCCGAGAAATACCACCGTAAGGCACAAGGCCTTTCCGACGAGGCGTTGAATCTCTTGAAACGTTGCCGCTGGAGCGGTAACATCCGCGAGCTGCAAGGCTGCATCGAGAAGGCGGTTATCTATTCCGAGGCGGAACTCATACGCGCCGCCGACCTCCAACTCCGTGCCTCGGAACTGATGGAAGAAGCAACTCCAAAGACGCAAAACCAAACCCTTGAAAGTGCCGAGGAGCAGGTCATCCGCAATGCGATGAAGACCTACAATGGTAATCTGACCCTTGTGGCCAAAGCATTGAAAATCAGTCGCCCGACCTTGTACCGTCGCCTAAAGGAATACGGAATATGAGTGCCTGGATTTGGATATTGGTTGTAGTGGTGGCCATCGTCGCAACAGTGCTGGTGACGACACTCATCGTGCGTAGGAACGATGCCCGAAAGGTGGGCTTCATGATGGACGCTTTGGAGGACGGCGAGTTGAACTTCCACTTCAAGGAGAAGTCGGCGCTTAACCGTGCCCTCAACCGCATCAAGGGCATCTTCGAGCGACGTGACGCAGCTAACGAGGAATCCTCGCAAAACAAGCTGTTTCGCGTGATGACACACGAAATCATGAATACCGTCGCACCCATCGCTTCCTTGAGTGATGCCCTGCTCAACGAGGAAGGCGTTGACGTGAAGGCCGGCTTGGAGACCATTTCGGCTTCGTCGAAAGACTTGATTCGTTTTGTGGAGTCGTACCGCAGTATGACACAGGCCCAGCCGCCCGTTCGCAAGGCGGTGATGGTGGACGAACTGATGGACCGTGTGTTGCTCCTCAACAAGGCCAAGATTGCCGAACAAGGTGCCACTCTGACCTATCAAGCCAATACGCCCGACTTGCTCATTTATGCCGACGAAGGACAGATTATGCAAGTGTTCAACAACTTGATAAAGAATGCCGTGCAGGCAGGTGCCAATTCTATCCGCATCACCGCAGACTTGAACTCGGAAGACCAAACCGTCATCCGTGTGGCCAACAACGGAAAAGCCATCCCGTTACGCCAGACCGAGGAAATCTTCATTCCGTTCTACACCACCAAACCTAATGGGACGGGCATCGGCTTGAGCTTGTCGAAGCAGATAATGGTGAAGCATAATGGTAACTTGTATCTGGAACAAAGCGACAGCCAGATGACAATTTTCTCGTTGATATTCAAATGATTATTGCTTCATTACCTTGCGAGTGGAAACACCACCTGTGGTAATAGTCCTCTCGATATAAACGCCTGGTTTTAGGCAAGAAGCGTCAACTCGCTTGCCGGTAAGGTCATAGATCTCCACTTGTAACACCTCTTTTTCGTTATCGTATTCTGCGACATTGGTAGGATCCACAACAGTGACCCATAAGGTGGTCAAGGCAGTGGCGCAGTCGCATTCAAGCACCAACATGATGTCCAGCCAACATGTGGTACCAACTTGAATGGAAGGCAACAATGTGGCCTCCGCGGTGACTTGTTGCATCTGGTCAGGTTCAAGGTGGAAAGTTGTGCATTCGTTTCCTTCGACATAGAAATGAAAGTCAGTGAAGTAATCATGAGAGGGCGATATGATGACTTCGATGGGCTCGTAACCAAGATTTTGAACGTCAAAGTGATAGGTGGCTTGTGAATTCGGGTAAAGAACAGTGTCGGCATTGTATGGTGTGGCGGTTAATTCAAACCTGCTCACCATTTCCACGTTGATATCATCGATGGTGAGATGATAAGCTCCCTCAGTGGCAACGGCGTGGATGCCAAAGTATTGGAAGTCAGATGAGATAGATTCAATATATGCAGCAATCTTTTCGTACTCGCCTCCGTTTATCGTTGTCGATAGCAGCAATTGGGTCATGTGGACGGCATCAGCTTCGTCACCAAGCCATAATTCAACATCGTAAGTCCCGTCTGAAACGGCCCAATAACTGAAACGGTATTTCAGCTCCGAGCTGAAATACAGAGGCATGAACATCCAAGATTCCTCAGCATCGGTAAAGGCGTACCAATTTCCTGAATGCGCCTTCCTGTTGTGGTCTTTGTCCAAATACCCGCATAGCCAAGATTGGTCGTCACAGGTCCAACCAATCGGCGGTTCGTTGTCGTGATTGGCATATTCAAATCCCTCGATTAAAATGCTTCTGGCAAAGGACCAAGAAGTTGCCAGCAATAGTAGGAACGTAAAAACCAGTTTTTTCATTTTTCCATGCTTTATGTTTGCAAAGATAAACAAAAACTAAATTATTCGTATTTTTGCAAATTAAAAATGAGCGTGTTATGGAAAAAGAAAGGAATGTCGACCGGTTGTCGGGATATCTCATCAAGCTTGGAGGTCTGGCGATCATCGCAGCCTTATGTTGGTATTTCAAGAACATTTTGATATACATCATTGTGGCTTTTGTGGTCTCCTTGGTCGGGAGACCCATTATGAAGCTGCTGAAGAAGTTTCAAATCAAGAAATTTCATCTCCCAGATTGGTTTTCTGCGGTGCTGACTATCCTGATCATCCTCAGCTTGCTCATTTTGATTGTCACGCAGTTGATTCCTTTGGTGTCCAATATTGTCCGAGATGCTTCGATGTTGAATAACGGCCTCGCATTGGAGTCGAATCCAGTGGATAAAGTCAATGCTTGGCTGATCAGGGTATTCCCCGATTTGGGTCATGATTTCGATCTGATGGCTTTGGTCATGGATAAGCTTCGCGAGTTGGTGAGTTTCAGTAATGTGTCCGGCTTCGTCGGCTCGGTGGCCTCGCTGGTTTCCAGTGCTTTTGTGGGCTTGTTTGCGGTGGTGTTCATCTCGTTCTTCTTCCTGAAAGACTCGAATTTGTTTGAAAGAATCATCTATGCCTTGGTGCCTGATAGGATTGAACAGACGATGCATGCGACCTTGAACGATATCAAGCAGCTGCTCTCACGCTATTTCGTAGGACTGTTGCTCGAGATGATTGGCGTTGCTTTGATTGATTTCCTCGGACTTTGGCTGATTGCCAGATTGGATTTCAGCTATGCCATCGGCATAGCCTTCATTGCCGGCCTCTTGAATGTGATCCCATACGTGGGACCGTTGATGGGTGAAGCCATCGGCGTGATCTTGGGCATCGTTCTGAAAGTCGGCGTTGGTGCCGGTCTGGATGTGAATGTGTGGATCTTCGCGCTGATCATTTTGGCCATTATGCTCACGGCACAGCTTATCGACAACTTCATCTATCAGCCAGTGATTTATTCCACCAGCATCAAGGCACATCCGTTGGAGATCTTCATCGTATTGCTCATGGCTGGCCACATTGGCGGCACAGTGGGCATGTTGGTGGCCATCCCAGCCTATACCGTGGTGCGCGTCATTGCCCTCCGCTTCTTCCATCGCTTCAAGCCGATCCAACGTTTGGATCCCGACTTGAGTGACGAGGACAAGATCATTGAGAACATCGATTAGAGTTGGGAGTGAGGAGTTAGGAGTTAGGAGTAATTACCCCGTTAGGGGTTAAAGCTTGGTAGGGGTTAAAGCTTGGTAGAAAAAGAAATTTTACAGCGACAGACCTCAGTGTCTTGGTGGGTGTTTTGATCGGTCTTGACCAGACGGATGCAATAGGTCTGTTCTCCCGTCTGTTCCCTATAGAAATGCAGCTTGTCGCCCTGATGGGTTTCGGCCACGTAGGCGATGTCGAAGCGTTTGATTCGATGCTCCCTGAACCATTGGATGTCCCACAGGTCGATCACGTGCTCGATGTACTTGATGGAGTTGACATGTCCGTTGATGTCGATGTCGTGGTAGTAGATGTCGATGCTGCGGATAAGTTCTGCGTTGGGACTCATCTTCACACGGTCGCCTTTCTCGATAGGGCATGGCTTGTCCTTCACAATCCATTGGTTGATGGCTCCATGGTCGATGTCATAGATGTCGGTAGGTTGGCGCGTCTCTGTGTCGATCATGGCCCACACGGAGCGGCCGTAGCCATAAATTTTCCCGTCGTTGCCACTGACTTGGAAGTTGCGTTGGGTAAAGAACTTCATGGCGTCTTCCACCCAAGTCTCCACGGTGAAACGCTCGTATTGTTCGGGCATCGACGTCATCTCGATGGCGAGTCTGGACAGCACCCATGAGCGGTGGATGTTCATCAAATACTTCATGCCGAAGCCACGGTCGGTGGAGTGGAAGTCGGCTGCGTTGAGCATCTGGTTCCCTAAATGACCCAAGCATAGATGTCCCGAGAAGTCGCAGTGGAACGGCTCCGCAATAAATTCATATTTCCCAATGCTATCCATCAAACTCTTATCTTTTATCTTTTATCTCTTATCTTTTTCCTGAACGCCACCGAGTCTCCCCATTCGTTATACAAAACTTTATGTCCGATGGCAGCCAGCCGAATATCTAAGCAGCTGTGGCATTCGTCGGGTTTGTCCTTCACGCAGGCCTTGTCTGGGTAAATGAGGTAGTTTTCCCTGAACTCATTCGGCGTAAGGTTGGGCATGATGACGTTGGCCCCGGCGAGGATGGCCTTCTCGCGCCCTTGTGGATCCACCGTCTGGTTGGCGGTGGCGGCAACCATGTTGATCTCGGGCATCATCAAGCGAAGGATGGCGATCATTTTTAGCGTTAGCTCCATGCGTTCTTCGGCAGACGGGATTTGGTCTCTGTATTGCCACAAAGGCGTGTCGGGATGGGGGATGAATGGTCCCATGCCGACCATGGCCACGTCTTTCTCTTTGAAAAACAGCAGGTCGTCGGCGAGGTCGTCAAGTGTTTGGAAGGGGAGACCAACCATCACGCCGGTACCGGTCTGATAGCCGACTTTCAGAAGGCTGTCGATGCAGTGTAAGCGTTGTTTGAAGTCGTGCTTCTCGTCGTGGGGGTGGATCTTGTAATAGAGTTCTTCGTTAGATGCCTCGATACGGAGCAGGTAACGGTGTGCACCGGCCTCAAACCAACGTCGGTAGGTCTCTTCTGTCTGTTCACCCAGCGAGAGCGTGATGCCGAGGCTGCCGTTGTCGATCTTTTTGATTTCCTGTACCAAATAGGTGATCTTATCGACGAAGGCCTGGTCGCTTCGTTCGCCGCTTTGCAATGCCACCGAGCCATAGCCCAGCTCATGCGCCAGCTTAGCGCATTCGATGACTTCCTCGTCGCTGAGGGTGTAGCGTTCCACCTTGAGGTTCTTGCAGCGCACCCCGCAGTAAAGACAATACTTTGTGCAGATGTTGCTGTATTCAATGAGTCCGCGCAGGTGGACGTAGTTGTCCAGATGTTCCATCTTTACCTGCAAGGCACGGTCGAAGAGCTGCTTCTTGTCTTCGCCTTCGGTGGCAAGGAGGAGTTTGATTTCCTCGTGGGTGAGGTCGGTTTTATGGAGGATTTCGTGGATGGTCATTGTTTGAAATTTGCTGCAAATGTAGGAATTTCTTAAGAAACCTTGAAAAAATGCAACTATCAGTAAAAAATATGTTATCTTTGCCCTCAAAGATTATTGAAATAATGGAAAACGAAAACCAAGCCATAACGTCGAAAATGGAGGAAAACCATGTTTTAGATGAGGCCCCTTGCGTTTACTCTACGGA
>JAFXMK010000047.1 GCA_017530365.1 Bacteroidales bacterium
TAAGGAAAAAACGCAATGCATAGATCAAGGATTGTCTGGGAAATTCTTACACATCAGGATATGGCTCAGAGGTGTATTTATACAAAGAACATCCATGCAAAGGACAAGCCTGCACAGCTCTGTGCACATCTGCCCCCTCCCCCCCCTCACAGACAGCAGCAGTTCCAAGTGGCCTCCTAAGGCCTTCGCCAAACTCAGGGGCACCCCTGGGCTTCCTGTTTCCCTCATTTTTCGGAATCTTTTCTAAAAAAAAAGAAAAACAAACCGAGAAAAACGGAGCCTACGACTTCTGCGAGGCCGACTGCTTCTTGGCTTACCGTGACAACGAAATCGTGGGACGCGTCGCCGCTATCATCAACCACAAGGCCGACGATGCCGAGAACATCGTCCGTTTCGGCTGGCTCGACTTCATCGAAGACGAAGAAGTGCTGCGCGCCTTGATCGCTACCGTTGCGGACTGGGGCCAACAACACGGACGCACCGAGATGCACGGCCCTTGGGGATTCACCGATATGGACAAGGAAGGCCTCCTGGTGGAAGGTTACGAACACCTCTCCCCTTTCACCTGCCTCTACAACTATCCTTATTATGGTGAGATGTTGGAGCATCTCGGCTTCACGAAAGACGTCGACTGGACCCAGCGGACGCTGGAGGTAAGCAAAGAGCTGCCACCCATGTTCCAGTTCGCCAACTTGATTGAAGATCGGTTCAAGGTGCACGTGGTGCAACCACACAGCATGAAAGAGATGGGCAACCGATACGGAAGGGAAATCTTCCACATGTATAACGAGGCCTTCGCACCCTTGAATGGCTTTTCGCCTTTGACCGACAAGCAGATTGACGCCTACCTGAAGACCTACGTCCCCATCCCCGACAAGGCCTTTGTCGCCCTGGCTGTCGATGACAACGACAAGCCTATCGGCTTCGTCTTCTGCGTGCCTTCGCTATCCAAAGCGGTGAAGAAGTCCAACGGACGCCTATTCCCGTTCGGCTTCATCAACATCTTAAAGGCCTTGAAGAAAAACGACACCCTTGAAGCATTGATCATGGGTGTGATGCCTGAATATCAACAATGTGGCATACCCGTGCTGTTGTTCAAGTACCTTCACGAGAACTGCATCAAGCGCGGCATTGACACCATCATCATGAATCCTCAGCTGGAGGAAAACTACAAGGTGCAGTCGCTCTTCGGCGACTACAAGACAACGCCTTTCATGCGGCGACGCGCCTACAAAAGGGCTGTTATGGCTTAATAACTGCTCTACATTCTAGAAAAAGAGAGCCGTTGCTCGAAAGAGACAACGGCTCTCTGATTTTTTCCAAAAGAATTTATTGATTATCTTACGATCACACTTCATTTTTATTTTGCTGAATTATAATTAGATATTCCACAAAATCAACATCTTTGGTATAGCCCAAGGCTAGCAAGTGCTCTTCATAATACGATGCGTTATATTTACCTTGAAAACCACTAGTTCATTCATTATTGGGCTTGGGGAACTTGATGGCAGGTATATCGAGGTCTGCAAGACTATCTCGGCGACTCCTTCTGATAAGCGGCTGCAAAAGTACGCTTTTTCAACAAAAACCGCCGCAAAGACGTATAAGCCCTTGCAGCGGTCTCGTTCATTGATGTCGCGGCGTTATTTCGCCGGTTCCCATTTGCAGCGGACGGGAGAGACGATGGCGCCTTCCTTCTTCAAGGCGTCGAAGGCTTTATCCACCACTTTGCGGTCGAGGCCGGTGACTTCAGCGATTTTTCCCGCGTTGACGGGTGCGCCAATCTCGCGCATAGCTTGCAGAACTTGATCTTTTGCTTCCATTGTTGTTTAGTTTTAGTGTTAGTTATCTTATTTAAGCATAGCTTCAATATCAGCCTCCATGTCCTCGGGCTTGGCCACGGGCGCGAAACGCTTGATGACGCTGCCGTCCTTGGAGATGAGGAATTTGGTAAAGTTCCAGCGCACGCCACCTTCTTCGCGGCCCTCAGATTTGCTCAAGCCGTCGACAAGCATCATTGTAGCCTTGTCTTTCAGTCCGTGGACTTCTTCGGTCGGCACTTGCTGAGTCAGATATTTGAAGATGGGGTGGGCGTTCTCGCCGAAGACGTCGATTTTCTTCATCAGCGGGACGGTGACGCCGTGGTTGAGGCGGCAGAACTCGGCGATCTCCTCGTCGGAGCCAGGCTCCTGGTGCTTGAACTGGTCGCAGGGGAAGCCGAGAATCACCAGACCTTGGTCTTTGTACTTCTTGTAGAGGGCTTCCAAGCCGTCGTATTGAGGAGTGAAACCGCACTTCGAGGCGGTGTTGACAATCATCAGGACTCTGCCCTTATATTGGGCCATGTCCACTTCTTCGCCCTTGTTGTTCAGGGCCTTAAAGTCATAAATCGTAGCCATTTCTTTAGTGTTTATTGATTTGTTTATTGTTGTTTTAGTCCTTCGATAAGCTTGTCGAGCGTGGAAATCATCTGGGCGATTTCTTCCACTGAGCCTTCATTCTTGATGATATCGGCGCTGAGACATTCAGGGACGTGCTTGGCCTGTTCGCGCATATTAATGCCTTTTTTCGTCAAAGAGACGATACGCTGGCGGGTGTCTTCTTTGCCCTTGGTGCGCTTGACCAACCCCGCTTTCTCCATGCGTTGCAGGAGTGGCGTGACGGTGTTGGTTTCCAAATATAGTTTGTGCGCGATGTCGTTCACCGGTTGCTTGTCCTGCTCCCACAACACTAATAATACAAGGTATTGAGGGTAGGTGATGCCAAGCGGGTCGAGATAAGGGTGATAGGCTCCCATCGTGAGGCGTGCCGCCGTGTAGAGACGGAAGCACAGCTGGTTGTCCAATTTCAGTTGTTCGTATGCCATTTTTCAATTTATATCGTTCACGATGCAAAAATAGGAATTATTTTTATATCGCAAGCGATATTTCTCATTTTTTTTGAAATTATTTTTTCCGCAGCGGGATATGGAGCTGGCGCGAGCGGACCACGGCAGTTAACTCTTCATCATTTTGCAGGGCCATCCAAAGACGATGGTACTCGCCATCCTCTTCGAAAAGCTTCTTCTGCAAGTGTGAGCACATATTGGCGGTGTCGAGGGTCATCATGTGAGTCTCGTTATAAGTTCAGCATATTGGGGATACTGTTGCACCAGTACTTCTTTTTGTCCCAACTCAAAGTTCTCGAAGCTGAAGGCGGGAGCCACGGCGCAGCCTACCAAGCAGTAGCCTTTTTTCGAAGGGATTTCGGCCGCAAACCATTGCTCGGGGAGGATGACCACCTGCATCTCGCCTTCGGACGAGAGTGTATGGACGGCCAGGTTTCCATCCATGCCGATAACATAGATATTGAGCGGCTCGCCAGCATGATAGTACCATATCTCCGTCACGCCATGCAGACGGTGGAAAGCCGACTTGTCGCTTCCCGTCAACATGTAATAAATGGTGGAGACGTCTTTCTTGCCTGAGGCATCGTTGCCGTAAAGCTGACGGAAGTAACCGCCTTCAGGATGCGGCTCCAGCTGCAGCTGTGCTTTCAGTGTATTCGCGTCCATATCAGAACACGAATCTGTGTGTTGAACGAAGTTGGGGTTGCTTGCCATGTTACTCACAGATAATAGTACTTTCCCAAAATTGCAGCAAACCATTTTGCTGGCAGGATTTGTTTCAGGAACACCGAGAGACGTTGCTCGAGAGAGGATACCACATAGCCATAGCGTGGATGCTTCATGCGGATGACTTTGCTGATTTTTTTGGCTACCACCTGGGGCTTCAGCCCGCCCTTTTCGTCATGCTCCACCTTGTCGATTGCCTTTTGATAGGCGGGATAGGCCCGAAATGCCTCTTCGTTGACCGCCTTCTTTCGGCTACCTGTGAAACCCGTCGAGAAGTCACCGGGACGGATGACAGTCACCGTGATGCCGAACGGCTTGGTCTCCAAACGCAAAGCCTCACAATAGCCTTCGATGGCGAACTTGCTGGCCGAATAGAAGCCTTGAAACGGCAGTCCCATCAAGCCGCCGATGGAGCTGAGGGCGATGATTTTGCCAGAGCCTTGTTTCCTCATGTAGGGCAACACTGCGTCGACGCAATGCACCAAACCCATGAAGTTGGCATCCATCTGTTCCCTGACTTCTTCCTCTGTGGCGAACTCCAACGGTCCACCGATGCCCATTCCGGCGTTGTTGACCAATACGTCAATGCGGCCTTCCGCCTCAACGACTTGTTGCACCGCCTGTTGCACCGCCTTGGCGTCACGGACATCCAAACGAAGGTATTTCACCTGGGGCAACGGCGTGACTTCACGACGCACGGTCCCGTAAACGACATGGCCTTCCTGCGACAGCAGACGGGCAGTCTCCAAACCGAAACCCGAGGATATCCCTGTGATGAAAACGACCATTAATCGATGATTTGAGCTTCCTTAAACGCTTTGGTGATTTTGTCCAACGCCTCGTCCACTTGTTCGAAAGTATGCGTAGCCATCAAGGCAAAACGGATCAAGACATCGTTTTCGGGAACGGCGGGAGCGATGACAGGTGTGACAAAGACACCGTCGTCCAACAGCCTGTTGCAGAGCCAGAAAGCCTTCTCCGAACTCCTGACAAAGAGCGGAATAATCGGCGTCTCGCTCTTGCCGGTATCGAAGCCCCGCTCCTTGAACTGCTTTCGGGCATAGTTGCTCAAATCCCAGAGATGCTGTATGCGCTCTGGCTCTTCCAACATAATGTCGATGGCCTTGCTGACCGAAGCCACATTGGAGGGCGGCATGCTGGCGCTGAAAATCAGCGAGCGGGCATTGTGTTTCAAATAATTGATGGTTTCGAAGTCGGAAGCGATGAAACCGCCTAACGAGCCAAACGACTTGGAGAAGGTGCCCATGATCAAATCCACCTTGTCAGTAAGGCCGAAATGGTCGGCTGTGCCCCTACCCTGATGGCCGAGGACGCCCAGTGCGTGGGCATCGTCAATCATGATGTCGGCATCGTATTGCTCTGCCAAGGCCACCATCTCCGGCAAGGGGACGATGTCGCCTTCCATCGAGAAGATTCCGTCAGCGACAATCAACTTGACGGAGTCGGGAGTGCACAGCTTCAGCTTGGCCTCCAGACTGTCCATGTCATTATGGTTGTATTTCCAGACCTTTCCAAACGAAAGCCGGCTGCCTTCGATGATAGAGGCATGGTCGAGACTATCCAAAAGCAGATAATCGTTGCGACCGCACAAAGCCGAAACCACGCCAAGATTCACCTGGAAGCCCGTGCTGAAACAGACGGCGGCTTCCTTGCCCACCAATGCGGCCAGCTTTTCCTCCAAAGCGACGTGGATGTCAAGTGTTCCGTTGAGGAAACGGGAACCCGAGCAGCTGGTGCCATATTTCTTGATGGCTTCGATGGCGGCTTCCTTCAGGCGCGGGTCGTTGGCCAAACCGAGATAGCTGTTGGAGCCAAACATCAGCACGTCCTTACCTTTAATCTTCACCACCGTGCTTTGTTCCGACTCAATGGGTTTGTAATACGGGTAGATCCCTTTGGCTTGAGCCTCTTGGGGAGCAGTGTATCTTGCACAGTTTCTTTTTAATATGTTTGTTTTCATCTTTCTTCTCAAGGTGTTTTCACCGTGCAAAAATAGTTATTTTTTTATTAGCCCCAAAAACCAACCTATTTTCCGCCTCTTATTCTTACTTCTCCACGTTTTTACAGTCTTCCATCTCCTCGTTCAGCATGTCTTCGAACATGCGCACCGAGTTGGAAAGGCTGTACTTTTTGGCTGCTTTGGCGTAGATTTTCCCCATATATTCACGCTCCTTGGGATGGTCAAGCCAGTAGTCGATGGCGCGGGCAAGGTCCTTGGGGCTACCGGCCCTGAAAAGACTGCGTCCGTCAAGAGCGAACTGGGGGGTGGCGCTGACTTCCGAGTTGGCAATGACCGGCACCAGACCCGTGGCAAAGGCCTCGATGCACGAGATGGCCTCGCTCTCCATGTCGCTGGCATGCACA
>JAFXMK010000007.1 GCA_017530365.1 Bacteroidales bacterium
CACCTCTTCCCATTCCGAACAGAGAAGTTAAGCCCGGCAGTGCCGATGATACTGCAGTGAAATGTGGGAAAGTAGGTCGCCGCCCACCCATACGGAAAAGCCCTCCGCGAAAGCGCGAGGGCTTTTTTAGTTTTCAGTTGGAAGTTGTTCAGTTGGCAGTTATTTAAAAAACTCTTCCTTGAAGTTGACAAAGTAAAGCTTTTCTTGCGCTCTTGTCACCGCTGTGTATAGCCATCGCACATCTTCCTTCTCCAATTCTTCTTTCAAATTCAACGACGAGTCAATAAATACGTTCTTCCATTGACCCCCCTGCGTCTTGTGGCATGTTAAAGCGTATGCGAACTTCACCTGTAAGGCATTAAACCAAGGATTCTTCTTCATCTCCTTGTATCTTTCCTTTCGGTTTGGGATGTCCATGTAATCTGCCTCAATGGATTGCCTCAAACGAGTGTTTTCGTCCTCTGAGAGGGAGGCGCTGTTGCTGTTCAAGGTGTCAAGCAGTATTTTTACATCCAAATTCGGTGCGTCTGGATAGTCGGGAAAGCTTAACTCCACATCGGCAAATCGAAACCCATACAATTCCTCATATCTTGAGATCTTTTGGATCTCCGCCATGTCGCCGTTGGCAATGAAGCTGATATCCTTGTTGCCATCTGCCCAATAATAATTGTTCTTCACAATCATCAGCTTGTCGCCTGTGGCAATCTCCCCCTCAATGTTCAGAATCCTGTTTCGTACCGCCTGATTGAATAGATTGGCTCTTTTGTTCGACTTGCAGATGATGACCGAATCATGACTATTGTCGGCGTCAAAAGCCCGATACAACATCTCTTCGAAAGTCTCTGGGTCAATGCGTCCAACGTCATTAAAGGACAAATCGAAGATGGGTAACGAATAGAGTGTTTTCTCTTCATTTAGTTCTTCCCTGAGATGGGTGGCATTGCTTAAAATGCCTGAAAGCAATGCTTGTCGTTTTACCTCGGTTAGCTCATACGTGGCAATCGTCAGTGGAAATTGGCTTTGTAAGTAGTCGATGTCAAGCGCTGGACTTTCATCGTTGCCGACAGGAGGTAACTGTGCCGTATCGCCGATCAACAACAAGCGGCAATTCTCTCCGCTGAAGACATATTCCAACAGATCGTCAAGCAGACTCTTTGTGCCAAACTCTCGTTCTTCACCGATCATAGAGGCTTCGTCAACAATAAACAGCGTGTTCGTGTGTTTGTTCTGGGCTCTAACGATTCTGATGCTTCCGTCAGGCAAGCTTGCTGCTTGATAGATTTTTTTGTGAATGGTGGAAGCATATCGTTGGGTGTAGTTGCCCAGTACTTTTGCGGCACGTCCAGTCGGTGCCATCAGCACATAATCCATCCCGATTTCAGGAAGCGTCCTCACCAAGGTAGTCACCAAAGTGGTCTTTCCCGTGCCGGCATAACCGCGTAGAATATAGGTGGGATGTTGTTTCTTGGATAATAGGAAGGCAGCAAGATGTCTTAAAACAACGGCTTGCCCAGCCGTGGGTGTCAGGCCGAAGGAATTCAGCAACCACGAATTGAGTTCCTCTCTGTTCATGGCTTAGAAAGGATATCCAATGTTCAAAACGAAATTGAGGTCGTCTAGGCTCATGTCATTGAAATGCCAATGGCTACCAAAATCATCCAGATAAGGATAACGCATCGGAACGGCCATGTCAAGTCGTATGATGACCATCTTGAGATCCATACGGACGCCTATACCGGCATCCATAGCTAGCTGGTTGTAAAAACTGTTGAAATGGAACTCGCCATTTGGCAACAATTCATTGGCGTGGTAATTCCAGATGTTACCGGCGTCCACGAAAATTGCTCCGTTGAATGAACCGCGGATGGGGAATCTGAGTTCAGCGTTGAGTTCCAGTTGGATGTCACCAATACGCTCGATGTTGCTGTATTCAGAAGTGGGTACGTAGGCTCCAGGACCTAGTTTTCGGTAATCCCAGCCGCGCATCCCCATGGAGCCGCCTGAGTAGAAGCTGCGTTCGAAAGGCATGTCGTAAGAGTTGCCGTATGGCAGCCCGAAGCCTAACAACTGTCGGCAAACGAACCATGTCTTTTCACCGAGATTGTAGTATTGCCTAAAGTCAATATCAGCGCGAAGGAACTGCGCATAGCGAATGCCAAATAGTTCATGATGGTCGTCCTGCTCGTTGATCAGCCGAGTTCCATTGAAGAGAGAAACTAGGCCTCCGCTTGACTCAAGATTGCCCCTGATATAGATGTAATTGCTGTTCTTGTTATAACTCTGTGTGTTGTATATGACAGAATATCGGCCACCTAACACAAAATGGCTGGTGTATTGGTCTTTGATGCGCTGGTTTTGCTCCTGATCCAAAATTGCTTGGAACTCGGGGATGGGGTTGACCTTAACGTAGTTGAGATAGAAAGGCGTAACAATGAATTGTAATCGGGGATTGGATTTCCAATCATAGCCGAACGATCCCATGGTCATGTAACGGGAATAGGCATATCGCACTTGGGCACTGCTTCCAAATGAAACCGTTGTCTTGGGCTGATAGTCAAGTGCAAAGGTTTTAAATGGAATAGGACTAAGGAACTTAGGAATACTGAGACTGGAGTTGAAGATCAGTTCGCCTGTGTTGAAGACACTGGATTCATCATCGACACCACCAAGGTCGATGATCTCTTGAGCTTCCAATCCTCCTTTGACACTGACCGTAAGCACCTCTGCTCCTTTAAAAGTGTTTTTGTTTGTATAGGTGACACTGCCACTGATGCCTAAATCACCCCCTGAGTTGGTCGCTTCTGTCTGTAATTTAATGGAATGGGAATCGGAACGACGAAGAAGGATGTTGCAGTTGAGTAGGTTCAACGAGTCGTGTGATACATTTTCGAACTCAATGCTGGAGTTGGAGAACATCTTAAGGCTTGATAACGCACTGTAAGTCATCTCCACTTGTCGCTGTCGATAGGGCCTTCCTTCAAAAATTTGTATGACTTCAGTGAAAGTGCTTGGCCTGACACAAGGCTTCTCATGATAATACAAGTGAAGGGTGTTAGGAATATTCCTGGTTCCAGTCGAATAGGTGATAGTCGCCGAATCGGAAGGAGGAATGTTCGCCAACACGGGCATGTAGTTCGGATAAATGTTAATTTTGTTGATGGTAAAGCGTTTGTGTGGCTGATAAGTGTTGGTCTCACGATCCATGACGTTGGCAATTTTCATGGTGATCTCCAGCGTATGGTTGTTATAGCTGCTGTCAACTTCGAAAGTGACATACTCCCGAGAGAAATAGTAATAACCCATATTGCGAAGGAAATCCGTAATCATGATGCGCTGTTCATCAAGGGTATAAGCGTTGTAGATGTCGTTGACCTTGGCGGGGAATCGATCCTCCAAACGCATAACGGAACGTATCAGCGCTGTGTCTTCTATCTGATAGTTGATTTTGCTGATGCGATATGGTGTTGAAGGTTCAATGGTATAAGTTGCGTATGCCTTGTGGTTTTTGTATTTTACCGTATTGGTGACCTTTGAGTGGAAATAGCCTCTGTTGTCGAGATATTGTTCGATCTGCTTGGCTGAATGGTAGGCAGCATCCCGATCGTAGTATTCTGGATGTCTTGAAAGATACTTGTTTACCCAATTCCAGAATTTGCTATTTGTCTTGTTTTCGGTAACATAATAAAGCCAAGTGGGGAATCTGGTCGGGAAACTGACCTTGTGCGTTTTTTGTGTGATGTATGGAGTGATGTCTGATTTTTTAAACTCGACCTTCTTCCCTTTGATGACTACCTTGTTTTCATGAAGGAAGTGCTTGCCTTCTGGCACATGCCGTTGAATGCGGCATGATGACAGCAGCAAAACCGTGAAGCATAAAAGGATAATATGAAGGACTCGTTTTGTCATCATACAACTTCTGCAACAATGAAATTCGAACCGCCAACAAAAACGACATCGTCAATATCGGCAGCATTGATGGCCGACTGATAGGCATCTCGCACTGAATCATATACCTTGCCTCTTAAACCGAGCTCGAAAGCCTTTCCTGCCAGTATGGAGGCATCAAGGCCACGAGGGATGTCAGCCTTGCAAAAATAGTATTCGCAATGATGTGGCAACAGTTGCAAGACATGGTCTATGTCTTTGTCGTTGACCATGCCAAGGATGAAATGCAATTTATTGTAAGACATCTCTGCCAATTGGCTGATCACCTCGCGGATGCCGTCAACGTTGTGTCCAGTATCGGCGATGGTCAATGGATCGTGATTCAGTATTTGCCAGCGTCCCATCAGGTGGGTGTTCCTGATGACGTTGGCAATGCCATCGCGCAAGTGGTCATCGGAAAGCTGGAATTTGTCGCGTAGCAGATCGGCGGCACACATCACGGTCGCCAGGTTTTTCTTCTGGTAATTGCCCATCAAAGGTATCTCGCAGGCTTCTAAATATAGGTCGTTGTTTTTCCAGATGTCGTATTCTTGCTTGTCCATTGACTCGATGTGAATCTTGTCACAATCGAAGATCTGGTCGGCAAAGTAGATGGGACTATGGCATTCGGCGGCCTTGTCCTCAAACACCTTGTGAGTTTCTGCTTGGGTTTCGCCGATCACAACCGGTATGTTATTCTTGATGATGCCCGCCTTTTCGCCAGCGATCTTTTCCAAAGTATCGCCCAAAAACTGCACATGGTCAAGCCCGATGTTGGTGATGATGCTGAGCTCTGGGGTGATGAGATTAGTGGAATCCAATCTTCCTCCCATGCCCACCTCCACAATGGCGATATCGACTTGTTCTTGTGAGAAGTAGTCGAAAGCCATGCCTACGGTCATCTCGAAGAAGGAGAGTCCCATGCTCTCGAATTCATTTTGATGCTTCTCAATGAATTTCACCACTTTGTCTTGAGGAATCATTTCTCCGTTGATACGGATGCGCTCCCTGAAATCGCGGAGATGGGGTGAAGTATAGAGACCTGTCTTATATCCCGCTTCTTGGAAGATAGAAGCGAGCATGTGTGAAGTGGATCCTTTGCCGTTGGTGCCGGCCACATGCACGGATTTGAAATTGTGCTGCGGATTGCCCAACAGGTTAAGCAATGCTATGGTGTTGTTAAGGTCAGCTTTATATGCGGCGCTTCCGATGCGTTGGTACATCGGAAGTTGTTTATACATCCATTCGAGAGTATCAGTATAATTCATAGGCGGTTATTGGTTTTGAACGAAGGTATAGGTGATGGTGCCTTTTTGCTCTTCAGGTGCGGTAGGGTCGGGAGTGAACTTGGAGCGTCGAGCTGCTTCCATGGCAGTTCTGCGCATCTCGCTATTTGTGATGTCGGTGCCTTTGGCGATGCCGGTCCTGACAACATTGCCGTCGCGATCCACCCAGATCTCTACCACGATATGGCCTTCTTCAGGAAAATCTTTAGGTGGTCTCTGAAGCGTCTTGGCGCCACGGCCTCCCAGATCGTAACCTGGACCGTTGCCCTTGCCACCTTGTCCGTCGTATTTCTTCACGCCAGCCAACCCATTGGGATTGCCTTGGTCGCCTGGCTGGCCTGTGATGCCTTCAGAACCTCCTTCTTGTGCTTTGTCTTTGCCTTTGAACAAAGCCTTCGGGTTGACAGTTTGTTGCGGCGTTGGATCAGGCTCCTCGGGTTTTTCCTTTGGCTTTATCTGGGGTTCTTCCTTGGTCTCTTTCTCCTTTTGGGTCTTGATGGCAGGAACTTCTTCCGAATCCTGCGTCACGATCTCTTCCTTGCTTTTCGAGGTCTCTTCTTCGTGTGGTTTGGGTGGAGTAGATTGTTCGGGAATGGCAGGCTGTTCGGGCTGTATCAGTCCCATGCCTTGGTTGTACATGCCAAGATCGACCTCCACGCCTTCTTCACCTGGTAGCGGCAGTGGCGTGCGGAAAGCCATCAGGAAGAGCACCAGCAGGATCAAGGCATGAACCAGCAGGGTTCCGACAACGGCGATGGTTTTATCTTTCTTGGGGTTGCTCATTTCTTTGGCGAGGTGGCTAAAATGACCTTGTGGTTTTGTTGGGTGGCATTATTGATGTCATTGACGGCATCAATTACATTGACGACGTATTGAACGGGAACCGACTTATCGGAGCGGAGCACTACCGTGGCATCACTCTGTCCATCGATCTTAGCACTGAGGATTCCAGGAAGCTCTTCATCTGCGACGGGTGTTTCGTCCACATAGTATTGGAACAGGTCGTTGATATAAACGGTGACGGTTTGCTTTGCCATGGTTTTGCTGCTGCTTGAAGGCAACAGCAATTTGATGGCATTCGGGGCCACCAGTGTCGAAGTCAGCATAAAGAAGATCAACAGCAGGAACACCAAGTCTGACATGGACGAGGAGTTGAAGCTGACACCGATCTTGTTTCTTGTCTTGATTGCCATAGCTATCAGTTTTAGGGGAGATTATGCGGGCTCGTTGAGGACATCCATGAACTCGGTTGCCTTGGCTTCAAGCAGGTTGACGACGTCTTGGATTCGTGCAACGATGATGGTGTAGAATACGTAGGCAATGATACCGACAATCAAACCTCCCACTGTGGTGACCATAGCTTCGTAAATACCTGATGAAAGCAGCTCAATGTCAATGTTATTGCCAGCCATTGACATGTTGTAGAATGCGCGGATCATGCCTGTCACTGTACCCAAAAAACCAATCATCGGGGAAGCACTGGCGATCATGGAAAGCAGAGTGACACCTTTTTCTAGCTTGCCAACTTCTACGTTGCCCACATTCTCGATGGTGGTGTTAATGTCGCTGAGGGGACGGCCAATGCGGGTCAGACCTTTCTCAATCATGCGAGCAATGGGGGAGTCGCTGCCATGGCAAAGTGCAGTGGCACTCTCTATCTTGCCTTCTTTCATGTACTCGCGGATGCGTTCCATGAAACTCTTATCGATTTTAGTGGCACGTTTCACCACGATGAAACGCTCAATGAAAATGTAAACTGCAATGATGGAAAGGACGGCCAGTACGACCATGATCCAACCTCCTTTCATGGCGAGGTCGAGGATGGAAAGTTTGATTTCTGTTGCTTCCATATAAAATTCAATATTTCTAGATTCAATGATTCAAAGATTCTACAAAGATAGTGAAAATAACATAAATTATACCAACTTTATTGCTTTTGGATACCAAATGTGGCCGCTGCAGCTGTTGGAAGGAGCACCGGTTACAGAACATAGCACGTTAGTCTGACCTTCCAGTTTCAGCAGTCCGAGGAAGGCAAAGATAAGCGCTTCCTTGTAGTCAACAGTTTGGTTATCAGGAACAACAACAAGATGTTTCGTATAATGCTGTATCCGCTCGATGAGGTAGGCGTTGTGTGCACCTCCGCCTGTGACAAGCATTTTGCCTTGTGGGAGTGATACCGTGGCTCGTCCAATTTGCATGGCAATGTGTTCTGCAAAAGTAGCCATGGCGTCATTGGTTGCATGTAAACCAAGTCGTTGTTTCTGATAACTCTCAAAAAATTCTCTTCCTAGGGACTTCGGTGGTTTTTGGCAATAGAACTCGTGGTTATTCAACGAGCTCAGTAATTCTTCTTTGATCTTGCCGCTCCTTGCCAGCATACCGTCTTTGTCATAGTCGAAGCCTTCGCGTTGAGCAAGCCAGTTGAGGGCTTGGTTGGCGATGCAGATATCGTAGGCAATACGGCGTCCATCCAGATCATAGGATAAGTTGGCAATGCCGCCTATGTTGAGACAAATGTCATAGTCTCCAAAAAGCAATTTGTCTCCTATGGGCACCAAAGGTGCTCCTTGTCCGCCCTTAATGACATCTTCGGTACGGAAATCGTTAATGGTTAGGAATCCACAGTTGTCAGCAATGGCCTGTCCGTTGCCAATCTGCAAAGTGTATCTTTTTTCAGGCTGATGGAAGATGGTGTGTCCGTGAGAGGCTATAAAGTCTGGCTTTGCGTTATGCTTCTTTGCGAAATCGGCGACACATTTCCCGAGAAAAGAGCCGTATTCAAAGTCAAGTGGTCTCAGATCCTCAGGGTTCGAAAGAAATGCCTTGGCAAGTCTTTCGCTCCATGTCGTTGGATAGGGCATGGTTTTCGCTTCAAGGATGGCATAGCTGTAACGGCCTTCGTCACTGTTAAAACGAACCAGTGCGAGGTCAAGGCCGTCAAGTGAACTGCCTGACATGAGTCCTATGGCCAACTGCTCTTTCATTGAATCAGAGGAAGAACCTTTTCGAGATGGATGCTGTGTGAGCCTTTTACGAGGATAGTGTGGTGTTCGATGGGAGATTTTTCGAGATAAGCAATGAGGTCTTCGACTTTTGGAAAACAGCAATATTCCGGATTGCTGTTGTATTTGCAGAAGCAGTTGCCGACAAGAAAAGCCTTGTGAAATCCCGATGCGGCAAGCAAGTTGAGGATAGCTTTGTGCTCTTGTTCCGAAGCATCTCCTAATTCGCGCATATCGCCCAGGATAAGCAGGGGGTTGTCTCCACAGATGTTCTTAAAATTGCCGACGGAGGCGTTCATGCTGGTCGGATTGGCATTGTAGGCATCCATGATAATGCGGTTTTTGCCTTCGATAACTTGTGACCGGCTATTGGTGGGTTGATATTGCTCCAATGCATGTCGGATGTCTTCTCCGTCAACGCTGAAGAAATTGCCAACAGCTATGGCGGCAGATACATTTTCAAGGTTATAGGCGCCCACTAACCTTGTTTGGATATCGCCCAACCGTTCTGCCGTGACAGATAGATAGGGGTCGCTTGCTTTGAGTTTAACGTTGCAGGCTGCTTCGACGCCACTCCCGTAACTGTAAAACTGCAGGTCGCCAATCAGGCTCATGAGCAATTCGTTGTCACTGTTGACAAAAGCTGTTTTATGATGGCTTCTCAGATAGTCGTAAAGTTCCTTTTTGGTATTGATGACACCTTCGAAGCTGCCGAAGCCTTCCAGATGGGCTCTGCCGATGTTTGTGATTATACCATAATCGGGACATGCGATGTTAACTAGGGTCTTGATTTCACCTGGGTGGTTGGCGCCCATTTCTACTACGGCGATTTCTGTTTCAGGGGTGATGCTGAGCAGGGTGAGGGGCACACCAATATGGTTGTTAAAGTTGCCTTGGGTGTAGGTAACGCGGTATTTTTGACTGAGGACAGTGGAGACCAGTTCTTTCGTGGTGGTTTTGCCATTGGTTCCAGTGATGCCGATTACGGTAAGGTCTTTGAGCTTCTGACGATGTTGAAGAGCAAGGTCTTGGAGGGCCTTGAGACTGTCCTCCACTTTTAGGAGACGCGGATGATCTGGAAGGCTTTGCCGGTCAGCAACTACAAGACTGGCGATGCCTTTCTCTGCCACTTCGAGAGCATAGTCGTTGCCGTCGAAACGTTCGCCTTTTAACGCAAAGAACACTGCGTCGGGTTCGATGTTCCTGCTGTCGGTGCTTACTTTAAAGGCTTTGCGAAAATAGTCGTAAATGGACATTGTTTTTGTATTTAAAAAAAGCCGTTTGACTTCTTCTTTCAAACGGCTTTTTGTTATGCTTGGTAAATGGTTTACTGGGCAAAGGAGCTGCCCACCTTGTTCATTGCACAGCGGAAACCGATGGCAGCAGACGCTTGGTTTTGATTGAGGTAGCGGCGGTTGCCGGGGCTCAAGTAGTACGGTCCGTCAGCCCAAGATCCACCTTTATAAACGCGTGATTCGTCGTTAATAAGAGTGGTACCTGGAGAATCGTTGGTGGCATAGTCGTACATATCCTTCGTGAAGGCTCTTTGGTCTTCCTGTGTGTCTGTCCAACTGCTTCTGATGGATGACATGTAATCACCGTCAGCGTAATTGGAGTTGAACCAAGTACGGTAATTCTGTCGTTTGGCAGCTTCTTCTTGGGAGATAGGCTCTCTTCTGATGCGGCCCAAGGAATCTTTTTGGGCAATGAAACCATCTTCATCAAGCACTTTTTGGGTGAACACATTGCCGCGGAAAGGACTGTAGTCGGCGACATCTTCGAAGGTCAGGGGACGATAGACATCGGCTACCCATTCCGAAACGTTACCTGCCATGTTGTACAATCCATAGTCATTTGGCCAGTAGGAACCTACAGGTGCAGGAAGGGCAGCACCATCGTTGAGATTGCCAGCGACACCCATATAGTTGCCAGGCCCGATCTTGAAGTTGGCCATGAAACTACCACGGTATCTCTTGTCATCAGTGCGGAGTCCGTCGCCATTCCACGGATACACCTTGCGTTGGGCGATGATGTCGTTGTTGGTATTGCCAATTAAGCCAACTGCAGCATATTCCCATTCGGCTTCAGTAGGAAGACGATAGGACGGGAGCAGGATGCCGTCAGACATGTTGACATTACGGAGGCCTTCGCCGTTCTTCTTGCTGAGGTCTTTCTTGCCATTCTTTACGTTACCAACATATTGTCCTGCAAGGTAAGCGTCCGTATTGAAGTTTTCCTCGTCTTGTTGGCTGGGATCCCAATCGAGCACTCCTGCTTTAATGAGCATCAACTCATTCACACGGTCGGTACGCCAGGTGCAGTAATCGTTAGCTTGGACCCAGGTAACACCGACAACGGGATAGTCGTTATAAGAAGGGTGTCTGAAATAGACCTCAATCATGGGCTCGTTATAGGTCAACCTGCCACGCCAAACCAAAGTGTCGGGCATGGCGTTACGAACGACCATAGGATAGTTTTGTCCATATACTCGGTTCAGCCAATAGATGTATTCGCGATAATCCACGTTGCTGACTTCGGTGCGGTCCATAAGGAAAGAAGGTACCGTCACTTTGCGAGGCATATTGTCCCAATTGTAAGTCAGGTTGTCGGTGGTCCCACCCATAACAAAAGAACCACCTTCAATGGCGATGAGGCCGGGCCCAATCTGCTGGTCGTTGATTTGAGTTACCTCAAAACCCCCATTGTTAGGGTCGTTGTAAGCCCATCCAGTGGTTTGGGAAGTGTTTTTTTTGCCTTTGCATGAGGACAAAAGAACACATGCCAAAAGACAGATGAATAATGCTTTAAATCCTGATTTGATAATCATTGCAAATAAATTTGGTGCTTTAAAAACTATCTTATCGCGCGTTTATTGTGTGCAAAAGTACATTTTTTTTCTTTTTGCCATGAAATACACCTAAAAAATAATAAAAAAGCTGTAATTTCGTTTCCTCAAATATAAGGCTACTCTATGCACAAAATATCAATTTCGTTGTTTTTTGTACTCCTATTAGGAGGATTGCTGACGTCTCGAACAGCCTCAGCCCAAAACTATGCTGAGCATTCTGTTTTGTCAACAGGTAAATGGTATAAAGTTGGAATCGCGAAAACAGGTATGCAGAAACTGTCATACGCTGATTTGTCATCGTTGGGTATGGATGTGAGTCGTATCAACCCCCGTAATATACGGATCTATCATAACGGGGGAGGGACGCTCAACGAACTAAACGCTCATCCCCGTATTGACGACTTGATGGAGATTCCTTGTTTTGTTTATGGCGAGTCGGATGGTAGATTCGACAAAGATGACTACATCCTGTTTTATGCTCGCGGACCGGTTGTATGGAAATATGACCAAAGAACGTTGTCGTTTGTACATCAACAGAACGCTTACGATGATTATTCCTATGCCTTTGTTACTGTAGATCAAGGGCCGGGCCAACGAGTGGAAACGGCAGGAGTACCAAATGGAGTTGGTGATGAGGTTAATGAATTCCTTGATTATCAGGTTTATGAGAAGGATAGTTACAACATTATCAATGGTGGAAGGACTTATTATTCTGACATCATAGATGGGAACGGCTCCCTCCCCTTGAACTTTGATTTTATGAATGCCAAGACGAATCGGGATTGCAGAGTCACTGTTAACCTTGCGGGACGTAATTTCAATCCTGCCAGTTTTCGACTATTGGTGAATAACGAACAGGTAAAGGTTTTTAATATTTCCCAAACAGCTCCCGGTTCTGATCATTACTTTGCTTACGAAGCATCTGGTTCTGTGGTTACAGCCATGGCTGGCGACAATGTCAAAGTGACCTTGAATCATGTCGGAGTCCCAGGGACTACTTCAATCGGTTATGTCGATTATGTAGCGGTGAACGCTTGGCGTGAACTGAAATTCTCAGGGTCTCAGATGTTGTTCCGGAATCCAGAAGCTGCTGATGAAAGCAAGGTTTTCAATTACCAAATCAATGGTGCTGGTTCGGCTATGCAAGTCTGGGATGTCACAGACTCAATTCGGCCTGTGAAAATAAACGGGCAGCTCTCAGGCTCAAAGTATAGTTTCAAAGTGACTGGCAATATTAAGAATGAATTTGTCGCCTTTGACGGGTCTTCCTTCCATACCCCAAAACTTTACGGTCTTGTTGACAATCAGGACCTTCATGGTGACCGGAGCTATGATTATTTGATGGTTGTCTATCCTGATTTCATTGAACAGGCTGAGCGGCTGAAAGCCATACATGCCGTGTATGATCCTGATCTGGCCATAAAAATTGTTACTCCCGAACAAATCTATAATGAGTTCTCATGTGGTGCTCAGGACGTGACGGCTATCCGTGACTATTGCAGGATGCTTTATCATGGTGCCCGGCCTCTGCGTTATCTTCTGCTGTTTGGCGATGCTTCCTTCGATTATAAGAATCGCAACGGTATGGCGACATTTGTCCCTACATACGAAACCAAACCTGCCTCCAGTATTCAGACGAGCGTAGTGACGGACGATTATTTCTGCTTTATGGATGAAGATGAGGGAAGCCTGTCAAGGTCCAAACCGGATATTGGAGCTGGTCGTTTCCCGGTGTCCACTGTGGAACAAGCAGTACAGATGGTTGACAAAGTGGAGAACTATCTTTCCATGAATGAAAGCACGATGCAGCCTTGGAGAAATGTGATTACCTTCCTGTGTGATGACGCAGAAAGCAATCAGTTTTTTGATCACTCGGAAAGCTTTGCGCGTCAGATAAAAAACACTGGAGGGCACAATATGCTTGTGGACAAGATATATCTTGACGCCTATAATCAAGAAAGTACGCCCAATGGTCAACTTGCCCCTGAAGTTAATATGGCAGTGAACAACAGGATGGATAAAGGAACATTGGTGCTTAACTATGTTGGCCATGGGGGTGAAGTTCAACTTGCGGAGGAACGCATCCTGAAACGCTCAGATGTAAATACTTGGCGTAATGGTCCCAAATACCCTCTGATGATCACAGGAACCTGTGAGTTTAGCCGATATGACGACCATGACCGCACTTCGTTGGGCGAATATGCATTTTTGAGCCAATATGGTGGTATGGTGGCTATGTTCACTACCTCAAGAGTGACGAATGCAGGAGCTAATCAGAAGTTTATTTCTGGAGTTTATAACCATTTGTTTGAGATTGAAGGAGGCGAACGGCGCCGTCTGGGTGATGTGTTTCGTATGGCAAAACCCGATGGCAATGAAAATGAGCGGCGATATGTTTTTTTTGGCGACCCTGCCTTGCGTTTGCCATTGCCGAAATGGAATGTCGAAACAACAAAAATCGACGATACGCTTAAAGCTTTACAACCCGCAAAAATTGAAGGCGTTGTCAAGGATCAGGAAGGCGAAATCGCTTCTTCTTTCAATGGCGTCATTTATGTCAGCGTTTACGACAAGGAAACTGTTTATTCCACCAAAGGTGATGAAAACACGCCTTCTAAGGAGTTTTCAATTCGTCAAAGCGTTCTTTTCAATGGCAAGACAGAGGTGGTTAATGGACGGTTCTCCATTGATTTCGTTGTCCCTCGTGATATTTCCTACCGCTACGGTGTGGGAGCTGTCAGCTATTATGCCACAGATTATTCCAATGATGCCTCTGGGTTATATGAGGATTTCATCATCGGTGGCTATTACGAGGATGCGGTAATGGATGAAGAGCCGCCGCAAGTAACGCTTTATATCGATGACGAGCATTTCGTCAGTGGGGGTGTCACCGGCGACAGTCCAACATTGATTGCTCATGTCTCCGATCAAAGTGGAATCAATACTACGGGAGCGGGCATCGGCCATGATATTGTCGCTACGCTTTCAGGACCAATGGATGCTTCGTTTGTTTTGAATGACTTTTTCGAGGCTGACTTGGGTAGCCAGGGCAATGGTGTCGTCACGTATAGAATGCAGAATCTTCCTGATGGCGATTATATCTTGACATTAAAAGTATGGGATGTGTACAACAATTCAGGTACTTCGACCATTGCATTTAAAGTTGTAAGCAGCGAGCGTATGGTCTTGGAAGATCCCATTTGTGCCCCCAATCCAGTTGCAGGTGAGACCTTCTTCAGTTTTGGCCATAATCAAATTGGTAATAATATGGATGTCCTGATTCAAATCTTCGATATGATGGGCCGTAGGGTTACTGTATTGCATGAGCAGGTCACGGGTACATCCGCAAGAACACATCCCATCCGATGGAAAGGCTGTGCCAATAATGGGGCCCCCTTGCCATCGGGAGTTTATGTGTATAGTGTCACAGCTACTAATGATCAGGGGGAAGTGGCTGCTGTTACCTCCAAGTTGGTAATCTTAAGATAGGTTGTTGTTATGAAAAATACGATGAAGTTTGTGCTTTTCCTGACGGCTTTGGCATGGTGTGTCCCGTTGCATGCCCAATGGCAGGTGCAGGAATCTGTCTTGAATGATCATACGTGGTACAAGATCGGTGTTACGGAAGACGGAGTCTATAGTGTCGATTATGCCACTTTGCAGTCTCTTGGAGTGGAGATGCAAGTCCTGGACCCAGCCGGAATTCGTCTTTATGGTAATGTTCCAGGAATTCTTCCGGAAGAGAATGATGATGAACGTTATGACGACTTGACTGAAATTGCTATTCAGGTGCTGGGATCAGAAGATGGAGCTTTTGACCCTGAGGACAAAATACTGTTCTATGCCAATGGCCCCGTGAAGATGGAATTGAATGTCATGGACTTTTTCAATTATGAGCGCAATCCCTATTCTGATACGGTGTTCTACTTTCTATGCGTTGATTCGGACGTGTTGGGGTTAAGGATGCAGACACAATCCTCGGTCCCGACAGCGCCAGAGGATGTGACTGTTTCTTCTTATTTGGATTATATCTGTCATGAAAGCGAAGAAGTGTCGCCTTATGCTTCGGGAAGGACCTGGTTTGGAGATCTGATAACTGGGCAAGAAGGTTATAAGGAATTTGTTTTTGAGGTTCCGGATATTGTTCTATCTAAGCCTGTGTGGATTGATTCAAAAGAGCTTGGGCGTAGTGAGACGGCATTCCCCTTTGTTCTTAAACTCAACGACATGACTGTCGTCAATGGCTATGTCTTTGAGCCTTATAAGAATCGTGAGTTTGGCAAGGAACATTATATGAAAGGATCGAAGTATCTGGAATCTGGTCCGATTAAGGTGCGTTATGAGATATCGCCGTCATCATCCAACCCCATGCTTTACATTGATTATTTCACTCTCTCGTTTTGGAGACGGTTGAAATTCCGCAACCATGGGACAGCATTCAGGATCATTCCTTCCCAAATTGACGGTGTCGTCAAGGTTCAGGTGGAAGATGTGCATGATGGTGTGAACTGTTGGGAGGTCACTGATCCATTGCATCCTATTGTTCAGCAGGTTGAGCGACAGTCAGAAGTCATGTCTTTCGGAGTCGCCGATTCATTGGAACATCGTTATTATATGTTTGACATGGCCGGTGTAAAACCTCTTGCTTCCATACATCCGATCAGTCATCAGAACCTTCATGGGATATCAGATGCAGAACTCTTGATTGTCACTCCACGTGTTTTCTGGGATCAGTCGGAAGCGTTGGCTGCCTTCCATCGGGAGAGAGATGCTATGGAATGCGTGGTCGTTGATGTTCAGGAGATCTATAATGAATTTGCCACTGGCGTGCCCGATCCGACAGCCATTCGTGACTTTATCCGTATGGTGTATCTTCGTAGTAACGGCAACTTGAAGTATGTCCTGTTGATGGGAAAAGGAACGCATGATTTCAGGCGTATCAAAGGAGTGGATAACAACTTCGTTCCGACTTATCAGATGGCAGCAACTCCGCATTTGGAAGTCTATTCTATGTGTTCTGACGATTATTATGCCCTCATGGATGCTGATGAAGGATTGAATTGTGAAGGTAAAGTGGATCTTGGTGTGGGACGCATTCCTATCACTACACCGGAGCAGGGAGATGCGATGGTAGAGAAAATCATACACTACGCAGATCTCTCACATTGCCATGGATCTTGGAAAAACAATCATCTGTTGATAGCCGATAATGATACCAAAACTTATGCTGAATATTCAGAAGAACTGGATCAGATAGTTGATCTAAGCTGGCCTTCTGTCAACACAAAAAAAGTGTATCTCGATTCCTATCCTTTAGAGAACACTCCTTCAGGTCCACGTGTGCCTCAGGCCAATGAGGCGATAATGGATTACTTGGAAAAAGGCGTTGGCGTGATGAGTTACACTGGGCATGGTGGTGTGAAAGCTTTGGCGACGGAACAAGTGTTTTCGTCATCGGATATCCAGTCGATGGATAATTACGACATGATGCCTTTTGTTCATACCGCTACCTGTGAGTTCAGCAAGTTTGACAATCCGACGGTGGTCTCGGCGGGAGAGCTCATGGTGTTGAATCCTCGTGGTGGCGCTATAGCCATGTTTACTACTGTGAGGCCGACTATTGCTCATAGCAATCAGTTGCTGTCGAAATCGGTTCATTCAGTGTTATATGGACATCAAGGCCAGAATAACTTGCGTTTTGGCGATATCTATCGTATGGCTAAAAACGAAGCTTATTTGAAGGCTAATATAGTGTACGTCCTTTATGGCGACCCAGCTTTGAGCTTCTATTACCCGACTGAAGACATACAAACGGAGAGTTTAGAGGGCGAAGATGTCCGCACTGTCAAAGGATTCGTTGCGACGCCTGATGGAGTAACTGATCTTTCGTTTAATGGTGTCTTGGAGTTTCGAGTCTATGACCAAAAAACAAATTATTCCACTTTTGGTCAGATGGGAGCAACCGTGCTTAACTACTCGTTTTTCAATGATGTTCTTTTTGAGGGTGAGGTAAGTATCACTAATGGTCGGTTTGAGTTCCAGTTCCCCGTGCCATCTGACATCAGCCTAGGAAACGATGCGGCTCGTTTGAGTTATTATGCATACGACTCGATACGTCAGATTGAAGCGAATGGCAGTTATGACAATCTGTTTTTGGAGAAACCGTCAGAGGTTGACAATAAAGGCCCTGAGATCCATCTCTATTGGAACACTCCTGAGTTCGAAAACGGATCGAGTGTTGCGCGTAGGGGAGTGTTGTATGCCGACCTGTTTGATGAACATGGTATTTATCATTATAACGTCAGCATTGGTCGTGATATAGTGCTGAAAAGCAATGTCCCCGCCTATAACAACATTGTTCTTAATGAACGCTATGAGCCGGCACTTGACGACTATAGGCGTGGTCGTATCGCTTTGGATGTTGGAGAACTTGAGGATGGTTCATACAGTTTCGTGTTGAAAGCTTGGGACACACAGAACAATTCTTCAGAGACAGAGATTTTCTTTGAGGTGCGGCAAGGGGCCTTGCTTTCACAAGTACACAACGCTCCCAATCCTTTTACGGATGAGACTTGGTTCTCTTTTGCACATGGTGACATGACCGACCATCTTACCGTTGTCATTGAGATCTATGATGTGTTGGGTCGTCGAGTGGCGATGTTCCAAAAAGATATGGATGCTTTCGAGGGAGAGGTGCCTCCAATCCAATGGAACGGCAAGTCACTTCGCTCTGGCTTATATCTATATAGGTTAACTGTCACTAATTCAAAGAGTAAAACACAGACTATCTGTCGTCGGATGATCAAAAAATAAAAAATTCTTTAGAGAAATACTAATTCAAAGAGTTTATCGTTATTTTTGCATGTTATTATTAGAAATATTTTAGTACGTATGAAAATCAAAGCATTTCTTATTGGAACCGTATTGGTTCTGTTGGGAATCCAGTCCTATGGTCAAAGCCAATTGTTAGGCCAAACTTACAATCCAAATGTCATTACTACTGCTGTGCCTTTTGTTTCCATTGCACCTGATGCTCGCGGTGGTTCTTTAGGCGATTGTGGTGTTTCTTCCGAACCAGATGTGTACAGCATGCATTACAATCCTGCAAAATACTCGTTTTTGGACAGAAAAATGAGTGTGGGTTTAGGCTATAGCCCATGGCTGCACAACTTGGTCCCCGACATGCATCTTGCTTATTTGGCCTTTGGCATGAAGCTTAATTCAGAATCGGCCTTGGCTGCCACCCTTCGTTATTTCAAGTGTGGAGATATTGAGTTCAGAAGAACTGCAGAGGAGATCCCTCAAGTTTATAGTCCTAACGAGTGGGCATTTGATGTTGCCTATTCCAGAATGCTGACGGAATACCTTTCTGGTGCCGTTGCAGGTCGTTTCATCTATTCCAATTTGACTCAAGGTTATGATGAATCATCCGCTGGCTGGTCTGTCGCCGCTGATGTCGCTGTTTACTACAAGCGCCCAGTGGAATGGTTCCGTGATATGGATGCCGACTTTGCTTGGGGCGTAAGCATCAACAACATTGGTTCCAAGGTGAGTTATAGAAATACTAGCATTGAGAAGGACTTTATTCCCACCACTCTTCGTTTTGGTCCTAGCTTGAAAATGGAACTTGACGAATACAACTCTTTGGCATTTATGTTTGATGTCACCAAGTTGTTGGTGCCAACTCCACCCCTTTATAAGAGAGATGACAGCGGTCAACCAGTTATTGTGGATGGTGAATATGAAATCGAAGCAGGCATGTCAGACGACGTTTCTGTGCTGGTTGGTATGATCCAGTCATTCTACGATGCTCCTGGTTGTTCCTACAATGACCAGATGGAACTGGTTCGTTTTGGTAAAGGTTACGAAGAGCTTTGTGAATACAACATTGGCGTCGGTGCTGAGTATTGGTATAACAATACTTTTGCAGTACGCGCTGGTTATTTCAATGAAGCTGCCATGAAAGGCAACCGTAAATATGTTACTTTGGGCGCTGCATTGAAATACAATGTTTTCGGCTTGGACGTCTCTTATCTTGTTCCAGTGAATGGCAAGATTGGAACTAACCCGTTGGAGAGAACCTTAAGGTTCAATCTTACATACGATATTGCTAAGTAAGACAATAGAGGTAATAAAAAAGGCGACCCGTGAGGGCCGCCTTTTTTTGTCTAAAGCTAACGTCATCTGATGACGTTGAGATGCCTGATGCAAGCACCATCGCTTGTGCTGATTCTTACTATATATGAACCAGCGGGTAATGATGTCATATCAATGTCGAGCTTGTCGGTGGTGACATCGGTGCCATACACAAGCTGTCCAATAGTGTTGAAAATGGCGATTTGAGTCATGCCTTCCGCTTCAACATATACTTTTCCTGAAGTTGGATTCGGGTAAATCTTGGCATCAGCCTCCCATTCGCCAACTTCGGTGGAGTTTCTTACCAGGATGTTGAAGCTTCCTTCAATGTTGTTGCATTCAGTTAATGGCATGGCCAATAACGTGGCTTCTCCTTTGTAGTTCTGGTTCCAGGTTACTTCTACCGTTAGACCGTTGTCAGAAGGAACTACGGTGCCAGCCTCTTCTGGAATGATGCTGTAGGTGGCTCTGATATGGTTAGTGACAGTGAATTCTGAAGTCGGGCTGATACGAGCGTCAATATTTGTGTCGCCACTGATGGCTGGGGCTTCGTTGTTGGGAACCACATCCACGCCGATTGTAATGTCCAAGTCGGTTGAGCAATCACCACCGCAATTGGGGTTTTCCATGGTAATATTAGTCAGATGGATTTCCGTGCTTTCAGATGGTGTCAGTGTCAAAGTGTAGCTGTTTCCTGTGATTTCAAAAGGCTCGATGCCTTCGCCGCTGACGATGTATTTATAGGCTTCAAGGTTGTTGGGATTGCCACCTGAAATGCTGAGTTCAACGCTGACACTCTCGCCCTGGCATACTTCGTAATAAGATTTGTCAACGAAGAGATTCGGGGCTTCCACGATAGTGAAGCTGAAAGAGTTTTCGAGCTCAATTTCGCACAAGCCATTGCTCAGGCTCTCAAAGTTGAATGAATAGTTGCCAGGCTCGAGTGAGACGGTGGGTAGCAGGAAGGGTTCGCCTTCCAACACGGGATATGATTCGCCGTTGATAACAATCGTCATCTGACCATCGACGAACCCAGAGAACTCGGTGGTAACAGGCATCTCAATGTCTTGTCCTTGACAATATTCGAAGACACATGGCGGCAAGATGTCCATGGTAAAGCCTGGCGCTGGATTCATCTCAAAGGGATATTCGAGAGAGACCGGGCCGCAACCTTTTGAAGTAGCGGTGGCGGTAAGGGTAACCCCGTTGACGATATCTGCTGCGCTCGGAGTGTAGGTGGTGATTGTCTCATTGACGTTTTCAAACACACCGCTTCCTGAAGTGGTCCATCTGAATGAGCTGTATTCTCCAATAACGTCCACGGCAATAGCTTGTGGTTCGCTAATGGCGCAGTAGTTTTGCTCTGGTAAAGCATACTCGACACTGATAGGGCTAAAGAAAGATGCGGTCATTTCATCTGTCAAGGTCTCGTCGATTTTATGGGCGGTCAGGGTAAGAATTACACTGCCGTTGGCATGGTCTTGTGACCCAGGAGTATAGATGGGATTCATAATGGTTGCATCGTCGAAAGTGCCATCCCCTGCAGTTGTCCATTCCAGCGAGGTGTAGTTGGCGGCAAATCCATTGATTTGTACGGGTTCATCCTCACAAACATCCACGTCTAAACCAGCAGAAACACTAAGTCTTTGGTCTCTTGGCAGTGTAACAAAGTCAATCCAGCAACAGTCGCCGCCGCTTGCGACACTCGAGTCTTTTGTGTATTTCCATTTGAAGATATGTGTGCCTGCGTTAACAGGATAACGTGCTTTGGTCCAATTGACTTCACCTGACCAATTGCCCATTTCTGTATTGTCAATGTAGAAGTGCATCTTGTCCCAACTACCTTCAGATGACACCTTATAAAAGAACGAGATGGAGTCCCGTTCTGCTACTTCGTATGCAAGCGTCAATACGGTTTCTTGGTTGTTCCCGATGGCTCCGGATTTCAGACAATACTGCCCTTCGTATGGATCGATGTTACATATTGTCCATGGATAAGGCAAGTCGTTAGTCCAAATAGCGGGATCAATCACTCCTTGCTCAAAGTCTTCGGCGTTTAAGCCAATGATTGAAGTGAAATCCTTTGTGTCCATATAAGCACCTGATACAGTATTTAAGGCGTATTCAGCAGCATAACTCATTGGAGCATTTCCAACATACACGTCATATTCTGCATTGATGGTTTCGCCGGCAGTAATGCTATTGATGGTTAAGGTGGGATCAGACGTTATTTGCATAAAGACATTATTCAACACGAGGGAAATCTCTGTGACCCTTGAGTTGGCATTGCCTTTGTTTTCAACAGGAAAACGGAGTTTGACAAGTTCACCTTGGTCAAGACGACCGTTTCCATTACCTTGCAGTTCGGTAATCGAAACGCCGCCAATCTTGAAGTCTGGTGCGTAGGCTTTTAAAGTTATTTGGGTCTCGTAGGTGGCGTCACCGCTGGTAATGTTTACAACAAACTCGATGTTGGTCTTGTTTGGCACTTCATCGGAAATGGTAAAGCCGAAAGCTGCTTCGAGGTCAATGATTTCATTGGATGCAATGGCGTTGAAATCGATGGTTCCGTTAGTGATGTTGACATATTCTGAAGTCGAGGTCAAGGTCATGGTGCCGGCAGGGGCCTGGGCGTTTCCGACGTTTTTGAGGTGTATATTCAAGTTGGCTTCGTCACCATAGTTAAGCTGAACAGCGTCATTGCCAAGTTCATAGTCGTTGATAATGATGTATGGACCATCGGCGGGAATCACCTCGATATCGGTTTCGTAACGGAGATAGTTTTGTCCTGTAATAGTAAGTTTGAGTATGGTGGGCGGTTGTTGTGAAGGGATGGTGATGTTTTGAACATTGCCGGTAGCTTGAGCCACGGCAACGATCTGCATGTCTTCGCCCTCGCCCTTGGTCAAAGCGATCATAGTGCCTTCAGGAGCCGTGATCTGGAAAGTCTGCAGGCCTGCAAGTTGAACGCTCTGATGATTGGCATTCACAGTTTGAGGTACCTGGGTATTAATGCGCAGGAAGGCGTCGCAGTGGGCGGTAAACATGGTGTAGGTGATATCTTTGTTTTGGTTGTTATATGGCCAAGAGCTTTGGGCTAGGAAGTATTTTCCAGCTACGTTACCGAAAGCAGGCATCCAATTTCCAGTCTGAGGTGCCGCAGGTTGGAAAGGCCCGTATGTAGGCATGAAGTCGCCATCAAAGAGATCGTAAACTCCCCAAACGTAAGCGTCGTTCACAAAGGAGTAGGAGACATCGGTGGGGCAGAGCAGACCCACGGCACCGGCATTTTGTCCGTTGTAGGTGCGGCGCATCCACTTCTCAGCAAAGCAGTTGCCGTTGGATCCAGTGTAGTCAAACATGCCTGTCTCACAGTTGATGGACATCACGAAAGGCAACTTGCTCACGTTGTTCATTTGGTCAATGTGGCTGTTTCGTACTGCTGGTTCCCCCCAGCCTTCTTCCAAACCATGGTCGCGGTGCTGAATCCAGAAAGTACCATTGTTTACGGCTTGCACCACCTGTTCGGGTGTGCCTCCTGTCCAGCCGCCCATGTCTGCAGGGGATCCAGGGATGTAATTTTGGCCGTTAGGGCCAAAATAGCTCACAGCCATTTGGGTGTTCTGGGCAGTTGACCATACGCTGCCTGGTGTGCCTTGGTAGATGCAGTTGATGCGGTTAGTGTTGTAACCCTTGTTGCGCATATAACCGCCAAAGACTTCTGAACAGAGTTGGAACCAGCGCTCGGTCTGCCAACCTAAAGCTGTAACGGGGTGGGTATAGAAACTTGGTTCCATGTTCGGATTGGTGTCGTATTCAATCTGCTTGCCAACGAAAATGGGAAGTTCCGAAGCATTTTGCGCCACTAAACGTGAGAACACCATATCGGGCAAATTGTCATTGCCTTGAGCATCAGCATAACGGTTGTCGGTTATGCAATTGCCATACTCTGAGGAGTGAAAGGCTTGCTCTGCGGGTATATATTGATTCATGTTGGTGCCATGGTCGCCGAGTAAGCAAACGGCTACAGGTGGGATTTCCCAGGTGTGATAGGCATTGTGGAACCATTGTTTCATGGCATCGGTGGTGGCAGCGGGCATCTCGTCGAGACGATAGACTTCAGTGAGAATGCCTTGCTTCATTCGCAATTCCTTCAACTGATTGGCGTATGGGGCCCAAGCGTCGTTGTTGGGGGTAATGATGAGATACTCTGCACCATCGGCACCGTCGCGGAGCCATTCTTGCATGCGAGCCTCGTAGTCGATGACAGGTAGCTGGTCGTAGTTCATCAGCTCCGCTGCAAGGATGGGATCCCAATAGGGCGAACGCAAACGGTCTTCGCCGAAGTGACCGTTGCCTCCTTCATAGCTGAGTGAGAGTTCGATGTCGGTATAGACGATCAAATCCTTGGTGACAGGGTTGTACTGGAAAGGTGAGATGGATACGGTCACAGCGTCCACACCACGGATGTATGTCTTGCTTACTTCAAACGGATTCTCAGGATAGAAGGCGTTTTTTGAATATACTTTCATGTCTTTCTTATACTCCATGTCGGGTTCTTCGGTTTCCGCTTGTATGCGAAGTGCAGGAGCAATGTTGACGTTGTGAAGGATTTCCTTCTCTGCCCTAACGACACTTAAAGAAGCATTGGCACCTTGAGGGATGGCCATCATGCGGCTTTCAACGGGCAAGTTAGGACTGCCAGCGGTATTGGGGAGGACGATGCCTTTGATGGAAATCTCCGACATTTCTTCGCCACGGTAGTTGAGTTGGCTGAGTGAAAAAGAGCCCAACTCATAATTGACGTGCATCCCGTCCCTGGTTTTCTGGGTAAGCGAGAAGCCTTGCTGTCCCTTGACCGGGTAGGTGTAGGTCTGAGCCATGATGGTGCTGGAGGTTAAAGCCAGGCAGGCTATGGCAAACAGTTGAAGTAATGCTTTTTTCATGTTGTTCTGTAACTTGTGTTTATAATATTGTTAATTGTTTCCAGTCGTTTATCGCACAATGTAGCATGCGTCTTTTAGTATTTTCTTCAGTGGGAAGATAAATGTAATCGTTGTAGCGACATCAGCGTCAAAGCGTTTGTTGTAAAACTCATTTTCGAGTTGTTGTTCCGTGAAAGAGTTCCGGAAATACCAAGTGGCCAACGCCTCTAACTTGATGAGGAAATAATAGTAATCAGTGTTGATCCTAAATTGTGTTCCAATTCCCATAGTGGCTCCCACATTGAAGCTTATGTGGTTGGTCGGCACAAAAGGTACGGTGTCGGTTGCGGTAATGACAGGCTTCTTGCGCGGGATGGAGTCAATAACGGTGTGGATGTTGTTTCCGCCAACGCAATATGAAAACCGTGGGGCTACAAAGATGTATGGCCTGACGATGTCTTTGGGGTTGAAGAAATAAAAAGTGACAGGCAAAGCGGCTTCGATGGTGTGATAGTCCGCTTTGAGTTCATAGCGCCGTTGCTTGTATAATAATTGGCCGTTGTTCCAGTCGTATGGGAATTTTTCGTTGGTGTATTGCATGCTGATACGATGCCTTGCATAGAGGGCATTGATACCAGCCGAGAGGTGCTTGCTGAAGATGGCTTCGAAACTAATACCGCCAGTATAACCCCATTGGAACACAGGAGCGTAGTTTTTCAAGAACCAGTCATCGGCCTGCGCTACATCGAAATGATGCCAATGAGTGTAGTTTGGCCCAGCAGTGACACCAAGGTTGAACATCGCATTGTCCAACTGCTTTCTAGGCGATGACAAAGGCTTCTTGTATTGAGCATTCCCTTCAACGGTTAGCTGAAGCAGAACGAGAATCAATATGTAACGAAAAACCTTGGGCATCTTTTAATTGGTGTATTTTGGTGTTGGATCCCAATAGGTAAATGGCATGAAATCTCTATAATATATTATAATGTCTCCAATGTTGAGTCCTCCTATACCGGCACTTGTCGGGATGTCATATCCATAGACTTTGAATCCGATGTATAAGTCTTTGATGCCGTTGGTTGTGACTTCTCCCGAAATGATGAAGGCTTCCTTGGCGCCAACGTCTTGTGGGTGATAACCGGGAACTACTAGGTCTTTCTTTAACTTTTGGAAGAAATAAATAGTGAAAAATGGCTTTTCTCCCATGATAAAGACGGAGTCTTGACGGGAAGCTGATTCGATGTAATGGTCATCCGGTCCATTATCATAATTGATGCTTCTGAAGTTCAATGAGGCAACACCACGGTGTTGTTTGTCAAATAAGAATTGGTAGGTTCCGCGAATCAGTTCGGGCGGTCTATAAGTCGCTGTTGTGTCAATTTGGTGGTATTTTTTCAATACCAAAGAGTCGTTGCAGAAGCCTAACAATGTGTCAAGGTGTTTATCTGAGGTATCTACAATAAGTTTCGTGAGTTGTGGAGGGTTGTCTCCAAAATGCAGCAGGGTATCCATGGCATTGATCAGATCGACATGGTCTTCGAATAACGCATGGATGTCTGGGATGGCCTGAACCATATAGTCTATGGGCTCCTTGGGTGGCTTGTCGTCCTTTTTGCAGGCAGACGCAGCCAACAGGATGAATGAAAACAATATGAGTGCCTTTCTTGTCATGGAAATCAGTTGATGATGACGACTTTTTTGGTGACGCTTCGTTTGCCGTCGGTAATGACGAAGAAATACACTCCATTGACTAATCGCTTCATGGAGTAGTCGTAGGTCTCGCCAGTCTGTGAAGTGGTGATTTCAAAGCTGTCTTGTAACAATCCTGTGATGCTATACACCTTGATGCTCAATTTGCCTTCCAAGTTCTCGAAACGCAACTGCATTTGCCCGCTGTTGGGGTTGGGAGCGATGCTAACCGCGGCAGGGTAAGATTCCTGTTCTTGAACCCCATAGAATGAAGGCTTGAGATAATAACGGGTTGAATCCACTCCATCAGGGCTACAGGGGTTGACGGCAATGAAGGTCAGCCAAATGGTGTCCTGAACCCAATCCATGGCATACACATCGCAGGAGAGGTTGTCATCCGAAGGTTTGATGGGCCATCCCTCTTTAGATATCTTCCATTGGCATTGGCTGTTGATCCAAGAGTTGGTGCCGTGAGGATCCACAACGGAGTAGGTGTATTTGTTCACATTGAACTCGGTTGCGGTGATGGGATGGTGTGGCCATTCAATACCATTATCGGCACAAACAATCTCGGGCTTTGGAGTGTAAATCATGTTTTGAATGGTGAGGGTGACAATGCTGTCGCAATGCATCAAAGAATTCTTGCTTTTGATTGATTTGGTATGAGGGCCATTTTCATAATAAGTTTCGTGTTCTCCGTTATGACCAAAATACCATGTAAAGGAGTTACAAGCGTTTTCAACGATGGTGTCAGCTTCGTGGTCGCTTGTCTTGTACATCTGCAAATACAAGCGATGTTCTTGTTTGCAAGGTCTGCCGTCCTCGTAATGATAGGGCGCCAGATCGTCAAAATGTGATTTGACAAAAGAATGACTTATTGAGCCTTGAGGTAACTCGAACTCGTAAGGTGTTCCTGAAATCCACCAAGTGTGGCTATCGCAAACAGTGTCATAATAGATCTGTGGTTCAGGAGCTTCCAAGAAATGAAGATGTAGCGTATAGATACATTCGCAATACTGAGAGGGTAGAGTATCGATATAGGTGCCTTCTTCAGTAAGGGTTTGCCCATTGACGGGCCATGTGTAAGATGGGCTGTTGTCAAAAGCGATGTATTGTGTTTCCGAATGCGTGGCATAGTCGTTAATGCGCAACACCAACTTGACGAGGCTGTCACAGCCGTGAATGTCATGATCTGTATGGGTGACTTCCACTTCGTGGTCGTAAGGAACGCCGTAGAAATAATAAGGCAGTTGTTCTGGGCAGACAGTCACAGAGTCAAAAGTAACACCATTGTCTGGATAAAAGCTGAGGTTAAGCCAAACGGTGCTGTCGCATCCGTGAATGGTCTGTAGATGATGTGGATGTTGTCCGTAGGTGTTGTATGGTGTGCCATGGAAGGTGTAGCTCTCGCCGGGACAAATTTGTGCATAAGTGGTGTGGGCGTTGCTGTAAGAGGGGTAGTGTCTCAGATGTAATGTAATAGTCTTGTCGCAGCCTTGGGCTGTTGTAGTCTGATAAGGATAATCACCGATTTCGCTATAATCGGTGCCGTGGAAATTGTAAACGTCACCTGGGCAGATATATTGGGTTACTTCCTCGAACTCGGGGTGGTTGACAGTGACAGTGGCGGTGCCGCTTAATGTTGTCATGCCATCGCTGGCTGTACATGTATAGGTGGTGGTGCTAGTTGGTGAGGCGATGGGGTTGGCAATGCGGGGGTTGCTTAAACCTGTTGTCGGTGTCCATGAGTAGGTGAAGTTTCCAGTGCCACCTCCAGCATGGGCATCAAGTTGGGAGCTGCTGCCTTCGCAGATGGCGATGGGGCTGGCGGATGGTGCCATGGTCATGTTGCTGCCTTCAATATGCACAATCATCTGATCGCTGTCAGTGCAGTTACCCTGAGGGGATGTGACAGTCAATGTGAATGTCTGTTGTGCAGTGAGGGGCTTGGTTTGGGTGTTTTGGGCGTTGGGGTTGACTACCTTATCGGCGGGTTCCCAATGGTAGTTGAAAGAACCTGTGCCACCTGATCCACTTAGGGGTGCGGTGGCACCATAAATGATGGTTTGATCCGTTCCTGCATTGGCAACTGGTTGAGCTGCCACAGTGACGCTTTGGGTCTTAGTGCTGGTGCAAGCGCCATGGCCCATGCCCACGGTGAGTGTGACGTTTTTGCTTCCAGCAGTACTGTAGGTGTGGGATGGGTTTTGTTGCGTCGAAGTCTGGCCATCGCCGAAATCCCAGAGATAGCTTGTAATGGTCTGGCCCGATGGATTGGTGGTGGAGGTGCTGGTGAACTGTGTGGGTTGGCCTTTACATACCGTGGTGGCGGTAAAGTTGGCCGTGGGTCTGGCATAAACCTGAACTTGAGTCGTGGCGCTACTGGATTGGTTACCTACATGGATAGTGCAAGTGTATTCGCCACTCATGGACAAATTGCAATTAGGACGAGTCACAGTCTGTCCGTTGGCAGTCCAGCCGCCTGGCCCGGACCAACTATAGGAGGCTCCTTGTTGGGCGTTGCCAGTGAGAGTGATTGTTTCACCTATGCAATACGGGCCGTTGTTGTCAACCAAAGGTGGCATGATACTGCAGTCGGTTTCGCCATCACCTGAGTATTTTTGGAAAGTGATGTTGCCACTACCTCCAGCCCAGTTAGTAATAAGAAGGATGAAATACTGTCCAACTTGTCCGTTTTTAATGTGTGCAAATTCATATGACAGACCGCTATAACTACAGTCATGAAGGTTGCCGGAAGGATAAAAATTTGGACTTGTGGTATTATTAGGACAATCAGAACAATTTGCAGTTAACTGTCCTGCTTGCCCTGCTGTTGTCGGACATGGTTCAATCTCGTTGCCAAAAGGTCCCCAAAGGGCGAAATCAACATCGAATGAAGCCTCAATTTTGATAGTAATGTTGCCTGCAACACCAATTCTCATATAGTACCAGAAAGATTGTTTGGTTGTGGGAGAGCTTCCTAAGCATCCGTAGTTTGGTCCCGCCCATGAAACCCCGCTGTTGAGAGCGGGGAAATTATAAACATTGGTGGTGCAGAATGGTTCCGCGTCCATGCATTGATTGGCGCGGTCTCCAGTAAGGTCGGAAATAAGGAATCTATAGTAGTCTTTGCTAATATTGCATGCCCATGAGTTAAAGATTTCAGTAAACTCTTCTTTGGGTAACAAAGAGGCTTCTTTATATTCTGCTTTTAGAGTCGTTCTGAGATAATCAAACTCGGCATAAATCGGGATGTCCTCGTGTTGATTGTTGGGTCTTATGAACAATTCGCCGGGATTATCAGTCGGATTACAAAGCCAGATGTCGCTCGTGGCAAGTGCTGATGCTAACTGAACACGTTCTTCCACATTCTCAATCGTAAAAACGTCGAAAAGGAATCCGTTTTCATAATCCCTGATTTGAACTTCTTGGGCCCAAATCCGTGTAGGAATCACTAGTAAAAACAGGCCAATTACCAAGGTTTTCAAGAAAAGGTTTTTCATCTTTTTCTTATTTTTGATAGTATAAACTGCAAATATAAGAAATAAAATGAATATTGGCCTGATTTTTTGAATGTTAAATAAAAAAAACAGGGCGGAAGCACTTACCTCCGCCCTAAACTTTTATCTTTTATCTTTTATCTTTACACGATTCCCGTAAATCCCATGAACGCCAAGGCCAGAATGCCAGCAGTGATCAGGGCAATCGGGGTGCCTTTCATGCCCTTCGGGGGTTCCATCAAGTCGATGTGTTCGCGCACACCAGCAAAGATGATCAAAGCCAAAGCGAAACCGATGGCAATACCGACAGCATAGACGATGGATTCACCCAAGCTGAGCATGTGGGCTACGCCACCATAGTTGAATTCTTTGGTAACCACGGTCAACGAGACACCGAGCACGGCGCAGTTGGTGGTGATCAGAGGCAAGAACACACCCAAGGCGGTGTAAAGCGACGGACTGATCTTCTTCAAGATGATCTCCACCATCTGTACCAAGGCGGCAATGATCAGGATGAAGGCGATAGTCTGCATGAACTTGTCCAAGCCCAGGGGGATCAGGATGTATTGGTTCACAAGCCATGTGACAAGGGTGGCGAGCGTCAACACAAAGATGACAGCAGCACCCATGCCCAATGCAGTGGAGGTCTTCTTTGAAGTGCCCAAGAAGGGGCAGATGCCCAGGAACTGGGAGAAGATCACGTTGTTGACCAAGATGGTCGATAAGATGATAATGAGGTATTTCATGGCTTAGTGACTTTCTTTTTTGAATTGGTTGACAATAGCAATAACGAAGCCGAGGCAGATGAAAGCACCTGGAGGCAGGATGAACACCAGGATGTTGGCGGTCTCAGGCAGGATGGTAAGGCCAAAGATGGAGCCGCTGCCGAGGAACTCACGGAGGCAGCCCAACAATGTCAGGGCGAGGGTGAAGCCCAGACCCATTCCAAGACCATCGAGCAGCGAAGGCCAGACGGGGTTCTTTGAGGCGAAGGCCTCAGCGCGACCTAGCACGATGCAGTTCACCACGATCAAGGGGATGAACAGACCGAGGGTCTCATAGATGTCGGGCACGTAGGCCTGCATCAAGAGTTGGACCAGGGTCACGAACGAAGCGATAACCACGATGAAGCAGGGGATACGAACCTTGTCGGGGATGAAGCCCTTCAGCAAGGAGATGAAGATGTTCGACAGCACCAACACAAAGGTGGTGGCCAGGCCCATTGACATGCCATTGATGGCGCTGGTGGTCGTTGCCAAAGTGGGGCAGCAACCCAACAAAAGCACCAGAATCGGGTTCTCTTTAATGAGGCCTTTGGTAAAGGTTTTTAGGTTATTACTCATGGCTTCCTCCTTTCATGAATTGGGATTTGTTGGCTTCAAACGCCTGATAAGCCTTATCGACGGCCTTCGAGAAGGCTCTTGAGGTGATGGTGGCTGCAGTGATGGCATCCACGTCGCCTCCGTCTTTCTTGACTTTCAAGGTGAACGAAGCGGGATTCTTGTCAACGAACTGGTCTTTAAACTTGCCGGTCATGTTGGCACCGAGGCCGGGTGTCTCTGAATGGGAGAGAACCGAAGTGCCTTTGATGGTGCCGTCGGCGAGGATGCCGACCATCATGTCGATCTTGCCGCCGAAACCGCCTTCAGAGGTCTTGATGGCGGCGCCTTTGAAGTCGCCGTTGGCATCGTAGGCCAAGTTGCAGGGGAATTGTGACGCGACACCCTCGTAAGTGAAACTCATGGTGTCGGCTTTATAGGTGATGTCACCCTCCAAGGGTAATACGGCTTGGATGGCAGCCTCGTTTTTCTTTTGGTCCACTTCGGCGATGGCATCCTTGGTAAAGCCGTAAACCAATCCAAGTACGCCGCCTGACACTGCTGTGATGACGAACAGCGCCAACAGCATATTAATCAATGTTGATTCTTTCTTCTTTGCCATGGCGATTACTTTTTAGAAGGTTTGACGACACCGAAAACTTGAGGCTTGAAGGCCTTGTTGATGAGTGGCGTGAAGGCGTTCATGATCAGGATGGCGAACGACACGCCTTCAGGGTAGGCGCCCCAGAGACGTATCACTACGGTGATCAAGCCGATGCCTACGCCAAACAGGATCTTGCCTCGTACGGTCATGGGAGAGGTCACCATGTCGGTAGCCATGAAGAAGGCACCGAGGATGAGACCGCCATACACCAGATGGTACCACGGGGCAATGTACTGGGTGGGATCCACAAGGTAGAAGATGCCCGTGAACACAAACACGGTAAGCAGGATGCTCAACGGGGTAGCGATGTCGATCACCTTGCGGGCGATGAGGTAGATGGCACCAATGATCAGGGCTATGGCACAGACTTCACCGAAGGCGCCGCCGCGGTTGCCAAGCACCATGTCAACGAATTGCATGTGGTCGAGTGATGAGGCCCCCGACTCTTTCAAGAGACCGAGAGGGGTGGGACCCGTGACGGCATCCGTGAAGAAGCCTGCCTTGAAGATGGGCGCTGCTTGTGGCCAAGTGGTCATGGCTGTCGGGAATGACACGAGCATGAACACACGTCCAACCAATGCAGGGTTGAATGGGTTCTTGCCCAAACCGCCGAAGGCCATCTTGCCAACGCCGATGGCAAAGACGCTACCCACGATGGCCATCCAGATGGGAAGGTTGGCCGGCACGTTGAAAGCCAGCAGCAGACCTGTCAGGATGGCGGATCCATCATTGATGGTCAATGGACCCTTGATGAGGAACTTCTGGATGAGCCATTCGGTCAGCACGCAGGTGGCTACCGTAACAAGGGTCAGCCGCAACGCATACCAGCCGAAATAATAAATTGCCACAAGCAGGGCGGGAAGCAGGGCGAGGATGACCCTGTACATGATCTTCCTCGTGTTCTCCGTCGAGTGTACGTGTGGCGAGCCTGATATTGTGTAATTATTCATAAACTTTTATCTTTTTATCTATCTTTAATCTATTTCTGACTTCTTGCTTTGATAATAGCGCCTGTTTTGGCTTTGCCATAACGGATGTAATCAAGAAGAGGAATATTGGCGGGGCAGGTAAACTCACAGGAGCCGCATTCGATGCAGTCCATGATGTGGTTCTTCTCGGTCTCGTCGAAGTTGTTCTGCTTGGCCACCTTGTGGAGCAGGAAGGGCTGCAGGCCCATCGGGCAGGCGTGGGCGCAACGGCCACAACGGATGCAGTTGGTCTGACGGCGGTCTTGTGCTTCCTTAAGGGTCATCAGCAGGATGCCAGAGGTGCCTTTCATGCAGGGGAAGTTGGTGACTGAAACGGACTTACCCATCATGGGGCCACCGTTGATGACGTCGGTAATGTCTTCTGGAAGACCTCCAGCAGCCTCGATGAGAAGGTCGGCAGGCGTGCCGAAGCGTACGCGGAAGTTGGAGGGGTTCTTGACCGACTTGCCGGTGACGGTGACGATACGTTCAATCAAAGGCTTGTTCTTCTGCACGGCTTCATAGATAGCGTAGGTCGAAGCCACATTGACCACGACGCAACCTGTCTCGATAGGCAGTTTGCCAGAAGGAACCTCACGGCCTGTGATAGCCTTGATGATCTGCTTTTCACCGCCTTGAGGATACTTGGTCTTTAAGGGTTGTACCTCAATACCTGCATACAGGTCTTTGTGTTCGTTGATAGTCTTGTCGAGCAACTCGATGGCTTTCATCTTGTTGGTCTCGATACCGATGATGCCTTTATCGGATCCGACGCCTTTCATCAGGATCTTCACGCCGATGAGGAACTCCTGTGTCTTTTCCAGCAACAGACGGTAGTCGCAAGTGAGATAAGGCTCGCATTCGGCAGCGTTGATAATGACGTATTCAGCTTTTTTGCCTTCGGGAATCATCAGTTTGACGTGGGTGGGGAAGGTGGCGCCGCCCATGCCGACGATGCCGCATTCTTTCACTTTGTCGATGATGGCTTTGCCGTCCAATTTGATATCGGTAATCAGCTCATCGGTGTTGATAACGCCTTCAACCCATTCGTCGTTCTCTTCGCGGTCGATGAAGACTGCCGGTTTATAGTAGCCGGTGTGGTCCATGACCACATCCACCTTGGCGACGGTGCCGGTGGCAGGTGAGTGGACGTTGGCCGAGATGAAGCCTTTGGCAGTACCGATGAGTTGTCCGGTCAGCACGCGGTCGCCTTTATTGACGATGCACTCGGCCGGTGCGCCAAGGCATTGTCCCAACGGGACGATGATCTGCTTGGGCATCGGGAAGTCTTGTATGGGCTTGTCCGCAGAGAATTTGTTCTCTTCTGGATGGACGCCGCCCTTTTTGAAAGTCTTTATTGGATTCATACGGTAACAGGAATTTCTTGTTCAACTTTTTCAGCTTGAGGAGCTTCGACAGGTTGTTCCTCCTTCGGCTTACGTGGAGGGAAGTTGACCGCGTGGATGGATCCGCGCGGGCAGGCTTCGACGCACTTGCCACAGGCTTTGCACTTGGCTGGGTCGATGTAGGCCAAGTTGCCCCGCATCTCAATAGCCTCAAACGGACAAGTCTTCAGGCACTTCTGGCAGCCGATGCAGCCAACAGAGCAGTTCTTGACGACCAAAGCACCCTTGTCGGTGTTGGAACAGCAGACATAGACGCGACGGTCTTTCTTGCCACGGGGACGGATCTCGATGATGCCTCTCGGACAAGTCTTGGCGCATACGCCGCAGCCAACGCACTTGTCAGGATCCACGACGGGAAGTCCTGTCTCTTTGTCGATGTGGAGGGCGCCGAAGTTACACTTCTTCACGCAGTCACCCAGTCCCAAACAGCCTTTGGAGCATCCGCCCTTGCCGGCGTATAGTGTGCTGGCAAAAGCACAGATGTCGGCACCTTCGTAATGTACCTTGGCAGGGGAGTTTTGGCAACTGCCGTTGCAGCGCACCACAGCAATCTTGGGTTCGAAAGCAGCAGCGGTGAGGCCTAAAACAGCAGCGACCTTACCCATGTCGGTTCCTGGACAGGCAAGGCCATCGATGTTGCCTTTCTCGGCAGCCTGCTTCACGCAAGCTTCAGCCAAAGCGCGACAGCCGGCAAAGCCGCAACCACCGCAGTTGGCACCAGGCAGACAGGCCTCCGCCTCGTCAATCAGGGGGTTCTCTTCGACTTTAAACCGCTGGGCCACAATGTAGAGCACTACGGCCAAAACGGCTCCGAGTATTCCGAGAACCAATAATGAAATAAGTAATGTGTTACTCATTATGTAGAAAAATTTTAGTTAGTTTCCAATTTTTATAAATTGCAAAAATAAGATTTTATTCAATACGATACTCAAAACGCCTCCTCAATTTATCGCGTTGGAGGTATAGTATTGTATAATAAGGAATCAACACGGCAATGCTAATGAGGGCCGACAGCCCTTCATTCAATCCGACGCCAAGGCAGATGAATAGCACAGCCAATAGCAGGACAATGGGAATGAGGTATGCCAATACAGCCGCTTTGTTGCCTTGGCCGATGGCCATGGTCACATTGACTTTCTGCATCAAAGAGAAGTCTTGACCTTTTGGACGAGGCACTGTAAGGATCTTTTCTGCCTGCTCTCCCATGCCACAAGCGCTTTTGGCATGACAGGCGGCACATGCACTTTGTGACACTATCTTGATTTCCAATTCGTCGTTGGTGATCTTCGTGACGATACCCTCGTGGGAGATAGTTTCCTGGTTGTTCATCTTTTTTTATTGCAAAGTTACATTTTTTTTATTTTTGCAAATGATATGACATGGATTAGAAGAAAATATGATGCGTTTCGAGCCTGGTATGCCAGGGAGGACAACTTTTTGAAAATTGTTCATTTTCCAGGAACGAAGCTGCCCCTTTTGGATGTGCTTCGCGACTTCATCAAGTCGTTTACCAAAGGCCGTACTATCGACCGTGCCGCTGGTGTGGCTTTCAACTTTTTTGTGGCACTCTTTCCCCTGCTGCTTTTTTTCTTTACCCTGATACCTTATATCCCTATACCTCACCTTTATGAAAGGGTGATGATGCTGATCAAGGACTTCCTTATTCCATCGGGCACCCTTGACTATGTCACGGAAACCATCGACGGCATCATGAACCAGCCGCACGATGGATTGCTCTCCATCAGTATCGTTCTGTGCTTGGTATTCGGTTCGGGGGGCATTGTAGCCTTCTTCAATGGATTCCGTAATGTTTACAACAATTATATCTACGACAAGACGCTCACTTTTAAGGACTGGATTCTGCAGCGTATCTTTGCCATTTTCATGCTCATCATCATTGGCGTGTTGATTGTGTTGTCAATACTGCTGATATCTTTGGGCGGCACTGGATTACACTTTCTGGTTACCCATGACATCATTGCACCGGGAAAATTCTTGTTTGTCCTTTTCAATGTGTTGCGTTGGCTCATTGCCATTTTTGCCTTGTGCTTTGGTCTTGCATTACTCTACTATTTCGGCAATGTCAGATTCAAGGAACATTATCGGAAAGAGTTGAGACGTCCAACCAGAAAAGGTAAAAGATACCGTGAGTTTGTCATTTTCAGTCCTGGAACGATTTTGGCCACCACGTTGTTTGTGCTGGGAACGGTGGGCTTTAACACCTATATTTCCAACTTTTCGCGCTACAATGCGCTTTATGGATCTATCGGTACGCTCATTATCCTTTTGCTTTGGATATGGATTGTGGCCATCTTGATTTTGGCGGGCAACGATCTGAATTCCGGTATTCGTCGGGAAGCAGAAAGACTGAGCGTCGAAGAGGACAAAACGCGCAGAAGGGAAATTGTGGTCGATGCGCTGCGCAAGCAGATCCAGACTTTTGAAAGGACAAAGTCGAGACGCGGCGATACCATTGAAAAACTGAAAAAGGAGATGGAGGAAAGACAGACGCTGGTGGAGAAACTTGAGGAGGACAACAAGGACAGTGAGCTGCTGATCAATGCTTATATCGACTTTGTGAAACGGGAATTGGGCGAAGAAAGCTGATCGACGACCATGGGTATTGTAGCGCGACAGAGCATCAAAGGTACGATAGCCACCTATATCGGGGTGGCGGTGGGCATCGTTACAACCTTTTTTATCCAGACGAAAGCCCTTCAGCCTGAGCAGATAGGTTTGATTGACATCTTGCTTCAATGCTCCATCCTATTTGGAGGATTGGCGCAGCTTGGGACAAATTCTTCAGCCATGCGCTATTACCCGTTCTTCAAGGATGAAGAACACCGCGACCATGGCTTTTTTGGCTGGACACTAGTGGTACCTCTTATAGGCTTCGCTGTTTTTCTGCTTGCCTTTTTCATTTTGAAGTCATCCATTGTGTCTTTTTTCACCAAGGACTCGGGGGTTGGAACTGAGCTGTTTTCAAAATACGTCAACTTTGTCATTCCGTTGGCGTTCTTTATGCTTTATATCTCGGTTTTTGAGACAAACAGCAATCTTCTGTTACGCATTGTGCTGCCCAAATTCGTGCGAGAGGTGGGGCTGCGGGTGGCTACTTTGGCGGTGTATTTGCTTTATTATTACAAAGTCATTGATTTTGATGGTGTTATCGTTGGTTTCTGTGTGTTTTATGGGTTGGCTACCATCATAAACGTCATCTATCTGTTGTCGTTAAAACGTGTCTCGTTCAAGATTGACAAGGCGTTTGTAAGTCATCAGATCAGACGCGACTTTTTGTTTTATACCTTATTTATGATTACAGCCGCATTGGCGGGTAACGTGATACCGATGTTGAGTAAGTTTTTTGTGGCTGGCTTGACGGGTTTCCGTTTGGCGGGCGTATTTACCATTGCCACCAACATCGCAGCGCTTGTCGAGATGCCCTATCGTTCTTTGGGAGCCATCTCAAGGCCACACATCTCTGATGCCATGGCCAAACAGAACATAGCGGAAGCCGATAGCCTGTGCAAGAATGTTGCTCTGCATCAGTTCATTGCTGGTTCTTTTGTTTTCCTGCTGATTTGGATAAACATTGATTTCATTTTCGACTTATTGCCTAATGGTGATATTTATCGATTGGGTAAATGGGTGGTATTGATGCTATCCATGGGACGCCTCATTTATTCCACTTTAGGGGTGGCTACTACAGTGCTTAGCTATTCCAAATACTATTATTATTCGCTGATATTCACCATTTTACTCACAGGAATGTCAATAGGACTGAATGTCTGGCTTGTTCCCCGATGGGATATTAACGGAGGGGCTATGGCCAATGTGGTGTCTTATATGGTGTATTTTGTTCTGCTGATCCTCTTCATTAAATGGAAAATCGGGGTGCAGCCGTTTTCTGGCAAGATGTTCCCTGTTTTGTCAGTGATTTTGGCGTTGTTGATGCTTAACTGGGGTTGGAGTTCGTGGCTGACGCCTTGGTTCTCGCAATTGTTTGCAAAACCAATCTATGGCCTCCTTATTGATGCTGCACTGAAGTCGCTGTTGTTCGTCGTCATTGGCTTGACGGCTCTATATAAGTTGAAAGTGTCAAAATCGGTCAATGATCTGATTGACAGAGTATTCTAACAATTCTTTCCGCAGTATGTCCGTCCCAAAGTTCCGGGATGCCTCCTGTTTTCCATTGACCGGAGAATAGTTTGTCGAGCGTGGGTTTGATGGCTTTTGGGTTGGTGCCAATCAGCTCGTTGGTGCCAATGGAGCAGGTTTCGGGACGTTCGGTGTTGTCGCGCAGGGTAATACAGGGAATGCCCATGACAGTCGTCTCTTCGGTGATGCCACCAGAATCAGTGATGACAGCCTTGCAGTGCTTTACCAGATAATTGAACTCAAGATAACCCAAGGGTTCCACGATGTGCAGATTTGGCGCTGAGATGCCCAATTCAGTAAAGACGGCCGCTGTGCGTGGATGGATTGGAAAGATGACGGGTAACCCATGAGTGTTGTTGACGATTTCGTACATAGTGGACTTTAATTTCTCTGCTTCATCCACATTGTTGGGGCGGTGTAAAGTGAGAACGATATATTCTTTTTCTTTCAACCCCATAGCGTCGAAAAACTCGGGTTTGTGAAACCGGCTAAGGTTAGTATTCAAAGTGTCAATCATCACATTGCCGACAAAATGTATCTGTCTTTCTGTTGCACCCAGGTTTCGCAAATTGGTGTTGGCAGTCTCAGAGGTGGTGAAATACAGGTCGGCGAGAGCGTCAGTCACCATTCGGTTGATCTCTTCTGGCATGGTAAGATCCCAACTGCGGATGCCAGCTTCCACATGCGCTACCTTGGTGCATTGCTTCTTGGCCACGATGGAGCACGCCATGGTGCTGGTGACATCGCCAACAACCAAGACTAAGTCGGCAGGATTGGCCATGAGCTCTTTCTCAAACGCTACCATGATGTGGGCGGTTTGCTCGGCTTGGGAGCCTCCGCCACAGCCGAGGTTGATGTCGGGTTGTGGGATGTTGAGCTCCTCAAAAAAAGTCGCACTCATTTTCTGGTCATAATGTTGACCGGTATGCACTAAACGATAGCTTATTTCATTTCCCTCTTTTTGGGCTTTTTGAATGGCGTGGATGATGGGTGCGATTTTCATGAAGTTGGGTCGCGCACCAGCTATGATGGTGATTTTCATGTTGAATTTGGTTGTTGCTGCAAAAATACACAATTATTTCCTTATTTTTGCAAACGGATCAATACAGGTTTGAAATGAAAATACTGATGTTGTTGGACCATCCCTTTCCCCCTGACACAAGGGTGGAAAACGAGATGAAGTCGCTGACAAAAGCCGGACACGAGGTGCACATTGCCTGTTTCCTGAAGGGTAATGAACCGATGTATGAGGAATCGGTTTACGGTATTATACATAGGAGAAAGGTGTCGAAGTTTATGTATAAGGCAAGTGTTGGAGTTCTGAAGTTTCCTTTTTATTTCAATTATTGGAGATCCTATGTGAAGGAGCTTTTTTCGCAATACCATTTCGACGTTATACATGTGCATGACTTGCCTTTGGCAAAGGTAGGCTTCGAGGCCAAATGCAAATATGGTGTTCGGTTTATTCTTGACTTGCATGAGAACTGGCCTGTGCTGCTACAGCTTTCAGCACATACCAACACGTTTTTGGGCAAGCTTTTGTCGTCGAATCGCCAATGGGTTCAGTACGAAAAGAAAATGTGTGGCTTGGCCGATAATATCATTGTCGTGGTAGATGAAGCAAAAGCTCGGGTCTGTGGTTTGGGCGTTGGCCCGGAGAAGGTGACTGTGGTTTCAAACACACTGAATATTGACCAATTCGATCCCATCGAAAGAAAAGAATTCAAAACGGATAAGTTCAGAATGCTTTATGTGGGCGGAATAAACTATCATAGAGGCATCCAATATGTGATACGGGCTATCTCTTTGTTGAAGGAAAAAGGAATCGATGTGCAATTCGATTTGGTTGGGGATGGTAGATATCTTGACGAGATAAAAAGACTAATCGAGGAATTGCATGTTCAAAATAATGTTGTGGTCCATGGCTACAAACATTATACTCAGATATGCGACCTATATGAGTCCGCCAATGTGGCTCTGATACCTCATGTGAAGTCGGGCCATACGGATAATACGATACCTCATAAGATTTTCCAGTACCTGTATGCGGGTATTCCCATGTTGGTCTCAAATTGTGATCCTTTGGTGCGTATTGTCAATGAAACTCATAGTGGCGTTAGCTATTGTTATGATCATCCTGATGAGCTGGCTTCTCTGATTGCTGGTTTCTATGCGCATCCTGAATCACTGGGCGACTATATCCATCAGGGTCGTCAGGCGGTGGTTGATAAATACAATTGGGAAGTTGACGGAGCAAAGTTGGTGAAACTATACGGTAGCTTGGCCTAGTATTTTAACGACATCCCCGGTCAAGGCTTTTCGCGAAAATTGCTCAATCTCACTGCTTTCGTTGAAAGGTAGATTGTTCGACAAGAATTTTTGATAGAGATCATTGATGACTGATTTCATTTTTTCCTTGTCCGTAAAACCGACTGTAATTCCACCATGCGTACTAGTAATAATACGTGCCGCATCGCCGTTTACTGGCCCAATACATAGAATGGGGCGGCCTGAGGCCAGATATTCAAAGAGTTTTCCTGTCAGAATGCCTTTGGCGTTGGGTGTGTTGTTGATAAGCAGCAGTAGCACTTGTGATGATTGCTGAGCTTGGAATACTTGATTGTGAGGCAGATAAGGGATGACTTCAACATTTTCTTGCAAATCACTTTCGTTGATGGAACGAAGGACTGTCTGATCGACTTGGCCAATAAGCTTTACTTTAAGATTACAACGGAATTTCTCGTTTTCATGGGCCAGCTCGCTTAACGCCTGCCATAGCTGGTGTTCGTTGCGGTTGGCACCGATGATGCCGATGTGGGTTAGTGTGAAGCAATCCGAAAGGGATGGGTTTTGTGTCGTCTGTTCCTGGTCCCAGTCATAGCCGTTAGGAACAACAGCTGGATCATTGGCGCCTAAACGTTTTAGGCCTTCTGCCATGTCCCAACCGACAGCCACTACTTTATCAGCTTTGGTAAGGACTTTGTGTTCCAACTTGTGGTGCTTGCGGTCTGAGCGTCGGGTAAGGTGTAGATCCTGGTAATAGTCGATGTCGGTCCAAGGATCGCGGAAATCTGCAATCCATGGAATTCCCAGGTCCTCTTTCAAATGCATTGCGATGAGGTGCATGGAATGGGGCGGACCTGTACTGATAATGGCATCCACAGGATGCTCCTTCAAGTACCGTTTTAGATAACGAACAGATGGCTTTATCCACCAGCGCCGGGCATCTGGAATAAAAAGGTTTCCCCTAATCCATAAAGAAAACCTACTTTTCCAGTTTTCTTTTTTTTCGTCTTCTTGGATGAATCCGGCCTTTATGGTCTCTTCTTTCTTTATGCCAAGGAACTTTTTGTAAAAAGTATAAGGCTCAAAAATGGGTCGTCGGAGGATTTCTGCTATGGGAGATACTTCATTTTCCAGTGTGGTGTCAACGATAGGGTATTCTGCATTTTCGGTAGTGTATATCACGGGTTGCCAGCCATAATCGGGCAGATATTTCGACATCTTCAGCCAACGCTGGACGCCACTGCCGCCTGATGGGGGCCAATAGTACGTGATAATCAATACCCGCTTCATGCCTTGGCTTCTTTCTTGGGTTTGAAGGTGAATACAATGGCAGCAATCAGTCCCAGAATCATGATCAGCGAACTGATTAGCTGAACGGTTGTGCCCAACTTGTAGGCTTTTGGCGCATAGGTCATCATGATTTCATGACTGCCACTTGGAATGAGCGCGGCACGCAGGATGTAGTTGGCACGGAGCAATGGCTTTTCCTGCCCATCGATGGTTAACGTCCAGCCTTTGGAAGTCCAGATTTCCGAAAAGACGACCAATTGGTCTTTGTCGGCTTTGAACGAATAGGTCAGTTTGTTCGGCTGATAATCTTTCAACGTGATTTCTCCTGTAATGCTATCAAGCAAACGGTAGTTACCTGCTTGTTGTTCGAATTCTTTGTTGAGGATGGCGGTGTGCTCGACATCGGTGCTGGCGATGGCGTCGATTTCTTCGTTAGGAGTGTCGACCCAAAGGATGTCGTTGGCAATCCAAGCGTTACCGAAGGCAAATGGGTTTTGGAAAGGTTGCGCATTTGGGTTGTAGATGATATACTTGGTGTTGAGCATGTTGAGCACTTTCTGCTGGCTAAGGGCTTGCATCATCGACTCACCTGTCGTGGCGCTCCTGAGCGATTTGAGCTCGTTATTTAGATACAAGGTGATGATATCTTGATAACGACGGAGTTTGGCTCCTGAATAGCCGCCCAACGACTTGTGAAAATAGCAGGTGCTGGCGTCGTTGAACATGTCTTTGGTGAGGTCGGCCACTCTGAAATCGAGATTATTGTCATTTAAGATGAATTGGTCGGCTGGTGATGAAGTGAAAGGTTTCTCGTATTTCTGTTTGCTGACGAATTTGTCATTGTTGAGGTAGCGCTTGTCGATCGGGAACATGTCGATGAGCACGAGGGCAGCGAGAATGGGGAAAGCGAAGCCGCCTTTTAGTTTTCCTTTGCCATATAAGAAAATGGGCAAAGCGGCCAAAATGATAAAGATCAGACTGCGCAAGGCATCCTTGCGGAAAATAGCCACACGCACATTTTCAAGCTGGGAGGCAAAAGAAGCGTAAATAGCTCCATCTTTACTTTTGCTCATTGCGGCAAATTGCTCGGCCTCACCTTGACTGAGGAAGCTGAAAAAGGCTTTCGGAGCTATATAGAACAGAAGGCAAATGCCAGCGGTAATGCCCAGGGCAATCCAGAATTTCTTCAAGTTTTGTCTGAAACTATCTGGACTTTTTGCAATTTGGGCAAGTCCCAGGAATCCCAGAAGTGGCATAGTGACTTCAGCGATGACCAAGGTCATGGAAACTGCCCTGAACTTATTGTAGCCGGGGATGTAGTCCAGGAAGAAGTCGGTGAATCCCATGAAATTTTTGCCCCAGCTGAGCAGGATGGAAAGCAATGTGGCAATCAGCAATGCCCATTTCAGTTTGCCTTTCACCGTTAGGGCACCCAACACAAAGAGGAAGACAACAATGGCGCCTACATAGACAGGTCCACTGGTGCCAGGCTGGTCACCCCAGTAGGCGTTGCTTTGAGCAATGCTGTCCCTGAACTGACGGTCGGCTTTGTCGAGAGCTGGATTCTGCTTGCCGATGTAAGCCGAAGCGCCTCCTTTGATATTGGGGATCAACAGACTCCAAGTCTCACCTTTGCCATAACTCCACTGGGTGATGTAATCACGGTCGAGACCTTTGGTTTGATTTCCTTCATTGCTGGTCAACACTGGTTTGCCGCGAGTGGTCTCTTTGCCAAATTCATAGTTTCCATAAAGGGTCGTGGAACAGGTCAAGGCTCCGATGATGGCGGCTATCATCAAACCTGCCGAAGCCTTGAAGAAATGTCCTATCTGTTTTTTTCTAATATCGCTGATGAACTCTGCAATCACTATAATGACAATGATGATGGCAAGGTAATAGGTAATCTGAAGGTGCCCGGTTCGGATTTCAAAAGCCAAGGCGAAAGCGGTAAGCAGCCAGCCCCAGAGATACTTGCCCTTGTATGTCAGTAAAACACCAGCAATGACGGGGGCCATATAGGCCATGGCCATCGCTTTGGCGTTGTGTCCTGCACCGATGACGATAAACAAATAGGATGTAAAACCGTATGCGATGGCCCCGATAAAGCTGATCCAAAAACCGCAGTCAAGCACCAATAAAAGAATGAAAAAGCCAAGCATGCTGATGAACACGGCGCCAATGGGGTGGGGAAGACCTAACGACAGGCCTTTATAGAGCGGGTTGGTCAGGTTGCCTTTCGGGGTGATGCCGATATTCCAAGCAGGCATCCCTCCAAAGGCGGAGTTGGTCCACAGGGTCTGTTCTCCGGTGGCTTCACGATACTGGTTGATTTCTTGTGACATGCCGAGGTGCATCTCGATGTCGTGCTGTTTGATGCGCTTTCCTTGCAGCACGGGGCTGAAATAGATCAGTGTGATTACGGCAAAACAGACGATGGCAGCAGCAATGCCGATGAGTTTCTTGTTTTTCTGAAAAAAGGTGTTTTTCATGTCAGTGTTTGAAAAGGTTTTGTATGAAGCCCAAGCCATATCCGAAAAGCTGGCAATATGATGCGGGGATGGAAAGTAGGGCGACTTTTAGACTTTTGTTTTTTATGAGGGAATCGACAAAGACCATCAGGCAATAGGCTGGGATGGGAAGAATCCACCACCAGCGGTGGAAGACGGCTAGAAGTATTAGTACGACATGGCCCACAATAAAAGCGGCCGGTAGCAGATGTACCAATTTGAAGGTGTCGGGATAACGCCTTTTGAGCATCACGCGTGCCTCTCCGGAATGCTTCACCTGTTTGAAAAATGCGCTGAACTTCACGCGGCGTTTGTGGTAAACGTAGGCCTCGGGGAAGAGACGGCAAACGTAGCCGGCCTCAAAAAGCCTTGTGCTCAAATCGATGTCCTCTCCGTAGCGTATGTTGTCAAAGCCTCCGACTCTTTGGAACACATCCTTGCGAATGCCCATGTTAAAGCTTCGCGGATAGAATTTGTCTATCTTTTGTTTGCCCCCGCGTATCCCTCCTGTGGTGAAGAACGAAGTCATGGAATAGTTGATAGCTTTCTGAATGGGAGAGAAGGAAGGATGGGCACGATCGGGACCGCCAAAAGCGTCGCAAGGATCCTTGTCGAGTTCTTGTTGGATGATCTCCAAATAGTTGCTTGGAACGATGACGTCGGAGTCCAAAATGATCAGGTATTCACCTATGCTCCGCTCGGCGCCAAAATTCCGTGAGGGTCCAGGACCAGAGTTGGATTTGAAGTGGTATTTCAGGTCAAGCCGGTCTTTGTATTTGCCGCAAATCACGTCGCTTTTGTCACTGGAACCGTCTTCCACTACAATCACCTCAAAATCGGTGAAAGTCTGCACACACAAACTGTCGAGAAGCTCATCGACTTCAGACGGGCGGTTATAGACAGGGACGATGACAGAATACCTCATCTTCATATTTTTTGCAAAGATAGGGAATGTTTGTGTATTTTTGCACTCAAATAAAAGAATGATGAAAAAACTTATCTCCTTCATCACGAGAATATTTCCGCGTCAGTTTTTGATTCGTTGCAGCTATCTCTTCAGTTTTCTGGTCAGACCGTTTTATTGGGGAAACAAGGTGGAATGTCCTGTTTGTGGCAAGCATTTCCGCAAGTTTTTGCCATACGGTTATGGTGAAGCAGTGGATAATAGGATGTGCCCAAAGTGCCTCTCTCTGGAGCGCCATCGCTTGCTGTGGCTTTATTTGAAGGAGAAGACGGATTTCTTTTATGCCCCGCTTAAGGTCTTACATTTTGCGCCCGAGCAGCCTTTCCTGAAACGCTTCCGTTCGTTGAAAAACCTGGACTATACCACCGCCGATCTCGATTCGCCCATCGCGGACCTTCATCTTGATGTGACTGCCATCGACCAGCCCTCCGACACATACGATGTGGTGATCTGCAACCACGTGCTGGAGCATGTCAGTGATGCCAACAAGGCTTTCAAGGAGATTCAACGTATTTTGAAACCTGGAGGCTGGGCAATCCTTTTGGTTCCTATCAACCCAGACGTTGATACTTTTGAGGATCCTTCAGTGACCGACCCCAAGGAACGTCAACGTCTCTATGGCCAATATGACCATGTGCGCCAGTTTGGTCGCGATTATGCCGAAGTATTGCGCAAGGCAGGCTTCGAAGTGGTGGAGGATAGACTTTATTATGAGCTTTCCGAGGGACAACGCCAACGGATGCGTTTGGCGAGAAGAGGGGAGGAGATCGTTTATAGATGTGAAGTAAATTAAAGAAGGCCACCTATCGGCGGCCTTCTTTTTATACCTTAAATAAGAAATAGAAACGGCTTCTATCTTTATTTTAGTATTCGTCAGAAACAGTCAGTTTCTTTCTGCCTTTGGCTCTTCTGCGGGCTAACACCTTACGGCCGTTGGCAGTTGACATTCTTTCTCTGAAACCATGCTTGTTTCTACGTTTTCTGTTCGATGGTTGAAAAGTGCGTTTCATTTTCGTATATGTTTTTGTTTATTTCTAAAAAAGAGATACCCCTTGATTTGGGACTGCAAAATTACATATTTTTTTGTTTCGCGCAACTTTTTTCTTGAAAAAATATTTTTTAAGCCATCGTTTCTTTCATTGGAATGTTCTTCAAGGTCTCAACAAGGAACTCCCAGAAAGGTGCTACGCTCTCAATGAGCAGGGCCTCATCGGGTGAGTGTGGGTGGACTAAAGTCGGGCCGAAGCTGACCATATCCCAATGTGGGTACTTGGATCCGAGGATGCCGCATTCGAGGCCGGCGTGGATGACCATGACCTTGGGCTCTTTGCCGAACTTCTCCTGATACACAGCCTTCATGGTGTTGAGGATCGGGGAATTGGGATTAGGCTTCCAACCAGGGTAATCGCCGGTGGAGTAGGCCTCAGCGCCATTGTCGGTGAGGTTTTTGCGGATCTGGGCGGCCAGCTTGTCCTTGTCAGCATCGACCAGACTGCGGGTCAATGAGGCACACACGATCTTGCCGTCTTCCATCTTGATGGTGGCGAGGTTCGAAGAAGTCTCAGTGGTGCCTTCAAAGTCATTCGACATGGCGATGACGCCGTTAGGATAGCGGGCAATGGCACAGAACAGGTTGTCTTGTGTGGCGAGGTCTATCACCTGTTTGGGCATCTCGGCAGGTTCGCAGAGGATGGCCATTTCGGGTTCGATGCCTTCTAATTCTTCCTTCACAATGGTTTCGTATTCCTTGGCATATTCCTCAAATTCGTTTTTTTTGTCTTCGGGGATGCCTACTATGGCCATGGCTTCTCTTGGGATGGCGTTGCGGAGGCTGCCGCCGTCGATGCATGCCATGCGGAGACCATATTTTTCAGCAGCCATCAGCATCATGGTGTTGAGCACCTTGTTGGCATTGGCACGACCGAGGTTGATATCCATGCCGGAGTGTCCGCCTTTGAGGCCTTTCACAAAGAGCTTGTAGGCGATCATGCCAGCTGGCACATCCTCGTATTTCGGTGCCCAGGTGCCGATGTTGTCCACGCCGCCGGCGCAGCCCACATAGAGTTCACCTTCGGTCTCGGAGTCCATGTTGAGAAGGATGTCACCTTGCAGCACACCAGGTTGCAGTTTGTTGGCACCAGTCATGCCAGTCTCTTCGTCGATGGTGAAGAGAGCCTCGACGGGACCGTGTTCGATGTCAGTGGCTTCGAGCACTGCCATGGCTGCGGCAGCGCCCAGACCGTCGTCAGCGCCGAGGGTGGTGCCGTTGGCTTTCACCCAACCGTCTTCGATGTGAGTTTCGATGGGGTCGTTTTCAAAGTCATGTGGGTTATCGTCGTTTTTCTGAGGCACCATATCGAGGTGGGCCTGCAGGATGACGCCCTTGCGGTTTTCCATGCCTGGAGTGGCGGGCTTGCGAATGATGACGTTGCCGCATTCATCCACCATTGTCTCTAGACCGTGGTCTTCGCCCCATTGCTTCATGAAAGCGATTACTTTGGCTTCTTTCTTCGATGGACGAGGGATCTGCGTCAAGCTGTGGAAGTTCTTCCAAATGCCACTGGGCTGTAATTCTTGAATTGTCATAGTTTTATATTTTAGTTAAACGATTGTAAATCTGTAAGTTTCTTGTAAACGCCGTTCAAGGCGATTAATTCTTCATGTTGGCCTCGTTCGATGATTTGACCTTTTTGGAGCACCACGATTTCGTCGGCATGCTGGATAGTGGAGAGGCGATGTGCAATAACGATGGAAGTGCGTTGGCTCATCACATTGGACAAAGCTTCCTGAACCAAGCGCTCGCTTTCGGTGTCGAGTGAAGAGGTGGCCTCATCTAAAATTAAAATAGGTGGGTTCTTCAGTACGGCCCGTGCGATGCTCAGACGTTGCCGCTGTCCTCCAGAGAGGTTCATGCCTCGGTCGCCGATATTGGTCTCGTAGCCATGTTCCATCTCCATGATGAACTCATGAGCGTTGGCAACCTTGGCGGCATCGATGACAGCTTCCTTGGATACATTCTCCATGCCGAAAGCGATGTTGTTGAAGACCGTGTCGTTGAAAAGGATGGTTTCTTGTGTGACAATGCCCATCAAACCGCGCAAGTCACTGATCCGATAGTCTCGGATGTCATGTCCGTCGATCAAAATTTGCCCTTCGCACACGTCGTAGAATCGTGGTAGCAGATCGACCAAGGTGGATTTGCCACCGCCACTTTCTCCAACGAGGGCAATGACTTTGCCTTTGGGAATCTTGAGATTGATGTCTTTCAGCACATCGTCTTTCCCATAACGGAAACTGACATCTTGATATGCAATTTCGTTGTTGAAATCTTTGATCTCCAGCGCATTCACTTTCTCGGTAATCACCTCATCGGCATCCAGTATCTCGAAGATGCGTTCTGCGGAAGCCACGCCCTTTTGGATGTTGTAATAGCCTTGCGAGAAGGACTTGGCGGGGGAGATGATTTGGGAGAACACCACGATATAGGTGATGAAATCGGCTGCTCCGATGTTGCTTCCTCCACCTAGGATGAGGTTGCCTCCAAACCATAGCACGATGATGACTACAATGGCCGAAAGGAACTCGCTCATGGGAGAGCTCATCTCTCGTTTACGATGGACACCGACCAAGGTTTTTGAGTACTTTTCGTTTTGCTCATCAAACTTCTCTTTGGAATAGCGGATAGCATTAAATCCTTTGATGATGCGCAATCCTGAAATGGACTCTTCGATAGTGGAGACCATGCCAGCCAGTCTGTTTTGGCTTTCTTTTGATTGTTTTTTAAGCGCTTTTCCAACTTTCCCGATCAGGAAACCAGCGATGGGCAGCAATACCAACACGAACAAAGTCAGTTTTGGACTCAGGCTGACCATGAAAGCAAAGTAGAAGAGGATAGTCAACGGGTCCTTTATCAGCATCTCAATCCAGTTGAGGATGGAGACTTCCACCTCTTGTACATCCGTGGTAATGCGGGCCATAATGTCGCCTTTCCGCTGGTTGCTGTAGAAAGAGAGTGGTAGCACCAGGATCTTGTGATAGATGTCGCTTCGAAGGTCTTGGATGGCACCTACTCGGGCCTTGGCCATGAAGAAGCAGGCGCAGAAACGGCCGAGATTGCGGAAGAAGAAGGTGATGAGCAGGAAGACGCAGATGAAGGCCAAGGCATAGCCGTGCCCTTGTTCGATGATAAGGTTGCTCATCAAATAGTTCAGGTATCCGATGAGGTAATCCGACGAGAAGCTGAATTCGGGTCGCGCCACTGCTTGGATGGCATCAGTCTGAAAGAGCAGGTTCAGAAAAGGAACCACTAGGGCAAAGGAGAATAAGGAGAAGAAAATCGCCACCAGGTTGAATACCAGGTTTAAGAAGATGTAAAACCAGTATGGCTTCACATACGACAATAGCCGGTTAAAGGGGCGTTTCTTCTTCATGTTCAATAGTTATATCCAGTATAGTTCTCAGGGGTGATGGCCATGAGCTCCATCTTGATCTCCTTGCTGACGGGCAAGTCCTTGATGAACTCATCGATGGCGGCCTTGTCGATGTGCTTGTTGGTGCGAGTGAGGCCTTTAAGCAGCTCGTAGGCGCCTTCGATTTCTTCGCGGCGAAGGATGGTCTGGATGGCTTCGGCCACCACGGCGTAGTTCTGCTGCAGGTCTTGACGGATCTTGTCTTCGTTGAGCAGGAGCTTGTCGAGGCCTTTCAACAGCGACTTGACGGCGATCAGCGTATGGGCGATCGGAACACCGATGTTGCGGGTGACCGTGGAGTCGGTGAGGTCGCGCTGTAACCTGCTGATGGGAAGCTTGGTGCTCAGGAAGGTGAGGATGGCGTCGGCCATGCCGAGGTTGCCTTCAGCGTTCTCGAAGTCGATGGGGTTGACCTTATGCGGCATCGCCGAAGAACCGACTTCTCCAGCCTTGATCTTCTGTTTGAAGTATTCCATGGAGACGTACATCCAGATGTCGCGCGACAGGTCGATCAAAATGGTATTGATGCGACGCAGGGCATCGAAGTAGGCGGCCATATAGTCGTAATGCTCAATCTGGGTGGTAGTCTTCTGGCGTTTAAGCTTGAGGCTCTTCTCTACGAAACTCTTGGCAAAGGCCGGCCAGTCGATGTCGGGGTAGGCTACCTTGTGGGCGTTCATGTTGCCCGTGGCGCCGCCGAACTTGGCCGTAAATGGCACGTTGTTCAACATTTGCAGCTGGTCGTTGAGGCGTTCCACAAACACGTAAAACTCCTTGCCGAGGTGGGTGGGGCTGGCGGGCTGACCATGGGTTTTGGCTAGCATCGGGATGTCGCGCCACTCCTTAGCCATGCCTTTCAGCTTGTCGATGACCTCTTCGATGGCGGGCTTCACCACCAGCTTGTGGGCTTCCATCATGGAGAGCGGCACGGCGGTGTTGTTGATGTCCTGCGAGGTCAAGCCAAAATGCAGGAACTCTTTCCATTTCTCGAGCCCCATCTCGTCGAACTGGCGTTTCAGGAAATATTCCACCGCTTTTACGTCGTGATTGGTGGTCTTTTCGATTTCTTTGATCTCTTCAGCATCCTCGGTCTGGAACTCCTCATAGATGGCGCGGAGGTCTTCGTAGTCGCCTTCGAAGTCTTCCAGTTGGGGCAATGGAATCTCGCACAGGGCGATGAAATATTCCACCTCAACCATCACGCGGTAGCGGATGAGGGCGAATTCAGAGAAGAAATCATTCAGTTCGACGGTCTTGGAATGGTAGCGGCCATCGATGGGGGATATGGCTTTTAATGGGTCCATTGTAAGTGGAAAGTAGAGAGTTAGTTTAGCAATTTGTCGTTGGAGCCTAAGACGTTCACGATCTTATGGATATAAAGCTTCTTCATGTTGTCGCGGGCGGGGCCGAGGTACTTGCGCGGGTCAAACTCGGCGGGTTTCTCGGCGAAGGCCTTGCGGATGGCGGCGGTCATGGCCAAGCGGCTGTCGCTGTCGATGTTGATCTTGCAGACGGCGCTCTTGGCGGCCTTACGGAGCTGCTCCTCGGGGATGCCGACAGCAGCTTTCAGGCTGCCACCAAATTTGTTGATGGTATCGACCTCTTCCTGAGGCACGGAGCTGGATCCGTGCAGCACGATGGGGAAGCCGGGAAGTTTCTTCTCGATGGCTTCAAGCACGTCGAATGCCAACGGAGGAGGAACGAGGCGGCCAGTCTGAGGATCAACGGTACACTGTTCGGGAGTGAACTTGTAGGCGCCATGCGAAGTTCCGATGGAGATGGCAAGGCTGTCCACACCGGTCTTGGTCACGAAGTCGATGACTTCCTCAGGCTTGGTGTAATGGCTCTCTTCAGCGGCTACTTCGTCTTCCACGCCGGCCAACACGCCGAGCTCGCCTTCCACAGTCACATCGTACTGATGGGCGTATTCAACAACCTTCTTGGTGACAGCCACGTTTTCGTCGTAGGGCAGGGCAGAGCCGTCGATCATCACGGACGAGAAGCCCATGTCGATGCACGACTTGCAGAGCTCGAAGCTGTCGCCGTGGTCGAGGTGCAGCACGATTTCAGGATGGGCGCAACCGAGTTCCTTGGCATATTCCACAGCACCTTGCGCCATGTAGCGCAGCAGGGTCTGGTTGGCGTAGTTGCGGGCGCCTTTCGACACCTGAAGGATGACGGGTGACTTGGTCTCCACTGCGGCCATGATGATGGCTTGCAGCTGTTCCATGTTGTTGAAGTTGAATGCGGGGATGGCATAGCCACCATCGACTGCCTTGGCGAACATCGCTCTGGTGTTCACGAGGCCCAATTCTTTATAGCTGATCATGATTGGTAAGATTTGATTTCAATTTTTAGAATCTAACCCGCAAAGATACGTTTTATTTTCTGATTTCAAAAACAAAAACCGCTCTTGTGAGCGGTTTTGTTTCTCTTGATGTCTTATCGGGTTTTTACCATCCGTTGCCGCCGGCGTTCACGGTGGTGAGCATGGAGTTGACGTTGGCTGTGGCAGTTTGTCCGCCCGAGTAGGTGACGTTGCCGGTGTAGTAGCCGTTCCAGTTGGTGCCGCCGCTGAGGGTGCCGTTGTATTTGATAGTGTAGGTCTGTCCGGTCTGGAGTTGCGGGTCGGTGAAGAGCATCACCAGGCCGTTGCCTCCGCCGCCGGGCCATCCGCCGCCACCGCCGCTGAGGGTGGGGCACTGGTAGGTGCAGATCACGGTGCCATCCGACTTCAGGATCTGGATGGCATACCCTGACTGCGTGTTGATCTTCAAAGTGGGCTGGGTGCAGACGCTGGTGGTGGGGTTGCTGGTGCCGCCGCCTGTGCCGATGTGTGTGCCTCCCGTGATCTTGAACTGGTTGTTGTCGCAGTCGAAGCCCTCTTCGGGTTGTCTGGCGCCGTTAGAGATGCAGAAGCCGCCGTTGAGTTCCATCGGGCCGTTGCAGTCGGTGCCGTCGTTGGCGTCGCTGTGGGCGTAGTACACGCCGCCGTTGATGATCAGTCTCGAGGCGGCGTTCACGGCGTCGTCTTTCTTGGAGTAGGCCTCGATGTCGCCGCCGTTGATGGTCAGGATGGCCTTGCTCTCGATGCACTCGCCGCCTTCGTTCTGGGTCTGGGTGCAGTTGACGCGGAGGGTGCCGCTGTGGATGGTGAGGTTGCCCTCGGCTTTGATGGCCTTGGGGTTGGCGTAGTCGCCGCCGCCCCAGGGACCGCCGCCACCCGAGGTGACGGTGATGCGTTCGCCGCTGGTGGTGACGTTGAGGGTCAGGTCGCTGTTGTCGCCTCCTGTAGTGCCGATGACCAGAGTGCCTCCAGCGTTGATGCCCTTGCCGCCGGTGCCAGTGCTGGTCAGGTTGAAGGTTCCAGCCAGAATCTCCATGCTGCCGTCTGATTTGAGACAGGAAGAAGTATAAGAGTCCTTGGTGCTGCCCGAGACGGTGTAGGCGGCTCCATTGCCGTGGGTCTCGATGGCAAAGTAACCATCGGTGATGGTGAGGTCACCATCGGCGCTGATGCCCTTACCCCCGTGGTTGCTCTCAGGTAATGTGATATGGAAAGAACCGTTGCTGATGAGGATGTTGGCGTCGCTCTTAATGGCGGTACAGTAAGCAGGGACAGCTTGGTTGTTGACGTTCTCAAGAACGGTGCTACCTGATGATATGATCGTGATGTTTCCTCCATTGAATGTGAGATCATGGTCGGTCTTGATGCCTTTTGACATGTCCCCCGAGTTTTCAATGTGCAGGTTGCCTCCGTTGATGAACATGAGACTATCGCATTTGATGCCCTTGGTGTCTGTACCTGAGTTGTAAATGTTCATTTCGCAGCTATTAATAGTGAAGATACCAGAAACCTTAATTCCCCTGGCTCCCACGGTGTCAATGTGAATCCATTGTTCACCATGTTGAATAGTCGCATTACCAGAAATGTCCAATCCGTCGGAACCTGATGAAACTATGTTGAGTAAACCATTGTTAAAAACGAAATCGCCGTTGCAATGAATACCATCTCCGTCAGTTGTTCTGGTGGATATACTTGCACCATTGATAATGAAATTGCCATCAATATTGATACCATGTTTTGCATAACCCGATATATTCAACGATCCATTATCGCCATTGTTAACCGTCAGATTGCCAGCCACACATAAGGCTGCTTTGGCACTACTGTTAGCATTGTCGTTTAATGTGGAGCCACCTTTAAGCGTTAGCGTGATGTTGTTATTGGTAGCGAGATTCATAGCGGCGGAGCTGTTCGATGTTAAGTTTAGAGTAAAGAGAAAAAGGTTGTAATCTGCATTGCTATAAATGGTTAACGAACCATTGGTCGAGCTGCCAGAGACACGGTAACAGACCCCTGCTTTAGTGGAATTCACCGTCACATAAGAGCCGTTGTTGCTAATACTCACCCCATCGTTGGCGAAAGGGTTGTTAATGGTGGCGCCGTTGTCGTTGAAGATGATGGTTACTGTATCTCCTGAAGGAAAGTTGTATTCACCAAAGGTGACACTGTCGATGGAGGAGACAGGGAAGGAGTTCAAGATGCCCCCGGCATTATTGTTGAATACCACTGAAGCAGGACTGGTGATGAAATTGATGCCTCCGATATTGCTGACGGGTGTCTCATACAAGACACTGCCGTTGCTGTGGAGGATGATGGTCTTTTCTTGTGCTTGGAGTCCGAGGCTGAGCATCAGACATACCAAAATGAATGCTGCTCTTCTCATCGCTTCAACAGTTTAAGGTTCTTGTCAAGGATTCTGAGGATATACAGTCCTGAAGGTAGGTTGCCAAGGTCGATGGGCTCGTTGGCGCTGACTTGCTTTTCAAAAAGCAGACGGCCTTCAAGGGAATAGACGCGGACGTTCTGCGGGGTCTCAAGGTTGCCGATGGCGACGTATTTCTCTACTGGATTGGGGTAGAAGAAAGGCATGCCAGCTTGGGCTTCATTCGTGCCCGTAAGATCGACAAACTCAATTTTACGGATGTCGTCAATGCTGATCCGATGGGTCAGACCTTGAGTGGTGATCACCAGGGTTTCTTGCCCTTCGAAGGCGAGCTGGTCGTTTTCGGAGAGGACATAAAGTTGTTCCTCGCCGTTGTTCAAGGTGAGGAGGGTGCGGATTTCAACGCTTTGGGCATGGGAGGGGAGAAACCACAGCAGCGACCATGCCGTCAAAAAAAACAGTCTTTTAAAAAACATATCGTTTGTAACTTAAAAATCGAAGCTACAAAGATAACAAGTTTTTTTGAAAGGGCAGGGTGGTTTGAGGGCTGGTTTTTTCCGTTTCAAAGGTTTTTTGGGCGGATTTTTCTGTTTTATATCTACCGCAAATACGGCCCCGTCACGGAATCGGGACACTCCACCATGGCGCTCGGCGGTCCCTGGAAGAGGATCCTGCCGCCTTGGTTGCCGCCACCGGGACCGAGCTCGATGGCGTAGTCGCAGGCCTTCAGCATCTCCAGGTTGTGCTCGATCAAAAAGAGGGTGTTGCCTTGCTCCACCATGCTGTCGAAGAGCTTCAAGATGCGGTCGATGTCGTTCAAATGCAAGCCATCAGAAGGCTCGTCCAAGATGAAGATCTTGCCCCGGTTGTTCAGATAAGAGGCCAGCTTGATGCGCTGCAACTCGCCCCCCGACAAAGTGGACAACGACTGGTTCAGATGGAGGTAACCCAACCCGACCTTGCGCAACGGCTCCAACTTCTCCTCAATGACGGTGCCCATGAAACGCTGGCAGGCGAGGTTGGCGGTGAGGTCCATCACCTCGGCGATGTTCAGGCCGTCGAGCTTGTAACCCAACACCTCGTGGGAATAACGCAACCCGCCACAGGCCTCACAGACGGTCTCGATGCTGTCCATGAACGCCATGTCGTTGATGATCACGCCCTTGCCCTGACAGACGGGACAGCCGCCCTTGCCGTTGAAGGTGAAGAGGTCCATCTTGACCTTGTTGGCCTTGGCGAACAGCTTGCGGAGGTCGTCGCTGACATCCAAGTAGGTGGCCGGGGTGGAGCGTAGGCTGATGCCGATGTTCTTCTGGCTGATATACACGAGATCGTCAGGGGTGGGGTAGGCCTTCATGAAACAATCCATCAACGAGCTCTTGCCCGACCCGGCGACGCCGACGATGCCGCATAACACACCCATGGGGAGGTCGATGCTGACGTCGTGGAGGTTGTGCAGATGGGCATGACGCAACGCGAAGAACGAAGTGGGTTGCCGTGGCGTCTCCTTCAGCTGGCTGCTCATGCTAAGCCGGTCGCCAGTGAGGGTGTGGCTCTTTAACAGCGCGTCGTAGCTGCCTTCGAAGATGATTTGACCGCCGTTGACGCCGGCACCAGGACCCATGTCGATGACGTGGTCGGCAATCTTGATCATTTCTTTGTGGTGCTCCACCAGGATCACCGTGTTGCCATGGCTCTTGAGTTTCTGCACGGACTTCTGCATGAGGAGGATGTCGTGGTTGTGCAAGCCGACGCTGGGCTCGTCGAGGATGTACATCACATCGGAGAGGGAGGAGTTGATGTACTTGGCGATCTTGCAACGCTGGGCCTCGCCGCCGGACAAGGTGCCGATGGCACGGTCCAAGGTCAGGTATCCCAAGCCGATCTCCTCGAGGGCGGAGAGACGCTCCAACACGGCATGGCGGATGTCGGAAGCCAACGGATGGTCGAGCGCCTCAACCCATTGTCTGCACTCGCTGATGCTCATGGCGGTCACTTCAGCGATGTTCAAACCGTTGATTTTGCATGACAATATTTTGTTGTTGAGACGGGTGCCGTGGCAGTCGGGACAAGTGCCCATGGTGAGCATGGGGTTGAGCACTGCGGCATGGAGCAAACCTTCCTCGGAGTTGATGATGCTGCGGTACATGCGGGGGATCAGGCCTTCGTATTTGGCGGTCTTGGGCCAATTGGAAGGCGGGTTCTTCAACTTGATTTGAGGCGAGTTCAAAAACAGGTCAAGTTCCTCGGGGGTGTAGTCCTTGATCTTCTTGTCCAAGTCGAACAAACCGCTGTGGGCATAGCGGATCCACCGCCAGCCACCCTTGCCGAAGGCGATGTAGTGGATGGTGTCTTCGTCGTTGAGCGACTTGTCGAAATCGACAAGCTTGTGGATGTCGAGCTCGCGGATCTCGCCCAGCCCGCCGCAACGAGGGCAACTGCCTAGGGGATGGTTGAATGAGAACGAGTCAGAATACCCTACGAAGGGTTGCCCAACTCGCGAAAACAACAGCCTCAACAACGAATAGATATCGGTGTATGTCCCTACCGTTGACCTTGAGTTGTTGGCGGGTTTGCGTTGCTCGATGACGATGGCGATAGGGAGGTTCTCGATGGCCTCCACATGGGGTCGGCCGTATTTTGGCAGGTATTGCTGCACAAACGAGGGAAAGGTGTCGTTGAGCTCGCGCCTCGACTTGGCAGCGATGGTGTCAAGTACCAACGACGATTTTCCAGAACCGGAGACCCCTGTCACCACGGAGATTTGCCTTTTTGGAATCCTTAGATTGAGGTTCTTAAGATTGTTTTCCGTAGCGCCTCTGATGACGATGGAGTCGTTGTCTTGTGACATATACTACATTTTTTTTGCAAAGTTGTGAAAAAAGACGTATTTTTGCAAATTCATGTCTAATGATAAAATAAAATATTATCGTATTTTCAAATGGACACTGGTGCTGTCCATGTTGGTCTTCCTTTGGGGATGTGGCTTTTTCAACTCGTTCCACTCAACGAGAGTGAGAGGCGATGAGTATTGTGAGGAAGAAGAACGCAAACGCATGGAGGAGGAAGAACGCCGTTATCATGCAGAGATGAATCGTTATTTCGATTCCATCAAGAAGATTGAATACGAACATTTCTACGATTCCTGCGAGTTGGTGCTTCAGGCGGAATGGGACTCTCTCATGAAAAGCATGATGGATACAGTTGGCGTGAACGGCTTTGTTCAGGCGCTTGCCGACAGTATCATTGACTATGCCAAGCAGTTCATGCACGTTCCATACGTTCATGGAGGCAATGGCCCAACTTGTTTCGATTGCTCCGGATTCACCAAATATGTGTTCAAGAAGTTCGGCTATCAGCTGAAGCGGACGGTACCTGGACAGCTAAGCGATGGATGGAAGGTGATCACCAACCGTGACGAACTGCGTCGCGGAGATCTGGCGTTTTTCGGTGGTAGGGCTGTCCCGACAAGGATGGGCCATGTTGCTATCATTGTTGACAATGACACGGAAAACCATCGTTTTACTTTCATTCATGCGACTTTAAACGAGGGAATCACCATCTCGGCATCCGACGAGAAGTATTATAAAATACGTTACATGACCGCATGTAGAATCCTTCCAGATTAATCTTATGAGATCTCTTTATCTGTTGCTGGCTTTTGTTTTGATTGTTTTCCCTGCTAGATTTCAGGCACAAGAGGCTGCAAAACCAGCTGCTTCCAAACAACCCAAAGCAATTCATCCCCAAGTTGGAAACTCAGTCAGTTCCTACGATGGTCAGTTCTCCATCACTTTGTTGACGAAAAAGCAGTACTATTCGCGATCAGACACCACGACCATGGATCCTGATGTGCGCTCCCCCAAATCTGTCCATATCCATCCTTCCGGGGAGAAGTACTATGTGAATTCGTTGGAAGGCATGAGGACGGTGGTGTATGAATCGGCTACCAACACAAAGAAGAAAGTCATCAGCCATTCTTTTAACAAAGCAGACTCCTTGCTTTGGAGCAAGCCTTCGGGGCTGTACCCGTTCACGCATTACAAGAAGAGTCTCAACACTTTCTCTGGAAAGCCCGTGGAGAGTGCTTTTTCGCATGATGGGCGCTATCTTTGGGTGCCATACTATCGTCGCAGCTATGACATCAACGCTCAGGATCCTTCGGCGGTGGCGGTCATTGACACCGAGACGGATTCTATCGTCAAACTGATGGAGACAGGACCGCTGCCCAAGATGATTGCCGTTTCTCATAACAACAATTATGTTGCCATCACGCATTGGGGCGACAATACTGTTGGCATTATCGACATCTCCAGCGATTCACCTGCAGATTGGCACCATGTGGCCTGTGTGACGGTAAAGTATAAGCTGACGCTGAACTTCAGCATGACCACTCCCGTCAACCGTGATGTCAACAGCGGCATGTGTTTGCGAGGCACGGCCTTCACCCCCGACGATCGCTACTTGCTGGTAGGCGCCATGGGCGGTAGTGGCGGCATCAACGTGATTGACATGGAGGATTTTACCTATAAAGGGACGGTCTCAGGCATGATGAGCAACTTGAGGCATTTGGTCATCCGTAACCAATACATCTATTTGAGTATCAATAAAAATGGATATATACAACGGGCTCCGTTGGAAGCCTTCTTGGATACGGTGGCGAACATGAAAAACGGCAAAGCCCGTTTTGACAATTGGACCAACTGCAAGGTGGGATCAGGAGCCAGAACGATAGAGGTCACGTCCGACGGACGCTATGTCATCGCGGCATGCAACTCCAGCAACTGCCTGACTGTCGTAGATGCCGAAACCATGAAGCCTGTCGCTACCATTCCCGCCGATTCCTATCCAGTCGGGTTGGACATTTCCAAAGACTGTCGGTTTGTTTACCTCACGTCCCAAGCTAGAGAGGGCATGGGAGGTAACTGTGTGGATATCTTCAAATTGAAATACTAAACCTATAAGCCATGTTGAAATACTATTCTTACTATTCCGTCGGAGGATACAAGGAGTTCTTTCTCGGAGATCTTGAGAACAATGCTGAATACACCTATTTTTTCCCGTTGCTTTCCATCCTCGAAGAGGAAGCCAAAAGCACGGAATCCGTGACTGAGCGTGTCGAGAAACTCAAGGCGCTTCCAAGGATTGAGCAGCTGTCTGAAAACAACACTTTCGGTCTTTCCAAACTGGCTCAAACGCTGTTCACTGAAGATGGCTACAAATTGATCTACCGTCATCTGGAAGGTGAAATCAGTGCATTGGCGATTCGAGATCTCAGCAACAACGCTACGGATGACATGGGCAAGCCTATTCCGTTTTTGTTTGTCATCACCGGCGAAGGGAAAAAGGATGTACAGAACCTGGACCTTTTGGCAGCTTACATGGCTAACAACCTCACGCTGGCTCAATCGAAGATTGCTGGATTCATTGGCATGAACAACGAACTCAACGGCTTGGAGTTCAGCCTCTCGCAATGCAATGCCTGGGTAAACGGGATATTGGAAGAACAGCAGACCAAGAATGTCATCACTACAGAAGGAATGATAGCGATGCGTGGCGCGGATAATGATGTGTCATTTTTGGTCTTTCCTGACGATTGGACGGAAAAGGAAGCGGTGGCTGAACAGGAATTGGTTGGAAAGAAGGTGAATGGTGTTGCTTTGAAGAATCTCGTCAGCAAGGACGATCCCAAGAAGATGCTGGAACAAATGGAACTGATGGCAAACAAGATTACCGCAGGCAGGACGAAGTTGGGCAGATGGAAGATATTTGTGATCGTCGCTTCCGTGATCTCGTTGGTGTTGGGTATCCTTTTGGGAAGGCTTTTCTGATATGACATTGCATCAATTCAACATTTTCCTGATCGTCATGGCTGCCATTGCCCTCGTGGTATATGTCAGCCTGTTCTTTGTCGATGCGGGATACGGCAAATTCTATAGCAAGAAATGGGGCCCGGCGGTGAACAACAAGCTTGGCTGGGTGCTGATGGAAGCACCGGTCTTTATTGCTATGTTGGTGCTGTGGCTCTGTTCCGACCGACGTGACGACATGGTTCGGTTGGCGTTCTTGTTTTTGTTTGAACTGCATTATTTCCAACGGTCATTTGTATTTCCCTTCCGGCTTCGCGGTAAGAGCGTGATGCCTTTCTCCATCATCCTGATGGGAGTGGCCTTCAATGTGCTGAATGCCTTGATGCAGGGCGGTTGGATATTCTATCTTTCGCCTGCCGATTATTACGGAAGGGATTGGTTGATGAGCCCTAAATTCATTGCCGGGTTCTTGATCTTCATCATTGGGATGTATATCAACATCCAATCTGACGATATCATCCGCAACCTGCGAAAGGACGGCGACTCGCGCCATTATCTTCCTAAAGGAGGAATGTTCCGATATGTCACTTCAGCCAATTATTTCGGGGAGGTAGTGGAGTGGATTGGCTTTGCCGTGTTGACTTGGTCATGGGCTGGTGCCGTGTTCGCTTGGTGGACTTTCGCCAATCTGGCTCCCCGTGCTCACAGGATCTACGATGCCTATAAAGCGGAATTCGGCGATGAGCTGGATACCAAAAAAACGAAACGTATCATTCCCTTCATCTGGTAATTATGATGGAATCAAAGATATTCACTCCTTGTCAGATCGGTCCTGTCACCTTGCGTAACAGGGTGATCCGTTCTGCGGCTTTCGAGAACATGGCTTACGGCAATAAGCCTTCGCAAGACCTGTACAACTACCATGTGGCGGTTGCTCATGGTGGTGTGGGCATGACGACGGTGGCCTACGCTGCGGTAAGTCAGTCGGGTCTTTCATTCAACGGACAGCTTTGGATGCGTGAAGAGATTGTGCCTGAGCTGAAAAAACTCACTGACGCCATCCATGCCGAGGGGGCAAAAGCCTCCATCCAATTGGGACATTGCGGCAATATGACGCATCGTGCCACTTGTGGTTGCATGCCCGTTGGCGCTTCGAGAGGCTTCAACCTGTATTCACCGACTTTGGTGCGAAAGCTGAAAAAGGATGAGATCCTTGGCTTGGTGAAGGATTTTGGACATGCCGTGGAGCTGGCTCGCCAAGCGGGTTTCGACTGCGTTGAGATTCATGCTGGACACGGCTATCTGATTAGCCAGTTCCTGTCACCATACACCAACCATCGCCACGACGAGTTCGGTGGTAGCTTGGAGAACAGGATGCGTTTTATGCGGCTTGTCATGGAAGAGGTGATGCGTGTGGCAGGGGATGACATGGGCGTGGTTGTAAAGGTGAACATGCATGACGGTTTCCGTCGTGGCATGCAGCAGGAAGAGTGCCTCAAGGTTGCACAGGAACTCGAACGTCTTGGCGTCCATGCCTTGGTGCTGACGGCAGGTTTTGTTAGTAAAGCCCCCATGGAGGTGATGCGTGGCGCCATGCCACTCAAGACCTTGCGTTATTATATGGACGTAAAAAAGTTCTGGTGGCTCAAGGCTGCCTTGGCTTTCGTGGGACGGATCATGATTCCCACTCGCCCCTATAGCGAGGGCTATTTCCTTGATGAAGCCAAGGTGTTCAGAGCTAACTTGAAGCTGCCGTTGATTTATGTTGGCGGTTTGGTATCCAAAGAAAAAATGGAGGAAGTGCTGGATGCTGGCTTCATGGGCTTGCAGATGGCGCGCGCCTTGGTGCACGACACCGATTTCGTCAACAAGTTAAAGTCGGGCGAAGTGGAACGGAGCGGCTGCAAGCATTCCAACTACTGCATCGGCCGCATGTACACGCTGGAGATGAAGTGTCATCATTGTGTGGAAAACTTGCCTGAACGGCTTCAAAAGGAGATCGACGAAGCGGAACGCACCTTATGAATCTCACCAAGCACATAGAACGGCTCCATCAACGCTGTGGACATGTTCCGCTGGCGCTTGTGACGGGCGGTAGCTCGGGCATGGGATTGATCTATGCAAAGCGGTTGGCTGAGGCGGGTTGTGACCTGCTATTGGTCAGTAATCAGAAAGAAGAGCTGGAAAAGGTGGCTGACGACATGCAGAGACGGTATGGAGTCAATGCGATTGCACACTATCAGGATTTGTCACTGGATACCGCTGCTGATGAACTGTTGGATTTTTGCAAGGAGCAGTCGCTTGAGGTGGATATCCTGATCAATAACGCTGGAATGTTTTTTTTCGAGGAACTGCATCCTGAAAACGAGGCTAAGGCATTGAAGATGCTGCAACTGCATGTCTATACTCCGACGCGTCTTTGCGTGCTCATAGGAGAAGATATGAAACAACGGGGCTATGGCTATATTCTGAACGTCTCTTCAATGGCGGCGAAACTGCCGTGTCCAGGTATCTCTGTCTATTCTGCCACCAAGGCTTATCTGAAAAGCTTCAGCAAGTCGATGTATTTTGAGATGCGTCCCTATGGTGTGGGTCTCACGGTGGTTTGTCCCGGCGCCATCGCTACGCCATTGTACAAGCTGAAGCCTTCGCTGCTGAAGGCAGGGGTTAAAATTGGCTTGATCGGCACTCCAGAGTGGCTGGTTCGGCGTGCTTTGAGGGGGCTTTTCAGGAAACGCCGTGTCGTCAAGCCCGGTGCCATGAACTATTATCTTCCTCCTTTGATTGCCATCTTGCCGAATTGGCTGGTGGCAAGGATCTGGAAGAGAATCAATGCTGAATGAGGGATTGTATTTCCTCGATTTTAGCTTTAGTGCTCTTGGTGTCATTGTGGTCGGCTCCCAAAGTCTCCTTGCGGATTTGGAATGCTTTCCTGTAATATTCCAAAGCCTTTTCGTAGTTCTTTTGCGCGGCATACACGTGTCCCATGATATTGTAGTTGGCGGCAATGTCGGGAGTGTCCTTGTCGAAGATCTTTTTGCGAATTGCCAAGGCCTTGTTCAGGTGTTCCATGGCTTTGTCATAGGTGCCTGCGCTGAAATAGATATAGCCCATGTTGTGATAGGCGCCCGCGACATATGGATGTTCCGGCCCAAAGGCGTTTTGGGTGACGGTTAAGGCTTTCCCGAAATAATCAAGGGCTTTCTCTGGGTTGCCTCGGTAATAGTAGAGCATGCCGATGCCATTGTAGGCGGAGGCTAGTTCGGGATGGTTCTCACCCAGCAGCGCAGTGCGGATGTCGATGCTTTTCATGAAACAGGAGTCGGCACCTGAGTAGTCGTTTTTGTTCAGCAAGGTGTTCCCCATGTTGTTATATAAGGTGGCAACTTTGGCATTTCGCTCGCCGTTGGTCTTTTTCCAGATGTCCAAGGCCTTTTGATAGTATTCCAGGGCGGTGTCGTTTTCGCCGAGTTGCGACAACACATTGCCTTTGTTGGTGTAGCAGGTGGCGACGTCGGGGTGTGCTTCTCCGTAGATTTTTTTTCTGATTTCCAGCGCTTTTCGATGATTGTCAAGGGATTTTTCGTAGTTGCCTAGTTTGGAATAAAGGTTGCCCATCTCGCTATAGAGCGTGGCAATGTCGGGATGGTCTTCGGGATATTGCTTTTGCCAGATGGAAAGGGTGTTTTGGTAGCACTCCAGCGCCTGAGTATAGTTGCCCAGGTTATAATGGGCAATTCCGATGTTGATCAAGACTTTCCCGATTTCGATATCGTTGGGAGCAAAGATCCGTTTTCTGATTTCCAGGCTTTTGTTTTGGTATTCAAGGTTTGTCGCGGGATCGCCCAGGTTGGAGTAGATGACGCCGATGTTTGAATACAATGTGGCGGCGTAGTTTTGCAGGGATGGGTCTTTCTCGACGATGTTCAGGGCTTTTTGGAAGAATTCAATGGCCTGGTCGTATTGTCCCAGCTCGAAGTTTATGATGCCAATCAGGTCGTATGCTTTGGCGACGGTGTCGTTCTTGACATATTTCATTTTCGCTTGCCGGAGCATCCGTTCGAAATAGGGGAGTGCCTCAGTGTATGCTGCGAGATACTCTTGGATGAACTGTCCCGCTTCGCGTTGCCACTCCAGCTTGGTGGTGTCGAGATTGGCTCTCAGCTCAATGAAATAGGCTGCTGAGTCGTTTTGGTGCTGCATTTTGAAGATTTCGAACTTGCGATAGCAATCGTTGGCGATGTCATAACGTTCCATGGAAGCGAGGGCTTTGCTTTGTTCCAGCTGTTGTTGCCGTTGCTGGAGTTCTTTTTCTTCGTTGGCGTTGGCCTGTTGCAGACTTTGCAGTTGGCTCACTCTTAGGTTGATATCGCCTTTGGTCCGCAGCATGGAGTCGGCTTTCGTGAGTTCTCCGTTGAGAATGAAATTGCTAATCTGAAGGTCGAACTCATTCAACTGGTCGTAGTCGATTTTGGAATAACGCTCCACCATGTCTTTCACCAGCTTTTCGTTCATGTCGGTGTCATCGTAAAGCTTTTGCAGTTCCTTTTGGTATTCCTCTTGGCTGATTTTGTTCAGCGCCTTCAGTTCCTCGATCTCGTCCTCGCGTTGTTGCAATTGTCGGGTCAGGGTGCGTCTAATCTTTCGTTCGGCCTCCAGCTGGTCTTGCAATTGTTTTTCGGGTGACTCCATCACGATATAGAGGGGGTTGTTCGAGTACTTGTAGGTTCTCGGGCAGACGTCCAAGTCCACGAGTTGGTAGCCGTTTTTCCTGACAGAGTCCAGACTGAATTGTTTCTCAGGGGTGGGGAAGGAGAAGGATCCGTCGGTGGCGTTGACCAACACTGTGGTGTGGCCTTTGACGGAGATGGTGGCACCTTTCAGGCCTTGTCCGGGAACGAGTTTGCCGTTGACCATGCGGCCTTTGGTCTTCACATAGCCTTGTTGGGTCTGGGCAAATGTGAAGAGTCCCAAGAGCAATATGGCAAAGAGTAGGATGAGTTTTTTCATAGTTTAGTTACTAAGTAGTTGTTTGATTCGCTTCACTTCCGCTTGATGGTCTTTGGGAATGACATCAGCTTCCTCGAATGCCTTGAAATCGCCGAGAAAACTGTCTTTCAGTTCGTCCTTGTATTGGAGATAAACAGCTTCGGCTTCGTTGTAGCGGCCTTGGAAGAGCAGGGCGGCGGCAAGGTTGGTGACGAGCCAATGCTGTGATTCGTCGATAGCGATGGATTCGCGGGACAGCTGTTCCGCTTCCTCGTAGTGCCTGATGAACAGGCATTGGTAGGACTGGCTTCCCATGGTTCTGGCATAGCTCTTCCGATTGTTGTCAGGCTGGCTCTCATAGAGCGCTTTCTGTGATGCCAGATATTCTTTCCTGATCTCGTAGGAGTGTTGATGGTCTCCGGCATTTGAGTATGCCGACGACAAATAGTAAAGCACATTTGTGATTAGAGGCTGGTATTGCTGCGGGTTTTGTTCCATCAGTTTTCTACCAATTTCAAGAGCCTCGTTATAGTAGTTGATGCTTTCTGGGTAACGTTTGATAAGCCAATAGAGATAGGCGAGATTGTTCGCCGTATAGGCCAAGCTTTTTTCTTGTTCCGTTTGGCCTTTTTGGACTATTCGTCTTTTGATTTCCAGCGCTTCTTTATAGGTTGTTTCGCATTCTTTGTAGCGTTTGGCGTTGTGGTATAGGACGCCAAGATCGTTAAGTGTCATGGCAATCTCTGGTTCGTATGTTTGGGGATCTGATTTGGCGAACCATCTGTACATATCCAAGGCGTTTTTGTAATAGGCTTCGCTCTCCTCGTATTTTTTTTCATTTTTGAGATCTTCAGCCTCGTCAACCAACCAAGGTGCCAAATCCTTTATAAATATTAAAGCATCCTCATAATTCTTTTTGTATTTCTCAGGATTGTCATTTGCTAATATGCCAAATTCATCAAGAATTTCTACCCAGAAAGTCAGGCTTTCCTTAATTTTGCCAGATTTGTAATAGGCTTGTGCAAGGTTGAATTTTGAGATGGATAGTTTTTCTCCAAAGGCTTTGGGATCTGATTGAGCCAATCGTTGGTAGATCTCGAAGGCTTCCTTGTACAGCTGCACACTTTCCTCAAATCGCTGCATGTAATGATATAGGTTAGCCAAGTCGGACAAATTGGAAGCAAGGTTAATTTCATAGGCTTGTGGATTGGCTTTGGCAAACAGTCTATAAATCTCTATGCCTTCCTTGTACATGGCCTCGCTCTCTTTGTAACGTTTGGTATCTGCGCATAGGTTGCCATAATTGTGCAAGGTGCGGGCCACCTCGACTTCGTTGTCAGGGTTGGTCTTGGCGATGCGTCTATGGAGTTCCAAGGCTTCCTGAAAACATTCTTCGCTCTCTTTATAACGTTGGTTTTTCTTGTAGTTCAGACCTTGAGTCATCAAGGCTTGTGCCTTTTTTATTTGGGTTTCTTCGGAGTTATTTGTCTCAAGTTTGTTGAAGATGCGGATGGCCTCCTGACTCAACGCCTCGCTTTCCGCAAGGCGGTTGGTTTGCCTGTACAGATTCGAAAGACCCATTTGCGCTGATGCCAGGCACTGTCCCATACCAGTCATCTCCAACATATTTTCGGGATGAACCTGGGAAAGGCCTTTAAAAAAGTTGATGACTTCAAGGTAAAGTTCTTCGCTTTCAGCAAGGCGATTGGTTTTGGAATAAATGGTGGCGAGGTTGTTTTCTGTGACGAAGAGCATGGTGCCCCGTTCAATGTATTGATAAATCTCGTCATCACTAGCTGTATTTAAGTCAATTGATTCCGTAGAGTCCAAGAGGATGTCGAGCACTCTGTCAAAATAGGTTTCGGCTTTGTTAATCAGGTTTTGTTTGAAGCAATAAACGCCGGCGTCAAATTGCCATTTCCAGTTGTAGGTGTCCAGCTCGGCGCGGGTCTCAATATATTGCAGCGCTTTGTCGTTGTCGAAACGTGCTGCGGCAATGGTGTAAAGCTGGTAGAGGTATTCGGCGTCTTTCTCCTGCTGCTTCAGTATGGCGGCCATGTCGGCATTGGCTTGGGTGATGACGCCTTGTGCCTGCTCGATTTGCTTGTTAAGATTATTGAGGGCTTCCTTGCTACGGCGGATGTCCTCGATGGGATCAAAGAGTAAATGGAGGAGCGAATCGGCCCTATCGAGGTCTCCATTTTCTATGCAAATGTTGATCTCTCGCTCTTTCTCGTCCAACTGGTCAAAGTCGGTGTGAGCGTAGTGGGTGGCGAGGCCGTCAATGAGCGACTGGTATTTCTCGAATTTGTCCTGCAAGTCGTTGATGGCTGCCTGGTATTGCTCTTTGGTGATTTCCTTGCTGCTCAGTTGTTCCTCAATCAGGCTCATCTTAGCCTCGTAGTTTTTCTGTGCGGTTGCATAGGCGGTGGACTCAATGCGCTCCTTGTCGGCTAGGAGCTGTTCCGACGAAACCATGACGATGGTGAGCGGCACCTTGTCGGAGAAGGCAAGCTTTCGGCCAACGAGGTCAATCTCGTTGAGCTCATAGCCGTTTTTCTGCACCCGTTGGAGCGAGTAGGCGTCGCCGTTTTTCAAGTCGGCCATTATCAAGGAGAAGTTGCCGTTTTGGTCGCTGAGAACAGTGTTGTGGCTGCCTTTCACCTTGAGTGTCACGCCACTGAGCGCTTGGCCCTGCTTATTGGGCCGTCCAAGCGTTTTCACGTAACCTTGTTGGGTTTGGGACCAAGCCAAGATGTTTAATGCCAGTAGCAATGTTAGTAAAAGTAGTTTCTTCATAGTCTTATGGTATGGACTTGCTTTCTGCCGTTGTGGTTGATGAGAACGTAGGTCATACTTTGGCTGCCCTTGTTGCGGATAGTCAGGTGCAGTACATCCTTGGGCTTCACGTTTTGATCCGGAGCAATCGTGATATAGATGTTGCCGTCCTTTTGGCGAACGCCTTTTGCCAGCGAGATGCCGTTTCTGGAAACTTCAGCTTCCAACGTGGTGGCATCTGGGTCGAATGGCACAATGACGAAAGTCTGCTTTCCTTCCCTTGATTTCAAATCGTATTCGGTAGTAAGCCCGGCCTTGATGCTGCGTTCTATAAGTGAATAGTTGAAATCGGGGTTTTCGCCGTTGTTGAAGTCGCCTCTGACTTGATTGGTTTCATAGCCTGATTTCTGCGATAGGATGCGGTTGAGGGAGAACCACTGCACGCTGCGGTCGGTGAGACGGCACTCGTTCTTGTGTGGCATGATCTCATCCATGATGGTCCACGCCTTGTCGGACGACAAAGCTGTCTCTGCTTCTTTCCAGGCTTTTTCTCTCTGTTCCGGAGCTGCTTCACGGATGGTCGTGACTAAGTCGATCAGATGTTGGGTCTCTTTGTCAATGCCGTTTTGAGCGGACAGACTTGCTCCTATTGTGAGGAGGATTATGCATAAAAGGATTCTTTTCATATCATTTGTATTATTTGTTTGCAGATTGCATGGCTTCTGGCCAAAACGCCGCGATCGTGTCATTGTCGGGTCTGCCTTGGTCAAGTGTTTTTTCCTGGAATTTCGGTCCTTTTTTGACGGCTTCTGAACAAATCATGAATTGTTCTGCTGCCATCGTGTTGACTTCTTGCATCGAAGGGCGCTTTTCGGGATGATAGTCGAGGCATTGCTGGATCAGCGCACTGAGTTTGGGCCAGGTACTTCTCATGAAGGGAAGCCGTGACGATTCATGCTGCGCCACACCGCCTTTGCCGTTCATGACCTGGCAGCCCATGACGATATAGAACAGCGAGGCTGCCAATGACCAAACGCCACTGTTGGCTGCTGTGGTCCCATGGCAGGTCTCTGGAGCATCGAAGCCTTTCAGCTCTGCGCCCGAAGGTGCTGCGAGGGTAAAACTTCCGTCATCTTTGATCTCGATACGGGAGGGATCGACTGAGCTGGCATTGGCATTAAGCATGGCGGCACTGGTATCCTTCAGTATTCTCAAAGCCGTCAGCTCATTGCATTGTCCTGCTAGTTCGATGGCATATAGTTTCTCGTCCATTTCAGTGGTTTTTGTTCGGTTGTTCGTTCATTCTATGAATCTCCGTTACAGGAACAGAGTAATGGTGCTTCCCACCGTGTTTGTCGGTCACGGATACTACTCCCACAGCTCTCCATTTGAAGCCTTGCTTTGCCAATACGGGCCCACCAGAGAAGCCTGGGATGATGTCTCCATTATGGAAGATGACTGTGTCGGGGTAGCCGTCCTCGTTGAAGGTAAGGGCTTGCTTGATCTGTGCCTCGGCGGAAACGGCCTTTTGGTTGTTGACCATCGTGGATGGCCGGCCGACGATGACAATGGGATGGTCGGGTTTGGAGCAGATATCCTGCATCTCTTTTTCGGAGGCGAGGGCGATGGTGCCTTTAGCGTTGACATGCAGGAATGCGATGTCACCCATCATCATGTCGATACGACGCGGACGCGCCGAGATGCTACGCCAGAAGTACTGGTGGCTGAAATCGCCGTATTCCACCAGCTGGTCTCTCTCCTTGTCCATGAGGAAGTCAGTCGATTTGACGTTGAACAGCACTTCGTTTCCAGAACTCAGTCTCGCCACGGAGCAATAGCTGACCATCTCCCAAACGGTATCGCTGTCGTTTGTCATCTCATGTGTAACCGCCTGCAAAGCCATCTTGATGTAGGCGGGGATGGTAGTAGATAGGGTGTCCATCCGTATCGTGTCGTTGACGTTGAGCCAAGGCTCGATGCAATGGCGTGCGGTTACCAACAACGAGTCGATGGTGAGGAAAGCCGTGCCTGCCCCGGGAAGGTCGCTGTGGCTTTTTCCCAGCGTGACGGTGTCGCAGCCGTTAATGGCCAACAACTTGACGGAATCCACCGTGATCTGAAATACCGACTGCTTTGCCTTCTCGATCATGTTGGAGGTCATGGGTCTTTCGTAAAGACGATAGAGGCCATAACAACCTAGCAGTAGGGTCAACAAGGCAACCCATATCATGAGGGGACGTGAGGTATTGCTTTTGGGGACGGATATGATGCCGGTGGTGTTGTATAGATCGTCTTGTCGGATGTTGAATACCATTTCCTGACGTTGCCCAGCAAAGCTGATCCTGTCGCCGTCATGAAGCAGATGAAGGTAATCGATGGGTGTGCCATTGACGCTTACTTCGTGTTCCACGTAAGGGGAGGTGCGGATAAGCTTCCAGCCCTCGCCGTTACTGCGTCTCTCGATGACGGCATACACGGCGTCCTCATATTGGCTAAGGTTGGGGAGTCGGACCTCGCAAGAAGGTGTTTGCCCAATGTGCAAGGCGTTGTCAGCGTTGAACAGCTGTTCACCTTGCTTGTGCAACGGGTCGTCGCACTCGAAACGTATGGCATAGTAGGTCTTCATGGCAATGATTCGTTGTAGGATTGGGCAATCAGCGGGATACTGACCGTCAGGTCGAAGTCATATACTTTCACATTTTGGCCCGTCTTGTCCTCTCTCAGATCGTTGTAGGAACACAGGTCATAGTGTATCTTCTTCCGCTTGTATTCGGTCTTTAAGTCTTTTTCTGGAGGGGTGCTGCCATTGTTGTGGGCCGTGATGAAGTCAGTGATGTTGTCGTGGATAAGCTGCCGCTCATGGTCGGTAGGAGGACGGAACCCTTGCAGCAGGAGATCTATGCTCCAACGGTTGTGTTCTACGTTGGATTCCAACTCGATCTCCTCTTTAGAAAGGGCATAAAACTGGCTCCAGTCATCATCGTCATGTCCCAACGACCGCATCTTAGTAGGCAGGGTCATGACGTTGTGGAAGTTAGAATAGCGCGAACGGAAGGAGGGAAGCATCGCCCATTCCTTTTCGACTTCATCAATGGGGAGATGGGTGGGGATGCCTTTTTTGCCGAAACTGCATGCATAGCAGTAGTTGAGGCGCTTGGCCATCTGAAGCAATGGAAGGTTGATGTCGTATCCGCGGTCCTCCATGCCGAAAGGATAGAGGTTGCCAAAGGCTCCTGTTGTCCTAACCCTATCGATCAAGCTTGCTTGTTTGGCGTATACCAAAATGGGGATGTTGTTCTGATAGATGGCACTTGGAAAAGCGAAGGCTTGGCTAAAGTTGTTCTGGCCTTGATCGTCGCATAGGGCAATGGTAAGCAACTGGTGACTGTCGTTTGCCCAAGAAACTATTTTTTGTTGGACGATGGGGTGATAGAGGTTGCCTTCCACGAACTCCCATTCCACATCGACGAAGTCTTCTCTTGACGACTTGTATAGGGGCTCGTGGAATTGTGTCATGTTTTGGCTTCTCAGGTCGATGGAGCGGTAGTAGGAGTGGTCGAACAGCTGTTGGTAGCGTTGCATGAAGGTGTTTTTCCTCTTGCCCATGTCGTCGTCGAGAATGGTGATCCTGGTGCGTAGAGAGTGGTCTCGCACGTAGTTGGGGTAATGGGCGGTCAGGGTGGCATGAAGGGCGAGGCTCTCACCCATGTCGCTGAGGCCTTGGATCACCAAGTGAACGATTTTGTCGGATTGGAGGTCGATTTGTTCCCTGTCAAGGTGAGGATAGATGGCCCCTTTGTTGGGCTGGCAAAACACATTCTTGGCCCATTGGTCTTCCATGGTAAATGGATAGAGTTCCACCTTTTCGTTGAACTTTGGGCAGAAGTCCAAGGTCTGAAACAGCCACAGGGACATTCGGTTATGGAGCAATAGATGGCAGATGGGCTTGGGTGAGGTTGGCTCTGGAGCCGCCATATTATTGAGGAATGCTTCCAAGTTGCTGATGGTGTCTTCGTCGGAGATGCCTTTTTCTGGAAGGACGCATAGTTGCTGAAAAGAGCTGGGAAAACCTATATCCTTGAAGCTGGGGTAAGCCTCGATCTGCCAACCTTTGGTTTGCCATTGCTCCATGATGCATTGCCGAAGTGGATGGTTTCCGATGATTAATACCGAATTCATGTCTGTTGTCTAAAGAAGGAGGAATCAAAAGTTGAGCTTGTCCAAGGCAGTGCCGGAAACGGTCTCAATGACGGTCCTGACAACTTCACTGCCGTATTGGTGGTAGAGGTTGACCAGGTAGGTGCCCACGACACTTTCTTTCTTCATCTTGTTGAGCTTACGGTAGTCCTTGCGCCAGTTCTCTCTCATTTCGTCGGTGATGTTGCACTGTTCGACGAAGTAGAACTCCACGTTGTATTCTCCGGTTCCCCAATGGGCAACGCCGCCAGGCAATGGCATGTAGGAACGGGGCACGATGAAGCAGTCGCCGTTGATGTTCAGGTAGGTGGTGTCAGGCATCGTCAAGGTCGAGTCATATAAAGGCGATCCGGGGTCGAACTCCTGCTGATGTTTCATGTAGTATTCTCGGTTGGCATCGATAATCTCCCTTTTATAGATGAAGAGGCCGTCTTCCAAATCATATTCCTCGATTGGGATTTGGACGTTGAAGGAGCCTAAATGAACATTCTTTGCCAGCATGACGGCCTCGTTGTACCATGAGGAGCTGATGCTGAAATACAGACCGACGATCAAGTTTTCGCGGTCGTCGAAAGAGAAGGTGAGATTTCTTCCGTAGTCTTTCTCTTCATCGGGGTAAATGTAATTGGCTGCCATGTTGGGCAGATGGCAGCTGTATGGGTCGAAATACATGGAGTCGAGCACCAGCTTGAACTTGCTGTGGTTGAAGATCTGGTTGAGCCCGGCTTCGTCGGTGTCCACATGGCAATAGAACTTTAACACGTCTTTGCCATTATGTTGAGCGTTTAAGGTGAACCCGTTGAAGTTAAGATCGGCCGGGTCCAATGGTCCGTCGAATGACCCTTGTTTGTAGAAGTCGCTGAGACTGTTCATGAAGGTAAGGCTGTCGAGATAATAGCATTCGTTCTCGATGAGTTCGTCCCATTTTGCCTTCATGTTGCTCCGAATGTTGGCCACATTCATGATTTCAGTAACGAAGATGCTGGAAGCATCGTTGACCAACGTGCCCAATACGGCCAAGCCAGCTGTGGCTAGGAAAGAACGCGACTTCCTTTGCCGTTGCATATAGTTGTTGATGCGGATGGAGTCGTTGGCGCTAATGCTGTTGACCCTCATTCTCAGGGCATCGCCTTGAATGGCTTCTTGCGCGGTCATGCTGACCGTTATCATCAGGCAGAAGATTAGTAATAGTTTCTTTTTCATGGTCGTTGTATGTTTAGTTTTCAAAAAATATCAATTAGGATAAAGGCATTGTAAAACTGTGGCAAGTCGAAGGAAGGTTCCAACTTTGTCATTTTCAGCTGTTTTGAGTTGAAGCGTCGTGAAGGTTCTCTTCCTGTAGCGATGAGTTCTTCTCTTGCATGATGGAATGCAGTATGGATGTCTTCCGTCTTTAGGTGCCTGTAAAACGCCTGCATCAAGAGTGAGGTGGCTTCGTCATCAACACTCCAAAGGCTGACAATCATGGCTTTAACGCCAGCATTCTTCAATCCGCGTTGTAATCCATACACGCCATCGCTGGTCATGTACCCTTCTCCGGATTGGCAAGCAGAAAGGACGATGAGCCTTATGTTGGAGAGGTCCATCTGGGAAATCTCACGGGCCGATAAGATGCCATCGTGGACGGAAGGATCGAAATTGTCAGAAGCGATGGCGTTGTTGGCACCTGCCAGAATCAACCCATTTTGAGATAGGGATTCGTCGTAGTCTGCGGGCTTGAGGTCGGTGCCCTCGCTCATTGTGCCAATGAAATAACCATGGGTGGCCAGGTGCACGATGGGGAATTGGGTGGCCAACTTGATGGCCTCGTCTTCTGTGGCCAACGTGTCGGTCAGCAGGATAACGTTGAGACTGTCGTATTGCGATTGTATGGCTTCAATCTCGGCTCTGGTTCCAGGAAGTGCTGCGAGTTGCACCTTGATTGACTTCAGGAAATAGTAGGCAGATTCGTCGTTGAGAAGCTTGGAAGTAGAAGCTTTCGTCGATGTGCTGGCTTTGTCGAAATCGATGCCTCCCAAGGCCAGCACCTTCTTGCTGGCTTGTGTTGGAGTCTTGGTGACGAGTTGCCGCGTGCTTGTCAACCGATACAGTTGGTCTGAATGGAGATTGGTTTCTCCGCTTGGCAGCATATATTCGATGGCCATGTAATGGAAGATGCCGTCTGGGGCGAAAAACACCTTTTTGGTATCGTTTCCAATAGCCTCAAGAAGTTTTGGCGTCCAAATTAAGGAAAATAGTGTCGAATCGGAGTAGAAGTCGTTTTTCAGCCAAGGGTCGTCGAAATCGATGGCGTCGGCCACGATGCCACCACCTCGGAGCGGGACATCTACGATATGTCCGATGTCGCCAAGGCTAACGAATTCAGGATTTCCTTGCTTTCGGAGGACGAGGGCTCCCATCTGCATGCGATCGTATTTCTCGTATTTCAAGAATTCAATGGCGCATTCATTTGGTTTAAGTTGCCGCTGTATCTGTTGCCAATTATAGACTTGCAGCTTGTTGCTTTTTGAATACTCAAGTAGGAGTGACTTGCTGAACAGGGTCACATCATAGAGGAAAGCCGGGTCGGCATGCTCCAGTCGGTAGCAGTCGATCACAAAAGGCCTGAGTCGCATCCAGTAATGCTCACGGTCCTCGGCTGACATGCCACCGAATCGTTTCAAAGCATCTTTCTTCTTCAATGAGAAATAGCTCTTATAGCATCGCAATGCGGAGGAGGATGGCTTGCCACCTTCAAGTTCTTGTTGAAGCATCAGGATCTTGGCCTTCTTGCGCAAGGCCTCTCCGTAATCGCCCGAGAGGGTGTCCTTGTAGTATCCCACGACGTCATCGATGACCTCGATAGCCTCGTTGAAATCAGATGGATTCTGTGCCACACGAGCCTTGCAGATGGCCCATTGCGACAAGATGTCGAGGACCACATCATCGTATGGTGAGTAATAGTTGGAAGCCAAGGCTACCGCACGGTCGATCCATTCAAAGGCTTCATCGTAACGACGTTCTTTGTAATAGAGCTGTCCTAACTCACGAAAGAGGATGAAGCGATCGTGATTGACGGTTTGGTGTGTCCGATGGGCTGGATCGTCAGCGTAGTCGAGGCATTGCAGGAAATAGTCTTCCGCCAGGTCGTAGGATGCTGGGTCGTCGTCTGAATTAAGGTAATGGAAATCGCCAAGTAACTTGTTAATCTCTTGTTGTAGGCTATCCCTTGTCGCTTGGGAGAGATGTCCTCGTTCAGCCCTTTGGTTCAAGGCCGTCTGATAGTCGTCGATAAGATGCTTCAGATGGGTCTTGTTGCCAGTCTCCACATAACAACGGTTGCCTTCAACATAAAGCGAATGGGTGTAGTCGAGAAAGGCACGCTGCGAGGCATTGGAGGGGAGCTGTGCGACAACAGTTCCGCTTATCATGAGGAGAAGTAAGAGAATAGGGGTAAGTCTTTTTTTCATATACGGCGATGATCCACTTTTGTTCATTAAGACAATCCAATTATTATTCCATTATTCCGTTTCGTTAATTTTTTTTTCGGTGGGGCTTAATAAATCTTCGATGCGCTTTACGTCGTTCTTGCGTTCCTCGGGGATGACCCCAGCCGCTTCAAAATCACGGAAGCTTTGCAAAAAGCTCTCTTTCAGTTCGTGCTTATATTTGAGGTAGATGGTTTCAGCTTCCTTAAATTTGCCTTGGAAAAGCAAGGAAGCAGCGAGGTTGGAGTTGATCCAGATTTGAGTAGAGTCTATGGAAAGCGCCTCACGTGCATAGCTTTCCGATTTTTCCAGTTGGCTTACATAGATGCCTTGTAAAGATTGGTCGTTCAGGGCACGGGCATAGTCTTTTTGATAGGTCTTGGCGTCTTTTTGATAGCGCTTTTTCAACATTGGAAGCCTTTCTTCATTGATTGTAAAGCATTTGGCGTGTTCCTCTGTCGTCTGATAGAGTTGAGCAAGCAACTGGAGTGTGTTGTTGTACCATTTCCCGTAGGAGGAATTATGTTGCGCCAATGATCTATAGAGCGGCAGTGCTTCTTCAAAGATAGGAATGGCTTGTGGGTACTGCTCTTGTTGCCAATATAACAAACCCATGCTATACAGTGTGGTGGCAAGCCTGGGCTCGTAAACCTGAGGGTTGCTAATTGCCAAACGTCTGTATATAGCTGCGGCATCCAAGTACATGGTTTCACATTCCGAGAATCGTTGGGTTTTGTAATACAAGGTGGCGAGACTGCTTAGCGTCGAGACTAAATCGCGCTCGTAGGTTTGAGGTTTTTCTTTTTCCAAACGTCTGTAGATCTCTAGGGCTTCCAAATTCAATGCTTCGCTTTCCTCAAGGTGTTGTGTGTTGAAATATAGGTCGGCAAGTTCGCTGAGTGCTTTGGCCATTTCTGGTTCGTGGGCCTGTGGATTGTTCTTTCTCAGTTGTCTGTAGATATCCAAAGCTTCCAGGAACAAAGTCTTGCCTTCTGTAAGGCGGTGGGTGTTCTTGTAAAGGATGGCGAGGTTGGTGAGCGTCATGGCCAAAACAGGTTCATACCGCTGTGGATTGTCTTTTGCCAAGCGTCTATAGATATCCAAGGCTTGCGAACGCATCGGCTCACTTTCCGTGAATTGTTGAGCGTTCTGGTACAAGTTGGCAAGGTTGCTAAGTGTTGTGGCCAAAGCAGGTTCGTAGGTTTGAGGGTTGTCCTTTGCCAACCGTCTGTAAATTTCCAAGGCTTGCAAGTGTAGGCTTTTGCTTTCCGCAAGGCGTTGGGTATTGGAATAGATGACGGCAAGGTTGTTCATTGTCATGGCCAAATCAGGCTCGTAGGCTTGTGGGTTGGCTTTTGCCAGACGCTTTTGGATTTCGATGGCTTCCAACTGCAAGGTTTCGCTTTCTGAGAGGCGGTGGCTGTTCTGGTACAAGGTGGCAAGGTTATTCAGTGTCATGGCTAAACCAGGCTCGTATGTGTCTGGGTCTTGTTCTGCCAACTGTCTGCGGATCTTCAATGCTTCCAGATACATGGTCTCGCTTTCCGTTTGACGTTGGGTGTTGGAATACAAGAGGGCGAGATTGTTAAGCGTCCGAGCAACATCAGGCTTGTAGTCTTTGGCTTTTTCTTTGTTTTTGTCTTTGGTTTTGTATAACGGTCTGTATCTTGGTTTTTCTTTAGCCAAACGTTTGTAGCTCTCTAGGGCTTCCAGATACAGGCTTTCACTCTCTGCGAGGTGCTGGGTGTTCTTGTAAAGGACGGCAAGGTTGTTCAGGGTGCTGGCCAAGTCGGGTTCGTAGGCTTGTGGGTTGTCTTTGCTCAAGCCCCTGTAGATGTCCAAGGCTCTGGAATAGTATTTCTTGGCTTTGACGTGATCGTTGAATTCTTGGAAACAATAGCCTGCGTCAAATTGCCAGCTGGGGTTGGTTGAGTCCAATTCGGCGCGGGTTTCAATATAAAACAGTGCTTTCTCATTGTCAAATCTTGCCAAGGCAATGGTATGAAGCTGATATAGATACTCGGCGTCTTTTCCTTGCTGTTTGAGCACGGCGGCCATATCCTTGTTGGCTTTGTTGAGCATCGTGTTGGCCTCTCCGATCTGTTGTTCGATGTGGTCGAGGGCTTTCTTGTTGCGTTCCAGCACGTCGATGGGGTCGAATAGGAGGCGGATGAGTGAGTCGGCACGCTCCAATTCACCGTTTTCGATGAAGATGTTTACGATCCGATCTTTCTCACTTAATAAATCGTAGTCAGTATGTGCATAATGCTCGGAGAGGCCATCGATGAGCGACTGGTATTTCTCGAACTTGTCGTAAAGGTTCTGTATTTCTTGCTGGTATTGTTCGATGGTAATCCTGTTTTCCTCCTTTAGTTTATCGAACTCTCTAACCTTTGCATTGTAGTTGTTTTCGGCAGTTTTAAAAGCGTTGTTCTCGATGCGCTGTTTATCAGCTTGCAGTTGTGCTATGGATACCATGACGATGGTAAGTGGCACCTTGTCGGAGAACGCTAACTGTCGCCCGATAAAGTCGGTTTCATTCAACTCGTAGCCTTTCTTTTGCACTTGCTGCAAAGAATAGGCCTCGCCGTTCTTTTTGCCGGGTAGCACTATGGAGAAGGTGCCGTCATCATTGCTGTTAACAAAGTTGTGTTCACCTTTGGCTCTGATGGTTACATTGCTTAAGGCTTCGCCTTTCTTGTTGGGACGGCCAAGGGTTCTCACATAGCCTTGCTGGGTTTGGGAGAAGGCTATGGAAGTTAATAGCAAACCGATGATGAACAGTACAAGCTTTTTCATTGCGCAAGGATTACGTCATCGTTTCCACAAGGTGCATGGATGGTGTCGTTGAGCAGGGGGAAAGAGGTAATTACTTTATAGGATTTTCGTTGTGATTCAAGAGGGATGAAACAGCTGACCCTGCCTTGGTCATCGGAGACGGTTTCGAACTCACCGATCGTGAGGGGCTCGTTGGTAAAGAAGGTCTCATCATTGGGGTTAAAGAGCCGGAAATGGATGTCGCCATAGACCGAGGGGTCACGGCGGATGTCGAGACTCACGTCTGGTGTCAGGAGCAGGGTCGTATCGACGTTGAGGAAGTCGCGGCAGGTCACTGTGAAGTGTACGGGTTTGTTGAGGAAGCGATGGGGTATGTTGGCGAAAAGTGCGGTGGCATCCATGGTTCTCAAGGTGTCGATTTTTGTCTCATTGTCGAGGGTGATGGTCACGACGGCATCTTTGAGCGGTGGCAGGGCCTCGTTATGGAAGGAGGCTTCGTGGAGACGGGTCTGCACGTCAATGGGTTGGTTCATCCTCCAGACAGCAAACAAGGTGATGAGGACGGCCAAAATGCCAATGGTCCAGATGATGGTTCGGCGGATGAGTCTCCGTTTGTGGCGTTGCCAGATGGTGTCGAATTCCACACCGAGCAGTTTGGAGATCAGCTGGGCGTATGCGCGTTCTTTGTTGAGCCATGGCTGGCGGTAAACCTTCTCGTGGATGTTGGCACCGAGGATCTCGGGAAGTCCGAGCTGGTCGATGACGGGGTTGAAGCATTCCGTAGCGGGGTCGCCGCTGTGGGGTGAGCCTTCCACGATAAAGAAGTGGATGTTGTTGGTGCGGCCCAGGTTATGGAAATACTCGATTTCCCTTCCCACCCATTTTGACTGTGCCGAGTTGGGTGAGCAGATTACGATGAGGTTCTGCGATGCCTTCAACCTTTCCTGAAGCTCTTCGGAGAGACCTCCAGGCTGGATGTCGGTAGGGGCGAAGAATACAGGCTTGATAGGCGTTCGCGTCCATCCGTGCTCGCTGCACAGGGTGGCAGGCAACCTATAGTGCTCCAGCTTTTTTTGCAGCTTCTTGCCCCAAGCGGTGTCCTTGGAGTTGTAACTGATGAAGGCGAAGTATTTGAATTGTTGTTCCATGGATCGTTATTTTAGTAGGTTTTTGATGCGATTCACTTCATTTTGGTGCTTCTTGGGGATGAGATTGGCTTTTCCCAACACATCGAAACGCTGATTGAAAGTGTCTTTCAACTCATTTTTGTACTGTAGATACACTTTTTCAGCCTCGGCATACTTGCCTTGTAAAAGGAGCGCGTTGGCGAGCTCTGGGATGATGTCGGTTTGTGAAGGGTTGAGGCAAAGCGCATCTCTGGCGTATTGTTCCGCTTTCTTTGGCTCGTTATGGTAGAAACAAAGGAAAGCTTGATATCTCAAAGCTGATAGATAAAAGTCAGTTTGTTTGGCTGCATCGCTGAAATAGGGGTTGACGATACTTGGGTTGTCGGAGCAATCGGGGTAATAGGACTTCCATCGGGGCAATAGCTCTTCCAACCTTTTATAGGCACTGTCTGCGTCACAAGCCATGTAAACGTATGCGAGTGTTATCAATGCCTGTTCATATTGGGTGTCGAATGTGGGGTCAAGGGTGATGGTGCGTTTGTAGATGTCTGTCCCTTCGTTGAGATAACTGAGGGCTTCGAGGAAGGGGACGACAACATTCGGATCACGGTTGCTACCAAGGCAGATGTCATCATAATCGATGGAGACGATCATGCGCAAACCTTGCCTAACAAGTTCACTGGCGAGAAACGGCTCGTAGAAACGTGGTTTTGTTTTGGCAAGTCGGCGATAGATATCAGCCGCTTGTAGGAACATCTTCTTGCATTTATCGGCTTTATTGGTTGCGTAATATAAGGATTCGTATGAGGTATAGACACTTGCCAAGGCATGTTCATAGTCGGGATTCCTCATTGCCAGCATCTTGCCGTATGTGAGGGCGTCGATGAGATAAATCCCACTAAATGAGTAGTTCTTCATGGCAAGGTATAAATCGCCGAGTTTCTTGTAAACGTTGACAACTCGATAGATATTCTCATCAGTGGGTTGATCCAAAGATACTTGGAACAAGACCTCTTGTGCCTCTTTCAGTATGGCGGCGCTTTCCTCATAACGTTGGGTGTTGAGGTATTCTTCTCCAAGGTTGGTCAGCATGATGCCAAGACTCTTGCTATATAGTTGAGGGGAGAATTGGACTAACTGGCGTTGAATGGACACGGCTTCGGTAAGAGCCTGTTCCGCTGCGGGATCTTTTTGGGTGTTGTTGATGGCTGCTGCTTGGAGCTGTGATCCCAGGCCGTAGAGCGCGAACGAGAGCTCATACTCGCGTCCCGCTTTACGGAACAGGTCTGCAGCTCTTGAGAAATAGCGGATGGATTTTTGGAATTGCAGATGACTTGAGAAAAACTGAGCTGCTTCGGTTTGCCAGACACCATTGGTGGTGTCAAGTTCTGCTCGGGTTTCAATGTAGTATTGGGCTTTGTCATCGTCATAACGTGCCAATGCGATGGTGTAGAGCTGATAGAGGTATTCGGCGTCTTTGGCTTGTTGTTTCAGCACCTTGGCCTTGTCTTCGTAGGCTTTCTCAATCATGCCTTTGGCTTGGGCCAGTTGCTTGTCGATCTTAGCAAGGGCATCCACGTTGCGCTGCAATACATCGACAGGGTCGAAGAGGCGATGGATGAGAGAATCTGCCCGCTCCAGATCACCGTTCTCAATGCAAATGTTGATTTCCCGCTCGTTATCGTCCAACAAGTCGAAGTCGGTATGGGCATAATGGTCGGCGAGGCCGTCGATGAGGGTCTGGTATCTTTCAAACCTTTCCTGAAGGACCCTCTGCTCCTCTTGGTATTTCTCTATGGATATCGAATTGCTGTTGAGTTGTTCTTCCAGTTGCTTCAACTTGGCATTGAAATTCTTTTCGGCGGCTTTATAAGCATTGTTCTCGATGCGTTGTTTGTCGGCCTGAAGTTGATTAAGGGATACCATGACGATTTCGAGTGGCACTTTGTCGGAAAAGGCCTGTTGTTGGCCTATGATGCTTGTCTCGTTCAGCTCGTATCCTGATTTCTGTACTTGTTGGAGCGTGTAGGCGTCTCCGTTTTTCAAACCAGTCATCAAAAGTGAAAAGGAGCCGATGGAATCGCTGAGCACGGGATTGTGTTGGCCCTTCACCCTGATGGTCACTCCCTTCAAGGCCTTGCTTTTCTTATCTGGACGTCCCAGTGTTCTCACGTGACCTTGTTGGGTCTGTGCAGGAAGGCATTGCCAGAAGAGGCTCAGTAACAAAAGTAGTATTGTTGTTTTTCTCATGGTTTGATGGTGTTGATGGTTTGAATGATCTTCATGGCCTCCTCACTTTCTTCGCCATAAAGGATTTTCTTGATCTTCAGTGCTTTCTCCAAACAATCCAAAGCGTGCTGCTTGTCGTCAATGAGCAGGTATTCTTGGGCGAGGTTTTCACTGAGGGAGGCCACTCTTTTGGCATATTCGATGTCTTGAAGGATGGCTTCCTTGTCGGCTTGTGCTTTGTCGATGATGCTTTGAGCGATGGCGATTCTCTCTTCGATTTCGCGTTTGGCGGCTCGGTTGCGTTCCAATACGGTCTCGGGATCGAATACGGTATGGATCAACGAGTCGGCTTTGTCGAGTTCACCGTTCTCAATGCAGAGGTTGATCTGATAGTCGATGGAGTCCAGCTGGTCGTAGTCGGTTCGGGCATAACGGTCGGCCATGTTGGAGATCAGTGAAAGGTATTTGTCGTATTTGTCTTGCAGCCCCTGAAGCTCATTACGATATTTTTCTGCTGTAATCTCGTTTTCCTGCTGTTGTCGTTCCAACTCTGCCAGTTTCTTCTGGTAATTCTCTTCTGCTACGCGGTAGGCATTGTCGGCGATGCGTTTTTTGTCGGCTTCCAACTGGGCACAATCCACCATCTGGATGATGATGGGCACACGAGAGGAACAGACCAACTGTCTACCGATTAATTCTTTGTCCTTCAATTCAAAACCGTTTTTCTTGATTCTAAGGAATACGATGGCATCGCCGTCGTTCTTACCTGGGACGGAGATGTTGAACTCGCCTGTAGTGTCGCTCAGCACTGGGTTGATCATTCCTTTTGCCTGGATCGTCACGTTGTTCAGTGTTTTACCTGGTTTCCCCGGGCGACCGATGGACTTCACGATGCCTCGCTGGGTCTGGGCAGAGGCGAAGAGACTCAGAGTCAATACGGCAAAGAAGAGGATGGATTTTTTCATAGATCTGGTGCTTATTTTTCAGATTCTTTCATTTTGGCTTGGACTTTAGTAATGGTTTCTTGGGTTTTGAGGGTGTTGGGATGATCCTCTCCAAAGGCATTCTTTCTGATCATATATGCTTTTTCAAAGAAATCCAATGCCGCTCTGTAGTTTTCTAATCTATAATAAACTGTTCCGATATTGTAATAATCCAAGGCTACTTTTCCATGGTTTTCACCAAAGACTGCTTTTCTTATAGATAGTGCTTTTTCGTGGAATTCTAGTGCTGCATCGTAGTCCCCACGTCTTTCATTAATGCTTCCCAAAAAGCTATAACTCACTGCTAAATCGGGATGGTTTTCTCCAAGAACTGTTTCCCTTATTGATAGCGCTTTTTGATGATAATCCAACGCTTTATCTAACTCGTCTAAATCTAAATAGATTGCACCAATATTGCTATAACTCCAAGCGACAGCGCTATGATTCTCGCCTAAGAAGAGTTTCCTAATAGACAATGCCTTGTTGTAGTATGCCAATGCATTATCGTAATCATGTTGCGCAGAATATGCTAGACCAATAATATTGTAGCTTTCTGCTATGAGTGGATGAAAATCCGGGAAGATGGTTTTTCTAATGTTCAGGGCTTTGAAATAGCACTCCAATGCTTTATCATAGTTATTCTGGATGTAATGATAGTCTCCGATTAATTTATAACTTCTCGCTATGTCTGGATGATTCTTGCCGAAGACCTTTTCTTGGATAACCAAAGCTTTATTAAAGTGCTCCCAAGCCTTATCGTAGTTTCCTAAATGAAAGTACACAGCGCCGGTATTTGAATAGCATTCAGCAATCTCTGGATGATTCTCTTCCAAGATGTTTTCCTTAATTGATAATGACCTGTTTTCGTATTCCAACGCATTTTGATAATCACCTTGTTCAGCATACACAGCACCAATGTTAGCGTAACATCTTGCTTTATATAGATTTGATTCTCCAAGGGAGTCAATAATAGCTAAAACCTTGTTAAAACATGAAAGGGCATTGTCGTAATTGTTTTGAATAGTATATGCAGAACCAATATTATAATATGTAGTTGCCACAGCAATATGTTTTTCCCCAAGGAGTGTTTTCCTAATGGCTAATGCTTTCTGAAGGTATTCCATTTCTGTGTTGTAATCACCTCTGCACTTGCCCATGTGAGTGCCAATTTGATGAAAAAAGAGCGCTGTTTTCTCATTGTTTTCCCCATATTGCAATTGCGATTGCCGCAAACCTAATTGGTAATACTTAAGAGCTTTGTCATATTCCGCTAAATAGGTTTGAATAAACGAGGCGGTTTCAGCTAACCAATCCACATTCGTTGTATCTAAACTCGCTCTCAATTCCAGGTAATATGCCGCCGAGTCGTTCAGATGTTGTGCAGCAAAAGTCTCGTAGTAGCTAAAGCACCTTCTTGACAATTCTTCAATATCAGCGGTATGGACTGCTTTGGCTTGGCTCAGTTGTGTCTCCTGTTCAAGGATGGCTTGGCCTTTTTTCAGCTGCTCCTCTACCTGCTTGGTAACATCACCTTTGGTTTTCAGTAGTGAATCCGCCTTTACCAGTTCGCCATTCTCAATGCAGTAGGATACTTGGCGGTAAAACTCGTCCAGCTGGTCAAAGTCCAACTCGGAATAACGTTTCGCCATATCCTTGATGAGTTGCTCGTTGTTCTCTTGGTCTTGATAGAGCTTCTGCAAAGTCTGGCGGTATTCTTCGTTTGAGATTTTCTGTTGTTCTTTGAGGGATTCTATTTCATCCTCCTGTTCGCGGAGCTGTTTCTGTAAGTTCCTTCTGATCTTGCGCTCGGCTGTCAATTGGTCCTGAAGTTGTTGCTCAGGCGTCTCCATCACGATGTAGATGGGGTTGCCGGAATAGTTGTAGGTTCTCGGGCAAGCCTCCATGTCCACGAGTTGATAGCCTTTCTTCCTCACCGAGTCCAGACGGAACTGTTTGTCGGGAACAGGGAAGGAGAAAGCACCATCATTGGCATTCACCAACACAGCAGTGCGTCCTTTCACTGAGACCGTGGCCCCTTTCAAGCCTTGTCCAGGCACCAGTTTGCCGTTCACCATGCGGCCTTTGGTTTTTACATAGCCCTGTTGGGTCTGGGCGGAGACGGTGAGACCTATCACTATGGAGATTGTGAGTAATAGTAGTTTTTTCATGGAATTATGCTATAAGATGTTTTCTTTTAGACTGTCCGCCAGTGCCACCACCTTGTCCATGATTTCCAAGACGTCTTTGTCCTTGCCTTTTTCATGGTCGTTCAAATCATGGTATGGCACGATGAGATGATGTATTTGATAGGCGCTGCTTTTGATTTCAGGGTCGTGGATGTCGCGATAGCCGGTGACACTCCTTTCGGCGGACCAGCGCATGTGTTCGGTTTGATACAGCAGATCTGGATGCTGTTCGAGCAGGGGTCGGTAGGTTTGATAGCTCTTATAGATCTCTGTCTGGTAACGATTGGCGAAGCGATGGTCTTCGTTCAAGGCGATCCAAGCTGATGCGGCTTCGGACAAGGCCTTGTTCTTGTTTTCTTTTATGAGGTTAAAGAAGTCTTGTGAAGGCGTTGTGCCATACATGAAGTGGTAGCGGGCGTTGATGATGATGGCCATGTTGTCGTCCAACAGTTGGTCATCGACACCTTTGTCCAAGGTGCCGAAGATCTTCACGTTGGCGTATTTGCCGTTCTCCTCGTCCAAGGCGTCGGCCAGGCCCGATTTGATCTCTTGGCGCACCAGGATTTCCACGTCATCATTGTGGACGATCTGTCCATCGATGATGTGGTAATAAAGGGACTCGGGCAGGGCGAGAGCGGCAGACAGGCTGCTGTCGGCGTCCTCAAAGCAGATCGCAACTGTCAAGACAACATCTTTGCGGTTTGCCAATTCATCTAATTCGTGACGGATGCTTTCGTCTTCGATCAGACATGCTTTGTATTCAATTTCTATGTCGGAAATCTGGTCCAAATAGGGGTACTCTGACTTGAATCGATGCAACAGTTCGTCCATCTTTGGATCGACGATTGTGATGTGGGTCTTGTTGGCGCCTGTGGCTTCCACATAGTTGGGATAATGGCACACGCGTAGTGCTTCAAGAAGAAGAGCGATGCCCATCTCGTTAAATCCAGCGATGTACAAATGAACATGCTTGTCGGTCGTAACCAAGCCCTTGTCAGGAAGATTCTCCACCATCATGCCACGGTCGAGGGTGCGGTAGCCTTCAAGTTGGCAGACGCCCCATAACAATCGAGCCCAATTTTCATAGAAGCTGAAAGGACGCAGGTAGGTCAACTGTTTACCTTGTTTGTTTTCATAATAATCCTTGGGGATGGTAAGACGTTTGATGGTCGAGTAGGAGGAGGGCTTGTCAAATTGCACGTTGACATGCAATGGTTTGTCTTTCGGTGTATTGCCTCTCAACTCTTTAATATTTTTGGCGCACTCCAGGTTCTTGGAGTCACGTCCGGGTTCACGGCCTTCACCCAAGATGAACACTTCCTTCGCTTTCTGGATATTGAGTCGTTTCAGGTGTGAAATGGTGTCCAGGTCTCCAGAGTAGATAACGGTTTTTTCTTCCAAATCTTTCTGCTGCGAAGCGATATAGCGACGAACCATCTCGGGATCCTGACGTGTTAGAAGTAGGAACCGCGTTGTAGGTTTCATCTCGCCACGGCTGAAAATGTTGCGGATGATGGGTATGCAGGAAGGACCATAGCCAATGATGACATAATGGTTGCTGATATTCTTATAAGTGTTGACTCCTTTTTTATAACGTTCTGCACGAGTTGCCATGAAGCGGTTGATGGTAGCTATCAACAGACCGCTAAAGACCACCAAGCCCAGCATATATACAATGGCGTATTTGGTGTATTCGGACCGTTTCTTGTAATGGGCGGGTTTCTCCACGAAAGCGATATTCTCTGCGTTGGGCTTGTATAGGGTTGTGTCGAAAGAAATCACGACCTCATCGACAGCTTCTTCAGTAAGTGCCTTGTAGTTGATAAAGTTGGTGAGGGTGGAACGCATACCTTTACCTGGAAAAAGGCACAAGGCAAAGTCAAAGCAGATAATAAAGACGATTAGGGCGAGAACGATTTGTTTGCCGGGATAGTTGGCAAAAACCCTGTCGATGGATAATAGAGGATGCTTCATCCTTAGGAATTGCACGATGGTAATTAGAATACCTGCGCCAAAGAGGATCCACTTCCAATAATGTGGAACCCTATAAAATGAGGCTATGATGACGGCGAGAAGTGACAAGATCACCATTGTCTGGATAAAGGCAGAAAGCTTGTTCTCTTTTATTTTTTTGAAAAACTCACTCATATTCAGTGGCATAGTTTGAATAAAGCAACAAATTTAAAACATTCTTGAAAATAATTCCTATCTTTGCCCGATTTTTAAAAAATTAAAGCTAAAGACTATGGATTTAAGTAAGATTGTTTCGATTTCTGGTAAACCAGGATTGTTCCAGATCAAGTCACAGGCCATTGGAAGAATTGTTTTGGAATCACTCCTTGACGGCAAGTGCGTTCCTGCCTTTGCCAACGATCGCATGAGCTCGCTCGAAGAGATCTCGATCTTCTCCGTTGAAGAGGATCGTCCGCTGAAGGAAGTGTTCAAAGGCATTCACGAAAAGATGGGTGACAAGGTTGATTTCGATGTCAAGAAGGCCAGCAACGACGAGCTCCGTGCCAAGTTTTTGGAGGTGATGCCCGACTATGACCAGGATGCCGTGTATCCTTCAGATATGAAAAAAGTGTTCCAGTGGTATCAGCTGCTGATGGACAAGAACTTGCTTGACTTCACTGAAGAACCAGAGGCTGCCCCAGAGGAGAAGCCGGAGGAGAAAACGGAATAAGTTCAAGAAAAGACAAAAAAGAAGCTGCTTCGGCAGCTTTTTTTGTATCTTTGCGAAAACAACCGCTATGAAACAGATCACAGATTTCATCCTAGTTGAAAAAAAAGACTATGGACGCTCGGTGCTGTTAAGGCTACGCTCGGATCGAGCTTTGCCAGAGATACGGCCCGGACAATTTGTACAGGTGCGTATTGACGGCTCGCCATCCACCTATCTGCGTCGTCCTATCTCCATCCACGATGTGGATTTCCAACACAATGAAATTACCCTACTGGTGCAACAGGTAGGAGAGGGGACAAGGCATTTGGCGGGGGCTGAGATTGGCGATGTTATCAACATGGTGCTGCCGTTGGGCAATGGGTTCAGCATCCCTGAAAAAAGGGAGAAGTGCCTGCTTGTTGGTGGTGGTATCGGCATCGCGCCGCTGTTTTATTTTGCCAAGGTTCTTGTTGAAAACGACATTCGGCCGACGTTGCTGTTGGGAGGTAAAATGGAGTCGGATTTGCTTCGTTTGGCGGATTACCAACAACTTGGCGAGACTTTCGTGACTACAGAAGACGGCTCTCTCGGGGAGAAAGGTTTCGTGACGATGCACTCGGTGTGGCAGCAACAAAGCTTCGACAAAATCTATGTTTGCGGTCCCAAACCCATGATGAAGGCGGTTGCGAAGCTGGCTGCCGAAAAGAACGTTTGGTGCGAGGTTTCATTGGAAAATTTGATGGCTTGCGGTCTTGGTGCCTGCCTTTGCTGCGTTGAAGACACTGTTGACGGCCATGTATGTGTCTGCAAAGAAGGCCCGGTATTTAACACAAGGAGGTTGAAATGGTAAACATGACGATTGACTTGGGACGCGGCTTGGTGTTGCGCAACCCTGTGATGACGGCTTCGGGTACTTTCGGCTATGGCGAGGAGTACACCGATTTCGTGGATTTGGCCCAGCTGGGTGGCATCATCGTGAAAGGCACGACCCTGCATCCACGTGAAGGAAACCCCTATCCGCGTATGGCTGAGACACCTTCCGGGATGCTCAACTGTGTTGGCCTGCAAAACAAAGGAGTCCAATACTTTATTGATACCATTTATCCACGTATCAAAGACTTTGACACCAACGTGCTTTTGAATCTTTCAGGATCCACTCTTGAAGATTATATGACAGGTGCCGAGATGGTCGATGCCTTGGACAAGATTCCCGCCATCGAGCTGAATGTGTCATGCCCCAACGTGAAACAAGGTGGCATGGCCTTTGGCGTAACCACCGCAGGTATCTCCCAGGTGGTCTCCGAGGTGCGTAAGGTGTATCACAAGCACCTGATGGTCAAACTGTCGCCCAATGTGACCAATATTGCGGAGATTGCCCTTGCTGCCGAAGCTTCCGGAGCGGACTCCGTTTCGCTGATTAACACACTGATGGGTATGGCCATCGACGCAGAGAAACGCAAACCGAAGCTCTCGGTCATCACCGGTGGCCTTTCGGGTCCCTGTGTGAAGCCCGTGGCCTTGCGCATGGTATGGCAGGTTGCCAAGGCGGTAAAGATTCCCGTAGTGGGATTGGGCGGCATCTCCAATGCCACCGATGCTGTAGAGTTCATGCTTGCTGGTGCTTCCGCCATCGAGATTGGTACGGCCAATTTCATCGATCCTGCCGTGTCAGTGAAGGTCGCCGAAGGAATGAAAGCATACTGTGAACGGCATGGATTCGAGAAGGTCGCTGATTTAAAGGGAGCGTTGGAGCGTTGAAAACGAAGAGGTTAGATGTAATTAACTTCCGGGGCTATTTCGATTCCGAACTTTTCATTGACTGACTTTTGAATATTCTTTGCTAAGTCAACGATGTCCTGACCTTTGCCTTTGCCATAATGCACTAACACGAGGGCCTGTTTTTCATACACTCCCACGTGCTCGTCGTGCCAGCCTTTCCAGCCAGCCTGTTCGATGAGCCATCCCGCTGGGACCTTTACCTTTCCATTAGGCTCGTCATAGTAAGGTATCTCAGGATATTGCTGCTGTAAGGCCTCGAATTGTTCCGTCTTGATCACGGGATTCTTGAAGAAACTGCCTGCATTGCCAATGACTTTCGGGTCGGGGAGTTTGGCATCGCGGATGGCGCAGATGGCATCGTGTAGCTGCTGCAGGGTGGGATTGGTCATGCTGTGCTCGTTCAGATACGACCTGATGTTGCCGTAATCCAGCTTCAATTCGGCTTGTTTTGAGAGTTGGAAATCAACCGCAGTGATCAGATACTGGCCTTTAAGCATCGTCTTGAAGATGCTACTCCTGTAGCCAAATACACATTCCTTGTTGTCGAAAGTGCGTTTGCGGCCGGTCTCCAGATGGATGGCTTCGCATTTCAGGAAGCTGTCTTTTAACTCCATTCCATAGGCACCGATATTCTGAACAGGAGCCGCCCCGACCTTGCCTGGGATGTGGGCGAGGTTCTCTACGCCGTAAAGCCCCTTTTCAACCATCTTCTTGACGAACTCTGGCCAGTCCTCGCCGGCTTGGGCACGGACAATGACTGTGTCACCCTCATCGGCCACGGTCTTGATGCCTTTGTTGTTCATCAGGATAACGAGGCCGTCGAAGAAAGAATTGGTGAATAGGATGTTGTTGCCGCCGCTGAGAATGAGGCGTTTTTCGTTTTTGTATTCCGGCATTCGGAATAGTCGTTCAAGCTCTCTCGCATCGTTGATCTCAACGAAATACTTTGCTGTTACAGGAAAGCCGAAACTGTTGTATGCTTGAAGGTTGATGTTTGTTTTCATAGCGCAAAGATAAAAAATTATTATTTTTGCAACAATGAAACGTGTCATCGTATCGGTCATCAACGATTTGGTTACTGACCAAAGAGTCAACAAGTCGTGCCTTACCTTGCAAAAGATGGGGTATGAGGTGCTTTTGGTGGGTCGCAAACTGCGCAAGAGTCCGCCGATGGACGAGAGGACATACCGTACGAAACGAATGAAGTTGCTCTTTGAGAAAGGGCCGCTCTTCTATGCGGAATTCAACACACGGCTGTTTTTCTTCCTACTATTCCATAAGGCACATCTGCTGCTTTCCAATGACTTGGATACGGCATTGCCCAATTATTTCATCTCTAGATTGAAAGGCATCAAGATGATCTACGACAGTCACGAGTACTTCACTGAGACGCCCGAATTGGTCCATAGGCCACGGGTGCAGCGGGTGTGGAAACGCATAGAAGGCTTCGTGGTTCCAAAGCTGAAAGAGATGATCACGGTATGCGACTCCATCGCGGAATTGTTTGAAGAAAAGTATGGCGTGAAATGCCACGTGGTGCGCAACATCCCACCACGGGCGGCATTACCACCTAAAGGTGACAAGCAAGCGCTGGACTTGCCCATGGATAAGCATTTGCTGGTATTACAAGGCTCGGGCATCAATATCCAACGTGGGGCTGAGGAACTGGTGGAATCTATGCAGTACCTCGACGATTGTTACCTGATGGTCATTGGTGGTGGCGACGTGCTGCCTGTGTTGAAACAAATGGTCGCTGATTTGCGCATAGAGGAACGTGTGCGGTTCCTTCCCCGAATGCCATACCAACAGATGATGGCCTATACCCAGCTGGCCGAATTGGGCTTTGTGCTTGACAAGGACACCAACCTCAACTATCGTTTCTGTCTGCCTAACAAGTTGTTCGACTTCATTCAGGCAGGGGTGCCTATTGTGGCATCACATTTGGTTGAAATAGAGAAAATTATCAAAAAATACGATATAGGATTGTTTATTCCCGATCACGATCCAAAGTCGATCGCCGAAACCATCAAAGAAGGCTTGGGTGATGCGTCGAAGCGAATGCTATGGAAGCAAGGCTTGACTCAAGCAGCTGAGGAGCTGTGCTGGGAGAATGAACAAAAAACCTTGATTGAAATCTACAAAAACTATGAATGACTCTGATTATCACCTACATGTCATATCGTTCGATGTGCCTTATCCCGCCAACTATGGTGGTGTGATCGATGTGTTTTACCGCATCAAGGCCTTGTCGGAAGCTGGCGTGAAGGTGCATCTGCATTGTTTTGAATATGGCAGGGGAGAGGCTGAAGTGCTTGACCGTTGTCATGAGGTGAAGTACTATAAAAGGAACACTTCTTTTTGGAAACAGTTTAGCCGTGAGCCCTACGTAGTGGCATCCAGACGTTCCGAGGCTTTAATTCAAGATCTGTTAAAAGACGATTATCCTATCCTTTGTGAGGGCTTGCACACAACAGCCATTTTGAACGACAATAGGTTGAAAAGTCGCAAGATCTTTGTCAGGGCGCATAACATTGAACACGAGTATTATCGATTGCTAGCAGAGTCCGAATCGACTTTCTGGAAACGTTGGTTCTATCGGATGGAGTCGCGGAAGTTGAGACGTTATGAGCCCGTGTTGAAAAAAGCTGCTGGCATCTTCGCCATCACGCAAAAGGATGCGGATTATTTCAATGCGAGGTATGGCCATGCGACCGTTGTTCCAGGCTTTAGTGCTTTGAGTAAGGTTTGCTCTGAGATAGGCCGAGGCGATTATGTGCTGTATCATGGTAACCTATCCGTGGCGGAAAACAAAAAAGCTGCCGAGTGGTTGATTGAGAATGTGTTTTCAGCTTTGGAAATACCTTGCGTTATCGCCGGTTTGAATCCTCCTGATAGTTTGCTGAAACTGTGTGAGCCCTATGCGCATATATCACTCAAGGCTAATCTTGGAGACGCCGAGATGATTGATCTCATCCGCAATGCCCAAATCAATGTGATGGTGACGGATCAGCCTACGGGCTTGAAGCTGAAATTGCTGAATGCCTTGTATAACGGCCGGTTCTGCCTTGTTAACGAGGATATGGTTCGAGGGACATCGTTAGGTGGTCTTTGTGTGGTGGCTGAGACGCCGGATCGGTTCATCGAAGAGATCAATCGTTTAATGTCAGAGGATTTTACAGAGGACGACATCGAGGAACGCGATGAAGCCATGAAGGAACTCTATCAAAATGATTCCAACGCCCAGTTAATCATCAACACTATCTTTAACCTTTAACATCTAACCTCTCACCTCACTCCACCCTCGAACAAATCAACTGATGGTTCTCGCACTTGAGAATTCTGCCAGGATATTTCTGAATGAGGCCGTAGTTATGGGTTGCCATGAGCACGGCGGTGCCACTGTCGGCGATTCTCAACAGCATTTTGAGCACGTCGAGGGCGGTCTCGGGGTCGAGGTTGCCAGTGGGCTCGTCAGCCAAGATGACATCAGGGTTGTTGAGCAGGGCACGGGCGATGGCGACGCCTTGACGTTCGCCTCCAGAGAGGTTGTATGGCATGTTCTTGCGCTTGTCCTTCAGCCCAACCTTATCCAAGACCAAATCGATGCGATTGCTGATTTCGTCTTCGTCGTACCATCCTGTGGCCTTGAGCACAAATTCGAGGTTGGCTTCCACGTTGCGGTCGTCCAAAAGTTGGAAGTCCTGAAACACGATGCCGAGTTTTCGACGTAAAAAAGGAATGTCCTTGCGACGAATCTCCGTCAGGTCGAAACCAGCCACGTTGACGATGCCTTCGTTAGCTGGAAGTTCAGCGTAGAGAGTCTTCAAGAGGGAAGACTTGCCGCTGCCAGTCCTTCCGATGAGATAGACAAACTCTCCTTTCCCTATGCTGAAGGTGACATCGGAAAGCACAACGTTGTCGCGCTGGTAGATAGTGGCGTTTTTAAGTTCTATGATGGTGTCCATGGTACTTGGTTAGTTGTGCATCGGTTTCAAAAGATCATTCACGGTCTTGACGGGGTTGAAGGTCTCGATCGGGACTTCCACGAAGATGGTGATCCAGTCGGCCATGGCGCCGTTCCAAAGACCAGGCAGCTCCAAGGCTTTCAGCTCACGGCCGTCTTTCGACTTGCTGGAGACGAAGCCAGTGTTTGGATCCACGTAATCGGTTAGGTTGAAAGCCTCGCCTTTATAGTTCCAGCAGCCGCACACCAGATCCACGGGGTTGAAATGGGTGGAGCCTTTGAAGATGGCTTCCTGGTCTTCTTTGTTGTGGTCGATCTGGGAGGACTCGATGATCTGCAACGAGATCTCATCATCCATGTTCTTCACCCAGAAGGGACCGCCGCCAGGCTCGCCCTCGTTCTTTACCATGCCGCATACACGCATGGGTCGGTTCAGGCATCCATAGAGGAAGTCGGTCTTTTCGTAAATGTCGTATTGCTCCACAAAACCAGGGATTTCGATCATGAGCTTCTCCTTTGCGAAAGTCATGATTTCGCTAAGTTCCTCCATGGTGATGTCGCCGTTGTCAAGCATCTCAAGATATTCGAAGCTCTGTTGCTGCAAGCGCAGCAGCAGTCCTGCCAACACTTTCTTGTAGGTGACAGTGGTCTCCATGCGGGTCTCGGGTACGATATTGTCGATGTTTTTGATGAAGACGATTTCTTGGCCAAGGTCGTTAAGATTCTCGATAAGGGCACCGTGGCCTCCAGGGCGGAACAATAGTTTTCCGTTGCTTTCCCGGAACAGATTGCCCTCAGCATCGATGGCAACCGTGTCGGTGGACGGTTTCTGGCAGGAATAGCTGATGTCGTATCTGACGCTGTATTGCTTTTCATAGCTGTCGATCAAGTGAGCGACGGTGTCCTTGAAAGGCTGTTCGTGTTCGGGTGATACCGTGAAGTGAAGTTTGGCAGTGCCGTCGTTGCTGGTGGCGTAACGTGCGGCTTCCACGAGATGCTCTTCCAATGCCAGGCGGTCGAAATGCTCGTAATGATGGAATTTGAGCAGTGCTTTTGGCAGCTTGCCGTAACCAAGGCCTTCGTCAAGCAAAAGGGCTTTCACGACATCCACCTGGCGGCCTTCTTTCATCATGTTGTCAATGTCGTGACCATAGAGTTTTTTGACGGCTTCGTTGAGGTCGTCAAAAAAGGCGAAGCTGTGGATGTGGGCAAAGAAAATCTCAGTGAACTTGGTCTCCACGCCGTTCTCGATAAAGGCAAACAAGTCCTTGAACATGCGAGAAGCAGCTCCTGAAGCGGGGACAAACTTGGTAAACTGGTAGTATTCCTTGTCGGCGTCGAAGGTCTGGTTCATCTCCTGGACCTGTTCGGGACTCATCTTGAGGATGCCGTCGCCGATGGTTGCGGGGCGTATGAGTTTTACAAAGGTGGTGCCGCGTTTTAGTTGGGCGACCTGACGTTCCACTTGTTCTTCAGTGACGTTGCGTTCCTTGATTTGTTCTAAATCTTGTTTGTTCATCTTTTATCGATCTTTAACCCCTTTAGGGTATTCGTTAATAATTTCACTCCTAACTCCTCACTCCCAACTGATAACTACCAACTCCCACTGGCTCCTCCTCCGCCAAAGCCGCCACCGCCGAAGCCACCAAAGCCTCCGCTGCCACCTCCTCCGAAGCCTCCTCCGAAGCCACCGCCACCAAAGCCGCCTCCCATGGGAATCCAGATGGTGCGATGTCCGCCACCGGAGTAGTTCTGGCCATTGTTGTCGGAGAACTTGCTGAGGATGATTATGATGGCAATGATAAAGAGGATGATCAGCCATAAGGGGAATCCGTCGTCGGCATATTCGTCCTGGCTGAACTGGCCTGAACAGAGACCCATAATTACATTGACCGCGTTGTCGATGCCGGTGTAGTAGTCGTTTTCCTTGAAAGCGGGGATCATCTCTTTTTCGATGATGCGCTTGGAGGTGGCGTCGGCGATGTAGGACTCCAATCCATAACCGGGACTGATGTTTACCTGGCCGCGCTCGCTGCTATTCTTTGGCTTGACGAGGATGACGACGCCGTTGTTTTTGTCTTTTTGTCCCACGCCCCAGCTGTGTCCGATTTCGGTGGCATACTGCTCAATGCTGTAGCCCTGTAAATCGTTGACGAGTAGTACCAAAATCTGGGTGGAGGTGCTGTCGTTGTAGGCCACCAGCTTTTGTTCCAACGTGCTGATTTGCGAGGCGCTCAAAGTGCCAGTATAGTCGTTTACGAGACGAGGTGGGTAGGGGGGACTCGGCAATTGGGCTTTCAGGGTCGTGCCCAATAGCAACACGACAAGGAGCAGGCACCAGAGGATGATATGTCGTTTCTCAGTTGTTTTCATAGGATATCTCGTCAGAAATTTCGTTGACGTCATCGGATTGATAGGGGAAATAGGTCTTGAGTTTCTCTCCACATCGGAGTATGCCGTATTCAAGTCCTTCGGCAAAGCGGCCTTCTTTGAAGGATTGCAGCATCAAATCCTTGACATCGTTCCAAAAGCCATCTTCCACCACCTTGTCGATGCCTTCGTCGCCAAGGATGGCGAACTTGCGGTCTTTGATGGCCAGATAGATGAGCACACCGTTGCGAAGCTTGGTCTCGTTGAGCTTCAGGCGTTTGAAGACAAAGAGGCTACGCTGCTCCACATCGCCTTTGCAGTGGTTCTCGATGTGCACTTTGATCTCCCCCGAGGTGTTGTGTTCGGCCTGTTTGATAGCCTCAACAACACGTTGGTCTTCCTCGTGGTTCAATATGGTGATGGCGTTGGACATGATCTCGTTCTTTTGATGGCAAAAATAATAATTTTAATAAAGTAATCCAAACATCCACAAAGGGATTTTGTTTCCAAAGCCCACTTCGGTTTCGTCGATGGCCAAATGTAGTATTTCAAAACACAAGTATTTTGCTTAAAATTTTGTTTCTTTGCAATGTCAAACAACTAAAACAGAATCGATATGAACAGAGTTTTGAAGGCAATGGCAGCTGCTTTTTGGCATCCGCTGCGTTCTCACTTGTCGACCTTCAAGTTGGTGTCGGGAGTTGTGATGGCACTCCTCATGTCGTTTGTGTTCTATTTCTTTTCTTGTGCCATGTTGGAGGCTTTTCGTGTGATGACGGTAACGCCAGAGTTTGACATTTGGGTGCCAAGTGAAAAGGAACGCTCATTCTATCAGTTGTTTTTCGCTTTTGTTTCGGTTATTTTGGCTCAGTCTTTTTGTTTGGCTTATTGGTTTGATGGTCCAAGAAGATTTTTCGAGCAGAGACATCGTTGGGCGGTGCAGATTGTCAACGGCCAGCGTAATCTGAATTGGTATTTCTTGTATTGGTTTGCGAAGGTCTTATTATGTTGGTTCTGTATTTTCAGCTTTCCTGGTGCCTTTTACGCATTTTCCTTGTATCCCGACTTCAAGCATCTTTTCATTTTGCTCATCATTGTTCTATTCTTGCATCCATGGGTGGCGATGAGGCAAGCATTCAAGAGAAAAACCGTGAAATGGATGGCTTTGTCTGCTGTGCTTGTGGCCGTCCTCGCATTTGGTATGTCAAGAATCAATGTGGTTGATTTTAAGTCACTCGACAATGCCTTTTTGAGTCGAAATGTTCCTCATAGGTATAGTTTGGAATTGCCTGAAACGGAAACGTTAGAAAAAGTGGAACATGCTACGCTTTCCAAAAATGCCTATTTGGTGCAATCCAAAGACAAGACGGAATCAAAATGCTTGATTGTTGTAGATGGCAAAACAGTTGATCTGAAAGCGTTTTCTGAGTCTATGGAAGATTGGCGCTTATGCCATAATGAAGCGGACTTTCCTTTGCTGAATTGTCGTTTGAATATTGACAAAAAGGTGAAAATGAAGGATGTGGATGAGGTGAGACAAGCGCTGGCCGACATGCGATTCTATAGGATTCAGTATGCTGTAGTGCCTAGACGTCGTGAGTTGGATGTCAGGTATTATACTTTTTTATCCTTGCATTCGCTAAGGATACCTGTTCGGTTTTTGGACGATTCGCTTTATCAGAAATGGATTGTGGATGTTTCTGAAATTCCTAATCAAATTGTTGTAATGCCAAAAGGGATAGGGACATTTGAAATCAATGGTGTAACAACGGAAGGAAAGGAGTGCAAAGCAAGATTTAAGGATTTGATTCGACAAGATTTGAATTACATCATCCGCTTCAAGGTGGGCGATGAGATGCTTTACGGTGATTATATAACTGTTATGGCATCGGCAATGGAGGCCCTAAATGACTTAAAGGAAGAGTATGCCATGGAGAGGTATTTGAAGCATTGGGCTCAATTGTACCCTGAAGAAGAAGAGGAGGTTTACTATCGTTTTCCATTCCGATTCTTTGAGGAAAAAGACGCCCTGAAAGGGCAACAGCCACCAGTTCAGGGCAACGCCCTGGATAAATGATGTGATGCCACGACAACCGTTATTGGTTTTAGGTTTCGCCCTGAAAGGGCAAAAGCATTATGGTCAGTCAGAAAACACATACCTCTCGTCATATTCGACCTTGTAGTGCTTCAGGAAATCCAGATACTCCTTCCGAAATGACGATTTTTCATGGTGTGCTTTTTGATTCCTCACATAATTGATTGTTTTTGGCAATACGGACTCGCTAATTGAAAAAGCGGCGTAACCACCTTGCCAGGCAAAATGTCCGTATCTGTCGTCGATGGTCTTGATCCAACGGCTGCTGTTCCGCTTGACCTCTTCCAAAAGATGAGAGACGGTTTCATTCTTTGATAGCTGACAAACTATGTGAACGTGGTTGGAAACGCCGCCAACAATCAACGTTTGGCAACCTGTGGTGTTGACCAGTTGTCCGATGTAGGAGTGAACACGTTCCAGATGCTCCTCCTTGATTGCTGGACTGGAGGTTTTGATGTGGAAGATGATGTGTAGGTATATTTTGGAGAGCGATTGTGACATGATTTTGATTGCTTATACCCAGGGCGTTGCCCTGGGTTGTTGACTGTTGCCCCTTCGGGGCGTTGACATGGCTCAATCGTTCTCGTAAATCATTTTCCCGGGCGTTTCCTCGATTTATCCGGGCGTTGCCCGTTAACCCAGGGCGTTGCCCTGGGCTAGTAGCTATTGCCCCTTCGGGGCGGCCTTTATAACAGATCCATATTGCGCTTCACAAACTCGCTCAAATCCTTGCCTTTCAGCAAATTCTTCGAAAGCAATGCGAGGTCGTAAATCTGCCGAATCGTGGCTTCTTGTGCGGCTTCGTCCTTGTCCAAGAGGCCGGTGATGACGGGGCTGTTGGTGTTGAGCATCAGCGTGTAGCTGTCGGGCATCGAGCCGTAGAACGACATGGGGCCGCCGCCCATCTGCTCCATCTCCTTCATGCGGCGCATCCACTCGTTTTGGGTGATCTCCACGGGCGCGGCTTCTGCGCCTTCGTTGCTGAACTCCACGTTGAACTTCACCTTGTCGATGACCTTCTCGAAGGCGGCCTTCACGGTCTCCTTCTGCTTGTCGTCGAGGCCCGAGGCGGCTTCCTTGTCGTCCTTCACGATGAGTTTGTCGATGGTGTTGGAGTCCACACGGGCAAACATCGCACGGTTGTCACTGCCTTTCTCGCCTTCCTTCTGCTCGTAGGCGCTGATGAAATGCGGGTCGAGGATGCCGTCCATCATCAAGACGTTGTAGCCCTTGGCCTTGGCGTTCTCAATGTTGGTGTATTGGTCGTCCTTGTCGGTGGCATACAGATAGACCAGCATCTTGTCCTTGTTGGTCTGGTTTTCCTTAATCAAGGTCTTGTACTCCTCGATGGTATAGTACTTGTCGTCGGTGTCCTTGAAGAGGAAGAACTTCTCGGCGCGCTCGTAGAACTTCGGGTCGCTCATCATGCCGTATTCGATGAACACGCGGATGTCGTCCCAGTTCTTCTCGTAGGCATCACGGTCTTTCTTGAACAACTCTTCAAGTTTCTCGGCCACCTTCTTGGTGATGTAGGTCGAGATTTTCTTCACGTTCTGGTCGCTTTGCAGGAACGAGCGGCTGACGTTCAGCGGGATGTCGGGCGAATCGATGACGCCGTGCAGCAGCGAGAGGAACTCGGGCAGGATGCCTTCGACGCTATCGGTGACGAAGACCTCGTTGCAGTAGAGTTGGATCTTGTTGCGCTGGAACTCGTAGCGGTTCTTCACCTTTGGGAAATAGAGGATGCCCGTGAGGTTGAAGGGGTAATCGACATTGAGGTGGATGTGGAACAGCGGCTCGCCGAAGTTCATTGGGTAGAGCGTGTGATAGAAGTCGTTGTATTCCTCGTCCTTGATGTCGGCAGGGGCTTTCTTCCACAGCGGCGCCACGTCGTTGATGATCCAAGGCTTCTCCACTTCTTTGGTCTTGGGTTTGCCGTCCTTGTCGGTCTCGCCCTCGATTTCCTCTTGCACCTTGCGTGTGCCGAACTGAATCGGGATGGGCAGGAACTTGCAGTATTTGTTGAGCAGTTCGCGGATGCGGCCTTCTTCGAGGAACTCGGCAGCATCGTCACTGATATAAAGGATGACATCGGTGCCACGGTCGCCCTTCGGGATCTCGTTCATCGTGTACTCCGGGCTGCCGTCGCACTCCCAGATGACGCCGTTGGTGCCTTCTTCCTTGCAGGACTTCGAGATCAGCGACACCTTCGAGGAGACCATGAAGGCGGAGTAGAAGCCCAAGCCAAAATGTCCGATGATGTTGGCGGCTTCGGCCTCGCTTTGGGTCTTGAACTTGGCGATAAACTCTTCAGCGCCTGAGAAAGCGATTTGGTTGATGTACTTGTCGACCTCTTCGGCGTTCATGCCGATGCCGCGGTCGCGGACGGTGAGGGTCTTTTTCTTCTTGTCGACTTCCACCTTGATGGTAAGGTCGCCGAGCTCGCCCTTGAACTCGCCCGAAGCGGCCAGGGCTTTCAGTTTTTGCGTGGCGTCCACAGCGTTACTGATGATTTCGCGCAGGAAAATCTCCTGGTCCGAATACAAGAATTTCTTGATGACAGGAAAAATGTTTTCTGTCTTTACTCCAATGTTACCGGTTGTCATATCGATGTAGATTTAAAATTCGAAGATTTAAAGATTGACTCGGGACACGGGACTACGGGACACGTGTCTCAAAGACTCGTGTCCCGTAGTCAAAATATGTGCCATGGCAAAAACTGACATTTTGGCAATTTTTTGTGGATTGCATAAAAAAGCCTATCTTTGGAGCATGAAAACAGTCTCTCATAACAAGAAACGTCTCCCGTTGTATGCCAAGATCCTCATCGGCATGGCGCTTGGCGTGGCATTTGGTTTCGCTGCCATTGCTTTGCATTGCGAAGGCTTTGTCAGTAATTGGGTAGCGCTGTTGGGGACCATCTTCTTGCGTCTGCTGAAGCTGATCGCCGTGCCGTTGGTGCTGGTGTCACTCATTTTGGGAGTCGTAAGTCTGAAGGACATCAAGAGCCTTTCGAGAATTGGGCTGAAGACCATCTTGATCTATGTGTGTACCACCATCATTGCTGTGAGCATTGGCTTGGCAATGGTTAGTCTCCTCAAGCCGGGGAAGCTTTTCCCAGAGGACAAGCAGACTGAATTTGTGGAGCGTTACCAGCAGACTGTGACGGAGCGTGAAGCCCAGATGCAGCAGGTGAAAGGCGATTCGCCGATGCAGTTTGTCGTGGATATCGTGCCGGAGAACCTGTTTCAGGCTTTTAGTAGCAATTCCAACATGTTGCAGGTCGTCTTTTTCGCCCTGCTTTTTGGTGTTGCGCTGATTTGTGTGGGACAGTCAAAGACGGCATCGGTTGTGCGTTTTTTTCAGCAGCTAAATCTTATTCTGCTGAAAATCATTGATTTCATTATGGCTTTTGCGCCATTGGGCGTTTTTGCTTTGATGGCAGGCTTGATGGTGGATTATGCTGGAGACGTCGGCATCATCTCTTCGTTGGGAATGTATGCCCTTACGGTCGTGTTGGCCTTGGCGGTAATTATTTTGGTCGTATATCCTGTCATCCTTCGTCTTTTCAGCAAAAAGAAGTTGGGTCAGTTCTTTAAGGCAGTGTTTCCTGTGCAGATGCTGGCTTTTTCGACCAGTTCGAGTGCGGCCACTTTGCCACTGACCATGGAACGCACACAGAAGCATTTGGGCGTGTCTGAAGAGGTCTCCTCGTTTGTGCTTCCGGTGGGTGTGACTATCAACATGGACGGCACCAGTTGCTATCAAGCGGTGGCGGCTGTGTTTTTGGCGCAAGTGATGGGCATTGACTTGTCTTTTGGGCAGATATTGCTCATCTTAGCCACGGCCACCATCTCCTCCATAGGCACTCCGGGTATCCCAGGTGGCTCTATCGTGATGCTGATGATCGTACTCGATTCGGTGGGTATCCCGATAGAAGGGCTCGCCTTGATTTTGGGCATTGATCGTCCTTTGGATATGTTGAGGACCGTGGTCAATGTGACGGGCGACACTACAGTTGCTTGTGTTGTGGATAACAAAAACGAGTTGCATATAAACGCATGAAAAGAATCATATTTATGAAAAGGCACTTCTTGTTTTTCGTCTTTCTGTCAATGAGTTTTGTGGCTTTAGCCCAAACCCAGCAAGGCTTCGTGAAGACCAAAGGCCGCATGGTAAATGGCAAGCTCGTGCCTGGTCAAGGCTTGAAAGGCACTATGATTTCGGTTCAGGGACGAAGCGCCATATTGGTAAACCAAGCTAACGGTAGTTTTTCTTTTCCTGTGACCTCAGACCAGTTTCGTCTGGATTCGGTGAAGAAGAAGGGGTATCAACTTGTGGATATGGAGGCATGCCCAAGGACATATAAATATTCCAGCAATCCGCTTTATATCGTAATGGAGACCCCAGAACAGCAACTGCAAGACCAGCTCGTTGCCGAACGGAAGATTCGCCGCAACCTTCAAAAACAACTACAGGAAAAGGAAGACGAAATCGAAGACCTGAAAGCCAACCAACAAATCACTGACGAGGAATACCGCCAAGCCCTGCAGAAGCTCTACCAGGACCAGGAGAACAACGAACAGCTCATCAAGGACATGGCCAAGCGATATTCCGAGCTGGATTATGACCAGCTGGATGAGTTCTACCGGCAAGTCTCCTACTACATCGAGAACGGCGAATTGGTGAAGGCAGATTCGCTTCTGAAAACAAGAGGCGACATCACCGTTCAGGTTGCTGACATCAAGCTACGTGGACAAGCGCTTCAAGATGAGCGTTCCCAATTGGAGAAAGCCGAAGCCCTCCAACAAGCAGACATTGAGGAAGCCGCAAGACGGTGCTACAGCTATTTTGAGACCTTCAAAGCCCAGCATTTGAACGACACTGCGGCATATTTCATTGAGTTGCGGGCTAGTCTGGATACGACGAATGTTGATTGGCAGATGGATGCGGGAAAGTTTATTCAAGATTATATTGCCGATTATGACAAAGCACTGGGATATTTCTATTTAGGATTACGTCATTCTCAACAGCAGTACGGCGAAAAGAATGGAAAAACAGCGACTTTTTACAATAACATTGGTGTTGTATACTGTTGGATGGAAGACTATGGTAAGGCCATGGAATATCAAAATAACGCACTAGCCATTTGGGAATCCCTGTTTGGCATGAATTCTTCCGATGTGGCCACGGCTTACAATAATATTGGCAATTTACATATCTGGCAAAGCAACTTTGAAATGGCATCGGAATGTCTAAACACAGCCTTAAACATCCGGGAAACCATATTTGAAGAATCTCATCCCGATTTAGCCATCAGCTATCAAAACATCGGCTATTTACACGATGTTTTAGGTGACTATAACAAGGCGTTGGAATTTTATGGCAAGGCTTTATCAATAAATGAAACTGCCTATGGTAAGGACTATCCGGGATTAGCTAATACTTATAATAACATTGGTGTTGCTTTATATCATCAAAAGGGAGTTTGTGACACTGTGTTGGAATGCTTAAAAAATGCATTGTCCATCCAGGCTGCTTCTTATGGTGAAAACCACCCAGATGTAGCTACAAGTTACAACAATTTGGGATATATGTATGCCGAAAAAGGCGACTACAAGACGGCATTGGAATACTTCAACAAATCATTGGGCATTCGGAAGCAATTGTTCGGAGAGAATCATACAGTTGTAGCTGGCTGTTACAATAATATTGGCATGGTGTATAGCTATCAAGGCGACCAAGACAAAGCGATAGAATACTATAATATGGATTTATCTATCTGCAAATCCGCTCTTGGTGAAAACAATTCCGAAGTGGCCGTTAGTTATAATAGTATTGGTTTGGCGTATTACAGAAAAGGAGATTATCCTAAGGCATTGGAATTTTACAACAAGGCACTTAGTATCAGAGTGTCAGCTTTCGGAGAAAATCATCCCGATGTTGCTTGGAGTTATCACAACATAGGCTCTGTGTACCGAGGCATGAAAGAATATGGAACGGCTTTGGAATACTACCAAAAGGCATTAACTATTTGGGAAGAAACACTTGGCCCAGACCATCAGAACACACAGATGGTAAAAGATAAAATCTCCGAAGTCAAAGCCAAAATGAAAGAATCGGAGAAATAATCAGCTTTCTCAAAATTTTTTTTATTTTTGTAGGTGTGAAATCAAATAATGACGCCTATGAAACGATGCTTTACCCTTTTGCTTATGCTACTCTTTATGGGAGGTGCATTTGCCCAAGTGCTTGTCAACGAGACTTTTGAAACAGGAAATACAGTAGATCAACCACCGGTAGGGTGGATCTGCGACGATGGTGGCTGGAAGGCTGGCATCACCATTCCCGACGACAATATTGCTCGTGGAAGGAAGCCGCATACAGGCGACTGGTATATGTATGCTACCTATAACACTGACGTGTGGGCATACAAGGAAATCAACGTTACCGCTGGCAGCTACTATCGCGTGTCGTTCTGGTACGCCACCTGGCATGTTGATCATTTTGACCTGGAAGTGAAAGCTGGAGCGAGTGCCACACCTTCAGCGATGACCATCACGGTGCTGCCACAGATACAAGTCAGCAACGAAGCGTTCGAACAAGCCTCGGCGGTGTTCCAAGCTACCAACACGGGCTCCTGCTATGTGGGCTTCCACAGCACTGCCACCAACTCGCCTTGGTATTTGTCGATCGACGATGTGGTTATCGAGCAAACACAGCAGTATAACTTTGCCATCGACCAGCTCACTCCCGACACCACAGTCTATTTTGGTGAGTCGGCTTACCTGCGCTTCCTGCTCAGCAATACTGGCGAACAGGATGACACGTATCAGTTTGCCAACACAGGAACCCTGCCAATGGAATTCTATCAGAACGGTTCCCAAGTGACCCAAGTGGCGTTGCCATACAACAGCGCCGTAGAACTAGTGGCAAAGGCCACTTTGCCCATGGATTTGACCGATGGCGAGATATTACATGCCACTTTCGATGTGACTTCTTCGCATTCTGCGCCGACCCAAAGCGGAGATTTCCAAATCACGGCTTTGGAACCTGTCAACGCTTTCCCCTTGTCGGAAGGATTTGATGACGCGACTTTCCCTCCAGCTGGATGGCAGAATGTGGCGACCAACGGCACCTACGTTTATGAGCGCAGGACTTCAAACGATTGGCCGAATTGCTTGCCTCATGATGAAAGTGCCGCAATGGCTCGTTATTACAGCTATTCTGCTCCGGAAGGATGGACGTGCTCTTTGATCTCTCCCAAACTGCATCTCAATGCCACTGACAACGTCGTTCGCTATTGGATTTTCCGTAACTTCAACAACAATATCAACCGTCCCGACAGGATCAATGTCTATTATTCTCCGACTACGAACACCGCTGATGGAACTTTGCTTGGCACCGTACATCGTAACACCATGATGGAGCCAGTGGTGGGGGAGAATAGCGATTGGTATGAATACACCTATACTTTTGATAGCCCAGAAGGCTACGGTTTTGTCATCTTTGAAGCTGAGAGCGGCTATGGATGGGACCTTTGCATCGATGATGTTTACATCAACGCTACTTCGGTGGACAACAATCCTCCCACTGTCGTTTCGCTCAAGGGCGCCCAAACATGGGCTGACACTGAGATGAACATCTCGTTGAAGGTTTACGATGAATCGAATGTGCCCAATCAGATGCAGGCCACCTATACGATAGACGGACAATCGCACGACATCACCTTGAACAGATCGTCAAAAGCGAATTATGATTTCACGGCTACCTTGCCTGCACAGCCCAATCACACCACGGCAAGCATCGTGTTCCATCTGACTGATGATCTTGGTCATGCCGCCGACTCTGATCCTTACGACTTACATTGGGATTGGCAGGCGCCCATCCTTCTCGAAGGTTTTGAGGATGAACAATTCCCGCCAGCGGGATGGACGATAGAATCGCTCAACATGAGCTGGTTCGGATGGTATAGCTTCCGAGCTGAATATGCCACCAACTATTTTGGCGATGAGTATTATGTGGTGCCTCCGCAAGGCACGAGAATGGCCGGTGTGGAATGGGATGAGTCGGAAGAGTGGGGGCCTCAAGACGAGAGCCTTGTAACCCCGCTGATGGCTATCGATCGCCCTGCTGCTCTTTCCTTTGAGACCTTCTGCCAATATGGTGTAGCGGAATATCAAGACCATTATAAAGTGGATGTGTTGAACACCAACACAGGCTCTTGGAGTACCCTTTGGGATGCTGTGGATCAGTCGGAGTGGGTCAACCAGTTCCAAGAACCTGTCCACATCGACTTGTCTGCGTACCAAGGACAGAACATCAGGTTGAGGTTCCGTGCCCATAACAACGGAGCGGATGTGCTGACCTATTCATGGTTTATCGACAATGTGAAGGTCGTGGCCTCGGATACCACTGGCGTCGTTGTGGGTGAAACCTTGACCGATGACCACACTGTCAGTTTGTATCCAAATCCGGCCAAAGACAAACTGCATGTTGGGGCTAAAACCATGATCCGTCAGATGGATTTGGTTGCCATGGATGGACGTCGGATGAAGCAATGGCTCGTAGATGCTACTGAGGCGGACGTGGTATTGGAAGGTCTTGCCAAGGGAGTTTATTTATTGCAGATTGTAACTGACGATGGCGTTTTAACGAAGAAGTTGGTGCTTAAATAATGAAGTGATAGTGCTATGAAAAGAGCAATATTGATTGTAATATGCTTGGTGTCGATGCTTTCTATGAAAGCGTCGCCGGTTCATCGCTCAGAGGCCGTAAAAATGGCAGCTGCATTTTTAAAAACCAATGAATTGCAACTGGTTGATTTGGGGGGTAAATTTGGTTTCAACAATCTCTATGCTGTTTCAGGAGAGAATAGTTTCGTGTTGTTGTCGGCAGATGACCGGGCTTTTCCTGTGCTGGCTTATTCCTTTGAAAAACCTTTTTCATTGGATGTTGCTGAGAGCACCTTGGACTGGATCCGTTCCTACGACCAAGAGATTCAGTCGTTAAATGACAATCGGGTTGAGGCGACAGAGGAGGTGAGACGGGCATGGTCAGATCTCATGCAGGGAGTTGCTGGTCAGGTGTCAAACCGGGCCATAGTGAAGCCGTTGGTCTTCAGTCAGTGGGGACAGCGTGCACCGTACAATCTTTATTGTCCTGGAGACTGTGTTACGGGATGTGTGGCGACAGCGATGGCTCAGCTTATGAAGTATTGGGAGTATCCCAATCAAGGGACAGGGTATCACTCCTTTACACATCCCACTTACGGATCGCTCTCCGTTTCTTTTGGAAACACTACATATGATTGGGATCATACGCCGAATGGGGCGACTTCGGATAGTCCGACAGCAGTTCAACAAGCCCTTGGGACACTGCTCTATCATTGCGGAGTGGCGGTTGATATGAATTATGGAACCGATGGGAGTAGTACCCCGGCAAACAAAGTGCCTGAAGCCATGACCAACTATTTTGGCTATTCGTCTTCAATCTCATTAGTACACAAAAAAAATGGCTACACGGATGCCACATGGAAGTCGTTATTGAAAAATGAGCTGGATGCCTCAAGACCTTTGTTTTATGCAGGTCAGGATCGGGCATCTGCCCATGCGTTCATCTGTGACGGTTATGACAGTCGTGACTATTTCCATTTTAACTGGGGTTGGAATGGCCAAAACGATGGCTACTATATGATTGGTGCTTTGAATCCTGACCATGAGCAAAGCTATAATGTGAATAACTATGTCATTATGGGCATTGAGCCCCGTCCGGTACCAGTCAGTGCGCCAAACAATCTCGTTGCCGCTGTCAATGGCAGCAATGTGCAACTGAGTTGGAACGCTGCCTCGGGTGCCTCGTATTACAAGGTGTATAGAAATGGTGAGCTGATTGCTAGTCATGTCACTGGATTGTCCTATACGGATTCCTCTGTGGTTTTTGGACGTCATCGTTATTTCGTGAGGGGCGTCTCCAGTTCAGGCGATCGTTCCCGGAAATCCAATGAGGCGGAAGCCGTGGTGACGATACAGGTTTCCACTCCCACTGGGTTGTTCGCATATGTTGTTGATGGAGAACTGGAATTGTATTGGAACAATCCGGCAACGGAAACGGGTACTATATTTTACAAAAGGTCTGGGTATGAGGATGATAGCTATGGCTATGGCGGTACATCGACCACCTACTGGGCACAGCGTTATCCAACCAGCATGATCGCCAAATACGAGGGCTTGGGTGTTGATTTTGTGGAAGCATATTTTAGATATCCTGGAGAATATACGGTGTATCTGTGTAAAGGTAATCATGCCGGCGTGACAGAAACGATCACCCAACAGACGCTTACCATAACGGAAAGTGGAACCCAATCGTTTTACTTGGATGAGCCATTCTTGCTGGATTGCACCAAGGACTTGTGGATGGTATTGTCTGCTCCCGCTTCCATTCCGTATCCCGTGGTCTATTGCAATTATGACGGACCTGGTTTGGAAGATGCTTGCTATATCAGTTCGGACTTTTCTTCTTGGGAGTCCATGGCAAGTGATCATGTGTCATGGAGGATGGCAGTGGAGGTTTCGGATTGCCCTTTTATCTATAAAGTATTGAGAAACGGGACCGTCATTGCCGACGACGTCCGCTATTGTTATTATATTGACAACGATCTTGCTGCCGGCACTCAACGCTATCAGCTGATAGCCAGTTTCAACGGGGTGGAATCGTCTGCTTCTGAAGCTTGCACGATCTCTTTGGTAAATGTGGATGTGCGTGTTTCGGGCTATGGCAAGGTGGAAGGTGATGGTTTTTATGAAGACGGAGATTATGTTGAGTTGAAGGCTGTTCCCAACCCCGGCGCATCCTTTTTTGGATGGAGAGAGAATGGAGTGACAGTTAGCACTGATCTAAATTACAGATTCTATGCTTACGAATCGCGCCAGCTGGAAGCACGCTTCACAGGGGCTGGAATAGATGAGAATGAATCGCCAATAATGGAAGTCTATCCTAACCCGATCCAATCGCACATGCATATCAAGTCACAAGCCCTCATTCGCAAAATGGAAATCACTGACCTGAATGGTGAAACGGTAGATACCAAAGATGTTGATGCCGATGAGTTGGATTATTCGATGGAGGATTTGGCAAGTGGAGCATATTATTTGCGCCTGTTTACTGATAAAGGTATTGTAATGAAGAAAGTGATATTAAGCAGATAAACAATAAAAATATTAAAGTTATGAAACGAATTCTATTCTTACTCATGGCCGTTACGACGATGATTTCGTTAAATGGCGCTCCTGTATCACATGTTGAGGCATTGAAGATTGCCTCCAACTTCATGAAAGCCAAGATGGAGGAGAAAGCATTGCCAATTGAGACCTTGGTGGAGGTGTCGCTTGACCGGAGTTCGCGGTTGGAGCACTTGTATGTGTTTACTGGGGATCACAGTTTTGTCATTATGTCGGCTGACGACAGGGCGATGCCAGTTTTGGGCTATGCGCTGGACCGGCCATTTGACAAAGAAAACATTCCCTGCAACATGCTGTCATGGCTTCAGGGATATGAAAATGAAATGCTTTACCTGGAAGAGCATCGGATTGAAGCCCCTGAAAGTGTTAGAGAGGCTTGGGAGACCCTGAAGCAGGGATCCCTTTGGCAGCCTGTTAATCGTGCTGAGGTGTTGCCATTGATAGACTCAAAATGGGGTCAGCACGCTCCTTTCAACTACTATTGTCCGGGCAATAGTGTTACGGGCTGTGTGGCAACGGCCATGTCTCAGATTATGAAGTATTGGGAATACCCGAACAAAGGCACAGGATCGCATTCGTATTACGATTATACCTACGGCACCCAAAGCGCCAATTTCGGAAACACTACTTACGACTGGGATCACATGACCTTTACGCCGAGTGCTTCATGTTCTTTGGCTGAGAAGCAAGCCATTGGTACTTTGGTGTATCAATGTGGTGTGGCTGTGGAGATGGAATATGGAACAGAAGTAAGCTCTGCCGCTTCGTCTGATGTCCCCGATGCCATGATCCAATATTTTGGTTATAACCCCGGAACAGTGATGGATGAGAAGGTGTATTATACTGATGCTGGATGGAAAACCTTGATCAAAGACGAACTGAATCAGTCTCGTCCAGTGTATTATTCAGGAAACAATGCAACTAGTGATGGAGGTCATGCTTTTATTTGCGATGGCTATGATAACCGCGACTATTTCCATTTCAATTGGGGATGGGCGGGCACCCATGACGCCTATTTTATGATTGGGTCGCTGAATCCTGATGGTTCAACAGATCTGAACTACATCAACAGGATTATCACAGGGTTGTATCCTGCCTCTTATGCTGTTCAAGCTCCAACAAATCTCCGTGCTACAGTTGATGGAGAGAATGTCCGCCTTACATGGAACGCCTCGTCGGGCGCGTCCAGTTATAATGTGTATCGTGATGGTTCTTTGATTGCTTCACAGGTGAGTGGGACAAGCTATGTTGATCCAAACCTTTTTTATGGGAACTATGTCTATTATGTCAAGGCCTTGAAGAGCAACGGAGACCGTTCTCCGCGGTCAACTTCAGTCGAAGTTCAGATTGAGTTTACTTTAGCTGCCCCAACAGCAGTGTCTGGTCAATTCAATCAGAACGATGCTTCCTTGATGCTGACATGGGATTCTCCCATTCCTCAAAGTGCTGCGTTAGAGTACGGTACGGGATCCGCTCAAGGTCAAGTTGGTTACGAGGGTTATGCCAATTATTGGGCACAGCGTTATCCTGTAGCTGATCTTGTGGAGTTTGCAGGTATGAGCATTACGGAAGTGCAGGTGTATCTTTACGAGGTTGGTGCATATAAATTGTATCTCTATGCTGGTGATCCATCGAATTCCGAGAATCTTCTATATGAGCAATCTTATAATTGTACCTATTTGGGATATAATGACGTTGAATTGACGACAAGTGTTCCACTGGATTATAAGAATGACCTTTGGGTGGTCTTCTATGCTCCAGCTACTGTGGGGTATCCAGCTGTTTATTGCTCTTATTCGGGACCAGGGGTAGAAGATGCTTCCTATATCGGAAAGTCGTGTTCTGCATGGTATTCATACGCGTCACAAAACCGTTCGTGGATGTTTACTGTCACTCTTGAGGCTTCTGGTCTCACTTATAAGGTGACCAGAAACGGGACTACCATTGCCGATCATATTACAAAGACTGAGTATCGTGACGAACATCTGGTTTCTGGCTCCTTGATGTATCGGGTTTTGGCGAGTGGTTTAGGAGGAACATCCAATCCTTCAGACGCCTATTCCATTTCATTGGCCGACATCCAGGTCAGCGTTGAAAACGCTGTGGGAGGTTCTGTGAGTGGTGGCGGATTGTATAAGGTTGGTGATAACGTCACTGTGAGAGCTAATGCCAATACTGGGTATCAATTCAAGGGTTGGAAAGAAAACGACGTGATGGTCAGCACTAATGCCGTTTATACATTTGCTGCGAGCGCAAATCGCAACCTTAAGGCCAGCTTCCAAAAGAACAATAATAGCGTGGGAGATTTGCAAGAGTCATTCGTGCTATATCCGAATCCTGTCAAGACACAGCTGCACATAGAATCCAGTTTGGTCATTCGCCAGCTTGAGGTGGTTACTGTGGACGGAGTACTGGTGGAGACGAAGAAAGTCGATGCCGCTGAAGTGGAATGCTCTATGGCTGGATATGCAAAAGGAGTGTATTTTCTCCGCCTTGTCACTGACGAAGGGGTTGTCGTTAAGAAAGTGGTGTTGAGTGAGTAAGGAGATATGTCAGAAAGTATAGGGAGATTCCTAAATATTGTTGAAGAGGCAGTTGCTCAAAACGTCATGGTGAAAATGACATTGAGCAAGCCGGTGCAGAAGCATGACGAACTGCGCAACATCTATGTGAAACCTGTCCTGATCAAGGAGCAACGTCTATTCGCTTTTACTTATCGTTACGATCGCCGCGACGAGGTGAAAAACTATGATGCGGCGCAGATGATGGATGTCTTGTGGGAGATGGTTCCGAAGCGCTTTTTAAATGCTGTGCTTTTCACGGTAAACGAGGATGTCATTTTGTTGGTCTCAAGTAAAGGCAAAGCGACGATTCAAACCAAGAGGGTTCAGGAATGCCGCGAGCAGAACTTGGAACATGACAAGCAGAAGGTCCGTCTTATCAATCCAGCGAATCCTTGGTGGTACCAATTGGGTCTGACTACCCGCGAGGGCAAGATTACCGCCGACATGCAGCATAAGTTCAAGCAGATTTACAAGTATGCCGAGATCGTGGAAAGTCTTGTCAAGCCAATGAAATTCGACGGCGCTGTCCACATCGCCGACATGGGAGCAGGGAAGGGCTATCTCACCTTTGCTCTTTATGAATTGCTGACCCAGCGGTTACATCTGGATGTCGATATCAAAGGCGTTGAGATACGGCCGGACCTGGTGCTGAAGATCAATGAGATCATTAAGTCATCGGGGTTGAAAGGTTTGGAATTTGTAGAGAGCAGTATCGGGACTTTTCGTCCTGAGAAGCTGAATGTGTTAATTGCCCTTCACGCGTGCAACACGGCCACTGATGATGCCATTGCCAAAGGTATCAGGGCGGGAGCGGAGTTGATTGTTTGCGCCCCCTGTTGCCATAAGCAGATTCGTCAGGAGATGGAACGCTCTGGGAAAGTCGATGCCATTACACGCTATGGGATTTTCATGGAACGCCAAGCCGTGATGATCACCGACACGATACGAGCCTTGATGATGGAATATTACGGCTACAAGACCCAAGTGATGGAATTCATCGAAATGGAACATACGCCGAAAAATGTTTTGCTGGTAGGACGGAAGACTGATAAAGAACCTGATAGACTGATGATTAGCAAAGCCATCAGCGACCTGAAGCGGCAATACGGCATTCAACAACATTACCTTGAAACCATCCTGTAAAATAATTCTAAAAGAAATGGTTTTTATCAAAAGATTCTTCGTATCTTTGTTTCCAAACAACTAATTCAAAAAAACACAAATTATATCATGCAAAACATCGATTGGGGAAGTCTCCCATTTGGTTATTATCCAACGAATTACAACGTCCGCTGCTATTATAGAAACGGTCAGTGGGGCGAGTTTGAAGTCAGTTCAGAAACCACCATCAACATCCACATGGCTGCCACCTGCCTGCACTATGGTCAGGAAGCCTTCGAAGGTCTGAAGGCTTTCCGTGGCAAAGACGGCAAGGTGCGCGTCTTCCGCATGGACGAGAACGCCAAGCGTCTGCAATCGTCGAGCCACGGCATCATGATGGCCGAATTTCCTATCGACAAGTTCGAAGAAGCCATTGTGAAGTGTGTGAAGCTGAATGCCGATTTCATCCCGCCTTACGAGAGTGGTGCTTCTTTGTACCTCCGTCCATTGCTGATTGGTACGGGCGCCCGTGTAGGTGTGAAGCCTGCTGATGAGTATCTGTTCTTGGTGTTTGCTACACCTGTAGGACCTTATTTCAAGGGTGGTTTCATGGCCAACCCATACGTCATCACTCGTAAGTATGACCGTGCCGCTCCGCTTGGCACTGGTATCTATAAGGTCGGTGGCAACTATGCCGCTTCCATGCGTCCTCACGTTGAGGCATGCCATGGTGGACAGTATGCCTGCGAGTTCTATCTCGATGCCAAGGAGAAGAAGTATATCGACGAAGCTGGTGCAGCCAACTTCTTCGGTATCAAGAACGGCACCTATATCACTCCGCTGTCATCATCCATCCTCCCATCCATCACCAATAAGAGCTTGATCCAGATTGCCGAGAGCATCGGTATGAAGGTGGAACGTCGTCCTATTGCAGAAGAGGAGCTTGCTACCTTCGAAGAGGCTGGCGCATGCGGCACCGCTGCTGTCATCAGCCCGATCTCACGCATCGACGATCCTGAGAATGGCAAGTCTTACACTTTCGGTGACGGCAAACCTGGTCCTTGGAGCGAGAAGCTTTACAACAAGCTCCGTGGCATCCAGTATGGCACTGAACCTGATGAGTTTGGCTGGACTACCATTATTGAAGGTGTTTGATCCTTGTTTTGAGGAAAATGAAAAAAATGCGCTCTTTATGGGCGCATTTTTTTTGTTTATATTATATTTGTAGCGGAAAACCAATCAAATATCGATTATATGAAAAAGTTTACATTCATTTTACTATCGTTGTTGGCCTTTAGTTTTGCACTGAAAGCCCAGCAGTATGTTTCTACCGTGCCAGCGAACAGAAATGTTGTTATTGAGGAATTCACGGGTCGTGGTTGTGGCTATTGCCCGATTGCCCATAGGGTTACCCATGAAATAATGACAGCCAATCCTGGCCGCGTTTTCGGTGTCTCGGTTCACTCTACGGGGTCATTGTCTCCCACCTCGTTCCCCAACCTGAATACTACCATTTCAGGAACGCTTTCCAATGCATTCCCTCATAATGGTATCCCAGCTGGGGTTTTTAATAGAAACACTTCTGAAGCCAGTGGCATCACCGAAACAGGATCTACATGGGTAAACTATGTTAATCAACAACTCAGCCAAGCTGCAGAATGCAATGTGGCAGGTGTTGCCCGTGTCAATCCTGATACGCGTGTGGCTACTATTACTGTTGAGGTATATTACACTGGCAATAGTAGTGTGACTGAGAACTATCTTACCGTGATGATGCTGCAGGATAGTATTATTGGAGCCCAGTCGGATTATGGTAGTCCAACAAGTTATAATCCTGGTGGTTGGTTGAATGGACAATATGTACACATGCATGTATTGCGTGATATGGTGACTTCTGGTGTATGGGGTGAGACGATTTCACCTGCGACTCAAGGCACGCTGATTACGAAGACCTACGAGTATCAAATCCCTGCAAGCATCGGCAGTCCCAATGGCGTGGCGGTGAATCTTGAACACATCAGTTTCATTGCGTTTGTTTCGGAAAGATATCAAGGCGTTCCCACTCGTCCTATCCTGAATGCCTGCGAGCTTGAGAAGACCACAATGACTAACGAGCCCATTTATCCGATGGTGAATGCTGTCACTCAAGAGTTCGGCGCATCCTGCAGCCAGAACCAAACGTTTAATCTCACTCTTTCGAACATTGGAACTAGTGAACTTACTTCCCTCAAATTCAATGCTGAAGTTGGCGTTGGCACCACCCAGGAGTTTGAATGGAATGGAAGTCTCCCGTCGGGCGACATTATTCAAATACAGTTTGATATGAATCTCCCCTTTGGCCTGCACAACGGAACTCTTCGTATTGTTGAAGCCAATGGAGCGCCTCATGACTACGTCACAAACTTCACTGCCGAGTGTCTCGAATGGGCCGAAGTGTCAGTGGAAGAGGATGTCACCACTTTGAAAGTATATGTCATTCAAGATCAGTTTGGAGAGCAGATCACTTGGGACATCATCAATTCAGCCGGTGATTTGATCGCCGAAGGTGGTCCCTATCCACATTTGATTGGCTCTGGTTCTACGCAGCCTAATGTCCAAAATATTGAAAACGTTCCTGTTAACGATTGTTATTTGTTCAGAATCTACGACAGCAATGGCAATGGCATCTGCTGCAATTACGGAAACGGCTATTATTATGTAAAGGATGGTCAAGGCAATGTGATCTTTGGAGGGGAGGGCAATGGTAATTTCGGTGAAGAAGCCAAGCATCTCATATCGATCACCAATCCTAGTGGTGTGACTGTAACTACAGCAGAACCTCAAATTATTGGCGATCATGAAGCTATGTTTATCGGCTCACTGAATGGCTCTGCTTCAGAAGTCGGCTTTGAATACAAGAAGCTTGTCGATCCCACTCCTCATACCGTAGAGGGCGTGTTGGACGGCAAGACTTTCACTGCAAATGTGGACGATTTGGAATTGAATACCATGTATTCAGTAAAAGCATACGCTATGGTCGGTGGTAATAAGGTTTATGGCAATGAAGTCCATTTCCACACTTGGGTACAAGGCGTCAGTGAGCTGGAGAAGTCATTGATGGTGTATCCAAATCCTGCGCACGACTATCTGAATGTCGAAGGCAGCATGACCTTGGTTGAAGTTTACAACACAATGGGTCAATGCCTGATGGCAAGACAAGTCAATGGCGATACTAAGATTGATTTGTCGGGATTCACTAACGGCATCTACTTCCTCCGTGTATATAATAACGGTGAGATGGCTGTCCGCAAGTTCTCGGTGAATCGATAAGTGCTGGTTAAAGTCATGAAAAAAGGCAGCCCGAAAGCTGCCTTTTTTGTTGTTGCTATTTGACCATTATAACAATGCGGCCATTTGTTTTTGAAGCTTCTCCGCTTCTTCTGCTGCGCGGTCGGCGAAGTCGAACTTGTTGGAGGCGTAGATGATGCCTCTTGACGAGTTCACCAACAAGCCGCAGTCCTTGTTCAAGCCGTACTTGGCGACAGTTTGAAGGTCGCCGCCTTGGGCGCCTACACCAGGAACAAGGAAAAAGTAGTCGGGCAACATCTTGCGGATCTCGCCCAGCTCCTCAGGATGGGTGGCACCCACCACGAACATCATCTTATCGGAAGAAGCCCATGTGGTAGCGGTTTGCAGCACTTGCTGGTAGAGCAGCTTGTCACCTGTATTTAGATATTGGAAGTCCTTGGAACCGGCATTGGAGGTCAAGGCCAACAAAATGACCCATTTGTCCTCGAAGCCGAGGAAAGGCTCCACCGAGTCCTTGCCCATATAAGGGGCCACGGTCAGGGCGTCGGCCTTCAAAGTGTTGAAGAAGGCTTTGGCATAGTTTGCCGAGGTGTTGCCGATATCGCCGCGCTTGGCATCGGCGATGATGAAGATCTCGGGGTAGTTTACCTTGATGTATTGGATGGTGCGTTCTAGGCTCTGCCAGCCTTTGGCGCCATAAACCTCGTAGAAAGCGGTATTGGGCTTGTAGGCCACGGCGTATTCCGCTGTCTTGGTGATGATTTGTTTGTTGAATTCAAAAACGGGGTCTTCCAAAGACAATAGGTCTTGTGGAATCTTGTTGATGTCGGTATCCAGACCCACGCAAAGGAAGGATTTCTTCTTCTGGATTTGTTCGATGAGTTGCTGCTTGTTCATATTTATTGTTCGATGTTTTCTTTCAGTCGTTCAGCGTTTTCCGCCATCTGCAGGCGGTTGATGATCTCGTTGAGGTCGCCGTCCATGACAGCGGCGAGGTTATAGACGGTGAGGCCTTCCACGCGGTGGTCGGTGACGCGGCCTTGGGGATAGTTATAGGTGCGGATCTTCGCCGAGCGGTCGCCGGTGGAGACCATGGTCTTGCGCTTGGCGGAGATGTCGCTGATGTATTTCTGGTATTCCATGTCATAGATACGGGTGCGCAGTCTCGCCAAGGCACGTTCGCGGTTCTTGGGTTGGTCGCGGGTCTCGGTGCATTCGATGAGGATCTCCTGCATCTCGCCCGTGTTGGGGTTCTTCCACATATAACGCAGGCGCACGCCTGATTCAACCTTGTTCACGTTCTGACCACCAGCACCTGAGGAACGGAAGGTGTCCCACTTGATTTCGCCCTCGTTGATTTCCACGTCGAACTCTTCGGCTTCTGGCAACACGGCCACCGAAGCGGCAGAGGTGTGGATGCGGCCTTGGGTCTCGGTTTTGGGCACACGCTGCACACGGTGAACGCCAGACTCAAATTTCAAAATACCATAGCAGCCGTTGCCCGTCACGGTGAAGTCGATTTCCTTGTAGCCGCCGCTGGCACCTTCGCTTACAGAGGTGACTTCGGTTTTCCAGCCGCGAGCTTCGCAGAATTTGCTATACATGCGGAACAAGTCCCCAGCAAAGAGGCAGGCCTCATCGCCGCCTGTGCCGGCACGGATTTCCATGATGGCATTTTTGCTGTCCTGCGGGTCTTTGGGAATCATCATCACGCGGATGTCCTGCTCCAACTGCTCGATGCGCGTTTGGGCAGTGTCCAACTCCTCTTGGGCCATCTTGCGCATCTCCTCGTCCTTTTCCGTGGCCAGGATTTCCTTGGCTTCTTCTACATTGGCTTTCAAGGTCTTGTATTCCTTGAAGGCCATGACGATAGGCTCCAAGTCCTTATAGTCCTTGTTGAGCTTCACGAACTTCTTCATGTCGGAAGCCACGGCAGGGTCGGCGAGTTGTTCGCCCATTTCCTCCCAGCGGTGACGGATGGTTTCGAGTTTTTCGGTGATGTCCATGATTTAGTATTCGAAGATGCCGAACTTGCTCTTGATGGTCAACTGCTTTTTGTCCGATGCCTCCACATGACCGATAATCTGACTATCAATATTGAATTCCTTGGCAATGGCAATCATCTCGTTGGCGGCCTTCTCGTTGGTGTAAATCTCCAAACGAGAACCCATGTTGAAGACCTTGTACATCTCGTGCCAGTCGGTGTCCGAAGCGGCTTGGACCATCTTGAACAAAGGTGGAAGGGCCATCATGTTGTCCTTCACAATGTGCAGTTTGTCAACGAAATGCAGTACTTTGGTTTGGGCACCACCGCTGCAATGGATAATGCCGTGGATCTGCTTGCGGAACTCCTTCAATATCGGGATCATCAGCGGGGCGTAGGTGCGGGTGGGCGAGAGGATAAGTTTGCCCACGTCCACGCCGGGGATCTCAGTGGGGTCGGTGAGCTTGTGCGGACCGGAATAGACCAAATCTTCAGGGATGCTGTGGTCGTAACTCTCGTCGTATTTCTCAGCCAGATAATGGTTCAGCATGTCGTGGCGGGCGGAGGTGAGACCGTTGCTGCCCATGCCGCCGTTGTAGCTGTCCTCGTAGGTGGCTTGTCCGTAAGAGGCGAAGGCCACGATGACGTCGCCAGGCTGCAGGTTGTTCTCAATCACTTCGTCGCGGCGGATGCGTGTTGTCACGGTGCTGTCGACGATGACGGTGCGTACCAAGTCGCCCACGTCGGCGGTCTCGCCGCCCGTGAGGTAGATGCCAATGCCGAGCTTACGTAGTTTTTCCAAGAAAAGCTCTGTGCCGTTAATCAAAGCGGAGATCACCTCGCCCGGAATCAGGCTCTTGTTGCGCCCGATGGTGGAGGAGAGGAGCATATTGTCGGTGGCGCCCACGCAGATGAGGTCGTCGGTGTTCATCACCACGGCATCTTGCGCCACGCCTTCCCACACGCTCATGTCTCCGGTTTCTTTCCAATAGAGGTAGGCCAATGAGGATTTGGTGCCGGCGCCGTCGGCATGCATGATGTTGCAGTATTCAGGGTCGCCACCGAGGATGTCGGGGATGATCTTGCAGAAAGCATTGGGATAGAGCCCTTTGTCGAGGTTCTTGATGGCGTTGTGGATGTCTTCTTTTTCGGCGGAAACGCCGCGTTGAGCGTATCGTTGTTGTTCCATTTTGACTCGGGACCCGGGACTTCGGGACTCGGGTTGTTGACGAGAAAGGTCTCGCGTCCCGGGTCTCTAAGTCTCGTGTCATTTTATTTAAAAATCAGTTTTCTTTCTTTGGTGTCGAATTCGTAGTTGCCCATCTGGCTCATGGTCTTCTTGCCGATGACCCAGTCTTCAATCATCTTCTGGACGACTTTTACAGGCACATTCGTCAAGGTCTTGTTGGCGATACGGATCTCTTTGATGTTGACAATGGCACCATTGGCTACGGTTCCTGTGCCGAGGATCTTCTCGACGTCGCCTTGGAAGTTCTCACGTCTGATACGTCCTTCCTTCAGGAGTCTCAAGGCGGTCTTTTCCGACATGCTGAATTCGGCGTTCTGGCTGTAGGTAAAGGTCTCCCTGTATGCATCTACGATGGCGGTGAAGGTGAAGTAACCGCGTTTGTCGGTGGTGAATTCGATGTCTTTGGCTTCCATCGGGTTGATGGCGATATTGACGCTGTCGTTGACGCCGATTTCGGTGCGAGGCACGTAGTCCTTCGAGAGGATACGGAACTCGGTGCGGCGGTTCAGCTGGTGAGCGGCTTCTCTGGCTTCATTGCTAGGCAGCTTATTGATGTAGTCTTCGGTGAGTTGAGTTCCTGCTTTAAATGTATAGCCTCTCACGGTCATGTCTTTCTGGATGGTGCGAGGCACACGCTCGCCGTAACCTTTAGCCGTCAGACGCAATGGGTCGATGCCACGGATGATGAGGTAATCGACGACGCTTTGGGCACGTTTCTGGGAAAGGATGTCATTGCTTTCCTCAGAGGCACGGGCGTCGGTGTGGGATGCCAACTCGATGGTGATGGTCGGGTTGACTTGAAGGGTCTCGATCAGGCCTTGGAGTGAGTCTTCAAATTGGGTTTTGAGATCCCATTTGCCCAGATCATAAAGGATGTCGGGCAGCATGATGGGTTCGTCGGGGATGGGCTGGATCATGAATTCTTTCACGAAATCTTTGCTGAATTCCAATCCCACGGTGGTCTCGGTGGCACTGAGGGTGAAGTAGTTGTCTTTATCGATGGTGATTTCGTAAGTGGTGTTCTTGTTGACTTGCGAATCACTGAAATTGAAGTAGCCTTTTTCGTTGGTACGGGTGCTCATGACGGAGCCGTCAGAGCCCACGAAACGCACGGTGGCGTTGGAGACGAGCTGCAGGGTGTTTTCGTCTTTGACGGTGCCCGAGAACGTGAACTTGATGCTGGGCTCCTCAAAGTAATAAATATCGTCAACGCCTCTATTGTTGCCTCTGTTGGAGGAAACGAAGCCCTTTTCTTGAGTGGGGTGGAAGCAGATGGCAAAGTCGTCGCCCGTGGAGTTCATGGGGTATTTCATGTTGACAGGTTTGCCCCAGTTGCCAGCGGTATCGATGGTGGCGACAAAGACATCGAGTCCGCCCATGCCACCGTGTCCGTTAGAGGAGAAGTAGAGGGTGGTGTCGTTGCGGAGGAAGGGGAACACTTCATCGCCGGCGGTGTTGATGTTCTCACCTAGGTTGAAAGGCCTTCCGAAGGGCTCGGTGGTGGATTTTCTAGTGGAGATCCAAAGGTCTTTTCCACCGAAACCTCCTGCACGTTCAGCGGAGAAATAGAGGATCAGCTCATCGCTGGTGAGGGTAGGATGCCCCACGATGTCAAGGGTGTCAACGGTAGCGATTTCGACGGGGATGGCATTGGAGAAGGCACCACCCGATTTGGAAGCGACCATGATTTGGCAGCCGTTTTTTCGGTGTTCGCCGGCTTGGCAACGGGTGAAGTACAGCTTGGTGTAGTTGGCGTTCATGAAACCTGCGCCATCGCTGTCGTCGGTGTTGATGTTTTCATTCTCATCGGCGAGGGTAGGAGTGCTCCAATCGCCTTTTCGGTCTTGCTTTGAAGTCCAGAAGTCGGTGAAGTTTTGTCCAGTGATTTCTTCTTTCTCGCCACCCGTGGAACCTTTGCGTGAGGAGGTAAAGATAATCTCGTTGTAGTTGCTATTGGTCCAGATGGCACCAAAATCGGAGTTTTTGGAATTGACTTTTTTCAATAGTGTAAGTTGGTATCGCGATGGGTTGTCGATCCATTCCTGGATGAGGTTGGTGGTCTCTATGCCCAGTTGGCCGCGTGGATCGCTGGGAACCATTTTTTGGTACATCTCATAGCATTCGAGAGCTTCCTTGAACTTCTGGTTGGTCTTATAAGTTTCTGCCAGATACAGATAGGTCTCAGGATGTGTAGTGGGATAGTCGGTGTTGAGCAAGCGTTTATAGTAGGGCTCTGCGCGTTTGGTAAGGCCGATCAGGCGGTAGCATTCTCCCATCTGGAAGCTGATGCGTGCTCTCTCGGCTTTGTTGCGTTTGCTTTTCTTATAGGCTTTCTTGTAGCGGTCTGCAGCCTCGAGGTATTGTTTTCTTCCAAAGGCCAGATCTGCGTTTTTGGCATAGTTCCTTTGTGCAAAGAGATCGGTGTCGAGTCCGAGGCACAGGATGGAAAGCAGGATGATGATATATTTCTTCATGGTCTGAACAGAATTCTCATTAATTCAGCAAAGATACGAAAGATTTGCCTAATTATTCAGAAATAAAGGAATAAAAAAAGGCCCCATCGAAAGATGGAGCCTTTTCTTGTGTTGTTTGGAAGAAAACTTATTTCTTCTTGTTGTTCTCTTCAGCCTCGGCGAGTGCCTTTTCCTGCTTGTGACCTTTGAGAAGGTTGTAAGCGATGGGTGAGGACAGGAACACTGAGGAGAAGGTACCAGCCAGGATACCGACCAACAGGGCGAAGATGAATCCGCGGATGGTGTCGCCGCCGAAGAAGAAGATGGCGAGCAACACGACGAAGGTGGATCCTGAGGTGTTGAACGAACGGGTCAAGGTGCTGTTGACGGCGTTGTTGATGTTCTCTCTCCAAGTGGCCTTCGGGTGCAGGTTGGTGTTTTCACGCACACGGTCGAAGATAACCACGGTAGCGTTGATGGAGTAACCGATGATGGTCAGCACGGCGGCAATGAAGGCCTGGTCAACTTCCATAGTGAAAGGCAGGATGTTGAAGAACAGGGAATACATACCGAGCATGATGATGGTGTCATGGGTCAAAGCTGCCAGGGCGGAGAGACCATACTGCCATCTGCGGAAACGGATGGCAATGTAAGCGAACATCAGCACGAGCGATACAGCGATAGCCCAGACGGACTTGCGTTTGACGTCGCTGGCGATGGTGGCGCCGACTTTCTGTGTGCTCAACACACCGATGGTCTCGTCCTCAGAGGAGAACTGCTCGGCGGTGAGCTTTTGGCTGAACAAGCCGTTCAGACCTTGGTAGAGGATGCCTTGGATCTCATTGTCCACATCAGGATTGTTGTCTTCAATCTTGTACTTGGTCGTGATCTTCACCTGGCCGTTAGGACCGTAGGTCTTCACTTCAGGAGTCTCCCAACCTTCAACATTGATAGCTGACAGAGCTTCACGGACTTGGTCAACCTTCACATCTTGGTCGAAACGAACGATGTAGTTACGACCCCCCTTGAAGTCGATACCGAGGTTCAGACCCTTGAAGGCGAGAGAACCAACGCTGATGACGATCATGACGAGGGCGATGATGTAAGCGGTCTTGCGGAACTTGATGAAGTCGAAGTGAGTGTCCTTCAGGAAGTTCTCAGTGAACTTGGTGGTGAAGGAGATTTCCTTTTCCTTGTCAAGCATTCTCGTGAAGATGAGACGGCTAATGAAGATGGAGGTGAACAGTGAGGTAAGGATACCGATGCAGAGGGTGACGGCGAAGCTGTGGACAGGGCCGGTACCCAGGATGATCAGCACGATACCAGTGATCAAGGTGGTGACGTTACCGTCGATAATGGCGGAGTAGGCGTTCTTGTAACCAGCGTCGATAGCGGCACGGAGTGCTTTGCCACCGCGGAGCTCTTCCTTGATACGTTCAAAGATGATCACGTTGGAGTCCACGGCCATACCGAGGGTCAACACGATACCTGCGATACCAGGCAAGGTCAGCACGGAGCCGAGGCAAGCCAGCACACCGAACAGGAAGAACACGTTAACGATCAAGGCGACGTCGGCGACCAGACCGGCTTTCTTGTAGAAGAAGACCATGTAGATCAGCACGAGGATGAAAGCGAACACCATTGACCACATACCTTTTTGAACGGATTCTTGACCCAGTGAAGGACCAACCACCTGTTCTTCGAGGATACGGGCGGGAGCCGGAAGTTTACCAGCTTTCAGGATGTTGGCCAAGTCTTGAGCTTCTTCGATTTGCATGCCGCCGCCGGAGATGCTTGAACGACCGTTTGGGATCTCGTCATTGACGACAGGGAAGCTATAGACGTAGTTGTCGAGGACGATGGCCACTTGTTTGCCAATGTTCTCTCCAGTGAGGCGTTTCCAAGCTTTGGCACCTTCGGAGTTCATCTGAAGGGTGACTTCCACTTGGTTGTTCTGACCGTAGTCCTGACGGGCGTCGGTAATGACTTCACCGCCGAGGGCGCATTTGTTGTCACGCGACATCTTCAGTGCGACGAGTTCAAGGTACTCGGTCTCACCACCGTAGTTCTGAGGCTTCACGCTCCAAGCGAGCTTCATGGTGCGGGGGAAGATGTTGGCGGTTTCAGCCAGCATGCGGTTGATGTTGGCGGTGTCTTTCACCTGGGCAATACCCACGCGAGCGGTCTGTGCAGGGCCTTGCTGCGTATAGGAAGGCTGCAGGAGAGCGTACAGAGGGTTCTCAGCTTGGAACTTGGCCAGGGCCTCGTCGTCGTTGAGTTCTTCTTCGCTCTTGTCTTCGGCAAGTTGCTCAAGGAGGTTGCCTTCAGCGTTCGTGGTGTCAGCTTCAGCAACGACTTCGGTTTGACCTTCGGCAGGAGTTTCGCCTTCGACTTCTTCGGCGTTTTCTACAACCTCTCCAGTCTCTTCGAGATTCTTGGCGGCCTTGGTCTTCTCAGCCAGTTTAGCGTTGGCTTGATCGAAGTACTGATAAAGCTCGCTGAAGTTGTAGGTCTCCCAGAACTCGAGTTGAGCGGTGCCTTGGAGGAGCTTACGGACACGTTGTGGATCCTTGATGCCAGGAAGCTCAACCAAGATGCGGCCGCTGCCTTCCAGCTTCTGGATGTTGGGCTGTGCCACACCGAAACGGTCGATACGGGTTCTCAGAATTTGATAGGAACGATCGATGGCGCCGTCGCTTTCTTCCTTCAACACTTTCAGCACTTCACTGTTGGTGGAGTTGACCGTGATGCCCTTGTCTTTGAATTCGAACAGGAAGATCGAGGCCAATTTGGCGTTGGGATCAACTTCTTCGTAGGCTTGTCCGAACAGGCTCACGAAGTCGCCTTCGCTCTTCTGCTGACGTTCGGTGGCAAGCTGCATGGCCTTCTGGAAGGTGGGGTCAGTGGCATTGGCACCGGCCAAAGCGTTGACGATGTCCTTCACGGAGACTTCGAGGGTGACGTTCATACCGCCCTTCAAGTCCAGACCTAAGTTGATTTCTCTTTCTTTAGCTTCACGATAGGTGTACTTCTTCACTAACAGGTTGTACACGTTGACGTTGCTCACGGAATCCAAATAGTAGTTTTCCTTGGCGACATCACCCTGGGCGAACTTGGCAGCTTTCTTCTCAACGATTTTCGTCACCACAGTGAATGAAAGCTGGTACAAGAAGATCAACCCGAAGATGATGGCTAGCGTCTTGATTGCTCCTTTGTTTTGCATTGTAAAAACGATTTAATTATTTGACTTTTAATATTTTACTTCGAATTTTTATAGATTTTACTTAAAATCGAGCCTGCAAAATTACTGCTTTTTGTTCGAATTCACAAATTGTTTTTTAATATTTTAGCCATTTGAAGATTTCCTTATAGCTCAACTTCTTTCCGTACATGAGGATGCCGGTCCTGTAGATCTTGGATGCGACCCATGTCATGCCGATGAAAGTACCGACCAAAATGAGGGCGGAAACGAGGACCTGCCAAATCGGGATGCCGAAGGGGATGCGCACCATCATCACCACGGGCGAGGTGAAAGGAATCATCGACATCCAGACGGCCAGACTACTGTCGGGGTCGTTGACGACGTAGATGGCGGAGAGCATGGCGATGATAAGGGGAACCGTCACAGGTAAGGTGAACTGCTGTGAGTCGGTGTTGTTCTCGACGATGGAACCGATGGCGGCGAACATGGTGGCATAGAGCAGGTAACCTAGCAGGAAGAACACAATGAAGCTGATGATGACGGTTCTGAAGTCGATCGAGTGGACGATGTTGAGCACGTTTTGCACCGCCTCGTTGTCCATGATGTTGCTGGAGCTGATCTGTTGGCTCATCACCGTCCCTGCGCTGATGGCCTCTGGATGGCTGATGCCCACGGCAGCGGAGAATCCGATGTAGATGGCGCCCGTAAGCAGGACCCACATCAGGAACTGGGTCAGGGCGACCAGCGAGACGCCAATGATCTTGCCCATCATCAGCTGGAAGGGCTTGACGCTACTGACGATGACCTCCACGATGCGGCTGCTCTTCTCTTCCGTGACACCTTGCATCACCTGTCCGCCGAACAACATGATAAACATGTAGATGAGGATGGCTAGGATCATGCCCAAGATGAACTGCACTTCGGTGAAGGTCTCTTTTTCTCCACCCTCCTCGTCCATGCGGATCACAGAGAGGTTGATGCTGGTCTTGATGCTTTCAAGGATATCAGGGTCCACGCCAGAGGCCAGTAGCTTCTGCACCTGGATCTCGTTTTTCATCACATCTCGGATATGGTCTTCGACGCTCATGGGGACTTGTTTCATGCTATATACCATGGCGCTTGAGGGTATGTTGAGCTGTGTCTCCGGGATGAACAGGGCAATGTCGTAAACCCCTTCTTGAATCAGCTTTTTCGTGGAGTCGATGCTGATGTCGTCGAGGCGAACAAATGTCTGGTTTTCGGTGTTGGTGAACTGGCGCTCAAACCAATGGCTCTGATCGACCACCGCGATGGTGCGTTTCTCGTTGTCGCCATGCAGCGCCAGCAGGATGGGAATGATATAGACGGCAGCCAGGAGCAGGGGCCCCAAGAAGGTCATGATGATGAAGCTACGCTTCTTGACGCGTGTGAAATACTCACGCTTGATGATGAGTCCGATCTTGTTCATGACTGGCGGTTTTTGGATTGAACTTCTTGAATGAAAATGTCGTTCATCGAAGGCAGGATCTCATGGTAAGAAACCAAAGAGCCGAGCTCCATCACCTTATGTAACAGGGTGTTTGGGGATTCGCCTATGAAAGTGATCTTCAGCGTGTCTTGTGTGTCACCGTCTTCGATCTTCAGGTTGAAGTCGTCGGTAAGTGCAATGATGGGTTGTGGGTCTTCGGCATGGACTACGATTTCGTGCGTCGAGGTGTGGTGCTGACGTTTGATGTCTGCCACTTTGCCTTCCAGGATTTTCTCACCTTTATTAATTAAAGAGATGCTGTCGCAGAGTTCTTCGACGGAACTCATGTTATGGGTAGAAAGCAGGATGGTGGCGCCTTTGTCGCGTAGCTCAAGGATGGACTCCTTCAGCAGGTTGGCGTTGATGGGGTCGAAGCCAGAGAAGGGCTCGTCGAAGATGAGGATGTCGGGTTCATGGATGACGGTGGTGATGAACTGCACCTTCTGTTGCATGCCTTTGGAGAGTTCTTCCACGGCCTTGTTCCACCAGTCGCCGATTTCGAACCTGTCGAACCATGACTTGAGCCTTCTGGTGGCTTCAGGCTTTTCAATGCCTTTGAGTTGGGCCAGATAGATGGCTTGTTCGCCCACTTTCATCTTTTTGTAGAGTCCGCGTTCTTCGGGAAGGTATCCGATGCGTTCCACGTGTTGAGGGCTCAACGGCTTCCCGTCAATGAGCACCTGACCAGTGTCGGGTCCGGTGATCTGGTTGAGGATGCGGATGAGGGTGGTCTTTCCGGCTCCGTTGGGTCCCAGGAGTCCGTAAATGCTTTGCTCGGGCACCTGGAGACTCACGTTGTTGAGTGCCAGATGATCGGCATAGCGTTTGGTGACGTTGGTGACTTCGATTTTCATTAGCGTAGAGTGTCAGTATTAGCTGAAATAGTCGCGCAGTTTCTTGAAGAACGAGCGGTCGTCCTCAGTGGGGTGGGGCTTGAAGTTGTCGGAGGTGTTGAGTCCCTGAAGCACTTTTTCCTCATCTTTTGACAGTTTCTTCGGGATCCACACGTTGACGTAAACTAACAAGTCGCCGTTTCCATAGCCGTTTACGACAGGAAGGCCTTTGCCTCTCAGTCTCAAGATCTTGCCGCTTTGTGTGCCAGGGACGATCTTGACCCTGACCTTACCGCTGACGGTGGGCACTTCGGCTTCGGTGCCGAGGATGGCTTGAGGCACGGAGATGAAAAGGTTGTAGATCAAGTTGCTGCCATCGCGTTCCAGCTCAGGATGTTTTTCTTCCTCGATGAGCACGTAGAGGTCGCCGTTGATGCCGTTGTGTGGGCCGGCGCCGCCTTTGCCGCGCATGGTGAGTTGCATGCCTTCGCCGACACCGGCAGGGATGTCGATATCGATGACTTCCTCGCCTTTTACGATGCCGTCGCCATGGCAGTGGGTGCACTTGTTCTTGATGACTTTACCGGTGCCGCCGCAGTTGGGACAGGTCGAGGCGGTCTGCATCTGTCCGAAGAGGGAGCTGACCGTCCTCAGGACTTGTCCGCGACCCTTACAAGTTGGGCAGGTGTCGGTGTTGCCGTCTTCCGAACCAGAGCCGTGGCAGTGGTCGCAAGTGACATATTTGTTGACTTTGATCTTTTTCCTGACGCCCTTCTCGATCTCTTGAAGGTTCAGCTTGACTTTGACACGGATGTTACCGCCGCGTTCACGTACTGTGCCACCCGAACGCGATCCGCCACCGAAGCCTCCGCTGAAGAAGCTTCCCAGACCGAAGTCGGCGAAGAGGTCGCCGAACTGGCTGAAGATGTCGTCCATTGACATGCCTTGGCCGCTGTAGCCTCCAGCACCGCTCATGCCGGCGAAGCCGAACTGGTCGTAGCGTTGACGTTTCTCGGGGTTGCTCAGCACCTCGTATGCCTCAGCCGCCTCCTTGAACTTCTCCTCGGCCTCCTTGTCGCCAGGGTTGCGGTCGGGGTGGTATTGCAAGGCCAGCTTCCGGTAGGCCTTCTTCAGCTCCTCCGGAGTGGCGCTTTTGCTGACGCCCAATACCTCGTAATAATCTCTTTTTTCTGCCATTATATTATTGTTTTTATTTTCTACCGAGCTTTAACCCCTAACGGGGTAAATTCCTCACTACTCCTCACTCCTAACTCCTCACTCCTAACTCACTCCTAACTCCCCACTACCACTCTTGCAAACCGGATCACCGTGCCATTGAGCTTGTAGCCTTTTTGGATGACATCGAGAACCTTGCCTTTCTTGGATTCGTCGGGGGCAGGGATCATCGTGAGGGCTTCGTGCTCGTCGGTGTTGAAGTCGCAGTCGATGGCTACGATTTCTTCCAGTCCTTTCTTTTGAAGGGTGGTTTTTAGTTTGTTATAAATCAGCGTGACACCTTGCAGATCGGCCTCGTTGCCGTTTTTTTCCATGTTCTGGATAGCGCGTTCGAAGTCATCAAGCACGGGAAGCAGGTCTCTCATGACTGCTGCAGAGGCAGTGGCTGAAAGTTCAAGTTTCTCTTTGGCAGTGCGCTTACGGTAGTTGTCGAATTCCGAATAGAGACGGAGATACGTGTCGTTAAGTTCTGCATACTTTGCCTTGGCCTCTTCCAATGCCTTGACATGGGCGCGTCTGCCTTTATGGCGTTTGTCCGAAGACACTTCCTCTGACGGTTTTTCCGTTTCAGGAGCTGTGGTTTCGGATTTCACTTCTGTTTCGAGTTCTTGTTGGGTTTGATTCAATTGTTCATCTTCCTGAATCTCAGGTTTTTTCTCTTCTTCCATAATAAATATTTATTTAATGATGCCGTGACATCATCAAATCGTTTGCCAATAAGATGATTTTGACAAAATGGCAGTAAAGAATAACTTTACTTTTTCTTTGCACCCTTGTTCGAGGTGAAGATGAGTGTCTTGGTTTCTTGGCTGTTGGAGTAGTACATGAAGCCTTGGCCAGGTTCCATCGTCTCCAGCTCGCCATACCATCCAAAGCCTTCGTAGTAGTCTGTGGAGGCCTCGCTGTTCTTCAGGATGTCGCCATCTTTAGCTTGGAAACCGGCCAGAGCGTCCGCGACGCTCATCGCTTCGGCGCACGGGTATCCGATCCAGTTCCAGCCATGATGGATGGTAATGCTGACTTCAGCGGGATTGGCGGGCACGCCTTCCAGCTCCACCGTGCAAGCGGCGTTGGTTTGGATCATGTACATCAGACCGTTCATCAACCCCTCGTCGTCAAGGTCTCCATACCATCCATAGTCATCGTAATAGTCCGTGGAGACAGCATTGCTCTTGATCACGATACCGTTTTCGCCAAGGCCGTTTTCAAGCATCTGGAGCAACTCCGTGGGCTCGCCGGATATGTACGTACTGAACCAGTTCCAGCCCGCAGACAATGGTATAGTTTGAATCTCGCTGCCGCCACAATCCACCGTAAAGGTGAAAGGATCGCTCATCATATCGGAACCAGCAAAGATTTCGTTTCCATTGCTGTAAGTCACCGTGTAGGAGCACTCTCCATCCCAACTACCGCTGACCCACTCGAAGCGCAGTTCCCGGCCGTCGCAAACAAAGAATTCAAAGGTATCGGTGGTAGTAGTATTGCTAAGGCCATGGTCTGTTGCAGACATGGTGGTCAAGCAGGTGCTGGTTGTCACATCAATTACGTTGATGGCAGCATCGTTCCAGCCGTCTCCGTAGGCGTCGCTGAGTGTGAAGATGAGTTTACATTGGTCTTCTTGAGCGCAATAAGCTGGCACGACGCTGAAGTTGTCAAGAAGAAGATAATACTGGTCGTTGGAGGTAAGCTTGACAGCGACATACTTGGTGCCTTCGGGGAAGAAATCTTCATAAAGCATCCAAGTGTATTGGTCATGGGCGGTCACCTCCTCGCTCCAGATGAAGGCATTAGGCGATTTTGTAGTTGTGGAGTAACCCACTTGGAAAGTCTCGGTCCAGCCGTCCGAATCATTCCGGTAGTAGAATGAAACGTTCATTCCAGTGGTTCCTTCAAATTTGGGAGATATGAGGTATTGTGGTGGATTGGTGCTCCAGTGAAACCTAAAGCCATATCCGCCTTCGTAAGCGGCATTGTTGTTGATGGCTGAAGAGTTATGGCAATTCAGCTTAGTCCAGCAGTCGAACTCCTCGGGATCTTCGAAGCCATAAGTGTAAGGCAAGGTTTTGGTCTCACAAGCGGGAATGAAGCCGAAAGTGGTCTTGGGGATGAAGTCGCGCTGGGTGGGGTGCACATTATCCAGGCTAGCCATATTGTATCCCGAAATGGAAGCTCCATTCACCGTTTGTCCTTGGAATGAAATGTTAATATAAGAGTTTCTTTGAGTGTTCTCAATGCCAATCAGGAGGTCGCCGCCTTGGTAGGTGTAAGGCGTGCTGAAGTTGATGGTCATTTTTCCGCCATTATCTGCGCTCACGATGTCAAAATAGCCACTATAGACGATGGTGGCGGACGACTTGGGCTCGAAGGCACTAATTGAGGTGTAATTCACCTCCTTCAGATAGACATCGGCAGGGCTTTCCGTGGTGTAAGGAACATTGAAACTGGTGGTATAGAACGTCATGCTGGTGATAGGTGCGCCTATCATTTCCACCAAGTCGTTGGCGGGAATGACGAATTGGCTCTTGGTGAATTGGTCAAAATAGAAGATGTAGGCGGGGACTGTGTTGGTGGTGCTCGTCCCTTCATATACGGTCAGCGTTTCGACGTCTTCCTGTCCCACAATCACCGTCGCTGTGTTCGATTGGTCTGACTCACCGGCATAATAATTGGTTTTCAAATAGTAGGTGTAAGTGCCTGGCGACAAATTGCTGTCGGTATAAGTCGTGTTGCTCACGTTGTTGGCAATGCTGGAACCATTTCTATAAAGCGTATAAGTATAGGTGCCGTCGGTAACAAAAGCGCGGATGAGGAAAGCAACTCCTGAATAAGTATTTGGGATGTATGAATAAATATTTGATGAATAATAGTTGCCATCGCTACCACTATAATTAGCGTAGGATGCGGGATAGTCTCTGCCTTCTGGATCATAGATGAACACCCAATAATCCTTGGAAGCATCAATGACGATTGGAGTGGTCAGGTCCACATCATGCCACCCTGTTCCCGGCACTGAAACAGTTTGCTCGCAAAGTTTTGTTTGTGGCCCTACGCCGCTGGAATAAGTGTTGGTCCCATTAAGAATATGGATCTGATAGGATCCACCTTCATTGGTATAGAACGACACTTTATAAATGGTCTTGTTATTATAAGAACTGAGGCTTGATGCAAGATAACGATGGCCCCAATATATGTTATTGCCGTTATTATATCCTAAACTACTACCTGAAAGAACACCATTCCCGATGGTCACAGTGGCCGTAGGCGAGGAAGGATAGCACCAATCGGGGGCAGACCAAGTGAGTGTCACATTATTGTCGGTCAGGGAGGCCTCCAAATTGTCAACCACAGGGTTGACGTAGGGAATCGTAACTGTCACTATGTTGGACGAGGTTGACAATTCTTGTGCCGAATTCACACTGCGCACATAAAACGACATGGTGCCATGACAATGGGAAACCGTATAGGAAGTAGAAGTGGTAGTGGCAATCCTATATCCATCACGGTAAATGTAATAATCGGTAGCCCCTGAGACAGAGGTCCAACTTAAGTTGACGGCGGTACCACTAATGCTATGGTTAAGACTGGGCGGAGTAGATGTATTTGACGAGGGGTGAATGCCCATAACGGCACCTTGCGAATCATTATATACTCCGAAGGAACCGGAGCCGATGCCACCAGGCCCAGGATTGAGGTTGTTGACAGTATAATACTCGTCACAATACCCGCTCCATCCCCAATTGAAATGGAAATAATTGGAAGAATTGTATCCATCACACACGAAAGAGTGACCACCACCCGAGCCAGAACCATGATACTGAATAGGACGTGATTGATCCAAATCGGCTTTCAGCATGGCGATCCAATCACTGTCACTATAGCGGGAACGAGAATAGTGATGGACATCTTTAGAATAACCAAAATAGGATTTCAAGGCATCGGCAACAGCTCCAGTGCTGGCGCCACTACTTTCAGTGCCATAATCCATATCGACAGAAACGCCACAATGGTACATCAAAGTGGCAACGGCATTTCTTTGTGCGCTGGAGTAGCCACTGCTGTAGGAGTTAAGCATATTCGACCAATTGTAGGTGGTATTCTGGAAGTTGGCCGACTGTTCACCAAAGTTGGCATGGGTGTAAGTGTGTGTTCCTATACCGCGTGTAGGGTAATTCCAGTATTTCATCACCTGCGCCATAGCTGTGGCAACACAACCTGTCACGGCTCTCACGTTGCCCGATGCGGGACAAAGATAATTGTAAGGATCATCTTGGTCCCAGGTGGTTTGCAGCAAAGGACTTACGACGACTGCCATGGCGCTTCTGTTCAAATGACCTTCGGCCAAATCACGCCATTGTTGCGTCACTTCCGATGTTGCACTCATACGTTTGTCAACGACATGCTGGATAGCGTCGCTGTATTCTTGAATCCATGCCCTCTTGTTGTCGGGCATGTTCTCCACATCGAAGTGGCCGTTCAAAGAATAGCCAAGAATGGGTTGCACACGGTCGTCGGCAGCCAGCAAGACGAAGCTTTTCTCGGTTGTGAACACATAAACGTTTGTAAACCCAGCTTCAGCTGAGATATCTATCAGATCTGCAGAGCGGTTGATGTTTAGGAAGTTCGCTGCCACTTGGCGTGCTCTTTCGCTGTCAACGGGATTGGCATTTGCGCTGGCGAAGCATGCCAACCAAATCCCCAACAAGACAACAATGGTCTTGGTTTTTTTCAAATAATTGTTTTTCATGTTATTATGCTTTGGTTATTATTTAGACACCTAAATCATCATCACTGATAATCAGTGACAAAGATAGCAAAAACAACATGATTTACAAATTTTATATTAAAAAAATTAAGGTTTAGAAACATTAAATCCTCTCAATCTTTGCTCCAAGGCTGTTCAGTCGCAGGTCGATGTATTGGTAGCCGCGGTCGATCTGGTCGATGTTGTCGATGATGCTGACGCCCTTGGCTGACATGGCAGCGATGAGTAGGGCTACGCCGGCACGGATGTCGGGGGAACTCATGCGGATGCCGCGCAAGGCGTGGTGATGGTCGAGGCCGATGACGTTGGCGCGATGGGGATCGCAAAGGATGATCTGGGCACCCATGTCGATGAGCTTATCGACGAAGAACAGACGGCTCTCGAACATCTTCTGGTGGATGAGCACGGTGCCTTTGGCTTGGGTGGCGACCACCAGAATGATACTGATCAAGTCGGGGGTGAAGCCAGGCCATGGGGCGTCGGCGATGGTGAGGATGGAGCCATCCATGAAGGTCTCGACCTCGTAATGGTCCTGAGCCGGGATATAGATGTCGTCGCCTTTGTATTCCATTTGAACGCCGATGCGGCGGAACATCTCGGGGATGATGCCGAGCTGCTCGATGCCTGCATTCTTGATGGTGAGCTCGGATCCCGTCATGGCGGCCATGCCGATGAAGGAACCGACTTCGATCATGTCGGCCAACAGTCTATGTCTGGTGCCTTTCAGCTTCCTGACACCGGTTATCTTTAATAAGTTGGATCCGATGCCTTCGATCTTGGCGCCCATGCTGACGAGCATCTTGCAAAGCTGCACCAGATAGGGCTCGCAGGCGGCGTTGAAGATGGTGGTCTCTCCTTCGGCCATCACGGCAGCCATCACGATGTTGGCAGTACCGGTCACAGAGGCCTCATCGAGGAGCATGTAGCAGCCGTGAAGGCCGTTGGGAGCGGTGGCTTTCTGAACCGTGCCGTCGTTGTTGAAGATGGCGCCGAGTTTCTGGAGACCGATGACGTGTGTGTCGAGGCGGCGTCGGCCGATCTTGTCGCCGCCGGGCTTAGGCATATAGGCCGTGCCGAAGCGGGCGAGCAGGGGACCGATCATCATCACGCTGCCACGCAGACGCGAGGCTTTTTGAATGAAATCAGCAGTCTGGAAATAATCGAAGTCGATCTCGTTTGCCTGTAGTGACACCACATCGGGGGTGTTGCGAACCACTTTCACGCCCATGCCTTTCAGCAGGTCGATGAGGTTGTTGATGTCGAGGATGTTCGGTAGGTTCTCTATGATGACCTCCTCGTCGGTGAGCAGGCTGGCGCAGATAATCTGCATGGCTTCGTTCTTGGCGCCTTGAGGCACAATCTCGCCTTTGAGCTTGTGACCTCCTTCAATCCGGAATGATCCCATGGCTTATTGCTGTTGTTGTTTGCGTTTCTTGTATGCGGGGTTGTTGGGGTTGTTCATGTCGGCCTTGAGGTTCGACTGTTTCTTTTTCTTCTTCTTGCCGTTTTGCTTTTGTGACAAGACGGGTTTGGTAAGGATCTCGTTGGTGCCGTTAAGTTTGGTCTCTTCATCCAGCACGAGGCGGCCTTTCGACATGGCTTTCAGGTCGGCAATGATCTGCTGGTCGTTAACCACGTTGCCGCTCCATTCCAGGTAGTTGCGTTTCATCTGGTTGGCGATGGAGTGGGCCAATGCCTGACGCATCTCATCGTCTTCCGTCTCGGAGGCGATCTCGATCATCTTGGCCATGTAATAGCCGTAGTGGCCATATTGGATGTTGTGGTTTTGGTAATCCACATGATGTGGCTTCGTTGACTCCGTCAGAGGTTGCGGAGGTGGGAAGGGACTATCGACATCCAGTTGGTAGTCGGAGATGATGTAGAGATGATCCCAGAGCTTGTGGATGTAATCGTCCGTCTGCTTCACTTGGGGGTTCATCTGTGCCATCACGGAGATGATGAAGTTGGCGGCTTCAGTGCGTTTCTCGCGGTCTTCGATCTCCATGAGGTGGCGGATCATCTCCTGCATGTTGCGACCGTATTCGGAGATGATGATCCGGCCGCGTTCAGTATTGTATAATAAGCCTTGTTTGTCCATGGGGGAAGTAAGAATTTAGAAGTAAGAATTAAATTATTTTTAGTTTTGCAAATTTAAGCATTAATTGTTTTGTTCCAGCAGTGTCGAAGCGAACGGTGGCTTTTTTATTGGCGCCGGCGCCATCGACGGAGATGACGGTGCCTTCGCCGAACTTCTGGTGGAGCACACGGAATCCCTCTTGCAGCAAGTCGGGATTGGATGCCTCAAATGGCTCGCCTGAAATGCTTGCCGCAGGTTGATAAGAAGGAGTGTCGGAAACCTTTTTGAAGCCATGCTTTTCGGGATCGGAGATGGTCTTTCCGGTCTGGGAATTACTGCCATAGCCACTTCCGCTTGATCCGAAACCGGGTCTGCGTCCCCAGCCACGACGTTCTTCGTCGAAAGATGAAGTGCCATGGAAGGAGGCTTTTCTTGGCTTGTCGATGAGCTTTTCGTCAATCTCCTCGATAAACCTTGAAGGTTCGCTGAGGGTGAGGTTGCCGTAACGATAGCGGGTCTCGGCGCAGCTCAGGGTAAGCTTGGTCATGGCACGGGTGACGGCCACGTAGAACAGGCGGCGTTCCTCTTCCAGCTCTTCTCTCGTGCTGAGTGACAGGATGCCAGGGAAGAGGTTCTCTTCCAGTCCAACTACATAGACGTAGGGGAACTCCAATCCCTTGGCGGAGTGGATGGTCATCAGGCTCACGCAGTCCTCGGTGTTGTCGTCCTTCTTCATCTCGTTGTCTGTGAGTAGGGCGACGTCTTCCATGAATCGCACCAGATCCACTTGTGCAGCCTCACCGGTGGTCTCATCGACTTGCTGGTCGCTGAACTCCATGATGGCGTTGAGCAACTCTTCGATGTTCTCCACGCGGCTGATGCTCTCCGGAGTGTCTTCTTCCTTCAACAGCTTGATGATGCCGATGCTGTTGGTGATGTGCTTGGCCAACTCGAAGGCGTTCATCTTGCCTTGCAGGCTCTGGAAGCTCTTGATGAGCACCACGAAGTCGCGCACCCGATTGACGGTTCCCATGTTGAAGTCCTGGGGAAACTGGTCGTTGGAGATGCACTGCCAGATGGAGGTCTTGCGCTCGTTGGCAAATACCATCATGCGTTCGATGCTCTTCTCGCCAATGCCTCGGGCGGGGTAGTTGATGATTCTCAACAATGACTGTTCATCCTCAGGGTTGATCACCACGCGGAAATAAGCCAGCAGGTCCTTGATCTCCTTGCGGTCGTAGAACGAGAGGCCTCCGTAGATCTTGTAAGGGATGTTCTGCTTGCGCAGGGCGGCTTCCATGGAACGGCTCTGGGCGTTGGTTCGATAGAGGATGGCGAAGTCCTTGTTGTTGAGTTGCCGCGACATCTTGTAATGGAAGATGGAGTTGGCCACCATGACGCCTTCCTCGGAGTCGGTGGCAGCGTGGAGCAGGGTAATCAGCTCGCCTTGCTCGTTGTCGCTCCAGACCCGTTTCTTGATTTGGTCTTTGTTGTGTGCTATGATATTGTTCGATGCCTCGACGATGGTCTTGGTGGAGCGGTAGTTTTGTTCCAGTCGGATGAGCTTGTAGTCGGGGTAGTCGTTCTTGAAATTCAGGATGTTTTGGATGTTGGCTCCGCGGAAGCCATAGATCGACTGTGCGTCGTCACCGACTACGCAGAGGTTCTCGAAGAGGGCAGCCAGCCTTCTGACGATCAGGTATTGCGCGAAGTTGGTGTCCTGGTACTCGTCCACCAAGATGTACTTGAAGTGGTTCTGGTACTTATAAAGGATCTGAGGATTGTCGCGGAGCAGCACGTTGGTGTAGTATAGGATGTCGTCGAAGTCCATGGCATTGGCGCGATGGAGTCGGTCGTTATACACCTGGAAGATCTGTCCGATCAACGGCTTCTTGGCTTTATTGTCGGTCTCTTGGATATCGGGGTCTTTGGCGTAGTCCTCGGGTGAGTAAAGGCTCGACTTGGCGGCTGAGATACGTGCCAGCACGGACTTGGCTGGATAGACCTTGGGGTCGAGCTGCATATCTTTGATGATCTGGTTGATGAGCGATTTGGAGTCGTCGGTGTCGTAGATCGTGAAGGTGGAGGTGAAGCCGATGTATTGGGCCTCGATGCGGAGGATGCGGGCGAAGATGGAGTGAAAGGTGCCCATCCAAACGTTGCGCGCATCGTCGGCATTGACGAGCTTGACGATACGGTCCTTCATCTCGCGGGCAGCCTTGTTGGTGAAGGTCAGCGCCATGATTGAGAAGGGGTCGATACCTTCGGAGATCATGTACGCGATGCGGTAGGTGAGGGCGCGGGTCTTGCCCGAGCCGGCACCGGCGATGACCATCAGCGGGCCGTTTACCGTAGTGACAGCTTCGCGTTGGGGTTCGTTGAGTTGGTCAAGTATGTTGGACATGTAGAATGTGGTCAAATTAACTTGCAAAGATACGCAGATTTTGTTAGTTTTGCGTCATGTTTTTTAAAAGAAACCTGTCATGAAGAAACTTTTTACCCTGCTGGGCGCTATTGCGCTGACATGTAACTTGATGGCCGTCAACGTGTGGGACGGCAGTTCCGAACCTTGGACCAATGGCAGCGGTACCATGGAAGACCCCTATCTGATTGAGACAGCCGCCAACTTGGCGTATCTCGCGGAAAAGGTTAACGAAGGCTATGAAGCTCAGGGTATGGCGGTTTTTAAAAACGTCTATTTCCTGATGACCGACGACCTCGATCTGAATAACATCAACTGGACACCGATTGGGAATGTCAACATGAACATGGAGGGATTTTATTTTGCTGGTATTTTCGACGGTTGGTATCACAATATCGATCATTTGAGAATCCAGTCGAATGCTGATGTCTGTGGCCTGTTCGCAGGTCTGGGTGGAGAACAAGGTCCGCCGCCTTCTGATTTGACGGGTCAAATACGGCATCTGTCGGTTACCAACGGCAACATCACCTCCACTGGCATCGGCGTTGGTGGCATTGTGGGCGGCATGGCTGGCGAAGCGCTGGTGTTCCAATGCAGTTTTTCAGGCACCATCAGTGTGAGCAACGGTGGGTCTTTTTGTGGGGCGGGTGGTATCGTGGCAGCCATGGCTGAATCGTCCCGTGTCGTTGAGTGTTCGTTTCAGGGCAGCATCAACGCAACAAATAGCGCTTTCACCGGCGCTGCAGGTGCAGGCGGCATCGTCGGAATAGCGATGGATAACGCGACGGTAAATGAATGCTTCAACACTGGCAGCGTCACTGGTAGCGCCATTTTATTAAGTGTGGCGGCTGGCATTTTGGGAGCTACCTTGCAAGAGAACCAAGTCTCTATTTATAGCTGCTACAATGTTGGGACCCTCAATGGAAACACTAAAGGCGGTATCTTTGGCATGGTGAGTCCTATCAACCCAATGAAAGGGGAGGCTTCGATCGATGTCAGCAACTGTTTCTACCTGAACACGTGTGGCGGCACTACCGCATACGGTACTAGCATGACTTCCGACGAGATGAAAACCGAGCAATTCAAGAACCAAATCGATATGAGTTCGCATTCATTTGTGATGGACAATGGCACCAACAACGGCTATCCGGTGCATAGCCTGGCGTCATTTCGCTATTACCCGGTTGCTGACATTACTTGCCATTCTGCCAAGCTGTCTGCGCAGATCCATCAGGGCAATGACGACATTGCGAGGGCGTATTTCCTGTACAAGCACTGGGAATCTGATGAATGGATTGAGATTGATGTACCCACAGACGGTTATGTGGAAGTGCTTCTTGAGGATTTGGAGCCTGAAACCTATTATGAGTATGGCCTTACATTGATGTTTGCTGATGGCATTATGATGTCTGGTGGCCCGAGAGCTTTCCAGACAGCTGTTTATGATGCTGTTTCTGATCACACCACTGATGTTAGTATTTATCCGAATCCTGCCGCGGATGTTGTCCATGTCGAAGGTGTAGATGCCGTTGAGGTAAGGGTTTACACTATCTTGGGCCAGATGATGAAAACCGTAAACAGTACAGAAATAAATGTGAGCGATTTGCCGGAAGGGGTTTATTTGCTTCACATCAAAGATAGCGAGGGGAGGGTGATAGAGACGAGGTTTACCCGCCTATAGGCGGTGGGTGCTCGCTGTGCTCGTACCACCGTGGGTGCTCGCTGTGCTCGTACCCACGGTTACTGAGAGGTGACGCCTTCAGCGTCACCAGTGATGGAGGGGGACGATAGATGTAGACCGCGGAGCGGTCTCCTCTCAATAACTGCAGCGTCCGAAGGACCTGCGGGTGACCACAAGGTATGTGTAGAGTATGTAGCAGTGGCTTCGTTTGTTCATGATCTCAAAATAGCCACCCATAATTTCATGAAAGCGAGGAAGGATTGTTTTCCAGATTTTGTTAAATGGGAACGTGGGTATTGTGCACTTACCTATGCTGAGTCGGAAAAACAGCGTGTTATCAATTATATCATAAACCAAAAGAAACATCATCGTGTTGTGACAGTACGCGATGAGTTAATAACCCAACTGAGAGATAGTGGGGTGGAGTTTGATGAGAGTTTTATCTGACGCTCGTGCCACCGTGGGTGTGAACATCAACAGTAGCGACCAGTTATATAATCTCAGCCATTCCGCTCACCGTATAGCTTCTGCCGTTATCCAAACACTCGCACTGATACCTTGTCCGGCGTTTTGGACCTTTGCGGAACGTCATGCCGTTGGTTAGTTGGAAGACGGCGCCCTCGGGGAGGTCATCCACGGTGAGGGGCTTCTCGCCTGATGGGGTGCTGTCGTAGCGTTTCATCACCTTGGCCAAGTTGGCGTCGGCAGTTGAGCTGGCCTTGATGTGGCGTAGATGCTGATGCAAGGCCTCAAGGATGTCATCGGGAAAAATCTCGGGTTTCAGATAGGGTTGCAGCAATTGGGCAAAAGTCAGTTTCCAGAGGTCGCCATGAGGCTCGATGTATTTCTTTGGAGCAAGCATGTAAACGGCGTAATGGGCAAACTCATGGACGAAGGTGACCAGCATCTGGTAAGGGTTGAGGTTGCCATTCAGCGTGATGCAACTGATGCCGTTGTCATCTCTGGGAGGACGGAAATCACCCAGTTTTGAGTTCCTTGGCTTCTTGAACTTCAGCTGGAAACGCGAGTTCTCATACGCCTCCGCCACCATGGGGACCGCCGCGGCAGGGAAGTAACGTCGCAAGATTTGAAGCTCTTTTTCTTTCATGCTGCAAAAATAATTCTTACTTCTTACTTCTGTCTCCTGTCTTCTAAAAAAATCTTATTTTTGCGCTCCAATTTAAAAAGCGAAAACAATGGCAGTACCTCAAATACCCACCCTGCTGCTCACGGGATACCTCGGCAGTGGCAAGACCACCTTGGTCAACAAGATTCTCAACAACCGCAAAGGCATTAAGTTTGCCGTCATCGTCAACGACCTCGGCGAAGTCAACATCGATGCCGACCTCATCGAAAAAGGTGGTGTCGTCGGTCAGGGCGACGATAGTCTGATGGCCCTCCAAAATGGCTGCATCTGTTGCACTTTGAAGATGGACCTGGTGAAGCAGTTGAGTGAGCTTACCTCTATGCGGAAGTTCGACTACATCGTCATCGAGGCCAGTGGCATCTGCGAGCCGGAGCCGATCGCCCAGACGTTGTGCACTTATCCGCGTATGGGTTATGAGTTCTACAAAGATGGCCTGGCCCGTCTTGACTGCATCGTCACGGTGGTGGATGCTTTGCGTCTGCAAGACGAGTTCGCTTGTGGCGACAACCTCGTCGGTAAGACCCTCAAGGAAGACGACTTGGAGAGCCTTGTTATCCAACAGATTGAGTTCTGCAATATCATCCTTTTGAACAAAGCCTCCGAGGTCTCTGACAGCGAACGTGGCCGTATCAAGCAGATCATCCGTGCTTTGCAGCCCAAGGCCGAGATCATCGAGTGCGACTACTGCGATATCGACTTCGACAAGATTTTAAACACTCATTTGTTCGACTTTGACGAGGTGGCTACTTCGGCCACATGGATCCAAAAGGTGGAAGGTCACGACGAGGACCACGACGAGGATCACGATGATGACCATGATCACGAAGAACATCATCACCACCATCATCATGACCATGATCATGAAGAAGGTGAAGCCGAGGAATATGGCATCGGTACTTTCGTTTATTTCCGCCGCCGGCCTTTCAACTTGGCCCGTTTCGATGAGTTTGTTGCCCGCAAGATGCCCCGTAACGTGATCCGTGCGAAAGGCATTTGTTGGTTCAAGAACGAAGACGAGGTCTGTTATATCTTTGAGCAGGCTGGCAAACAAGTGCAGTTGCGCAATGCCGGTGCTTGGTTTGCCACCATGCCCGAAAGGGATCTTCGCGAGATGATGGCTCAGGACGAAGGCCTTCGTCGTGACTGGGATGAGACCTACGGCGACCGTATGCAGAAACTGGTCTTTATTGGCCAGAAGATGGATGAAAAAGCTTTGACGGAGGCGCTGGATGAGTGTTTGACGGTGTAAACTACAACAAATGATGTTTTTAACCGGGAAAAGATTGACTTTCTAAAAATATTTTATTATATTTGCGTGGTGGTCATCAATGACGACCCAACCGCCATGAAAAAGAAAGCCACGCTTGTTTTCCTCATCTTGTCACCACTGTGTATCCATGCCCAGAGTGGTGACACGGAAATGTCGTTGCCTGATTCCTTGGTGGATCGGTTGCGAATGAACAGGAATACCGATGAGGCGAGGGCGGAGGCTTTGGATGCGGTCATTCAGTTCTATGTTGAAGAGGAAAGGGTGCTGGAGGCTCAGCCATACATCAACGAGCTCTCAGCCTTGGCGGAGGAGTTGCAAGACCATTATTGGAAAGCTTCGAGTCTGTTGTATAGGAGCAAGTGCGCTTTTAAGAACTTTGATTTTTCAGAATCCACTTCTTTGATCAATGAGGCCTTGCGGATTGGAGAGACCTTGCGTGACACGCGGCGAACTCGGAAGCTCATGACGCGGATTTATTTGGCGAAGAGCGGGTATTGTCTTTATTACGATTATCTTCCTGAATGTTTGGATTATATTGAAAAAGGAAAGCGACTCGCTGAGGCTAACGGCTTTGACGAATTGAGGGAGAGTATTCGTAACAATTATGGTGTTTTATTGTTGAGAATGAATCGTCCCGATGAGGCCATTACTGTATTTAAATCAATGTTGACAAGTAAGGACCGTCTAAAATCTTTGCTCAACATCGCTTGTTGCTTTCAGGTGACTGAACAATATGATTCCGCCTTTTGCTATTTTGATAGTCTAATCTTTGAGCTGTCGGTGAGGCCGCTTTATGATTATGAGTTGCTTATTAAGGCACATATGGAGAGAGTTTGGTGTTATTTGTTGATCGGAGAGTATGAAGAGGCGTTTTCTTTCTTGAGCCAGTCTTATGAGATTATCAATGCTTATGGTGAGACAGAGTTTTTTACGTTATATTATTACCTTCTTGCAGGATGTTATTTTGGAGTGGGTGAGTTTGAGGAGGCTTTGAGCTTGGCGGATACTGCTATTTTACTGTCAAGGGAAATCGGACAGATTTCATGGGAGCGGGATTTTGTCATGCTGAAATCCCACATTTTGAACAATTTGGGAGATCATGAGGGAGAGGCAGTATGTTTACGTTATTTCAACGAATTGACGGATAGCCTTGACCATCGCAAGAACAGGGAGCGGATTTTGGAACAACAATACCAGGCGACTGCGAGGGAGCAAGCGCTGGAGTACGAAAAGCAACGGATGATTTCGCATCAGCAATTGTTGTTTACGGTGGCATTATGCTCAACGCTTGTGGCGGTGGTCGTGCTGCTGTCGATGGTGTTTTTGTATAGGAGAAAGAAAAAAGCTGAAAAGATAGCATTGGATTTGGATTTGCGCAACCGTGAAATGGCGTCGAAGACGATGAATCAGATGCAGGTCAACAAGGTGTTGGGCGAGGTGATCGAGAAACTCACCTATTTGAAAAACCATCCCAATAGTGGCGCTGTGAATTTGTCGATGGTGATTCGTGATTTAAGGAGCATGATCGACAATGGCTCGAAAAAAGACTTCGACTATTATTTTGTGCAGGTGCATCCTGACTTTTATTCGCGTTTGCAAGCGGACTATCCTTCGCTTACCCATAACGAGTTGCGCCTTTGTGCTTTCATCAAAGCCAACCTCAGCACCAAGGAGATTGCGGCTGTCACCAATATTGCTGTGGATAGTGTGAAAACGGCCCGAAAGCGACTGCGGAGGTCGTTGGGGTTGTCAGGCAAGGACATTACTTTGCAGGAGCTCCTTTCGCAGTATTGAAAGCCGGAATACCAGGCCTATCACCTCATTGTATCCCCCTGTTGAAGGGGCGTGTCCCCCTCGTGTCCCCTATAAGTTAATGACATACAAGTGTTTTGCGATTTAATTTTGCATTTGGATTCGATTCTCAATTTGGATTCGGTTTCAACACAATTAACATCAATTAACAATTAAAACATTTGTATTATGAAAAAACACATTTACCTTATCGCAATGGCGTCATTGTTTTTGTTCAGTGCCGCCCAACTCAACGCGCAGAACCGCCGCGTGTGGCAAAACGACAACGGGGCGACTGAAATCCTTACTTATTCCGACGATTATAAGGTTTTGCGAAGCGACGACCGATCAATTGAATTAGTGTCATTCCGAGAAGTCAAGCCACAACAAAATGTAAATGGGCAGACCCACACGTTGAATATTTATTTACCGCCGCCAGATTCTTCGTCCGTATATTTATTAGCTGTCTCTGACGGTTTTGACATCGTATATGCAAATGATGATATTTCGTTTTCGCAACTGAATCTAGAACTAAATGAAGGTGTGTATCATGTGATTGTAAGTGGCGTAACGGTTCATAGTGATGGACAACTTTATAGTGGTATTTGGATTGAGGAGTGTATAAATCTTTTTTATGAAACAGATATATATGTTGATTTTACTGAATGTACTTATTCTATTCATTCTTATTTTGAGGATGAGAACGGAAATCCTTTAGAAAACAATGAATTCGTTGGCTTTGCTTCAACATGTCATTTTATATGGAATGACATGTTAATTATTACGTATTTTCAAGTATTCAACGAAATTACAGATTATAATCCGCTTATGCTGCCATCTTGGAATTTTAATGGATTTAGTAATAAGAGTATGTTTACGACTGCCCTTTTTGCTGAAGCAGAAGGCCAGAAGTCATATCACATTTCATATTACTGTGAGGGTTTACAAGAGGATGTGATTTTTTCCGTGACAGCTGAAGATCTGACCTCGTCAACGCAAATGTTTACAGCACCTTATGAATCTGATAATCTATTTCGTTATTTGGCATGGAAGACCGTAGCTAGTAAAGGACCGTGGCTTATGGATGAACGTATTGATACAAGATTGCCGTATGACGCCAACCAGCCTTATACCGTTGTCTCTAATGTTCCAAAAGAAACTTCGAACCCTCAAAGACAAATTGCATTTATATTGCTTCCAAGTGTCTATAATTATACCAATCTAGACCCGGATTATTGGTCAAGCTACGGTTATTATATAGGATCTTCGTTGTACTTCAATGAGAATGGAGAAGCGATTAGAGAGGCACTTCCTATGTTTAGACAATCCTGTTTTATCTCCGTGGGCTCTCCTAGCTTTCCCAACCATTTTCCTGAGACACCAGCCATGAAAGTCACTCCCCCCGACAAAACACTCTATTTTGGTGAAAGAACGCCTTTGGCGACATACTACCCTCAGGCTTTTAATGCGCTCAATACTCCACTGCACATGAATTTCTTTTTGGGAGGCTTCTTCTTCAGTGGAGAGAACAGCTGTGAGCGATTGTGTGATTATGTCTCGCCCATTCGTGTTACTGTTGGTAATTATGAAATATATAACGATAGTCTTAGGAAGTTTAACTGGAGGTTGGGGCTCGGAGGAATTCAAATTGCTGGTGCTCCTTTGCCGGTGGAGGTGGAAGTGTACAATGACTACCTGATGGTTGAAGGAGTGCCCAAGAACAATTCCACTCAGGTCAATTTCGACCTCAACCGCGACGATGCCATGCCGCCGACTACGACTTTCCTACGAGTACTTGACGGTGATGGAGATGAGGCCGTCCGTCTTGATGACTTGTCTCAATCGACATTGGTGTTCGGCTGTGGCGATTTCACATACCATTTTGAGCCATTGGTTAACGCTTATAATCTGAGGCTATACGATGCAAAACCCAGTGTAGAGGTTCTTTACAGCATAGAAGGAGAGGGTTGGCAGCCGCTTGCCATCACCGAAGACGAAAGCTTGTTCCATATTGAATACGGCAACGTGTTTGTCGCCGACTTGTCACAGCTTGAGAGCCGTGCGCTTAACAAGTGGGTGTCGTTGAAATTCATGTTGGAAGACGCAGCGGGCAACACCCAGGAGCAGACCCTTGAGAACGTGTTTTATGCGGGACATACCATCTCGGTCGATGAATATGCGGCCGAACGTCTTGAACATGAAGTAATCCCCAATCCGTTCACGGATGAGGTGCGCATCAAGTCAGCGCAGCCACTGGACGGCGTGGCTCGTGTCCAGCTCTACGATGTGCTTGGTCGGAGGGTGTATGACGCCACGGAGAACGGCCATGCCGTCAACGAGTTCATCATCGATGGCAGCGCCTTGAAACCAGGCGTCTATTTTTATGACATCAACACCGAAAAAGGGGTGATGCGAGGAAAAATCGTTAAACAATAAAAACCACAAAGTTATGAAAAGATTATTTACATTCATTTCAACGACGGTCTTGCTCGTTGCAGGAGCCGCCCAACTCAACGCGCAGAATCGCTGCGTGTTGCAAAACGACAAAGGAGCGACGGGTGTCATTACTTATTCTGACAATATGAAAGTCGCTCACCAACACAATGACCAATCGGTCATGCTGATGACAAAAACCGAGGTCAAACCCCAAGTTAAAGGAGATCGTCCGACGCATACCCTTAACGTTTATTTGCCAGATGATTATACGCTTGATTTTGTGATATTAGTCAGTGATGGTGTGGATATCGTCGCTGCTCTTGATTCATGGAAGAAAGAAAACTTTCTCTCAGTTGACCTTGAGGAAGGCGTTTACCATGTGTTGGCAAATGGTTATGCCGAACTTAACGATGACTTCAATGAATGCTTTTGGACCTACGAGGATTTTGAACTTACCCAGGATAGCAATGTCTATATTGATTTCAATGAATGTGTTTACGGCTTGGATTGGTCCTTTGAAGATGAAAATGGGAATCCTTTAAATGAGTTGGAATTTCTTGATGTTGTTGAGGATGTCTCATTAATATGGCAAAATTGTGTCTTGTTTTCATTTAATTATTTCACGGATATCATTGCGGCGGAAGACGTTAACCTTCGCTTTAATGGCTTCAGTGAGAACAGCAGTTTGTCATTGAATGTTTATGCTATGGCTGAAGGCCAAAAGAGCTACTGTTTCTCAAATTTCATAAAAGGTATGCATGAAGCTCCGGTGTTCACTGTGGCTGCTGAGGATTTGACCAAGACAACGCAATTGTTTACAGTGACAATGGGAATTGATTCCTGCTATTACCATACCGACAATAAAACAGTATTTACTCAATTGGGTGGTTGGATGATGACTGCTGTGTTTAACGAAAGGCTTGTGTATTATCCGCAAGACCCCTATACCATCGTTGCGAATGTTAACAAGGATGCTTTAGCTGGCGGCGAAAGAAGAGAAGTTGAGGTAATCTTGCTTCCAACTGTTTATGAACGGCTTGATCCATTCGGATATGAGTTTCCTTTTATAGGTTCTTCCTTGTATTTCAATGAGAATGGAGAAACATGCTGGGAAGCCATGCCGTATTTTCGAGATGTTTCCAATCCGGCGCCTCCGAGTTATCCCGACTATTTTCCTGGGACACCAGCCATGAAGGTTACTCCAGCTGACAAAGTGGTCAATTTCGGGGAAAGAACGCCTTTGGTCACTTACTATCCACTGGCTGTCAATGCGGACAATACACCGCTGAACCAGACTATTCTTCGAGGCGGTATCTATTTCAGCGGTGAGAACAGTTGCGAGCGCCAGTGCGACTATGACTCTTTCATTCAGGTTTATGTAGATGGACAGGAAATTTACAACGATAGCGTTTATAAGTTTAATAATTGTTGGGGTGAGTTTCAGCTTGATCCAGCTCCCGTTGTTGTTCAAACGACAAACACACATTTGGTGGCTAATTGGGCGGGTAAAGGCAACGCTACTCGGATTGATTTCGACCTCAACCGCGACGATGCCATGCCTCCGACATTGACTTTCCTGCGGGTGTTGAACCAATATGGAGACGAAACCGTGTGGCTGGATGACCTGTCGCAATCGACCTTGGTGTTCGGCTGTGGCGATTTTGCCTATAACTACGTGGATGAGGGGGGCTATTATTCAAACTTGATTTATGACGGCAAACCTGACGTGCTTATTCGATGTGGGCCTAACCCTATGCAAATGAGACCGCTATCATTCCAGGAAGACGAGAGCCTCTTTCATCCGAATTATGGTAATGTGCTTGTGGCAGATTTGTCTGGGATTAACGGTCAGTTCGATAACCAGTGGCTAATACTGCAAATTCTCCTCACCGATGGGAGTGGCAACACTCAGCTGCAAACGCTTCAGAACCTGTTTTTTACCGGCAATCCTTTATCCATAGATGAATATGCAGCCGAACGTCTTGAACATGAAGTGATCCCCAATCCTTTTACGGATGAAGTGCGCATCAAGTCGGCGCAGCCTCTGGACGGCGTGGCCCGTGTGCAGCTCTACGATGTGCTGGGCCGGAGGGTGTATGACGCCACGGAGAACGGCCATGCCGTCAACGAGTTCATCATCGATGGCAGCGCTTTGAAGCCTGGCATCTATTTCTATGACATCAACACCGAAAAAGGGGTGATGCGAGGGAAAATCGTCAAGTAGTAAAACTTTTTTCAGTTCATTTTTGAAAAAGGGTGGCGTCAGCTGTCCTTTTTCTGCTAAAAACAATAATTTTGCATGAACTATCTAGGAAAAATGACCATGCGAAAGATGCTTCTTTTCTTTGTTTTCCTTTGCTCAATCAATGTTTTGGCGCAAAGCGAAGAACCTTTCCCGTTGCCCGACTCATTGGCTGGCCGGCTTAGGGAGTTTAGGAAGAACGACTTTGCGAGGGCGGAGGCCTTGGATGCGGCGATCAGGTTCTATCAAGAGATTGACAAAGTGCAGGACGCTAAAGGTTATATTCGAGAGCTGTCGTCATTGGCATATAACTTGAAAGATAATTATTATATTGCTTTAAGTGACTATTACTTGGCAATTTATGACCTTGACAGGATGGATTATGAAGAGGCGCTTTATAGAATCCACAAGGCACTTGAATGCGTGGAGATGCTTCCAACATCAGGACGTACGGAACGATTGACGGCAAGACTCTATATGGCTCTGGGCAACTATTATTCCGATAAAAGAATGTTATCCGAAAGCTATGATGCGATTCAAAAAGGACTTGAGGTCGCTGGCGAGAACGACCGGGAAATCTATCTCAAGTTAATTAACAATCTTGGAAACGTCTATTTAAAAGGAGGAAACAGTCTGGAAGCGGAGAGGCTTTATAGGGAATCCCTAAAACTCCATAAATCGTTGCCCTACAGGAATATGGCAACGATTTATGCGGAAAACCAGAATTATGATACAGCGCTGATTTATACCGATTCAGCACTGATGTACGCGATTTCCTCCTATGATACTATGAGTGTTAATCACTTTAAAGGAGTGATTTGTTTAGGGAAAGGTGATATAGCACAAGCGAGCCTTTACTATGATAAGTGCCTGAGAGGAGTGCATTCTTGCAGCGATGCTTTTTTTAATTCGGTGGTGTATCAGAATTCTGCCTATATTTCCATGGAAAAAGGTGATTTTGAGCAAGCCATGGCTTTGATTGACACTGCTATTATGATTGCAGATGAGATGAACAATGTTCACAGAAAACTGGATTGTCTGCGACTTAAAGCCATACTCTTAAGCGAGATGAATGATCTTGAGAATAGCTTGAAATGTATGGCTGAGTATAGTTTCACTCGCGATTCCATCTTGGTGAAGCAGGATAACGAGAGGTTTCTCACCCATGTTCATGACTATGAAACAGGAATAATCGAACAACGTTACGAAGCCGAAAAAGCCATTGCGAAACAGCGACAAGGCTTTATTCTTGTCATAGCAGTCTTAATAGTCTTCTTTACTGTGATGACGACTTCTATCTTTATCAGGAATCGTCGTCAAAAGGAATTGTTGTTGAAACAAGAGCTTGACTTGAAGAATCGGGAGGTTACTTCCGATTCGATTGGCAAAATACAAAGCAACGAAATGCTGAACGACATCATTGAAAAGCTGACCGAGATGGAAGTTCGCACCGATAAAGATATGCTGCCAAGTGTCATCCGTGATCTGAAAACGCTTGTTCATAACGATGCCAAGAAAGATTTTGACCTGCATTTCGTTCAGATTCATCCTGATTTTTATCAAAAACTGCTGGCAGATTATCCTAGACTTACCCAAAATGAATTGAGGCTCTGCGCACTCATAAAATCGAACCTGAGCGTCAAGGAGATAGCCGCCATCAATGGAATATCCGCAGAAAGCGTCAAAACAGCCCGAAAGCGTTTGCGCAAATCCTTAAACCTGACAGGAGAGGATGAGAGTTTGTTGAGTTTTTTATCAAAGTATTGATAATCAAAAGATCAGATTGCTTGTCTCCCAATTGTTCCCTGTCAAAAGGGGACATGTCCCCGATTTGCATAAGGTTGTACTATTGACAAAGACTTGGTTTGACATACTTTTGTCGAAAAATGATTTGACAAAACTATACGTATTACCAATTCTTATGATCATGAAAAAGATTATAACCTTATTCGCATTGACTGTTCTTTTGTTGACGACAGTCAAACCTACTCATGCTCAAAACCGTTACGTTTTGAATCATGGCAACGGCTCAATGGAGTCGATTTCTTATTCTGATAATTTGGTCATTTGGAACCAAAGCGAGAACTCGGTTTCTTTATCCTCTAAGACTGAGGTTAAACCCCAGCAAAGAGGGAGTGCCTCCTCTTATACACTGAATGTGTATTTCCCCGAAGATTCTCATTGTGTCATTTATGTCAGTGATGGCGACAATATCCTTGCTCAATTGGACAATATGGATGGCGAGTTTCTTTCTGTTGAGTTGGAAGAAGGAACTTATCAGCTTTTGGCAAAGGGACAAGAGAATGCCACGGATAGAATTTGCTATTGGATCATGGATGATTTGGAACTTATGGATGACACTGACATTCAAGTTGATTTCAGCCAGTGCGAATATAATTTGATGACCCATCTCGTTGATGAGAACGGAACACCCTTTAGTGAAATAGAAGCATTGGGATTGCTTTACTGTGTCAACTTTTATTGGTTAGGAGGAGTTCATCTGGCAATGGATTTTTCAACACGTCATGGTTATGAAGAACAAGTCCCTGACCGATGGTTTTCCCACTTCGATGAACGGAGCGCCTTGGAGTTCAACGTTACGATAGAGACAGGTGGCAACAAATCCTATTTTATTGAGACTCCCAAATACTTTGGTCTGTCGGACCAACTGACGTTTGCCAATACTGCTGACGAGTTGAATACGGTTCAAGAGAAGTTTCATCTCCAAGGCTATGGTCCATACTATAATGTTTTGAGCAACAAGCATTTATGTAGAAAACAAGGCGGAGGAGGTTTTTTTGTTACCTACTATGAGTTTTTAAACGACGATTATCTGTTTGATCCATCGTTGCCTTATTCGATCGTCACCAACGCCAAGATAGAGAATTCAAATGTTTACGAAGCTGTTGAAACAATTTTGGCCCCTACGGTTTACGAGGCTTTCGATTGGAACGCTAGCGGACCCAATGTATATCGCGACTGCATCTTGGCACCTTTTTATCTGAACACAGACGGAGAAGTGGTGAGAGAGGCTTTGCCATATTACCAAGAAGACTTCTGTATGATCAGCACTAATTGGTTTCCTGAGACGCCAGCTATGGTAGCGATGCCAACCGAAGAAATCACCAGTTATGGCGAGCGAACGCCATTGTCATGCTATGCTCCTTCAGCATTTCGCGGCGATTCGTTCCCCTTGGGCATGAATGTCATCCTTGGACTTTTCCAGATAAGTGGGGAGAATAGCAGTGAACGCACCTGCGATTATGACCGGCTTATCAAGGTGAATATCGATGGAGAGGATGTTTATAATGACAGTATATATCTCTTTAATAAAGATGGTAATGTTTTTATGCCTGAAGTTGCAGCTCCCGTGGTTGTTGAGGTGGAAAACAATCATCTTGTTGCCAATGATGTGGAGAAAGCCAACCATACCCGCGTGATGTTCAACTTGGAAAACGATGACGCCATTCCTCCAACGATGACATTCCTGCGAGTTTTGGATGGAGAAGGAGATGAAGCCATTGAGCTTACCAACCTTGGCAGCTCCACTTTGACTTTCGGTTGTGCTGATTTCACATTCACTTTCGACATGGAATACTACGTCTTTGTGCCTGGATATCAGGGCAGGCCTGAGGTAGAACTCCAATATTCCATTGATGGAGTTGAATGGCTTCCTTTGAATGTCGTTGAGGATGAGAGCCTGTTCCACGAAAACCATGGCAACGTATTCGTCGCTGATTTGTCTCGGCTTGATAGTCAGGTTGCTAACCATTGGGTGTCCTGTAAGTTCACTCTCACTGATGAAGCAGGCAACTCTCAAGAGCAGGAATTGAGCAATCTATTCTTCGCGGGCGATTTGGAATCCGTCAATGAACAGGTGTCCATCAAGCATTCGGTCTATCCTAACCCCTTCACCAACGAGGTTAGGATTACGGCTTCCGATGCCGTGAACGGCTTGGCCAATGTCCAAGTTTACAATGTGTTGGGGGCTCAAGTCTATCAAAATACTGTCAATTGCAAAGAAGCCAAGGAGTTCGTCATTGACAGCAGCACGTTGAAGCCTGGCATCTATTTCTATCGCATCAACACCGAAAAAGGTGAGATGCGAGGGAAAATCGTGAAAGAGTAAGCTTTTTCGTTTCATTTGTGAAAAAGGACGGCAAAAGCCGCCCTTTTTTGCTAATTGGACGTATTTTCCTGCTGTTTGCGAAAAAGCGCTTGCCTTGTATTTTTTAAAAACACTACTTTTGCAAGTATTACCGAACGAACTTGCCGTAATGAAAAAAACTCTTCTTATTATATTATTGATTCTTGCGGGCATTTCAGCAACTGCACAGAAAGACGGTTTCCATATTCCAGACAGCCTCCTTGTTGCACTCGAAAAGAATCCACAACAGGACATGGCTCGTGTAGAAGCCTTAACTCGTATAATCATCTATTATACCAAGAACAGACAAATCATCCAAGCCGAACCGTATATTGATGAGATAATTCAAATCTCAGAAATAATTGACGATGAATATGTTAATGCATTAGCAGACCTCTATGAAGGCAATCTGTTGTTCAGCCAGGACAAATATCAAGATGCGCTGATGTACTTAAAAAAGAGTCTTAAACAGGTGCCGTATTTGCCACAAAACGATAAGACACTCGAACTTGAAGCAAAGGTTTTAAACTCACTCGGAGCTCTGTTTTGTAACATGCGTTTGTATTATGAGGGATATGAGTATCTACTGAAAGCACTGGAAACATGCAAAAAGATCAATGACCAATACTTGATTTCTGTAATTGAGACAAATATGGCAACGCCTCTCAACCAAATTGGAAGATGCGATGAAGCAATAGCTTTGTGTGAAAAGAATCTGACAAAAGGAGTAGGTTTAACCCCCAATAGGTTTATTCTGTATTTGATATTGTCCCAAAGTTACAAAAACAAAGCCTCTTATGACACAGCACTAATATACAACGATTCCGCATTCATGCATGCAGTGAATCGTTACGATGAATCAAAAAATTTAACAGAACAAGCAGCGCTATATATAAAAAAAGGAGACAATGAAGCTGCCATAAAAACTTATAAGTATATATTGGACAATTACAGAAATGAAATGTTCAAAGACGCAGAGATTATTGCATTATGCGATTATGGTTATTTGATCGGCCTAGATTCCATGTCGGATTTGGCAATCAGCTATATTGACAGTGCTATAGTAAAGGCCAAAGAATTCGGAATCCCAAAACTCGAAAAAGAGTGTTATGCGAGCAAGGTAGAGTTGTTTTACAAGCATCACGAATATCAGGAATTTGCCGAAAGTACCGCAAAATACATTTCATTACGCAACAGTATCGATTCTGCAAACGACCTTCGGCGGTTGGAAAACGCCTGGATTTCACAGGAATTCAAGAAGACAGAGGAACAATTGCGGCTGGAAAAAGAATTGAGCGATATGAAAAATGAGAGGGCAAAAATGCGTCTCTATTTTATTATTTCTGGCTTAATATCAATCATTGTAATCTTGGCCCTGGCTTTCAACAGAAGAAACATCTTGATGAAAAACAAAGACATACAGCTGAAAAAACAGGAGTTGGAGAAAGAAGTCCTGAACAGGGAAATAGAAACACGCAATCGGGAATTGACCGCCAAGGCTTTGGTGCAAGTGCAAAGACAGGAATTACTGACCGAAATGGCCGACAAGCTTAACGCAATTGTCGATGACAAACATAAAATTGCTCAGAATCTGAAAGAAGTGATAAACGACATTGAAAAGTACAAAAACTCCACAACACCAGAAGATTTCGACTATTACTTCACCCAAACCAACCCCGATTTCTATAAGCATCTGCTTGCCGATTTTCCGAATCTTACCCCATACGAACAGCGGCTCTGCGCATTCTTGCGATTGAACCTAAGCACCAAGGATATAGCTTCAATCATCAATATAAGCCCAGAAAGTGCCAAAGTGGCAAGAGCACGTCTTCGCAAAAGTCTAAACCTAGTAGGAAAAGAAGAGGATCTGACGGCATTTCTATCAAAATATTGATTTTGGCCAATTTAACTCCCGCACCACGCAGTGGTAAACAAAAAATCTCTTCATGTTATATTAAAGTTTCCGTCAGGACTAGGCTTTGTTATCCTCATGTTATCCTCAAAAATTTTGCCTGTCATGGGTTGATGTGCAATTTTGCATCGCTAACCTTAAATTTTAAGCAAAATGAAAAAACTTTACAAATTATCAATTGCAGTGGCATTGTTATTTGGTGCCACTAGTGCAAATGCACAAAACCCCGATGTTTATGTCGGAGGAATCAAAAATAATCAAGCCGCTATCTGGAAAAACGAAGATCCGACGGTAATTGCTAATGGCGATGATGTATCTGCTATGGTAGTAATCGGCGATGACGTATATGCCGCTGGCAAGAGCCAGGGAGGTGGATCGGTTTGGAAAAACAACGAAGTGCTATTCACTCTCAGTGAATTTGATTTTTATGACAGATTCGTAACTTCCATGGCCATTCACGGCGACGACGTGTATGTAACCACTAATGAAATGTCATCTTCGGATTGGTCGTTTATTGGCAGGCTGTGGATTAACGGAGTCGCTTCTGACGATTATGCTGATGCAGCGGAACTCTCTGGAATTTGCTTTGATGGCGATGACATTTATGTTGCAGGTAGAACTAATGAAGAAGCAGTAATATGGAAGAATGGAGAACCACTTTACACGTATACTTCAAGCGTCACGGGGATGTTCACCGACGTGAAAGTGGTCGATGGCGATGTGTATTATATCGGTGGTGATTTTGGCGGAAATGGAAAATGCACAGCGATAAAGGATCGAGAGTGCCTTAATGTAAATCATGAGAATAACAGGGATCTCAGTATTAATATATGGAAAAACGGCGAAGTTCTCTATACTCTTGCCAATGAAGCTTATGGGCTAACACTTGCCGTCTCCAACGGGACAGTCTATGCTTCCGGACAAGTCCCCAACAGTTCAATATTCAAAGCCATAGTTTGGGTAAATGGTGAAGGTACTATAATATCCGACGAATGGAGTGGCGCCCAAGGAATGTGCGTACATAATGATAATGTATATGTGACAGGTTTTGCGGGTAACCTACCTGAATTAGATACTTTTATATGGAAAGATGGAGTACTTACAACCTTTACCTCAGATGGATATGATATGGGATACTGCATTGAAGTAGTGGACGGAAGTACTGGAATTGAACAAATAGATAACTACAGTGCTATATATCCCAATCCGGCCGACAGTTTTATTACAATAGAAGGCGTCCGTTTTGAAGAAGCTGTCATCTACAATAGTTCAGGTCAAGTAGTTGTTACTTCTAGAAACAACACAATTGATGTATCCTCTTTGGAATCTGGAGTTTACTTGTTAAAAGTTGATAATAATCTCACAAGAAACATTGTTATCAGGCACTAAACGAGAACTTTGTTAAATTGTTTGAGTGCAAGGCCGGATTGTGAAAGAGTAAAACTTTTTTCAGTTCATTTTTGAAAAAGGGTGGCGTCAGCTGCCCTTTTTCTGCTAAAAACAATAATTTTGCATGGACTATCGAAGAAAAATGACCATGCGAAAGATATTGTTCCTTTTCCTGCTCCTGTTTTCGATCAACGCCTTTGCCCAAAGTGCGGAAAATCCGTTGCCCTTGCCCGATTCGCTGGCCGGGCGGTTGCGGGAGTTCAGAAAACCTGACCTTGCACGAGCCGAGGCTTTGGATGCCGCCATCGTGTTTTATCTTGAGAAAGACCGGATATTGGAAGCTCAAGGGTTTATCAATGAACTGGTCTCATTGGCAAATGACTTGGGCGAAAACTACTATTGCGCCTTGGGTGGCTACTATCGTGGCCTTTGTGAGTTGAAGAAATATCATTACGGTGAAGCAATCACTGTGCTCGATGAGGCATTGCGGCGCGCGGAATTGTTGCTCCTCACTGACAAGACCAGAGTGCTGACAGCGCGTATTCATCTGGCCCGCAGTTCCTACTTTACGTCCATGAGCATGTTTCCCGATGCTTTTGAAACCATCAATAAAGGATTGGAGGTGATTCAGAATGCCGATGTGGAGGTGAGAAGCCGTTTATTGAACAATCTGGGAAATATCTATGCTGACACTGATAACAGCCGAAAGGCTCTGAAGACCTATTCGGAAGCTTTGGCGAGTCATGCGATGATGGTGCACCATTATAACATAGCAACGGTTTACTGTGATCTGGAAAGCTACGACAGTGCATTGGTTTACATCGACTCCGCATATATGCTGTCCGCGTCTTTGAGCGACAGCTTGAGGATAAAACAACTGGAAGGATCGGTTTGTCAACGGCAAGGAGACATTGGCAGACGCAACCAATGCAATGAATATTGCTTGGGCAAGATACCCCTTTGTCATGATGACGGCATTGTGATGACTATTTATTTGAACAGTGCGGATTTGGCGGCGGCTAGCGGTGAATATCGACAGGCTTTGGACTTGGTCGATCTTGCTATTGATGTGGCGTTTCGGCTCCAAAACGAGACTATGATCATGGATTGCCTCAAACAGAAAGCTTATATTTTGAAAGGAATGGGGGATTATGAATACAGCTTGGAATGCATGATGCGATACGACTCTATCCGTGATGCCATGTTGGGGCATCAAAATAGGGATAGGGTGAATGAAAGCATTCGCAGGATGGAAACCGAGCGGTTGGAGCGTCAATTCGAGGCAGAGAGGAGAGAGGCGAGGCTTCGACAGCGTTTCATTGGCATCATCGCTTTGCTGGCCGTGGTTCTTGTCGGCTCCATAGTCTTCTTCTGGGTGCGAAACAAACGGCAACGCGAGGCGTTGCTGAAGAAGGAATTGGATTTGCGCAACCGTGAAGTGACCTCCAAGACCATGAGCCAGATGCAGACCAACGAAGTGCTGAACGAAGTCATCGAGAAGTTGACACATTTGTCGAATAATCCCAAAGGCACTGGAAATCCACTCCCCATGGCGATTCGGGAGCTGAAGAGCCGAGTGGATGATGGTGCCAAAACAGATTTCGATTACTATTTCGTCCAGGTTCATCCTGATTTTTATGCTCATTTGAAAAAAGACTTCCCCGATCTCAGTCAGAACGAATTACGCCTTTGTGCCCTCATCAGAGCCAATCTCAACATCAAGGAGATTGCTAACTTGAACAATGTCAGCATCGACAGTGTGAAGTCGTCCCGAAAAAGATTACGTAAATCATTGGGAATCCTTGACTCCAAGGTTGACCTGGTGGACTTTCTTTCAAAATACTGAATATCAATATTTTGAAAAATATTGACACCTTTTTGACACTTTCTTCTTTCGTTTTGACACCCGTAAAACACGTCTTTGCCCTTGACAAACTTTTGGCTTGAGTTACTTTTGTGCTCAAAATGATCAGTCAAAAAAATGTCAAACTAAAAAATTAATGAAAATGAAAAAACTATTACTTTTAAGCATGACACTTTTTGTGGGATTTTTCAGCATTCCCATCATGGGTCAAAACAAATGTACGGTTGGTAATACCACTGTTTACAGTTCTGAGAATGTCATATGTTGTCCTTTGGGGGACGATGCCATAGCGACCGTTGCCCTGCCGAAAACAAAAAAAACCGTAGATTTCTGTGGCCGTGATATGTTCGCCCTATCCGTTGAGCCTACTTTTGAGTGCAATCACATTGGTATCTGGAGCGACAATGGGTTTGAGTATTGGGAGAATGTCAGTTCTGCAAATGTTGAAGTGCCCGAAGGACATTATAGCGTTTCATTGACAGGAAGTGATGATGAAGGTTTTATACTTCTTGCTTACGAAATCGATGTGCATGAGAATACTAGCCTAAGTCCGGAAGCCAGTGAAGCTACAACATATTTTGTAATTGAGGCGGAGGACGAAAATGGCAACAATCTGTACGATGCCCCTTTGGGAATTGATTCTCGGATTTTCGTTGATTATTACTGGAAGGGAGATTATAGCTATGGCATAAGTCAAACGCTGTCCCCCAATCCTTTCAAGTACAATTTTATCCCTGATGATTGTTTTATTGTTCCTGTTGGTTTTTATTATACTACGGAAGGCCAAAAGGAATATTGTATTAGATTTGATACGATTTTTGAATCATCCAATGGTCATACAATTAATCATGGAGAGGATTTATTGACTTTAAAGCAATACTATCATTTCAGCGATTCTGATTCCACTGCTTGTTTCAACATGAATTATCGTGTCGATTTTGGTAACAATGGTTGGTCTAAATCGACGCATGGTGCTGGAAGGGACGCTTCCTTCGATGAGAAAATCCCGTTGTCAATCATTACTAATATTAAGGATGACCATCCAGAGAGGTTTGAGCCCAAAGAGATGAAATACCGTATTTTCCCCATTGTGTATGAATCACTGGTCCATTATGACATGTTGTTCCATGATGATTTTACCCATTCGGCCATGTCTATCAACGCCGATGGTCAGTTTGTTAGGGAACCCTTCGACGAGATCCTTAACCAAGATTTACGTGCCTTGTATCATCAAAGTTACCCCAACCATATTCCACTGACACCTGCTTTGATGGCTATGGAACCCAATGAGAGTCATTACATTGGATTCAGGACGCCAATGTGGTATTTCCAAGGTATCGGATTCAGTTCCAATGGCCCAATGGGATTCCCGTTTTATGGAGGCATACTATGCTCTTTCGGAGAGGAGGGCGTAATGCGCCCTATGGATGACGAGTTGTTGGTAAATGTGATCTACAATGGTGAGGACCAGATCTACCATGATTCAATTTATCTCTTTAATTGGGAATGGAATTTCGTATCGCCTGGTGAAGGAGTCATAGCCATGGATGTTGAAAACAACCGTGTTGAAAATCAAGGATTGGTCATGGCAAACAGAACACATATTGAGTTTGACTTAAGCAAAGACGATGCTTATCCCCCAACAATGACCATTCTTCAAGTTGTGAACCAGAATGGCAAAGAAAGTATTGATATTCATAATCTTAATAATTCCTCCATAAACATTGCTGCTGGAGATTTTATTATTGATATGGATATCGTCCAGCAGCAGATTAATTGCATGAACTATTATGATAAACCAGAAATTGAGGTGTTGTATTCCATCGACGGCGCTAATTATGAGCCGTTGGAGGTGTATGAGGATGAATCCATGTTCCACGTGAATTATGGCAACTTTTTCGTGGTCGATTTGGGTCAATTGGAAGGAATTGCCAACGACAAATGGGTCAGCCTGAAAGTCACTGTGACCGATGCGCAAGGTAATTTCCAGACACAGGAGTTAGACAACTTGTTCTATGCTGGCCAATTTACTTCTATTAATGAGGATATGATGACGAGCAAGAACCACACCGTTCACCCCAACCCCTTCACCGACGAGGTTAGGATTGCGACTTCCGATGCCGTGAACGGCTCGGCCAATGTCCAAGTTTACAATGTGTTGGGAGAGCAGGTCTATCAAAAGACCGTCAATTGCACGGATACCAAAGAGTTCATCATCGATGGCAGCGCCTTGAAACCAGGCATCTATTTCTATAGCATCAACACCGAAAACGGCCTGATGCAAGGAAGGATTGTGAAGGAGTAGGTTTATAGCTGATTTTGCTGTTTTGCAGATAACGGCCAGCCAGTACGGTTGGCCGTTATTGTTTGTAAAGTTTCTTTACACCTACTGTAAAGTTTTTTTACAATTGATCGAAATCGTTAATTCTTAAATTGTTGGAATTTAGGTAGTTGTGTTTCTGGCACAACAAATGCTATCACTCATCACATCAAAATACATGTTGTGATGAAAGTTAGTATGTTTTTTAGCCTTGTGATGATGTTCTTTGGCGCCTTGACTTCGGTCAAGGCCCAGGACACCGTCACGATGAATCTGAAAGAATGCATGCGCTATGCCGTGGAGCATTCCACCAAGATGCGCATTGCCCAAGCCGACAACCGCGATGCACAAATCGACCGCCGTGATGCCATCCTTGCGGCCTTTACGCCTTCGATTGAAGGAAGCACTTACGCCTATTATAACTTCGGACGCAGCATCGACCCTGAGACGAATACCTATAGTCTGACGACCTCGTTCCATAACGGCTACAGCCTCTCGGCGGGCATTAATCTGTTTAATGGATTCCAAGCGGTCAATAACCTTAAGATTACTAAGACGGCGCAAAAGATGGGAGTCACCAAGGAGCAACAGGTCGAAGACCAAGTCTGCCTTGCCACCATGGAAGCCTATTGTAATGTGTTGTACTATAACGAATTGGAGAAAGCCCTGCAAGCCCAGGTGGCCACGGCGGAAAAGTCCTTACAGTTGGTTACTCGGCAAGAGGAATTGGGACAAAAATCCCATGCCGATGTGGTGCAGATGCAAAGCGATCTCGCCGAGCGGCAATACCAACTGACTCAATGCCGCAACCACCTCAATGAAGCGACGATCACCCTAAAAGATGTGATGTTTTGGCCGATTGAGGAACCGTTGAAAATCGACGGTTTGTCTGTAGAGACACCCTATTATGACGTCTCTACGAAAACCGTTTCCAAAACGGTGGAATACGCCAAAAACAACACGCCCGCCATCCTTTTGGCCGAAGGCACGATGAAGAACGCCCGCCTTGCCCTCAAGACGGCCCGTTGGCAGTTGTTGCCCCGACTCTCGCTCTACGGTGGCTGGTCGACAACTTATTTTACATATCCTGGGATGGAAGGCTATGTGCCCACACCCTATTTTGAGCAGTTGAAGAACAACGGTGGCGAGTATGTGCAACTCTCATTGAGCATCCCTATCTTCGATCGCCTCTCGAAACATTCCAACATCGCGAAGCGTAAGAACGCATACGACCGCGCCCAAGCCGACTACGAGCAGACGCTGCAAACCGTGGAGGCCGAGGTGCGCCGCGCCATCGCCGACCGCGACGGCTCAGCCGATGCGCTGCGACAGGCCGCCGTCCGCACCGAATTGCAGGAAGAGGCATATACACTCAACGGCAAGCGTTTCGAGCAGGGCTTGATTTCGTCCATCGAATACCAGACGGCCTCTAACAGCTATTTGAACGCCTTGGCGGAACAATTGAACGCCAGGCTTCAATATTATATTAAAAACAGTGTTGTAACTTATTATAGCGGAGTGCCGTATATAAAGCAGTAACCAAACGCCATTTTCACAATGAATCATCTCTCCGACAAACTCATCAAAATCCTATCGTTAGGCATAGGTCTCGCCATTGGCATCGTGCTGATTGCCAAGGTGTGTTTCGAACTGTCGTACGACAGTTTCTACAAGGATGTGGACCGTATCTATATGATTACGGAAAGTATCATCTTTCAAGAAGGGGGCGACCCCAATGACTTTTGGGGCACTTCGGGAGGCATTGCGCCGGGTTTCAGGGCGGAAGTGCCTGGCGTGGAAGCCGCAACGCGCTATTCCAACCTGCTCAACGGTAACCTTTATGATGAAAACGACAACCTCATCACAGGCCTATGCATCGGTGCCGACACCTGCTTTTTCGACTTTTTCGACCGCGAATTTCTTGCGGGCGACCCGATGCAGGCCTTGCAACAATACAATGGCGACATTGCCGTCAGCCGCAATTTTGCGGAGAAGTTGGGCGGCGTGAACGAGGCAATTGGCAAACAAATCTATAGTGAAGTTTGGGGACCAAAAACAAGACTGACCGTGGTGGGTGTTTTTGAAGATTTTCCGGAGAATGGCAGCGTACAATGCGACATGGTGACGACCATCGCTGCGTTTGGCGAGTGGAGCATCAACAATTGGCTTGGCAACGACCGTTATCGCGGCTTTGTCAAGTTGGCGCCCAATGTGGACCCCAACAGCCTGAAGGACGCTATTCGCAAGATGCAAGAGGCACACCAGCCTTTGGAGGAGTTGGAACGTGACGGCTCCACGATTTGGTACACGCTGACCCCTCTTGCCACCATGCATCGTCATGAGCCTACTATCAAAAACTATGTGTTGATTCTTTCGGTGGTGGCGGCCTTGTTGCTTTTGGTCTCGGTGCTCAACTACCTGCTAATGGCGGTTTCGGATGTGGTGCGCCGCTCCAAAGAAATGGGCGTCAGGAAGTGCTACGGTGCCAGCGCAGGAAGCATTTACGGAATGCTCATCAAAGAGACGGCTTTGAACCTGCTGGCTTCGTTGGCAGTGGCGGCCTTGGTGATATGGGCTTTCAGCGGGGTCATCGAGTCGTTGTTGGGCGTACCGGTTGCCAGTCTTATGGTGCCGCAAACACGATGGGTGCTTGTCGGTATCATCGCTTTCATCTTCCTGGTTTCGGCACTCATTCCCGCGATGATGTTCGTCAGGATTCCTGTCTCGACGGCCTTCAGCGGCTACAAGGAAAGCAAGCGCCGTTGGAAACTCTCATTGCTGATGTTGCAGATTGGCATCAATGCCATACTGCTGCCTATGGTCCTCGTGGCCGACGGACAATATGAAAGGGCTTTGAATGCCGACATGGGCTACGAATATGAGCATTTGTTGTATTCCCCGTTGAGAGGCGCGGATAAGGACAAATTGATACTGATTACGGAAAAACTGCGGCAATATCCCGAGGTGGAAGCCGCCGAACTGACCTATTGCATCCCTTTGTACAAGTCGTCGGGAAATAATATTATGCTGCCCGACAACCCGACAAAGTATCTGATGGGCGTGTGTGACCAATACGTGGCGACAGAAGCCTTTTTCGATATGATGGGCTTCCGTTTGACAGAGGGCAAAGCGCCTTCAAAGCCGAAAGATGTGGCCGTGAGCCAAAGTTTCGTGAAGGAGATGAACCTTTATGCCGACTGGAGCGACGGCGCAGTAGGCAAGGATATCTTGATTTCGGAGCACAGCGATGGCGACGATGACGTTTACACCATTTGTGGCGTTTATGAAGATTACGTCATCGGCTCGATGTTGGGCAACGACGACCGCGCGAGCATCCGCTTCTGCTGGAACATGGATTGGAACTATGGCTCCGAAGACTGGTCGAGGGTGATGAACACCTTGGTGGTAAAAGTGCGCGAGGTGAATCCCCAAGCCATCGCCAAGGTGAAGGCGGTCGTCGAGGAATGTCTGCCCGAGCGGAACAATGTCGAAGTGACGCCTTACACCGAATTGGTCAAGAAGGAGTACACCCACCTGTATCAGATGCGGCGCACATTCATTATAGGTGCCTTGTTCGCTTTGGCGATTGCCTTGTTTGGTCTGATAGGCTTTGTCCGCGACGAGGCCAACCGCCGCAGCAAGGAAGTGGCCATTCGCAAGGTGAACGGTGCGGTGGCGGGCGAAATCATCCGCATGTTCCTGGTGGACGTGCTGAAATTGGCTGTGATTGCTGCCTTAATCGGTGTGGCGATAGCCTATTTCCTCGCCGACAAATGGTTGGAGTTGTTCGCCATGCGTATTGGCCTCTCGCCGCTCTATTTCATCATCGGCGCGGTGTCGGTCTTGCTTATCGTGACTGCCGTGGTCGTCATGAGCAGCAACCGCGTTGCCCGAATGAATCCTGTTAAGTCTTTGAAAAATAATTAAATATTAGTCATATTATGGAACACTCAATGGATCGTAAAATCGAGAAGAAAAAAGGAATCCGCCGCGCATTCACAAAAAAGGCGTTGCCGTTCTGGGGCGGAGCATTGCTATTGGCGTTTGTCCTTTGGCTCTTCCTAAGGGATGACTCGAAGAAACTCCGCATCGACGCGGACAACATCACCGTCAGCACCGTCACCTCGGGCGAGTTCAACGACTACATCCGCATCAGCGGACAAGTCGCGCCCATGACGACCATCCAAATCAGCCCTTTGGAAGGCGGCGTGGTGCAGCAGATTGTCACTGAGGAAGGTAGCCGCGTCAAGGCGGGCGATGTCATTCTTATCTTGAGCAATGAAAACCTCGACATGCAAATCCTCTCCTCCGAGGCCGACCTCGCCGAGAAGGAGAACATCCTGCGCAACACCATGATTCAGATGGAACAGCAGAAGTTGAGCGTGGAGCAGGAGAAACTGCAGCTGCAGATGGAGGTGCAGCGTAACCGCCGCACCTACGAGGCGCAGAAGACGCTCTACGACGACGGCCTCATCGCCCGCGAGGACTATTTGAAGGCCGAAGAGGACTTCACGCTCTCCAACAGCCGCCTGAAGTTGGTGGAGAACCGCGCCAAGCAGGATAGCCTTCACCGTTCGGTGGAAATCGACCGAATGCGCGAGAGCCTCGAAAACATGCGCGTCAACATGATGATGATTCGTAAGCGCAAGGAAAACCTGACCATCAAGGCACCCATCGACGGCGAGTTAGGGCTGTTGGATGTGGTGTTGGGCCAATCGGTGGGCGCAGGCTCCAAGATCGGGCAAATCAACAATCTCAACAGCTACAAGATTGAGGCCCAAATAGATGAGCATTACATCGACCGCATCACCCCTGGCTTGGAGGCTACCTTCGAGCGGCAGAGCGAGCGTTATCAGGCGCAGATCCGCAAGGTGTATCCCGAGGTGCGCGACGGCAAGTTCAAGGCCGACTTCAAGTTCATGGAGCAGCAGCCCGAGAACATCCGCAGTGGCCAGACCTATTACCTCAACCTGCAACTCGGCCAGCCCGTGGAGGCGGTGCTCATCCCGCGTGGCGCCTTCTACCAAAAGACCGGCGGCAAGTGGATCTATGTGCTCTCTTCCGATGGCAGCAAGGCCACCAAGCGCGACATCAAAATCGGGCGACAGAACCCGCAGTATTACGAGGTCGTCGAAGGTCTGGAGGCTGGCGAGAAGGTGATTACTTCTTCGTATGACAACTTCGGGGAGAGTGAAGTGCTGGTGTTTTAAGAAAATAGAAAAGGATAAAACAAATCGAAAAATAATGAGTTAATCAATTAAAACCTAAAACAATGATCAATGTAGAAAACCTGAAGAAAGTCTTCCGCAGCGAGGACATTGAAATCGAAACCATCGCATTGGACGGCGTTTCGTTCGAAATCAACGACGGCGAGTTTGTCGCCATCATGGGGCCTTCGGG
>JAFXMK010000048.1 GCA_017530365.1 Bacteroidales bacterium
AGGTACCAGCCATGACTGTTCTTTTTTATGAGAGCAGGAAGGTAGTCAGTTGCAAGCATTTTTTTTCTTTTCGCAATCCGGATCCGGGCGAAAAGAATTGCCAATCTCTAAAAATTTTGTGCAGTTTTTTGTGCAGTTTTTGTGCAGATTAAACCAGAAAACCAGCCCTAAAAGGCTGGTTTTCAGCGCATGTGACCCGGCTGGGGCTCGAACCCAGGACCCCCACATTAAAAGTGTGATGCTCTACCTGCTGAGCTACCGAGTCAACCGCTATTGCGATTTGCGGGTGCAAAAATACTTCTTTTTTTTCAATAAGCAAGCATTATTTTCAAAAAACTTGCTCCATCACTCTAAAATGCCTTTACCTTGGCGCACAATCAAGGGCTCGTCTTCGGTGCAATCGACCACTGTACTGGCCACATGCTCGCCGGCGCCACCGTCGATAATGATATCGACCAAGTCTTTGTAACGCTCGTTGATCTCTTCAGGATCAGTGAGATAGCCGCCCATCTCGTCTTCCTCATCCACCAACGAAGTGGTCATGATGGGATGGCCGAGTTCCCTCACCAGATTAGTGATTATGGGTTGGTCGGGAATACGGATACCCACCGTCTTCTTCTTGCTCTGGAAAATGCGCGGAATGTTGTTGTTGGCATTCAAGATAAAGGTGAAAGGCCCTGGAAGGTTGCGTTTCATCATCTTGAACACCTCGTTGGTGATGGGTCTGGTGAACTCACTCAGCATGCTGAGGTCGTGGAAGATGAAAGAGAAATTGGCTTTTTCCTTTCTGATGCCTTTGATCTGACAGATGCGGTCCAGCACCTTCGGATTGTTGATGTCGCCCCCCATACCGTAGATCGTGTCGGTCGGAAAGATGATGATTCCGCCATCCTGAAGGCACTCCAGGATCATCTTCACATAACGCGGATTTGGGTTTGTCGAGTACAGCTTTAAAAACATAGGCTCATTTTTTAGGCTGCAAAAATACAAAAAGCGATGAAAACTGTATCTTTGCAGCCCGAAAAAACACGGTGATGGCATTAACCCTAACTATTTGTATTGCAACTTGCATGGTTATGATCCTGGGCGTGCTGTTCTTCCCGAAGATCCGTCTGGGACCCTTGCGGATGGGCAGCTATTGGCTGGTGGCCTTGATAGGTGCATTGCTGCTTCTGGCCACAGGACGGGTGCCATTGTCCACTGTTTGGGAGGCGCTTGTCAGCGACACGGCCATCAACCCGCTGAAGATCCTGATCCTGTTCATCTCCATGACCATCCTATCGATCTACCTCGACGAGCTGGGTTTTTTCCGTTACCTCGCCAACAAGACACTGAAGAGGGCAGGAAAGAATCAGGTGAAGCTGTTTTTCTATCTCTATATGATCGTCTCAGTGTTGACGGTCTTCACTTCCAACGATGTCATCATCCTCTCGTTCACGCCTTTCATCTGTTATTTTGCCAGAAATGCCAAGATCAATGCCGTACCGTACCTCGCGGCCGAGTTCGTGGCGGCCAACACCTGGTCGATGGCGCTGATCATCGGAAATCCCACCAACATCTACTTGGGCACATCATACGGCATTGGCTTTGTGGAATACATACAGACGATGTGGCTGCCCACCTTGGGTGCCGGTGCCACAGCCTTTGCCATGCTGTACCTCATTTCAAGGAAGAAGCTCAACAAGCCCATCCATGGTGAGGCGGAGAGGGTGGTCATCAAAGACAAGCTGAGCTTGTGGGTGGGCATCGTCCATCTTGCGGTCTGCACGGTGTTGCTGGCGCTCTCATCTTATATAGGTGTGGAGATGTGGCTGGTCTCTGCCTTGGCGGTGTTGAGTCTTGTATTTTGGTGTCTGCTCATCGACTTGTGCCGTCGCCATGTTCCCGACGAGCTCGTCGCCTGTGCCATGCGCGCCCCTTGGCAGCTGATCCCCTTTGTGCTCTCCATGTTCGTCATGACCATTGTGCTTTCCGAGCAAGGGGTGACGGATGCCATCGGCAGATTTCTCGGATCGCAATATGCCGCCTTGAAATACGGCGTCACATCGTTCCTCACGGCGAACGTCGTCAACAACATTCCGATGAGCGTGCTGTTTTGCTCCATCATGAAGTCATGCGACCCCGCAGCGCTTCATGACGCCGTTTATGCCACCATCATCGGATCCAACATCGGGGCTTTCCTTACTCCGATAGGGGCACTGGCAGGTATCATGTGGAGCTCCATCCTTAACGATCACGGCATTCATTTCAGCTATCTGAGATTCCTAAAAATCGGCATCGCTGTCGCCTTCCCGACACTCTTGGTGGCCCTGCTGTTGATTTAATAAAATTGATCATAACTTTTGTTGGTAGTTTGGATTTTTTATTAGTTTTGCGCTTTCAAAACAAGCAGCAATCATGGGAGGTATTTTCGGCACTGTTTCAAAGCATCCTTGTGTCAAGGATCTTTTCTACGGCATTGATTATCATTCACATCTAGGCACCAAACGCGCGGGTATGGTGACTTATGATGGGGAACTGTTTCACCGGTCCATCCACGACATCGAGAACTCGTATTTTCGCACCAAGTTCTGCGATGAGCTGGGCAAGTTCGAGGGCAACATCGGGATCGGCGTCATCAGCGACACCGATGCACAACCCATCGTGGTCAATTCGCATTTGGGCAAGTTCGCCATCTGCACGGTGGCCAAGATCAACAACCTGGATGAGTTGGTGAACCATTGTCTCGACCAGCGCCAGCACTTCGCTGAGCTGAGTTCGGGTGCAACGAATCCTACCGAGTTGGTGTCGTTGCTGATCACCCAAGGCGAGGACTTCGTGGATGGCATCCGCAACGTGTATCAGAAGGTGAAAGGCTCCTGCTCGATGATCATCATGACCGATGATGGCATCATCGCCGCCCGCGACTACTATGGAAGAACACCCATCGTGATCGGCCAAGGGGAGGAGGGCTATGTCGTAGCCTCGGAGAGTCATAGTTTCATCAACCTCGACTACACGACTTGTTACAATGTTGCCCCAGGTGAGATTGTCAAGGTGACCCTCGACGGCGTGCAGCAGCTGCTGGCACCCAATCCCAAGAAACAGGTCTGTTCCTTCCTCTGGATCTATTACGGCTATCCAGCGTCCGACTACGAAGGCGTCAACGTGGAGGAAGCCCGCTACAACGAAGGCCGCGAGATGGGCAAACAGGACTACATCGACATCGACTATGTCTCTGCCATCCCTGATTCGGGCATCGGCATGGCCTTGGGCTATTCCAACATCCGTAAGATCCCATACAAGCGCGGCGTGGTGAAATACACCCCCACCTGGTCGAGGAGCTTCATGCCAGTGAACCAAAGCCAAAGAGAGCATGTCGCCAAGATGAAGCTGATCCCGAACCGCGCCCAGCTGGAAGGAAAGAAGGTGGCCTTCTGCGACGACAGCATCGTACGCGGCACCCAGCTCAGGGATAATGTGAAGATGCTATACGACTACGGTGCCAAGGAGGTGCACGTGCGTATCAGCTGCCCGCCATTGCTCTTTGGCTGCCCCTTCCTCAACTTCTCCGCTTCCAAAAACGTGATGGAGCTGATCACGCGCCGTTGCATCGAGGAGTTGGAAGGCGATGACAACCGCAACATCGAAAAATACTGCGATCCGACCAGTCCCGAATACGCCAACCTCATCGAGATGCTTCGCAAACACGTTGGGGTGGATTCGTTGAAATTCAACACTTTGGATAGCGTGGTAAATGCCATCGGCTTGCCCAAATGCGAGCTCTGCACACATTGCTTCGACGGCTCAAGCTACGGGCACGAATAAAAAAGTTGGGTTTTCGCTTGCCAATCCGAGAAAAGATTGTACTTTTGCATCGGGTAAGTCTTATACGACCAGCTCCTGCTGAAATCCCCCAGGACCGGAAGGTAGCAAGGGTAGGTGGTTGTAGCGGTGCGATGTAAGTAGCTTACCCTTTTTTGTTTATCTTTGCAAAAAAATACATGCGCATGGACCTGTCAATCGTCATACCGCTGCTCAATGAAGCCGAGTCGCTTCCCGAGTTGGAAGCCTGGATTCGCCGTGTCGTCGAGAAGGAAAACTATAGCTATGAGATCGTCTTCGTTGACGACGGCTCCACCGACAACTCCTGGCATGTCATCCAGGAACTCGCCAAAAACAACCCCAACATCCATGCGCTGCGTTTCCGCAAGAACTATGGCAAGTCGCCCGCTTTGAACGAAGGCTTCAAGGTCGTCCAAGGCGACGTGGTCATCACCATGGATGCCGACTTGCAGGACAGCCCTGATGAGATCCCCGAGCTCTACCGCATGATCAAGGAAGACGGCTATGATCTGGTATCAGGTTGGAAGAAGGTCCGTTACGACTCCAAAGTGATGAAGAACATCCCTTCGAAGTTCTTCAACTGGACCACCCGCCGCATGTCGGGTATAAAACTACACGATTTCAACTGCGGCTTGAAGGCCTATCGCCAAGAAGTGGTGAAGAGCATCCAAGTCTATGGCGAGATGCACCGTTACATTCCCGTCATCGCCAAGATGAATGGTTTCTCGAACATCGGGGAGAAGGTGGTGCACCACCAGAAGCGCCAATACGGCAAGAGCAAGTTCGGCATGAGCCGTTTCGTTCGCGGTTACCTCGACCTGATCACCATCAACTTCATCTCAAAGTTCAGCAACCGTCCCATGCATTTCTTCGGAGTGTTAGGCTCCCTGTCGTTCCTGGCCGGTTTCGTCATCACCATCTATCTGATCTGCACGAAGTATTTCGGACACATCTATATTTCCATGACCCGCCGTCCCTTATTCTACTTGGGCATGCTGGCCATGATCGTAGGCGTGCAGCTTTTCAGCACAGGTTTCCTCGCCGAGATGATCACCTCGACGCAGCGCGACAAGCGCGTTTATTCCATCTCTGAGAGATTGTAATTGGGCATCCGCCAAAGGCGGATGTTAGCTCTATAGAGCTAGCATCCCTACGGGATGCATATTTAGTAAAGGTCATCAATATTCCCGTCGAAGCTGTCGCCGCCGAAAGAATCGCCAAATTCGTCACCGAATTCATCGAATTCATCTTCGTCGAACTCGTCTTCGAACTCATCGAACGGGCTGTCGTCGGGGATGTCGGCGTTGTCCCAGTCGAAGTCGTCTTCCAGCTTTTCCTCGCTGAACTCATCGCCTTCGTCCATGTGATGCATGAACTCGTCGATCTCGTCATCGCTCATCTTGTCGAAGTCACGGTCCAGCAAGGCTGAGTCGCTCACGGCTCTTCCCAAGGACTTCAGGTCGCGTTTCAATGAAGGTGACACATAGAACTCGTCAATGTTCTCTTCGCAGTATTTGATGTATTTGGGGTCTTTTTCATAAACCTCAGCAATCGTCAGGCCTTCGTACTTGCCGAAGGTGAAGACGTCATCAAGATCATAGAATTTCATAATGCCAATGATATTTTGCGGCAAATATAAGTCTATTTTTTCATATATTTGCGAAAAATTCAATCATGGAAAAACACCTTTTCGATATCAAGAGAGCCATCGACGACTCTATTGTCACGAAACAATTCATTCTCAACGACAAACTGTTTCTGGGCGGCATCGACAATGCCATTGCTTTATGTGTGGATGCGTTGAGGAAAGGGGGAAAGATCTGGTTTGCCGGCAATGGGGGCAGTGCCGCCGATGCGCAGCATCTCGCCGCAGAGCTCAGCGGTCGGTTTTATCTCGATCGTCAATCCATCCCAGCCGAGGCGTTGCACGTCAACACCAGTTTTATGACGGCGGTGGCCAACGACTATGGCTACGAAAAGGTCTATTCCCGTCTGCTTCAAGGATGTGCTCGCCAAGGAGATGTGCTGGTGGCCATCAGCACGTCAGGCAACTCCAAGAACATTTTGGAGGCGGTCAAGACTGCCAACGCCATGCATCTCAGGGTTATCGCCCTTACAGGAAAGACAGGCGGTGCCCTGGAAGGCAAGTGCGACGTGCTGCTGAACGTGCCCAGCAACGACACCCCACGCATCCAGGAATGTCATATCCTGATCGGCCATATCCTTTGTGAGAACATCGAAAAGGAGCTCTTCGGATGAAACCCGATTGGAAACATAGTATCCAAGAAGGCTGGACGTTATTTTTGGACCGTGACGGTGTCATCAACCGGCGCATCATCGACGGCTATGTCACTTCTTGGGAAGAGTTCGAGTTTCTCCCTGGCGTGTTGGATGCCATGGAGCTTCTTGCTGGGAAATTCAGGTATATCATGGTGATCACCAACCAGCAGGGCGTAGGGAAGGGCTTGATGACCATGGAGCAGGTCGATGCCATCCACGACAGGATGTGCCTTGAGATCGAAGCCCATGGCGGCCGCATCGACGGCATCTTGGTCTGTCCGCAGCTTGCTTCCGAGCCCGACAACTACCGCAAGCCCAGCCCCGAGATGGCCTATATGGCGCAGGAGTTTTATCCCAAGATCGACTTGGAGAAATGCGTCATGGTCGGCGACGGCCAGACCGACATCGAGTTTGGCCGCAATGCCGGTACCGTGACGGTTTTTATCGGCGAAGAAAACCCTGATGCCGACGACAGTTTTAACACCTTGTATGACTTTGCCAAATCATTGCACTCATGACCCCAACCATCATATTCACTGTATTTGTCATCTATACCGCTTTATTGTTTGTCATTGCGCATTTCACCTCACGCAAGTCGAACAACGATGCTTTTTTCAAGGGCAACCGCAAATCCCCTTGGTTTGTGGTGGCCTACGGCATGATCGGCGCCTCCTTGTCGGGTGTGACCTTCATGTCGGTGCCTGGCGGCGTTTATACGGGACAGTTTACCTACATGGGCATTGTGTTGGGCTATGTGATCGGCTATGCTGTCATCGCCTTGGTGCTGCTGCCTTTGTATTACAAGCTGAACCTCACCTCGATTTACTCCTATTTGGAGATGCGTTTCGGTGCGCATTCCGAGCGGACGGGAGCGGCGTTTTTCATCCTCTCGAGGCTGTTGGGATCGGCACTTCGGATGTATCTGGTGGTCTTCGTGCTTTATGAATATGTGTTCAAAGCCTGGGACATCCCGTTTTGGGTGCCAGCCGTGGTGTTCATCGTCATCATCCTGCTTTACACTTTCAGAGGCGGCATCAAGACCGTGGTATGGACCGACACCTTGCAGACCACTTTCCTGATTTTGGCGGCAGTGCTGACGGTGGTGTATATCACTAGAAACCTCGGCATGGGCATCGGCGACATCCTGAAGGCTTCCGAAGAGAACGGTTACACCAAGCTCTTTGAGACCGACTGGACCCACAACAAGTTCTGGCTAAAGCAGATCTTGAGCGGTGCCTTCATCACCATCACGATGACCGGTTTGGACCAGGACATGATGCAGAAGAACCTCACTTGCAAGAACCTTCGGGATGCACAAAAAAACGTGATGACTTCCAGCGGGTTGTTCATTGTGGTGAACATCATCTTCCTAAGCTTAGGTGCTGCGTTGATCTATTACGCACAGCAGACGGGATTTGCGCTGCCAGTCAACGACAGTGGGGTAGTGGTGAACGACAAGATCTTCCCATCAGTGGCTTTCTCCTTGAGTTCGTTCACTGCCGTGGTCTTTGTGTTGGGTTTGGTGGCGGCAGGTTATTCCAGTGCCGATGGCACCTTGACGGCCTTGACCACCACCTTCTGTTTCGACTTCCTGCATTTCGAGAAGAAAGGCTTCAGCGAGCAGCAAGTCACCAAATACCGGAAATGGATCCACGTGGCATTTGCCTTGCTTTACCTGTTGGTAATCATCCTGTTCAGGCCCTTCCATAACGAGTCGTTGATCGACAAGGTGTTCGACATTGCCGGCTTGACTTACGGGCCGTTGTTGGGCCTTTATACCTTTGGCTTGTTCGTTAAAAACCGTAGAGTGAACGACAAGGCAGTGCCGTTCATCGCCATAGCTTCGCCCATTATCAGCTACCTGTTAAAGGCCTATTCCGCCGAGTTGCTGTGGGGCTATCATTTCGGTTTTGAAATCCTGATTGTGAACGGCTTGTTGACGTTTGTCGGGTTGATGATGGCATCCCGCCCTGCTCGACAAAACGGTTCATTTATTGGATAGAACCAGCGATAAGATGCCCCAAAAACTACTAGTAACCTAATACTGATATGCTCCCAGATCGGGTGTGCCCGTGCGACTCTTACCCTCGATGTCGAATGGTACCTGTGTGGCGATAAGTGGACTGCCGGCACCGACAGCAGGGGAGAGTGCGTCGCTCAGATGCATGTCGAAAGTCCGATAGTTTACAAACATGGGATCCTGGTTGAAGAGACAGCTGCTGAAACCTGGATCGTCGTTGCTATAGACCTCGGTCTTGAGCAGGCAATGATCGAAAAGATAGGTGGTATCGACCTCTTTGGCGCTGAATTTTGCACCAAATTCCTCCGTCAAAGCGCCATAGACGATGCTGTTGCCCATCTCGAAATGGAAGGGGAACTCGTATAACTCGCCATCCTGCTCGGCGGAGTTCGAGAAGAACAACGATGCGGTGGAGCGCCCGTCCTGCCACCAATAATTGCCGATGGTGGAATGCCTGACAAGATAATCGCCACCCAACTGCACCTCAAAGGCATAATGCTTGCAGTTGTCGATCACCATGTTGTTCGCTTCGATGGCAAAAGCCCTGGCTAAGATACCCCAACCCATGTGATTCTCGATCACCGTGTTGTTGATGCGCAAGGCACTCTGTGTGCCTTTGAGGAACGACTCGGCATGGATGCCGATGAAACCGTTCCGGATGATGGCGTGGTTGAAGATATTGTCGGCCCCGGGACGCCCGTCCATGATCCAGATGCGATCCCACTGGCCAGGCTGGTCCTTGAAGAAAGGCTCCAGCCGGTCGCCTTCGATGATCACGGGATTCTCAGCTGTTCCGTCGATGATCAATTGTCCGTCACTCCACGACCAGAGGCCACCGCCACTATGCACATAGATATGCGTGCCTTCGTGGATGTGCAAGGTGCCATACGAATTGATCAGGGCATAGCCATAAACAACGTAAGGCAACTCGTTGGTCCAATGCGTCGTCTCCAGACTGTCGGCCACGATCTTGAACGGCGGGAAACCCGTTATCGACTGGTCTGCAACGATATAACGCGCATTCTGGCCCCAGGCCACCAACTTCACCATCTGGGTGTTCCCATTCGTGACAAACAGGATGCTGTCCTCCACAACAAAAGGCGTGGTGCGGTCGTCGGGATCAATCGTCACATTCATAAAGGTGTAAATGCTGTCGTTGGCCGGGACAACCTTGTCGTGAAACTCCGTACCGATCTCGCCATCGAAATTGATTTTGAAGCGCGAAGCCTCACCGCCCATGAGACGTATTTCACTGATGTTGAGATCGTCGTGATAGGGGTTGTATATCTTCAGGTGATGCGTGGAAGAGCCCAGCGTGGTAAAGACCGTGTCGAACAAGACGGTATCGACAGAAAAAACGAGCTTATGGCTGGGGTCGTTGCTGATGCTGTTCTCCTTACGGCAAGCCGCAAAAGCAAGCACAACACAACATATCAGGATGGAAAATTTCTTCATGAAACAAAATTTGGTACAAAATTAGCTATTTTTGGCTTACTTGGTATAATATTAACTATCTTTGCTTCAAAATAGTATTGTCATGAAAAGAATTGTCACGATCGCAACACTCGCATTGCTCATGGGGATCCTGCCGATGACCGCCCAAGCCCAAACATGGGGCGCTCCTGATTACATGAAAGGCAAACTGGTGACAGGAGGCCAGATAGGAGCAGGGTTTTCTGGCAACACCCTCCACCTCGGAATTGCTCCTCAACTGGGCTTTCGACCGATAAGAAGCCTGGAAGTCGGCATCCGCCTCGGATACGATCTGGATTATCATTTCCGTAGCTATTATAACCCTTACAGCGTATGCTATCATTATTTCTCAGGAGCCGTATATGCCAACTATGAGATTTTCAGAGGTATTTACGTCCATGCGGAAGATGAGGAGCTCTGCTGCCTGGTCAGAGGCCATGCCGATTGGTTCAATACCGTCTTTGCAGGCGTGGGTTACCGGCATTATTACAACACTTCATACGTGTATTATGCCTTCCTTCTCAATCTTTCGTGGATCTTCAACGATTATGGCTATGCTACAAGTCCATACGCCAGCCCATACGTTGTCAGAATGGGCTATTGCTGGACATTATAGGACGAATCAAAATGGATAAGAAATCTAGCAACAACAATATCAATATCAAAAACAAACGCGCCGAACATGAGTATTTCCTGATGGAAACGCTCACTGCCGGCATTGTCCTTACTGGCACTGAAATCAAGTCGATCCGCAACGGCAAAGCCAGCTTGGCTGAATCCTATTGCACCTATAAAGGAGATGAACTGTTTGTGGTAGGCATGCACATCGCTGAATACGACAAAGGCACCTACAACAACCACGATCCCAAACGCGACCGCAAGCTGCTGCTCACCGAACGCGAACTGCGCAAATTGAAGACCAAAGTCCAAGAGAAAGGCTTGACCATCATCCCAGTGCTGCTTTTCATCAATGAGAAGGGCCTGGCCAAACTCAACATCGCCTTGGCACGAGGCAAGCATTATTACGACAAGCGCGAATCCTTGAAGAGCAAGGACTCTAAACGCGACGTGGAAAAACAAATCAAAGGATATTGAGCCCGAAACAAACTTTTTTTGTACTTTTGCAAAAAATCCTGAACATGAAAAGATTTTTGATGATAGCGGCATTGTCGGTCCTGTTGATAGGCCTCGGTTCCTGTCAGAAAAACAAGTACTGTCAATGCTACGCCTACGTTGAAGGCGAGGACATCTCTTTAGGTGAAGACCTTGATGTAGGTGCCATGACGGAAGAGCAGATTGAGGCTTGGGACGCACGCGACAACTATAACCTTTACATCATCGAACACGGCAACTGCAGCGACAAGGCAAGAGAGATTACCGGATGGGGACAGGTGACCTGTAGGGAAGTGGATCCTAAAGATCCCGAAGGCACTTGGTATGAGAGGTTGTTCAACCAATTGTTCGGCGGCAGTAACAACAACAATAATAATAACAACAATAACAACTCCGGAAACGGCGGGAAACCGTGAGTAAAATCTTGAAAATCCTGCTCGGGATCCTGTTCATCGTCTCGGCCATCCTGAAGATCGCCGACATGGACAAGTTCGAGATTTATATCTACAGCTACCATTTCTTTAGTCTCAACATCTCATTCTTGGTTGCCAGAGCTGCCATCATTGCGGAATTGGTGTTGGGTATCGGTCTGGTCTCCAACTGCTTCCATAAATTGATGTGGTGGGGCAGTGTGTTGATGCTCCTCGGCTATACTGGCTTGCTTGCTTACGCCTTGGCATTGGGCCGGACCGACAACTGCCATTGTTTTGGCGACTACCTGCAATTCAACCCATGGCAATCCATTATCAAGAATGGGGTACTGTTAGGCCTTTTCGCACTGGTTTACAAAGTAAAAGGATGGCGCTTCAAACGCGATTGGTTAGCCCTGGCTGGAGTGGTGGTGGTCTGTTGCGTCGCAGTTTTCATTGTTTCGCCACCCGACAATTACACTCCTTCGTACAACGACAGCCATGACCTGCAAGTGGAGCTTTTCAATCATGCCTTACAAGATCCGCCTTTGGACACTCTTAAACTTCAAGAAGGGAAGAAGGTGGTCGGCATCTTTTCAACGGGATGCGAGTATTGCAAGTTGGCTGCCCAGAAGCTGAGTCTGATGCAATCGTATTACGGCTTCCCCAAAGAGGATGTCCTGTACATTTTCATGGGAACGGAGGAAGGCGTGGAGCAATTCTTCAGCACTTCCGAATCGACACGTTATCCGTATGTAGTCTATGATGACGTGAAACGGTTGCTGAAGGTCAACAACGGCATTTTCCCGATCCTCGTGATGCTCGAAGATGGCCATCTGGTTCATGAATACGGGCTTCGGAACATGAGGGAAGAGGACATAAAACTTTTTTTTCAAGAGAAATAAAAAGCTATCCTAGAATACATTAAATTTGCAATCCGTTATGAAAAACGGTTTTGACAACGAGAAGTATCTGAAGATACAGTCCGAACACATCCGCGAGCGGATCGGACAGTTCGGCAACAAGCTTTACCTGGAACTGGGGGGTAAGCTCTTTGATGACCATCACGCCAGTCGTGTGTTACCCGGTTTCCAACCCGACAGCAAGCTACGCATGCTTCAAAACCTCAGCGACAGTGCCGAGATCATCATCGTCATCAGCGCTACCGACATTGAGAAGAACAAGATCCGCAACGACCTTGGCATCACCTACGATGTGGATGTGCTAAGACTGCGCAACGAGTTTATGAAACGCGGTTTCCTGGTGAGCGGCGTGGTCATCACCCATTTTAACGGTCAAAGCAGTGCGGCGGCCTTCCACAACCGTCTGGAGCATCTCGGCATCAAAGCCTATTATCATTACCTCATCGACGGCTATCCGCACAACGTGGCGTTGATCGACTCCGACGAGGGCTTTGGCAAGAACGACTACGTGGAGACCACCAGGCCGTTGGTCATCGTCACGGCTCCCGGTCCCGGCAGCGGCAAGATGGCCGTGTGCCTCAGCCAGCTTTACAATGAGCAGAAACGTGGCATCAACGCCGGCTATGCCAAGTTCGAGACCTTCCCGGTATGGAGCTTGCCACTGAAGCACCCCGTCAACATGGCTTACGAGGCCGCTACCGCCGACCTCAACGACGTGAACATGATCGACCCGTTCCATCTGGATGCCTACGGCAAGATCGCCGTCAACTATAACCGCGACATCGAGATCTTCCCCGTGCTGAATGCCCTATTTGAAGGCATCTTCGGCAAGTGTCCCTACAAGTCGCCTACCGACATGGGGGTGAACATGGTTGGGTTCTGCATCAGCGACGACGAGGTGTGCTGCAAGGCCGCCAAAGACGAGATCATACGCCGTTATTTCACCGCCTTGAACACCATGGCCGAAGGTGGCTGCAACGAGAGCGAGGTCAAGAAGATCAAGGTGCTGCTCAACCAAGCTAAGATCACCGTCGAGGACCGCAAGTGCGTCGTCGCCGCCAGGGAGCGCAAGGAGAGGAGCGGGGTGGACTGCTCTGCCATCGAGCTCGCCGACGGCACCATCATCACGGCTGAGACCAGCTCGCTGTTAGGACCCAGCGCCGCCTTGATCCTCAATGCCACGAAATACCTGGCCGGCATCGACCACGACCTGAAGCTCATTCCGCAATACATGATCGAACCCATTCAGAAGACGAAGGTCGATTATCTCAGAGGCAACAATCCCCGGCTCCATACCGACGAGGTGCTGATCGCCCTTTCGGTGCTCAGTCCCGAAAACGAAAACTGCAGGAGAGCTTTGGAAGTCCTCCCGCAGTTTGAAGGTTGTCAGGTGCATTCCACCGTGATGCTCAGCGAGGTCGATCGCAAGATCTTCAGCAAGCTCAAGGTGGGGCTGACCTGTGATCCGGTGAGAAAGAAATGATTCGCCGTTTTAATCGACCTTAATGTCTTTGTTAACGTTCTTGGAACCCCAGATGGCGTAGAACAACAGGAAGGCCAGTCCGACGACGATCACCCAGTAGCTTTGGAGGTAACCCGTACCGCCTAGACCATCGACGATGGCATTCTGGAGCAGAGGCAGGATGCCGCCACCGCAGACCAAAGCCATGAAGATGCCGGAGGCTTTCTCGGTGTATTTGCCCAATCCTTCAACAGCGAGGTTGAAGATGCCACCCCACATCACTGAAGTGCAAAGTCCGATGCAGACCAGGAAGGCAGCATTGAGCGGGATGCTTTCCATACCGAAGCCATGTGCACCGTTGAAAGCGGGGAACTTCACCATGGTCTGAGGTCCGAACATGGCCAACAGCGTCAGTACGATGCCGACCAGCGACACCACGGTAAGCATGGCCTTGGCGGACACCTTGTTACCGATGATACCACCGATCAGACGACCGACCAGCATCAGGAACCAATAGGTGGCAGCCACGGAGCCAGCCACAGCTTCAGCATTGACGCCAGCACCCAACACGTTCAGTTCGGGATTCTGGAGCCATTTGTTCAAGACGTTCGGGATGCCGACTTCCACGCCCACATAGATAAAGATGGCGATGGCACCCAACACGAAGTGACGGAAAGCCATGGGGCCTTTGCCTTTTTCGACCTGCGAGACGGCTTCCTGTTTCTGCTCGTTCTCAGGGATCTTGGTAAGCAAGATGACGAGGAAGGCGAAGGCGAAGATGCCCAAGGCGGTGTACATCAACGGGAACACGTCGCTGATCTTGGCGTCCATGATGCTGGGGATCAGCAATCCCGTGATGATGATGACGGCCGTGCCGCACAAGGAGTTGAAGGTGCCGCCGATTTGGATCAGCTGGTTGCCTTTGTTGCCGCCGCCGCCCAGCTTGTTCAGCATCGGGTTGACGACCGTGTTGAGCAGGCACATGCTGAAGCCAGCCACAAAAGCGCCAAGGAGATAGATGCCGAAGCTTCCGAAGACACCGGAAAGGGTCTGGATGCCGACACCGACAAAGCCGACGATGACAGCGATCAAAGCCGTCTTCTTGTAGCCCCTTTTCTGCAAGAGGTTACCGGCAGGGATGCCCATTACGGCATATGCGATGAAGTTGGCGAAAACGCCCAAGGTACCTTGCCAGTTCGGGATGTTGAACTGGTTCTTAAGGATGTCGCCCATCGGAGATGCCAAGTTGGTCACGAAGGAAATCATGCCAAAAAGCAGGATCATCACGATGATAGGGATGGTGTAGTTTTTTTTGTTTTCCATTTTTAGTCAGTTTATAAATTTGAAGATGATAATCTCTTTGTATTCGTCGCCAGCACGTAAGAAGGTGTTGGGGAAGTTGGGCTTGTTAGGCGAGTCGGGGAGGGCTTGACACTCCAAGGCGACGCCTGAATAGTCCTCATAGACATGGCCATTCTTGCCTTTGGGGCAGCCACTGAGCCAGTTGCCAGTATAGACCTGCACGCCAGGTTGCGTGGTGTAGATCTTCACCATACGGCCAGACCCTTCATGGGATAGTTCGGCTGCCAGACAAAGCTTGTCCTTGGCGATGCCGTCGATGACCCAGCAGCTATCGTAGCCTTTGCCGTTGATCAAGTCCGGGAAGGGCTTTTTGATGTCTTGGCCGATGAGCTTGCCTTCGGTGAAATCCATCGGCGTATCGGCCACGGGAGCCATCTCACCTGTGGTGATCAGTTCGTTGGTGGCAGGAAGGAAACGCGAGGCGTTCAACTTCAACTTATGGTCAAGGATGTCACCATTGCCTTCGCCTTTTAAATTAAAGTAGGTATGATTGGTGAGGTTCACGATGGTCGTATCCGACGAATAGGCGCAGAGCCGGATGTTCAGCTCGTTTTCATCGTTGAGCGTGTAATACACCTTGGCCACCAACTCGGCTGGATAGCCCGCCTCGCCGTCAGCGCTGAGGTAGGTGAACACCACGCTTTCACCGCTGATACGGCTGGCCCATTTCTGGTTGGCAAAACCGATGTTGCCACCATGGAGGTGGTGCTTGCCGTCACCGGTATTAATCTCTAGTTGGTATTCCTTGTCGTCGATCTTGAAACGGCCATTGGCGATGCGGTTGGCGAAGCGACCTGGGACCTTGCCGGCACAGGGACCATCGCCATAGTAATCCGACGCGTTGGGGTAGCCCAGCACAATGTCGTCCAAATGGCCGTTACGGTCAGGCGTCATGATGCTGACGATGCCTGCGCCGATGTCGCTCAGCTGCACCTTGATGCCGTTGGTGTTGGTCAAGGTATAGAGCTTGATGTCTTTGCCGTCAGGGGTTTTGCCCCAGACTTTCACGTCGATGTTCATAGTTCAGGTATTTGACTCGGGACTCGAGACACGGGACACGGGACTGCGGGACACGCGTCTCGAAGTCTCGTGTCTCGAGTCCATTAACACTTACCATAGGTTATTTGGATAAACGCCTTTGTCGATCAGCTCACGGATCTTGCGCATCACGTCGGGTTTGTCTTCCTTGTAGGTGACGCCAAACCAGGAGGCGTTGCTCGACAAGACTTTCAGCTTGGCTGAGCCATCGTGAATGCTTTGGTTGACCATCAGCGGGATGAAGAACTCGGCTTTGATGTTGGTCTGGGCAGGTCCCTTCAGGAACTCGACAAAGCCCTTCTCCGAATACTCAAAGAAGTCGGGCGTAAAGCCGAAGAAGTTCATCGAAACGAGAGAATCCATATCCAGCGGGTGAGAGCCAGTCTCGTCGGTGTAGGCCGCGCCGCCGTCTTCGGTATGACCGATGGCGGTGCGCTCGACGATGGTTTGAAGGTTGCCTTCATCGTCGGCGGTGCAGATGCCACGGCTCACCGTGCCGAAGTCCGACATGGTGTTGCGCAGCTTGTAGGCGACCATGCTGTAGGCGCCTTTCTTGCCTTCGCATTCCATGAGATATTTGGCCAGCACCTCGTATGCTTCCTTGCCATAGAAGTCGTCGGCGTTGATGGCGGCGAAAGGCTCGTGAATCACGTCCTTGGCCATCAACACGGCATGGCAGGTGCCCCAGGGTTTCACGCGCCCTTCAGGGACGCTGAAGCCTTCCGGCAATTTGTCGAGAGATTGATAGACATATTCAACGGGGATGCCGAATTTCTCGGTGTTGTTCACTTTCTTGAAAGCCTCGGCGAAGTCCTCGCGGATGACGAAGACCACCTTGCCAAAACCGGCGCGCTTGGCGTCGTAAATGGAATAATCGAGGATGGCTTCGTTGTTAGGGCCGACGCCGTCCATCTGCTTTAATGCGCCATATCTGGAACCCATTCCAGCGGCTAAAACTAATAAAGTTGGTTTCATTTTATTAAGTTGTAAATTGTTCAGTTGATCAGTTGTTCAGTTTTCTGGCGCCATCTGAGATGACCACATCATAGACTTTGGGGTCATGCCCGAATTTGGCGTTGAACTTTTCTTTGGCAGTTTTTATAAAGCTATCATAGAGCTCTTCCTTCACCAGGTTGATGGTGCAGCCACCGAAGCCGCCGCCCATCACGCGAGAACCAGTGACACCGCATTCCTTAGCGATGTCGTTGAGGAAATCCAATTCTTCGCAGCTTACCTCGTAGAGCTTGCTCATGCCGAAGTGGGTGCCGTACATACGGTCGCCAACGGTCTCGTAATCACCTTTTTCAAGAGCTTCGCACACATCGAGGACGCGTTGCTTCTCGCCGATGACGTATGAGGCGCGAAGGTAGTCTTCCCCAGAGATCAAGGGGCGGACCTCATCGAGCATGTCCTGGTTGGCATCGCTCAGGTATTTCACTTCGGGGTACTTGGCGGCAATATGAGCGCAGGCGTTCTCGCACGATTCACGGCGACGGTTGTAGGCCGATGAAGCCAGCTCATGCTTCACCAACGTATCCAACAGCACCACCTTGTAGCCCTTGGGATTGAAAGGATAGTATTCAAACTCCATCGTGGCGCAGTTGAGGCGCATCAGATGACCCGCCTTGCCAAAGAGCGAGGCGAACTGGTCCATGATGCCGCATTTCACGCCGACGTAGTTATGTTCCGTGGCTTGACCGATACGTGCCAACTCGAACTTGTCGATGCCAAGATTCAGCAACTCATTGAGGGCAAAGGCGAAAGTGCTTTCCAAGGCTGCCGACGACGACATGCCTGCGCCAATCGGTACATTACCGTAGAACACGGTGTCGAAGCCTTGCAGTTTATAGCCTCGCTTGATGATCTCGCGGCATACGCCAAAGATGTAATTGGCCCAATGTAAATGAGGATGATCTTCCTCGTTCAGGCCAAACTCGCAGTAGTCCTCCTTGTCGATAGAGCAGGCACGGACTTTATCTGTCCCGTTAAGGCGGATGCAAGCGTAGATGCCCGAGTCAATGGCGCCTGGGAAGACAAAACCGCCATTATAGTCAGTATGTTCGCCGATGAGGTTGATACGTCCTGGCGAAGTATAGACAACGCCTTCCTGACCGAAACGGTCACGGAAAATGTTCTTGAGTTCAGTGATATCCATAGCTATTAGATTTAAGGGCGCAAGTTACTAAAAATAATCTCAGAAATTGCAAAAAATAGTATCTTTGTGATTCAAATACAATGAAAATGAAAAATACTAATCCTTTGGTAAAAACCAGTTATTTAACGGCAATGCTGTTGGCTATTCTTTCAGTTATGGCATCCTGTGTTTCATACACCCCCTTAAATACAGCGGTAGAGCCCACAAAACCAGCAGTAGAAGGCGTACTGCCAGGTGTGTTTACGGTTGCCGAAGGCAGACAAGTACGCTTTTCTCAAGGAAACCTACAATACCAAGCATCCACAAACACTTGGCGTTTTGCCGAGCATCAATGGGATATAATCGGGGAAAAGAACAGCAACATTTCGCCCAGTTATGACGGTTGGATTGACCTTTTTGGATGGGCGACAAGCGGTTATCATGATACGCTCGATGACCTAAACATTAATTATCAACCGTGGTCAAATAGTACAAAACCGTTGACAAAGAGTAAAAACAATAACTTAATAAGGGTATCTGGATATGGACCATATAATAATATGTCAACGACACATTTAACCGGCAGTTGCGCCAACTACGACTGGGGCGTTTATAACGCCATCAGTAATGGAGGAAATCAGGCGGGATTATGGCGAACATTGTTATTCGATGAGTGGATATATCTGATCAACCATAGGGTTACCCATTCTGGAGTACGCTTTGTTAAAGCTCAAGTAAACAATGTGAATGGTATGATACTGCTTCCTGACGACTGGGATGTCTCATATTTTAAGTTAAATAGAATAAATAAGTTTTGGGGAAGTTACAAATACAATAAAATCACTTCCAAGGAGTGGGTCAAGTTAGAAACACACGGAGCAGTTTTTCTTCCTGCTGCAGGTTACAGAAAAAAAACTTCTGTGAAACACCTTGGATCGCGTGGAGGATATTGGTCAGCATCACCAGGTGCTTACAACACAGCATGGTCTTTTATGTATTATGGAAGAGGATTGCTTTTTTCAGACAATTTGAGTCCTTGTATTGGTCGCTCCTTAAGATTAGTCACCTCAGTTTCTAATGAAGAATAAGGTATTATTATATAACGCCCTCATCATTTTGTTGGCTTCCGCCTGTGCCCATCGGCCCAGTCGGAGCTATCCCATCCCCACACAGCAGCAACTGAAATGGCAACAGATGGAGACCTACGCCTTCATCCACTTTGGGCTGAACACCTTTAACGACATGGAATGGGGCTATGGCGACACGCCAGCTGAGACCTTCAATCCATCCAACCTGGACTGCGAGCAATGGGTGCTGACCTTGAAAGCCGCCGGCATGAAAGGCGTCATCCTTACCGCGAAACACCACGACGGCTTCTGTCTCTGGCCAACCGAGACCACGGATTACTCCATCAAGAACTCACCTTATAAAGACGGTAGTGGCGACGTGGTCGGGGAGTTGTGCGAAGCCTGCCGTAAACATGGACTAAAGTTCGGGCTTTACCTGTCGCCTTGGGACCGGCATCAGGCGGAATACGGAAGGGAAGGGTATGTAGAGATTTATCACCGACAGATTCAAGAGCTGGTGGACCATTACGGACCGTTCTTCGAGTTCTGGTTCGACGGCGCCAACGGAGGCGACGGCTGGTATGGCGGTGCCAAGGAGACCAGGTCCATCGTAGCATCCGAGTATTACGACTATGAAAAAGCCCGCGACATCATCTGGAAACAAGATCCCAACACGATGATCTTCGGCGGCACTGTGCCGACGTTACGTTGGATCGGCAATGAAGACGGCAGGGCAGAGGTCACGCAATGGTGTGCCTATTCACTTGATTTTGGCGACCTCAACAACACCAAGTTGCTATCCACAGGCATCGCCAATGGCGAAGTTTGGCTTCCCGCCGAGGTGGATGTCTCCATCCGTCCAGGGTGGTTCTTCCACGACAATGAAGTTCCCAAGTCACTGGAACAGCTTCTCGACATCTATTACCATAGTGTCGGCCGCAACGCCAACCTGCTCTTGAACTTTCCTGTAGATAAAAGCGGACGCATCAACGCCAGCGACTCGTTGAGAGCCGTTGAATGGCGTCGAACGATCCAAAACACCTTCTCCAACAATGTACTGAAAGATAGCAAGGTGACGGCCAGCAACACCCGTTCGCCAAGGTTCAGTCCCCAACATGTGCTGAACGACGATTACACCCAGTATTGGGCCACCGAGGACGGCATCAACAAGGCAGAGCTGGTCTTTGAATTTCATGAACCGGCCAGCTTGAATACGGTGGTTCTTCAGGAATACATCCCGTTGGGACAAAACGTCAAGGCCTTCAGCATCTCCTATTACCGCAACGGGAAATGGCTTCCCGTGGAGACCGATGAACCCATGACCACCATAGGTTACAAGCGCATTGTCCGCTTCGAAACGGTCAACGCCGAGAAACTAAGAGTAAGATTCGTGACAGCGAAAGGCACGTTATGCATCAACCAAGTTGGTGCATATAGGCGTCAATCTTAGGCAGGATCTCGCCCGACTTACCTTGGAGATAGACATCCGTGATATAGCCTGTATAGGTCGAAGGCTCCATGTTGATCTCGATGATCTTGGCGCCATGGCGTTTGGCAATGCCTGGAATCATGTTGGCCGGGCTGACTTGTCCCGAAGTGCCGATGATGACAAAGGCATCGCAACCCTCGGCTGCTTTCACCGAGCCGTAATAGGCATCCTCGGGAATACCCTCGCCGAAGAAGATGAAATCAGGTTTCATCAAGCCACCGCAATGTTCACAATGCGGCGGAGTCTCTGTAAGTTTCATGGCTTTGGCATCCACCTTGCGTCCACATTCCGTGCAGACGAACCGCGACATGTTGCCATGGAACTCATACACTGTCTTGTTTCCTGCCACCGTATGCAAGTCATCGATATTCTGGGTGATCACGCAACTCAGACGGCCTTCCTTTTCCCACTTGGCAAGGATCTCGTGGCCTGGATTGGGCTTCACGTCCTTGCTATTGAAATAGTTGTAGAACACCTCGCGGATGATATTCCATGAATCTTGGGTGTGCCTGAAGTAATATTCAATATCAAGGGATTTCGGATCATATTGGTTCCAGATACCGCCTTCGCCTCTGAAAGGAGGGATGCCGCTTTCGGCTGAGGTACCTGCACCCGTGAAACCTACAATTCTCTTGGCATTTGACAAAATACGCGCCGCTTCTTTGATTTTTTCTTCCATGTTAGTCGTCAGAGTTTAGTGCCAGATCGGCATCCAGGTTGTATGTCCTGAATCTCGCTGTCCCGGCTTGAGTTATGTTAATAAAATATTCTTCTGCCGTTCCATCACCCCAGTTGCCTTTCAACGTGGGCTCCTTAACCAGTTTCCGAATCTCATCGAGATAATCTGCCCTGTCGATCAGATAGGCGCCAAGGCTGACGAGATGCTTGGTTTCTTGCTGACAATCAATCAATTCGAAGCCATAATCGAGAAGAAAGGAGTGGAGGTTGTAAAATGCGACCTTGGAGGCGTCGCTCATGGTATGGAACATCGACTCACCGCAAAACAGCTTGCCAAGCGCCACGCCATAGAGACCGCCAACCAGATCGCCTTCGAAATAGGTTTCAAACGAATGCGCCAATCCCATGCGATGCAGTTGAATGTAGGCCTCAATCATGTCATCGTTGAGCCAAGTCCCATCCTGTCCTTCACGAGTCATCTGGGCGCAATGCTTGATCACACCCTCAAAGTTGGTGTCGATCCTGCTCTCAAAACGACCCGAACGCAAGGTGTGCCGTAGTGATTTCGAAACTCTCATCTCACCGGGACGAATCACCAAGCGGGGATCTAGCGACCACCAAAGGATAGCACTATTGTCGTTGAACCAAGGGAAAATGCCATTGGCGTAAGCGACGATGAGGCGAGAGGGCGACAAATCGCCGCCAAAAGCCAACAATCCCTCCTTGTTTGCCATAGAGGCAGGCGGGAAATTGTAATCATCGTCGTTCAGTTGAAAAATCCGATTCATTGTTTGATGCAAAGATAATAAAAAAACAAAAATCATGTAAAAAAATGTATGAATAAATTAAATTTTATATTTTTGTAGAGATAATTAATTTAAATATGAAAATTTGTATTTTATTGATAATGATGCTGGGAGCCCAGCCTCCCGACTCCATAATGGTCGCCTTTTGGAACCTGGAGAATTACTTTGATCCGTTTGTAGACTCCACAAAATCGTACAACGAATACACTGAAAATGGCAGTCAACACTGGACCAAATCGCGGTTTTACAAGAAGCGGAACAACCTGTACAAAGCCATCTTGGCTTTCTCACACAACAAACCCATAGGCATCATGGGCGTGTGCGAGGTGGAAAACGAGTTCTGCCTTCACGCTTTGTTTGCCCAAACACCTTTGAAAAAGCACAACTACCGATGGGTGCACTACGAAGGGCCAGACCGAAGGGGCATCGACCCAGCCATCATCTACTCGAAAGACTGTTTTCAGCTCATTTACAGCGAGGCCATACCTTACCGCGACCCTCAAAATCCCAAAGCCATTTCGCGCGACATACTCTATGCAAAACTCTTTGATTACCAAAGCGATACCATCCATTGTTTTGTCAACCATTGGCCATCGAAATACCGAGGGGAGCTGGAAACCGTTGAGTCCCGTAACTGCGCGGCAAGAATCGCAAGGCACAAGGTGGACTCGATCATGGCCGTCGTTCCCGATGCCAAGATCATCCTGATGGGCGACTTCAACGACACTCCTGAGTCACCTTGCATCAGAGAGATATTGGGAGCCAAGCCTCTTTCAGAATGCAGTGAGCAAGATTTACTGGTAAACCTCTTTGCGGAGCCATATAAACTTGGTTTCAAGGGGACCTTAAAGCATCAGGAGTCATGGACGGTATTTGACCAAATCATTGTAACCAAATCATTGATTGACAGCAATTCAATCTATTGCACTTCAAGTGACGCTAGAATAATTCACGAAGACTTTTTATTGACGGAAGATCCCACTTATCATGGACAAAAACTGAACCGGACGTTTCTTGGTCCCAAATATCTGGGAGGGTTTAGTGATCATCTGCCAGTTTCGATCCTATTACGGTATGGGCACAGATAGCTTTGGCTGGACAGAAATGGCAAGGCTTAACTTTGGTGTCGCTGGGCTGTGAGAAAGGCTCCGAACGGTTCATCATGGCGGCCAACGTATCGGTCAGCATCGCCTCCATGTAGCCCATGAAGTCGTCATTCAAAGCCTGAAGTTCCACGTTCAAGTCGAAACACAGGTCTTGGTTCTTCAGTCCGAATAGGGCAGCGGTCACATCCTTTGGTTGGAGTTCAGGATGCTCTTTCAGATACAAGTACTTGTAGATCATCAGCTGCATGGCTTTTTCCGGGATATCCCTGACACTGCTGATCTTGGCGGGCACTTTCACCTCTGCATCTTTCAGCAAGCCCGTCTTGTAATCGATGATCCTTATCTTTCCGTCGTGGCTGTCGATACGGTCGGCCTTGCCCGCGATCGTGCATTGAATGCCATTCACTTGAAGTCGGGTGGAAAGGGTATGTTCCACTTGCAAGATCTTCAGCTCATGCTTCTCAACGTCTTCTTTCTCATACCGTATGTAGTTTTCCAACATCTTCCTGATCGCAATTTGGTCCAGGTAGTTGAATCCCACATCCGACAACTCGTGATCTATAACGATCGGATTGTCATAAACCGTTTTCTCAATCCGTTGATTGAGCCGGTTCGCATAAAACTGCTGGAGGGCATCATGCACAAGGCTTCCGACCACATTGCTTTGGGTCCTTTCCTCCAAACGCTCGTCTTTGACCTTCATGATATAATACATGAAAAACCGCAACGGGCACTTGATATACACCGATATGGAAGTGGGCGCCAAAGCCTGCAGCACATCGTCAGTCTGCATCTTTTGCATCAAGGATGCCATGACCTCATCCGTCTTATGGGCTACGAGAAAATCTGGTATGCGCTGCTTCTCAGTCTTATTGGGGAAGATCGCCTCGTGGATTATGACGTTGGGATTCTGCTTTGCCAGCTCATATTTGAGTTGAAGTAGGAATCGACTCGGCTCGCCATTGGCATCTCCAACGTTGCTGTTATAGATGAAATAGGCTTTTTTCGCACCTTGAAGCTGGCGATAAAAGTGATAGGCATACACCGCCTGTTTCTCTTGATAGTCAGGGAGATGACATTCTTTTCGAATAGGATAGGGGATGAAGCTTCCATCGGATTTTCCTGTCGGGAGGACGCCCTCGTTGACGCCAATCATATAATAGGTATCGAAGTCAAGGTTTCTCGCCTCCAGCAATCCCATGATTTGCACGCCTTCTTTGGCAGTGCTGTTGAGTTTGATCGTCGTGTTGACCGACACCAGACGATAGAGTACTTCCAAATCATCCAGACTATTCACGTAGTCCGGATAACGATCCATGATGCCATTCAGACGGTTGATCACCTTGCCCATCTCACTGATTTGGTTAAGGAGGAAAAGCATTTTGTCCCCATTGCCCGAACCATGTATCTTGTTGGCCATGAAAGCCAGCAGTTTACCCAACAACTTCAGCACAGATTGCGGAGTGTCAACGGTTTCCACAGGCCCCAGCAAAAGTCCCATAAACTCCCTCAGATCGGCGCTTTTGCAACAATTATTAAACTCGGCTTCATCAAACAGGAAGACCGAATAAGTTCGGATATACTTCTTGTATATATCCAACTCGCTGTTTTCCTGTGTGTTGAGAACTACTCTCATCAATTCCAGATCCAAAATCCTGATGACTGGCCAAAGATACCAACGCCAACTTCCGTTCCTTGCCTTGCGTCCCTTTCTTCTCAGCGTGAAGCATGCCGTAATGAAATCATACAAGGTAGTTTGCCGCATCGGATAGCCCATGGACACCTTCATCGAAGTGTAACGGGGATTGTCCGGAATGGAGTTCAATACGGGAATCATCAAGTTTTCATCTGCCAATATGACCTTGGGGCTATCTTCAACCTCTACTTGAAGTAAACTCTGTAACGCTTTGGTTTGTATCGTATTGCCTTTTGTACTAATCAAATGAATCTCTTTGGGCTCCTGAAGGAAACTATCCGAAAACGCCTTGGGTTTCCAAGGCAAGTCCTGCTTCAGATAGCGTCTGGCAAAAAGGCCGGCTTCGTTTTGAGGATCATCGACATAATAGCGGTCGAAATCCCATATCACTTCGGCGAGTTGATTCCGATAGAGTCTGTCGATGATCTTTTGTTCGGTAGGCGTCAAGGCATTGAAACCTGCAAAGATAACCCTCCGCCCTCCAGCCTTTTCCAACAGCGTGGCATCGTCAAGTTCCGACAAATACCTTGTAATCATGCCATAATAGCCTTTCCCTTGACCCAACAAACGCTCGCGCAACAAACGATAGTAACTCTTCAAGCTCTCATAAAAGTGCAGATATTTTTGCTCTTTCATGGTCATTTCCTGACCTGGATGCCATGTCCCCATCCGTTTCTCCTGTTCGATGTATGAAAACAGGTAGTCAGCGTCCACCGCATACTGATCAATCTCGTCAAAATCATTGGCCATTTGTGCGGCCATGTTCCCGAACACATTGATATTGCTTTCCTTAGGAGACAGTTCCGAATCGATGGAAATGAGCTCAAACAACATATCCACCGTATCGACCAGCTGCATACCGCTCCATTGTGTCATCGCTTCCTGGATGGAAAGCATCTGGGGCAGCCAGATGTTGTCGGTATAGATCTCCTTAAATACCGAACGCAGATAGAAAGCAGCACGCTTGTTGGGGAAGACCACAACAAGCTCCTCTTTGCGAAGATCGTAATGGTTCTGAATATGTTGGGCAAGATCAGAGAGGAAAGACATGGGAGGTTAGAGGTGAGAGGTTAAAGGTTAAAGGTTAAAGGTTAAAGGTTAAAGGTTAAAGGTTAGAGGTTAGAGGTGAGAGATGGGATTCGATACGGGCGAAATCTTCGGCTTTGCCGAGATCAAACCAGTAGGTGGGATTGATTTCGACAGAACGGATGTGGTGTGCACGGGCTTGTTGGAGATACAAGTCGATGATACTGTAGCGCTGCCAAGGGAATTCGGCAAACAACGATGGCCTGAAAACATGCATGCCATTGAAAGCCAGTTCCCTATACTGATCCCTAGCACCATCCACCCATTTGTAGGCACCGTCTTTCAAGTTTTTCCAGCCGATCAACAGACCTTGCTCATCAAAGAGCAACTTCCGGCTCGTAATCCGATCCTGAGTCAACAGCCAGGCGTCATCCTGAGATGCAACGAATTGGTCGTACTTGGTTTGGAGATCGACATCGCTGAGGATATCCACATTGTGCACCAACACTGCCTGAGCATCATGGAAGAAGGGAAGCGCTTGGACGATGCCGCCCCCTGTATCCATCAAGGCACCGCGCTCGTCCGACACATAGATGTCCGCCTGAAAGTCATGCGACTCAAGAAATTGGATGATTTGTTCTCCAAAGTGATGTATGTTGACGATGATGGTATCGAAACCTTGCTGCTGAAGATTCTCTAGATTGCGCTCCAGTAGGGTCTTTCCGGCCACTTCGACAAGGGCTTTGGGTCGGTCGTGGGTCAGTTCCTTGAGCCTGGTTCCCAGACCGGCAGCGAGAATCATGGCTGTTCTATTCATGGATTTTCTGTTCAATATGGTTCAACCTCACGTTTACAGTAGGGTAGGTCGCCTTGATCCAGTCGGCGATGCTTTGCGCGAAAAACACGGAACGATGCTGTCCGCCAGTACATCCAAAGGAGACCATCAAGTTGCTGAAATGCCGCTCCAGGTAATTGTTGATGCTTTGTCCGACAATGCCTTTCACATGCTCCAAAAAGACATGTGTCTGGGGCTTCTCCGTCAGGTATTCCACCACTTCCCAGTCGCGGCCCGTCTTGGTCTTGAACTGAGGTTCACGTCCAGGATTGGGCAAGGCTCGGCAGTCGAACACAAAGCCGCCGCCATTGCCACTGAAATCGTCAGGATAGCCCTTCTTGAAGGAGAAGCTATTCACTGTTACTGTGAGGGGGGAGGGAGGAGTGTGGAGGGAGGAGTGAGGAGTAAACTTATTAAGCAACGTGACGACTTGGAGGATCACGGATTGGAGTTCGGGATAGGCATCGAGGGGGTGTTTTTCATTCCAAGTCTTGAGTTCCTTCAGGGCGTATGGGATGCTTTCGATGAAATGGGCTTTCTTCTGTATCAAGCCGCGGAAGCCGTAGGCACCCAACACTTGCAGCAGTCTCAGATAAACGAAATAGGGATAATATCTGTCGAAATCCACCGAATCGGGATCAAGGTAGGCCGTCAACGCTTGTTTATAATACCCCAGCAACTCATCGCGCAAGCTTTGTGGCATCTGTGCTTTCACTTGATAGAGCAACGACACCACATCGTATTGCAGAGGTCCCCGCCGTCCACCTTGATAATCAATGAAACAAGGCTTGTCTTGGTCGATCATCACATTCCGCGACTGGAAATCGCGATACATGAAGAAGTCGTTTTTTGCCTGACAGACCACATCGGCAAAGGCATTGAACTCAGCCTTGAGCCGGGTCTCGTTAAAGACAATCTCGGCATGTGGCTTCACGAAATAATACTTGAAATAATCCAAGTCGTCCATCACCGAAGGCTTGTCGAAGCAAGGCACGGGATAGACCTTGGAATAGTCAAGGCAGCGATGCCCCTCGATCTGGAAACGCACCAGCTGCTCAAGCGTCTGCTTGAAAAGACCAACTGTGTGTTCATCATATTTCCCAGCCGCCAAAGCATGCTGGACATGACTGAAAAGGGTGTCGTCGCCATGGTCCGACTGTAGATAGCAGGTGCGTTCCTTGTTGACAGCCAACAGTTTAGGAACGATCAAACACATCTTTCCAAAGTGTTCCGTCAGATAGAAAAACGCCTCGTTTTCCTCCACATTGGCGTTATAGGTGCCAATCACGGAAGCCTCGGAGGTCTTCACACGGTAGTATTTTCTGGAGGAACCCGACTCCGCGATCGGCAGGATGTCAACAGGCGTCATCCCAATGGAACGGACGAGTTCCGACAAGTCGTTTTGGATATCGTAATCAAGCATGATCTATCGTCATTATTCGGTTTACAAAGGTACAAAACAAATTTTTCACAAAATAGATTGCATTACGTTTTTATTGCTAAATTTGCACGTTTTTGTGAACTCATATCGGGACTTCGGTCTTGATAATACTTAAAATGAATTAAAATGGAAAATAAAGAGCTTAAGGCCATTGATGCCAATGAGAAAAAGAAAATCGTCAAATTGAACCAGTCTTCAGTCCTTCCGGGTAGTATCCGAATCAAAGTGGAAACCCTGATGGAGCAACCAGTTGAAGAAGAGGTCAAGCCGACGGAGATCATTCCTCAAGACGAAGTCCTTCCTGAGATCGTGACCAACGAGGAGATGGAAGAGGCTGAAGAGGAAGAAGATGTTGTTGAGAAAGTTGATATTGAAGGGAAGACCAAGGAAGAGTTGGCCGCCATGCTCGAAGAGATTGTCCAAGATCCTGACGTCATGAAGGAAAAGGACAATGTCACTGCCATTCGCGTTCGTTTTATGAAGCTCAACAAGGAAGACATGGACAAGGAAATGGAAGCCTTCCTGGAGAGCGGAGGAGACAAAGAAAGCTACCAGCACGTTATGGACGATGCCGAGAAGCGCTTCAACGCCGCCTTCGGCATCTACAAAGCCAACCGCGCCCGTCAGAACGAGTTGCTGGATGCCCAGAAAAACGAGAACCTGGCCCAGAAGCAAGGCATCCTCGAAGAGCTCAAGCAGCTCATCGCCTCCGAAGAGACCCTGAAGAAGACCTACGATGACTTCCGCGCCCTCCAAGAGAAGTGGAAGACCATCGGACAGGTGCCCGCCACCGAGAACGCCAACCTTTGGAACACCTACCACTTCCTGGTGGAGAAGTTCTTCGACAAAGTCAACATCAACCGCGAACTCCGCGACCTCGACATGAAGAAGAACCTCGACGCTAAGATCGTCCTTTGCGAAAAGGCCGAAGAGCTGCTCGACGAGAAGTCCATGTCGAAGGCCTTCAAGAGCCTCCAGCAACTCCATGAGGAATGGAAGGAAGTAGGGCCGGTGCCTCAGGACAAGAAAGACGAGATCTGGGAGCGCTTCAAAGCCGCCACCGACAAGATCAACGCCATCCGCCGCGAACATTATTCCAAGATCCAAGATGAGCAGAACGCCAACCTCGCCACCAAGACCGCTCTCTGCGAGAAGGCCGAGGAGCTGCTCAACGAAGAATACACCAGCATCAACGTCTGGCAAAAGAAATCCACCGACCTCAGCGAGCTCTTCAAAGTGTGGAAGACCGTTGGTCCCGCCTCGAAGAAACAGAACGAGGAGATCTGGACCCGCTTCAAGACCGCCATGGACACCTTCTTCGCCAAGAAGAAAGAGTTCTTCGCAAACCTGAAAGACAGACAGACCGAGAACCTCGAGCGCAAGATCAACCTCTGCATCGAAGCCGAAGCACTTCAGGAATCCACCGAATGGAAGAAAGCCACCGAGCGATTCAAGAAGATCCAGGAAGAATGGAAGACCATCGGCCCCGTACCGAAACGTCATGCCGACAAGATCTGGAAGCGTTTCAGAGCTGCCTGCGACACCTTCTTCGGCCGCAAAGCCGAGCACTTCGGTGGACTGAAAGAAGAAGAGGCCGCCAACCTCACCGCCAAACAGGCCATCATCGAAGCCATCAAGAACTTCGAACTCAAGACGAACCGCGCTGAGAACATGGAAGCCATCAAGGCCCTGCAGAAACAATGGATCGAAATCGGCCATGTGCCGATCAAGGTCAAGGACAGCATCAACAGCGAATACCGCAAGGCTGTGGATGCCCTCTTCGACAAGATGAGAAGTAACCAGAACGAGATCACCACCAACGAATACAAGGAGATGGTGGAACTTATGAAGGACGATCCGGAATCGAGCGACAAGATGAGGAGAGAGAAGAACAACCTGGCCAACAGGATCCAGAAACTCCGCGACGAGATCGCCGTCCTCGAGAACAACATCGGATTCTTCTCCAACAGCAAGAACTCCGAGCTGATGAAGGCTGAGTACGAAAAGAAGATTAACAAAGCCAAGAACGATCTGAAGGTCTTGGAAGCGAAGCTGAAGATCGTGAATGATTAGTTGGCAGTTGGCAGTTAGCAGTTAGCAGTTGAATACGATAGGGGACATATTTCGGGTCACTACCTTCGGGGAATCCCACGGGGCTGCCGTTGGAGGTGTGATTGACGGATGTCCTTCTGGCGTTAAGATCGACAAGCAGCTGATTTCGGCTGATTTGGCCCGCAGGGCTACAGGAACAACCTCATCGGCATCCCAACGCAGGGAAGCCGATGAGGTTGAGTTTTTGTCGGGACTGCTCGATGGCGTGACCCTTGGCACACCCATCGCCTTCATCATCCGTAACACCGACGCCCATCCCGAAGACTACCAATCGTTAAAAGACCTTTTCCGTCCCTCGCATGCCGACTACACCTATCAGGCGAAATACGGCATTCGCGACTGGAGGGGAGGAGGCAGAGCCTCGGCAAGGACCACCGCTCCTGTGGTGATTGCTGGCGCCATCGCCAAGCAGCTTCTTGAGCAACACGGCATTCACGTGCAAGCTCAGGTGAAAAGCATCGGCGGTGAGACGGATCCTGAAAAGATAGAAGCCTTGCTCCAGCAATGCAGAGCTGTCGGTGATTCGGTCGGTGGCATCGCCCACGGCAGCATCACTGGGCTACCTGCAGGCCTTGGCGAGCCCATGTTCGACAAGTTCCAAGCCTGCCTGGCCAAAGCGATGTTCAGCATCCCCGCAGTCAAAGGCTTTGAGTATGGCGACGGCTTCGCCATAGCCGCCATGAAAGGTTCCGAAGCCAACGACAATATGACAATTGAGGACAATGGCACGATGCACTTCTTGAGCAACCATTCCGGCGGCATCCAAGGCGGCATCACCAATGGCGAAGAAGTGTTCTTCAATGTGGCCTTCAAGCCCATCCCGACGATTGGAAAAAACAACCGCCATGACGTCTGCGCATTGCCGCGTGCTGCGGTTGTCGTAGAAGCCATGGCGGCATTGACCACTCTCGATCTATTCTTGAAGAACCATCAATAGGTTCTTCTTACTTCTTACTTCTGTATTCTACCCCCATATTATACAGGATAAACGAATAGATATCCGCTTGTTCCTCCAGCACCTTGGCGATCGGCTTGCCACCGCCGTGACCGGCTTTGCTGTCGATGCGGATGATCTTCGGCTCATCGCCAGTCTGCGCGGCTTGCAGTGCGGCGGCATACTTGAAGCTGTGGGCAGGAACCACACGGTCGTCGTGATCGGCGGTGGTTACCATGATGGCAGGATAATGCACGTCGGCACCACTCTTGATGGTATGCAGCGGTGAATAGGCATACAAAGCCTTGAACATGGCTTCGTCGTCCTCGCTGGTGCCATAGTCGCTGGCCCAGTTCCAACCGATGGTGAAGAGATGGTAACGCAGCATATCCATCACACCCACCTGAGGCACGGCCACCTTGAAGAGGTCGGGGCGTTGGTTCACCACGGCACCCACCAGCAGTCCACCGTTCGATCCGCCGTTCAAGGCGAGATAATCGGGTGAGGTGTAGTTCTTCTGAATCAGGTATTCAGCGCAGGCGATGCAGTCGTCGAACACATTCTGCTTCTCGAGCTTGGTACCAGCCAGATGCCACTCTTCGCCATACTCATTGCCGCCGCGAAGGTTCATCTGGGCATAGATGCCGCCATTCTCCAAGAAGGGCAGGCGAGAGGTGCTGAAGCCTGGATTCAAGGTGATGTTAAAGCCGCCGTAGCCGTAAAGCAGGGTGGGGTTCTTGCCGTCCATCTTCAAGTCCTTCTTATAAGTCAGGAACATCGGCACCTTGGTACCGTCCTTGCTGATGACGAACACCTGTTCCGTGGCAAACGCCTCGGGGTCGAAATCGACGGCAGGAGCACGGAACACCGTGGATTCATTGGAGTCGATGTCATATTTGAAGATGGTGGTCGGATAGACAAATGAGGTGAAGCCGTAGTAAACCTCAGGCTCGTCGTAACGGCAGCTGAAGCCGACTTCGCCGTAGGTAGGCAGGGCGATCTCATGGAGTTGCTCGCCGTCCATGGTATAGACATAGGCATGGTTGGCTGCATCCTTGTCGTAGGTGACAATCATCTTGCCATTGGCCAGTTGGGCCGAGACCAGTACGTTGTCCGACTCGGGGATGATGTCCTTCCAATTCTCCATCTGGGGAGCCTTGGCTGAAACCTTGACCACGCGACCCTTGGGTGCATCATAGTTGGTATAGATGTAGATCTCATCGTTGATGACATCGATAGGCATATACTGGTAATCCATGTTGTCTGCGATTTGCACGAACTTGCCCTTAGGATCTTGCATATCACGGATCCATAAGGTGCTACCGGCGCCTTGGCCGCTCTCGAAGAGGAACATGTAATGTTCATCCTCCGTAAGATCGACCTGATGGAAATAGCGTGGCTGTGCAGGGTTGCTGTAGAACAGCTGGTCTTGGTCCTGCTTAGTGCCCAGCTTGTGGTAATAGATCTTATGGTTTTCATTCACGTTGCTGAATTCCTTGCCGGCGACAGGTTTGTCGTAAGCGGCATAGAAGAAACCGTCCTTGTACCAAGAGGCACCGGTGAACTTGGCCCATTCGATATGGTCGGGAAGGAGCTCTTTAGTGGCGATGTCCATCACGTAGATCTCCACCCAGTCGGAGCCGCTGCGTTGGATCAGATAAGCATAATACTTGCCGTCGTTCGACTGCGAACCGCCACCGAAGGCCACGGTGCCGTCGTCGGAGAGCTTGTTGGGATCCAGCAGCACCTCGGGTTCTTGGTCGGGATACTGAATGTAGATCACGCTCTGGTTCTGAAGACCGTCGTTCTTGCTGTAGATGTAACGGCCAAAACGTTTGTGGGGTGCGCTGTAACGCTCATAGTTCATCAGCGTTGTCAGGCGCTCCTTGATGGCGCCACGGAAGGGGATATGGCTGAGGTAGTCGTCCGTCACGGCACGCTGTGCGTTGACCCATGCTGTGGTCTGTTCCGACGTATCATTTTCGAGCCAACGATATGGATCGGCGACCTTGGTCCCGAAATAGTCGTCAACAACGGTTTCATCCCTGAAGGTCTCAGGATATTGTGCCACCTGATAACGTGGCTGGGGCTTTTCTTGGCAAGCAGCCAAAGCAATTACGCTTCCCATGATTAAGATTGCTTTTTTCATTTCATTTATTATTATTTGGTTTTTTAGCGAATCTACCGAGCTTTAAGCCCTACGGGCTACTCCTTACTCCTCACTCCACCTTGTCAATATAGGTATCATCCTCAATCCTCAGATTCTCAATGATAAACCGTTGCCTTTCTGGCGTATTATTCCCCATGTAATACTTCAGCAGTTCTTTGATACCGAAGTCGTATTGGAGAATGACCGGCTCCAGCCGCATGTTGGGACCGATGAAGGCACGGAACTCGTCGGGAGAGATCTCACCGAGACCTTTGAATCGGGTGATCTCGGCCTGTTTGCCGCATTTCACGATGGAGTCGATGCGTTCCTCCTCAGTATAGCAATAATAGGTCTCCTTCTTGTTTCGCACACGGAACAGGGGAGTCTGCAAGATATAGACATGGCCGTTCTTCACCAGATCGGGATAGAACTGAAGGAAGAAGGTGAGCATCAGCAGGCGGATATGCATGCCATCGACATCGGCATCGGTCGCGATCACGATGTTGTTGTAACGCAGGTTCTCGATGTCTTCATCGATATTCAAGGCGGCTTGCAGCAGGTTGAATTCTTCATTCTCATAGCAAACCTTCTTGGTCATGCCAAGACAGTTCAACGGTTTACCGCGCAGGCTGAACACGGCTTGTGTCTGCACGTCGCGGCTCTTGGTGATGCTTCCCGAAGCGGAGTCGCCCTCGGTGATGAAGATGGTGCTTTCCAAGCGCTTCTCATGGTTGGTATTCAAGTGGATACGGCAGTCGCGGAGTTTCTTGTTGTTTAGGCTGACTTTCTTGGCACTCTCACGAGCCGCTTTCTTGATGCCGGCGATCTCCTTGCGTTCCTTCTCGTTGGCTTGAATCTTAGCTTGCAGGACCGACACCGTATCGGGATTTTTATGCAGGTAATTGTCGAGATGCCGTTTCAGGATGTCGAAGACGTAAGTCTTGAGGAAGGGGCTGTCGTTGGTGCCGTCGGGGTTGTTGGGAGCGAGGTGCGTAGAACCCAGCTTCGTCTTGGTCTGGGCTTCGAACACAGGCTCTTGGATCCTTACGCAGAGGGCGCATATCAAACCCTGCCGGATGTCGGCTGGCTCATATTCCTTTTGGAAGAACTCGCGCACCACGCGGGCATAACCTTCACGGAAAGCCGACTGGTGGGTGCCGCCTTCGGTGGTATGTTGGCCGTTGACGAAGGAGTAGAAGTAGTCGCTCGATTGGTTGTTGACATGGGTGAATGCTGCCTCAAAGTCACCGTCTTTGATATGGATGATGGGGTAGAGGCCTTCGCCTTCCATATTATTCTGCAAGAGATCGAGCAGGCCATTTCTCGAGTAATAGCGCTTGTCGTTATAGACCATGGTTAAGCCACGGTTGAGGTAGGCATAGTTCCAGACCCTTTTCTCCACGTAGTCATCCACATAGTGGTAGTTGCCGAACAAGGCGCTGTCGGGGATAAACTCCACCAGCGTGCCAGTCTCATCTGGGTTATTGTAGGGGATGATGCCCGTGTCGCTGGTTTGTTTGCCTTGAGCGAATTCCACGATACGGGTCTTGCCGTCGCGGATGGACTGCACCTTGAAGTAGGAGGAGAGGGCGTTGACGGCCTTGGTACCCACGCCATTCAAACCCACTGACTTTTGGAAGACCTTGCTGTCGTATTTGGCGCCGGTGTTGAGTTGCGACACGGCTTCCACCAGCTTTCCTTGCGGAATGCCGCGTCCATAGTCGCGGATGGAGACCTTTTTCTCTGCCTTATTGATGGTGAGTTCGATCTTTTTGCCATAGCCCGAGGTGAATTCATCGATCGAGTTGTCGATCACCTCTTTGATCAACACGTAGATGCCATCGTCCTGCGAGGCGCCGTCGCCCAGTTTGCCGATATACATGCCCGGACGGCGACGGATGTGCTCCATATCTTCCAGATGCACAATCTTGTCATCGCCGTAATCTTCTTTCACCACGGGAGCCTCTTCAGGCTGGTTGAATATATCCTGATTCTCTTCAAAAGGTTCGTTTGTCATCAAATTCTATTTTTTTGCAAAGATAGCAAATAATTCCTCTTTGAACCAACTCCAATCCTCTTTCGTCAGCAACAATTCCTTTGCTTTCACGTTCGTGAGTCTCTTAAAGACTAACCACTGGTACAGGATGATAGCAAAATAAGTGCAAGAGAAAGAGATGGCTGCTCCTTGAATACCCATCCGTGGGATCAAGAGAAGGGTAGTGGGGATCGTCACGGCCAAGCCGACAAGTGATGCATACAGATTGTATTTCGGCTTGCCTGTTCCCATGAAATAATTGGCGAAGATCAGCTGCGCCGAAGCAAACAAAAGCCCTGGGGACATCAGCAGGATGATGAGCTTGACCTGGCCGAAAGCGTCAGAGAACAACCAAGTGAAGAAACCCACTGGCAGCAATGCAATGGCCACCAAGGCAACCAAGGTCAGCACTACAGTGATCTTCAAAAACTTAATGGTCAAGTTCACGATCTTTTCCTCATCGCTGAGGTTGCTCAGTTTGGAGAACTGCACCATCGAGACACTCACTCCGAAAACCTTCACACCCTCGCCAACCTGCGACCCAGCGCCATACACGCCCACCGCAGCGTCGGTGCAATGCTGTCGCAAGAGATAAATACTCATACGACGGTTCAAGGTGCTCACCAACATGGATAACTGGATGACTGCGCCATATCGCAACATCTCCTTGGCAGTAAGGAAAAACGGATCATAACCGTCTTTGGAAACCATGGGGAGCATCGCTATGAAACCGACGACAAAAGCCGTCGAATAGCCACAGAGCAGCGAATAAACGAACGCATGCGCATCATGGATATTGAATACGAAGATGAACAACGCCATCGAGCAAACCTGAACCATAATCTGCAAGAGGAAAACCCAATTATAGGTGCTTACCTTTTCCTTGCCCAGGAAAATATTCAGGTTAAACTCGTGGAAGCTATAAACCAACACCAATAACAAGGTGATGCCTTCATATCCCTTGGGAACGATACGGTCAAAAGTGGTTGGGAAATGGGAGAGAACCCAGAAAAGCAGTGCATACAAGGCAATCACCATGAAGATCCAAACGTACGACACTGCCATCAAGGTGGAGAGTCTCTTTCTTGGCGTGAAATATACCAGGCCATTCCCCGCGATCAACTCCACGCCGATCAACAGGAAGGTGAGGTCCGTCAACACCGTGAAGCCGATGCCCCATTCCGCGGCGCCAAGCACCTTCGTGCCCATCAGCATCGTGATGAAGCCGATCAGCAGGTTCAGCACCCTCGTGACGCCTGTGCCAAGTATCTTCTTAAACATGCTTCAAAAATACAATTCTTTTCGAGATTATTCGTTATTAAAAAGGTCCTTGTGAGAAAATTTCCTAATTTTGACCGATTTTTCAACCATGAAGCTATCCGTAGTCATCGTCAACTATAACGTGGAGTTGTTCTTGGAACAATGCCTCAACTCTGTCCGCCGAGCCATGCAAGGCATTGAGGGCGAGGTCTTTGTGGTTGACAACAACTCCGTGGACGGCTCGCTGAAGATGCTTGCGGAGAAATTTCCTGAGGTGAAAGTCATTGCCAACAAGGAGAACGTTGGCTTCAGCCGCGCCAACAACCAGGCTATCAGGATATCCACGGGAGAGTACGTGCTTTTGCTCAACCCCGACACGGTGGTGGAAGACGACACCTTCTCGAAGTGCATCACCTTCATGGATGCCCATCCCGACGCAGGCGGCCTCGGCGTGAAGATGGTCGATGGAAAGGGCAACTTCCTTCCAGAATCCAAACGAGGACTGCCAACGCCGGCTGCTGCCTTCTACAAGATGTTCGGCCTTGCCAAGCTGTTTCCGCACTCCAAGCGCTTCGCACATTATTACATGGGTCACCTCTCCAACGATGAGACCAACGAGGTGGAGATCCTGGCTGGAGCCTACATGCTGATGCGTCGGGAGACCTTGGATAAGGTGGGGCTCCTCGACGAGACTTTCTTCATGTACGGCGAGGACATCGACCTTTCTTATCGCATCACGCAAGGAGGCTACAAGAACTACTATTTCCCAGAGACCCGCATCATCCACTATAAAGGTGAGAGCACCAAGAAAACCAGCGTCAACTACGTCTTTGTATTCTACAAGGCCATGGAGATCTTCGCCAAGAAACACTTCGGGCAGAAACGCGCCTTCTGGTTCTCCTTTTTCATCAACATGGCCATCTATTTCAAGGCTTTCCTGGCCTTGTTATCCCAGTTCTTCCACAAGATCGCTATCCCGTTCCTGGACGCCGTGCTTGGCTATGGCGGTTTGGCTGCCATCAGCTATTTCTGGGGTAAGATGACCGTTTATGAGGGAACAGGGAGCTATCCCACCATACTCTTCGCTGTGGTGCTACCCGCCTATATCCTGATATGGCTGCTAAGCACCTTCTTCGCTGGAGGATACGATAAGCCTTACAGCATTGGCAAGAGCGTATTCGGCGTGGCCATCGGCAGCGTCTTCGTACTCATGCTATATGCCTTGCTGCCCGAGTCGCTGCGTTTCTCACGTGCCCTGATCCTATTCGGCACCATCTGGCTCGCCTTGGAGATGAGCCTCATCCGTCTCATCGGCATTGCAATGGGGAAGGAGTCTTTCCTCTCGAAACGCAACGCCAAGAAACGTTTCCTCCTCATCGGCAGTCCAGAAGAGGCAAAACGCGTGGAGAACTTGATTCAAAGCACTTCCATCAAGCCCGACTTCATCGGTTTGGTCAGCTCAGAAGCCAAAGGGGAGACCCCCGAAGGGTTCATAGGGCGAATCAACCAAGTGCCTGACATCATCAATATCTATAAGATCACAGAGGTCATTTTCTGTTCGAAGGATGTGCCACATCAGGTCATCATCGACAAGATGGTGGAATGGCACGCCTCCAACGTGGATTACAAAATCGCACCGGAAGACAGCCTTTCCATTATCGGCAGCAACAGTATCAACACGAGGGGAGACCTCTATACGGTGGATATCAAAGCCATCGACACAGTAGCCAACCGCCGAAACAAGCGTTTACTCGATTTCATCCTTTCAGGATTCAGCATCTTGTTCTGGCTGCCACTGGCTTTGGTGGTGAAAAAGCCCGTCCGGTTCCTGAAAGACGCTATCTTAGTGTTGTTAGGCCGCCGCACCTGGGTGGGCTACTGCAACACTTCCGACGAGACCCAGAAGTTGCCAAAGATTCGTCGTGGGGTTTACAATCCAGCCACCCCATTGGAAAAACTCGGCACCGAGAATGGCACCGAGTTTTATAACCAATTGAATCTGCTGTACGCCCGCGATTACACAGTCTGGAAAGACGCGGAGATCTTTTTCAAGTCGATCTCGAGATAAGATAAAAGATAAGAGATAAAAGATAAAAGTTAGGGATGGTCAAAACTTTTATCTTTTATCTCTTATCTTTTATCTAACAGCATGCTTATACCCTTGTACCTTATTCCAATCGCCACGGGTGAAGTCGGGCATGGCCACTGGCAGGCCGCCGTGGGCAATGGAGGCTGCAGTGAGCTCGCCAAGGCAAGACCACTCGGCGGCGTCATATACATCCTGGTCAAGCGGCAAACCATTGTGCAGGCAATAGATCAGGCGGTAATCCATGATGAAATCCATGCCGCCATGGCCCCCCACTTCTTTGGCTTTCTCCTCAATTTCCACCGCAATGGGGTGGAGGTATTCCGTTAAGATCTTATCGCGCACCTCCGCAGGCACAAAACCATGGGGATTCAGGTGCTGTCCTTCGCTCAAGAAGCCAGCAGGAAGTTTCTCTTCAAGTAAGGTAAAACCTTGGATGGGATACTTGTTGGCGAACCCATCCGTACCAGTAAGCTGATAGAGACGGTTGTAAGGGCGATAGGTATAGACATTATGCTCGATCAGCAAGGTTTTGCCCTTCTCCGTTTGGATCATCGTTGTGGTCATGTCGCCATTGGCGAAGTCATCTACGCCCATCAGCTCCTTGGCAATCTTCTTGCCGTTGTACGATGGCGTACTCATCGAGGTGAGGGTCTTCATGCGGTCGCCGCGGTGAATGTTGAAAGCCTGGCAGAGAGGTCCGAGACCATGAGTAGGATACACGTCGCCCGCATGGCTTTGGTTGAACTCCAAACGCCAATTTTCGTAGTATTCGCGCCAATAGGGTTCGAGATTATGGATGTAGGCGCCCTCGCCGTGGACGAGTTCGCCGAACATACCTTGCTGTGCCATATTCAAAGCCGTTAGCTCGAAGAAATCGTAGCAGCAGTTCTCGAGCATCATGCAATGACGCTGGGTCTGCTCCGCCACGTCAACGAGTTGCCAACATTCCTCCAGACTGGTGGCGGCTGGCACCTCCAAGGCAACATGCTTGCCGCACTGCATGGCGTAAGTGGCCATCATCACATGGGTCTGCCAATTGGTACAGATATAAACCAAGTCGATATCATCACGCTCGACCAACTCCTTCCAGCCATCACGGCCGGTATAAGCAGCGGCACGAGGGAGCCCCTTGGCTTCCAGGATGTTTTTCTGGACGGCCTCCACACGATCGGGCTCGATGTCGCACAAAGCGACCACCGTAACACCATCGATATAAGTCATGCGGTCCACGGCATCTGGACCGCGCATGCCCAGGCCAATAAAGCCGATACGGACATTCTCAATAGGATCGACAGCAAACTGCAGCACGCTTTTTTGACCTTCTTGGCGTTGAGGCTCGTCAAAAACGATGGTGTTGTCCTTGATGACATAGTTGCCGTGCCGATCCTCTTGAGGTTTTGTTGTACAAGCCGAGAGGAAGCAAGCCGCGACGGTTAAGATGAGTAAAAGTTTCGTTTTCATAGGTTTTGTTTTGCAATTTTGACCGACAAATTTAGGAAAGTTTCTTAACTTTGTCAAAAATAAACTGACTATGAGCGAAATAAACACTCTTCACTCCATCGCTGGGCATTTCATCGATGCGTCCCGAATCGAAAGCATTCAGCCTTTGGGCAACGGCCTGATCAACGACACTTTCAAGATCATGATGAAAGGGCAGGAGCAGCCCAAGTTTGTCTTGCAGCACATCAACGATAAGGTTTTCACCGATGTGGAGATGCTGCAACACAACATCAAGACGGTCACCGACCACATCCGTCACAAGTACGAAGCTAATGGAATGTCCGACATCAGCCGTCGAGTGTTGCATTTCCTGAAGGCCGACACGGGAAAGACCTACGTGAAGGTGGGAGAGGAGTACTGGCGGGTGATGGACTTCATCGCCGACAGCGTGACCCAGGAGGCCGTCACGCCACAATCCGCTTACGATGCCGGAATCTCCTTCGGCGACTTCGAGGCATTGCTGGCCGACCTGAGAGAACCGATAGGGGAGATCATCCCAAATTTCCACAATATCGAATTCCGACTGAAGCAGCTGAACGATGCCATCGCTGCCGATCCCATTGGACGGATGGCTGACCATGAAGTTCAAGATTATGCCAAGAAAATCAAAGACTTGGCATACGATATGAGTCTTGGTGAACGCTTATATCGCGAGGGCAAGTTACCGAAACGCATCTGCCATTGCGACACCAAAGTCAACAATATGCTCTTTGACAAAGAAGACAAAGTACTGTGCATCATCGACTTAGATACGGTCATGCCCAGTTTTGTGTTCTCTGATTTTGGTGATTTCCTGCGTTCGGCCGCCAACACCGGAGCCGAGGACGACCCCGACCTTGGAAACATCCATTTCAACATGGAGATTTACGACGCTTTCTTGGAAGGCTACCTGGAAGGCACCAAATCTTTCTTAACGCCCGTTGAACGTGACCATCTGCCGTATGCGGCATGCTTGTTCCCATACATGCAGGCCGTCAGGTTCTTTGCCGATTATATCAATGGCGACACCTATTATAAGGTGAAATATCCCGAACACAACATGGTGCGGACCCGAGCGCAGTGGAAATTGTTTGAAAGTTGTCAGTTGGAAGTTGATCAGTTGTTCAGTTAACTTCTAACTGAACAACTGATCAATTGATCAACTTAAAACGGAAGGTCGTCGCCGTTGTTGCTGTCGTTGCCGAAATAGTCTTCAGGGCCGCCAGTGGGAGCCGCTGGAGGTGTTTGATGCATGGCTTGTGGTACAGCCTGAGGAGCGGCTTGCTGCACAGGAGCTTGGGCGTTGATGGGATCAAAACGCCACACACGCACGTCGGTGTACCATTTGCCGTTGAATTCTCTGGAAGAGATATCGATCTGCGCTTTGATGAGTTGTCCAGGCACCATGCTTTGGATTTCATTGATTTGGTTAGTCCAGCACGTCAAGCAAACGGTTTTGGGGTATTGTTCATCCGTTTCGATGATCAGGTCCTGTTTACGCCAAGGACCTTTGGCGCTTGTTCCTTCGGTAAGACCGCCGAGTCTCACCACTTTACCTGTGATTTCCATATTTGTATAAGTTTTAGATTTCATTGCAAAGATAAGGTTCAAAACCTCAAAAATGTTCACTTTGTAGAATATTCTTCCAATGTTTTTCGCAACTTCTTCACTTCCTTTTTGTTATCCCTTTTCAAATATAATCAATATTATGTTAAATAGAAGTAAGAAGAAAGAAGCAAGGAGGAAGAATGATACAAAAAAAGACCCTGGGTTGGCTCACCCAGGGTCCCCTTCTTACTTCTTGCTTCTTACTTCTTACTCAGCATCCAAAGCCTTCGCCTCGTCCATCATCTTCAGCTGGACATACATGGTCTTCAGCACGTGCTTCAGATCATCGGAAGGTTGAGCTCTGTAAGCTTCTTCAGCATACGGCAGACCCGTACGGAGAATCTCTTCAGCTTCAGCAACCAAGGCATTGTAACGCTCGATTTCTTTCTTCGAGAAACCGGTGATCTCGTTGGCTTCAGCCTTCTTCTTGTTAGAAAGGTTGATGTACAAAGCAGCCAGGTTGTAATCGGCATCGTAGAACTTAGGATTCACATTCAGAGCCTCCTTGTAATAACCGATGGCCTTGTCAGCATCAAAGATCTCATGCGTGTCATCACCGTAGATCGTACCAAGGATGAAGAGAATCGAAGCATTATTCGGATCCATCTCGTGGAGCTTGTTGAGGTCTGCAATGGCTTCCTCACCTTTACCGTTTTTCAGATAGATATTCACCTTTTCAATGATCATGGAAGCGTCGCCGGGATTTCTCTCAAGACCAGCTTGGATCATTTCAAAGCTCTTTTCTTCATTGCCAAGACCATTGTAGCAGATAGCCATGTTCTTGTAGAGGTCAACATTCTTGTAACCCAGGTTCTTCAGCTCTTCGTAGTTGGTCAGAGCCTCGTTGAACATACCACCTTTTTGATAAGCAAGAGCGGTATTGACCAAAGCGGAAGTGTCAGGATTGGCACCGCTTAAAGAAATCTCATACGACTTGCGGAAACTTGTGGCAGCCTGAGGATAAGCCTGATTGTTGAAGTTCTCAACACCATCCTGGAAGAAATTCACGGCGATGGCAGCAATTCTCGGATAGATGTCCTGAGCATTGTCCTTGGCATAGTTGGCATCAGCCTTAACGCAGTTTTCAAGAGCCTCGTATGCTTTTTCAAGGCAATCCGGATACTTGGCGGCAAATTCAGGGTTCTGGTGAATGTTGAGGTAGATCATGCCACGATACAGCCATGCCTGAGCCTGATCTTTCGGTTTCATGCCAAGGAAACCTTCGTGATGCACGCACTTCTCAATAGATTCAACAGCCTTGTCATACTGACCGTTCTTATTGTACATGTATGCGTTCGTACGGTCGGTTTTCTGAGCCATCATCACATTCGCGGAAAGAATGACAGCCAATAAAATCACTAATTTTTTCATTTTCTTTCAGTTTATTAGTTATACAACTTTTATCTCCTATCTTTTATCTCTTATCTACAACAATCATTCCACATCCTTCTCCCCTGCCTCTTCTGGCTCACTGGGCTCCACAGGAATCGGATTACCATCCTCATCGTATTGCACCTCACCTTCTTCCTCTTCGTCTTCTCTCTTCACCTTGGTGACCGCAGCAATCTCGTCGTTACCTCTCAAGTCGATGAGCTTCACGCCTTGGGTGGCACGACCCATGACTCTCAAGGTGTCGGCACCGATTCTGATCAGGATACCGGACTTATTGATGATGATGAGATCGTCTTCGTCGGTGACATCCTTGATGGCAATCAGATCGCCAGTCTTTTCCGTGATGTTCAAGGTCTTAACACCCTTACCGCCACGGTTGGTGATGCGGTAGTCTTCGATGCCACTGCGTTTTCCGAAGCCCTTCTCAGAGACCACCAAGACGGTCTGTTCAGAACTATGGATGCAGATCATGCCGATGACCTCGTCATTCTCCGAAGCCAAGGTGATGCCCTTCACGCCGGAGGCGTTACGGCCCATCGGGCGAACAGTCTTTTCATTAAAACGGACTGCCTTTCCTGAACGAAGTGCCATCAGCACCTCGTCTTCGCCGCTGGTCATGTTGGCGGTCAGCAGCTCATCTCCCTCACGGATGTTGATGGCGTTGATACCGGCCTTACGCGGACGTGAATAAGCCTCGAGGGTGGTCTTTTTGATGACGCCCTTCTTCGTGCAAAGGATCACGTAGTGGTTGTTGATGAACTCTTCGTCCTTCAAATCCCTTACGTTCAGCACGGTGATCACCTTGTTGTCCTTATCGACATTCAGCAGGTTCTGGATGGCCCTACCCTTGCTGTTCTTGCCCTCTTCGGGAATCTCGAAAGCACGCAGCCAGTAGCACTTGCCTTGTTCGGTAAAGAACAGCAGGTAGTTGTGGTTGGTGCAGGTGAAGATATGCTCGATGAAGTCGGTGTCGCGGGTCGAAGAGCCTTTGGAGCCCTTGCCTCCCCTGCTCTGGCGGCGGTATTCACGCAACGGGGTACGTTTCACATAGCCGAGATGCGAGATGGTGACCACCACGGTGTCGTCGGCGATCATATCCTCGATGCGGAACTCGCCAGCAGCGGGAACGATCTTGGTGCGGCGCTCGTCACCATATTTATTTTTGATTTCGGTAAGTTCGTCTTTGATAATCTGGAATTGCATGTCCACATTTTGTAGAACATCGTGGAAATGGCGGATCTTTTCCTCAAGGTCTTCCAACTCGTCCATGATCTTCTTGATCTCCAGTCCGGCCAACTGACCGAGGCGGTAGGCCACGATGGCGGAAGCCTGAGGATCGTCAAATCCGAAGCGTTCCATGATGGCTTGCTTGGCTTCGGCGGAGCCGCCCTTACAGGCACGGATGGTGGCGATGATCTCATCGACGATGTCGATGGCACGGGCCAGACCTTCCAGGATATGGGCACGTTCCTCAGCCTTCTTGAGGTCGAATTGGGTACGGCGGATGACTACCTGATGGCGGTGATCCACGAAATGCTTGATGAGGTCTTTCAGGTTCAGCGTGTAGGGACGACCGTTGACCAGGGCCACGTTGTTCACGTTGAACGAGCTCTGCAGGGCGGTCATCTGATACAGCTTGTTCAGCACCACCTCGGCATTGGCATCGCGTTTCAGTTCATAGACGATGCGGATGCCCTTACGGTCGGATTCGTCACGGATGTCGGCGATGCCGTCCAACTTCTTGTCGTTGACCAGGTCGGCCGTCTTCTTGATCATGTCGGCTTTATTGACCTGATAAGGTATAGAGGTGGCGATGATGCGCTCGTGGCCGTTGTGTTCCTCGATGGTAGCTTCGCCACGGACCACGATACGTCCCCTACCCGTCTCAAATGCCTCTCGGACGCCTTCGTAGCCGTAGATCACGCCAGCCGTCGGGAAATCGGGAGCCTTGATGAACTCCATGAGTTCCTGGACGGTAATGTCGTTGTTGTCGATATAGGCGATGATGCCGTCAACGCATTCGCTGAGGTTGTGCGGAGCCATGTTGGTGGCCATACCGACGGCGATACCGTTGGAGCCGTTGACCAGCAAGGCGGGGATCTGTGTCGGGAGCACCGTGGGTTCCTGAAGTGAGTCGTCGAAGTTGTTCTGGAAATCGACCGTATCCTTGTCGAGGTCGTCCAGCATCTCTTCTGCGATCTTCTTCAGGCGGGCCTCAGTGTAACGCATGGCAGCCGGGCTGTCGCCGTCAACACTGCCGAAGTTACCCTGTCCATCCACCAAAGGATAGCGCAGCGACCAGTTCTGGGCCATACGCACCATGGCGTCATATACTGAGGCATCGCCGTGAGGATGGTATTTACCGAGGACCTCACCGACGATTCTCGCCGATTTCTTGTAACCACTATGGGATGTCACACCCAAACCCAGCATGCCGTACAACACGCGACGGTGCACAGGTTTCAATCCGTCCCTCACGTCAGGCAAGGCACGGGAAATGATGACCGACATCGAGTAGTCAATATATGCTGATTTCATCTGGTTCTCAAGGTTTACCTTGATGATTTTTTCACCAGACTGAAGTTCTTCGTTCTGATTGTTCTCTTCCATTTTAAGGCCGTTTTTTTAAGCAGGTGCAAAGGTACAAAATTTTCCTTTACCAACCACGGGAAAGACGTTTTTTCATGAAAAATTGTCAATTTGGCCTAAAAAACAAGCGAGGAGCGATTTTTGTTATTAAATTTGCATCTTGAAATTCTTACTACTTACTTCTGAATTCTAAATTCTTTTAAATATGGATGCAAAGTTTTCCCCCAGGGTTCGTGACATTATGTCATACAGCCATAACGAAGCGACAAGGCTGGGGAATGCCTATATCGGACTGGAGCATTTGTTTTTGGGCATGCTGAAAGACGGCGGTAGCTGCGCCATCCAGCTTTTGGGCAACCTCAACTTGAACCTCGAGGTGTTTCAACAGAAGCTGGAGGCCTCCATCCGGGTGGTCAGCCCCGTGAAGATAACCAACGAAAGCCTTCCCTTGACCAAACAAGCCGAAAGGGTCCTGAAATATACCTATATCATTGCCAAGGAATTCCACAGCGAGATGGTGAGGTCGGAACACCTCATGCTTGCCATACTGCACGAGAGGAACAACATCATCTCCCAAAACCTGGAGTTTGAAGGCATCACCTACGAGAATTTCCGCGAGGAGCTGATCAAATACAACGCGGCCATGGGACGGGATCTTCCGAAAGACGCCTCCCCTGCCGAGGATACACCTCAGAACATCTTCGGTGACGATGACGACGACGTCGAAGATGACATCAAACCCCGTCAGGAGAAGCCCAAGAAGACCAGCAGCATCAAGAGCAAAACGCCTGTGCTGGACAACTTCGGGCGCGACCTGACCCGTGCCGCTGAAGAGAACCGCCTCGACCCCATCGTGGGCCGCGACAAAGAGCTGGAACGCATCGCGCAGATCCTGAGCCGCAGGAAAAAGAACAACCCCATCCTCATCGGAGAACCCGGCGTGGGTAAGTCGGCCATCGCCGAAGGCCTGGCCATCCGCATCATACAGCACAAAGTCTCGCGTACGCTGTTCAACAAGCGCATCGTCATGCTTGACATCGGCAGCGTGGTGGCTGGAACAAAGTACCGTGGCCAGTTCGAGGAACGTATCAAGGCCATCCTCAACGAGCTGGAGAAGAACCCCGACATCATCCTCTTCATCGACGAGATCCACACCTTGGTCGGTGCCGGCAACGCCAACGGCTCGCTTGACGCATCCAACATGTTCAAGCCCGCCTTGGCCCGTGGCGAGCTGCAATGCATCGGCTCCACCACCCTCGACGAATACCGCCAGTATATCGAGAAAGACGGCGCCTTGGAACGCCGCTTCCAGAAAGTGCTGGTCGATCCCACCACTCCTGAAGAGACCATCGAAATCCTCAACAACATCAAGACAAAATACGAGGAACACCATACGGTAAGTTACACCCCCGAAGCCATCGAGGCCTGTGTGAAGCTTACCAACCGCTATATGTCGGACCGCTACCTCCCCGACAAAGCCATCGACGCTTTGGACGAAGCTGGCGCCAGGGTACACATCCGCAACATCAATGTGCCCAATGAGATCACCCAACTTGAACAGGAGATCGAAGAGGTCCGCAAACAAAAGAAAGCGGCCATCACCGAACAGAAATTCGAGGATGCCGGGAAGTACCGCGACACGGAAGTGAAGCTGATGGACAAGCTTGAGAAAGCCAAGCAAGAATGGGATCGCGACACCCTCTCCCATAAGATGCCTGTGACAGAACAGGACGTCGCCGAAGTCATCGCCATGATGACAGGCGTGCCCGTGCAACGCATCGCTCAAAACGAGGGCGCTCGCCTGATGAACATGGAGAAAGAACTTGCAGGCACCGTCATCGGACAAGACGACGCCATCAGCAAGGTGACCAAGGCCATCCGCCGCAACCGCGCCGGACTGAAAGACCCCAACCGCCCCATCGGCTCGTTCATCTTCGTGGGCCACACCGGCGTTGGCAAGACTTACCTCACCAAGGTGTTAGCCAAATACCTCTTCGACAGCGA
>JAFXMK010000049.1 GCA_017530365.1 Bacteroidales bacterium
GGCGTTGACGTAGTTGGTGAAGTCTTTCACGTCGCCCATCTTGATGGTGCTCATCATGTCGCCAACGCGGTTCTTCACGTCGTTCCACATCGAAGCGGGGATGTAGGCACGCGAAGCGGCACTGCACTTCTGGCCTTGGTATTCGAAGGCGCCACGGACGATGGCCACGGCCACCTCTTGCGGGTCGGCGCTGTTGTGGACGAAGATGAAGTCCTTGCCGCCGGTCTCACCCACGAGACGAGGATAGGCCTTGTACATGTCGAGGTTCTGGCCGGTTGTCTTCCACAGGCTCTTGAAGGTGGCGGTGCTGCCGGTGAAGTGGATGGCGTTGAAGTTCTTGTCCTTCAGGGCCACGCCGCTGATCACGCTGCCCTTGCCAGGCAGGAAGTTGACGACGCCGTTAGGAAGGCCTGCTTCCATGAAGATGCGCATGTCGGTGTAGTTCGACAGCAGGGCGGTCGTCGAGGGCTTCCAGATGGTGGTGTTACCCATCAGGGCGGGGGTCATGTTCAGGTTGGAGGCGATGGAGGTGAAGTTGAAAGGTGTGATGGCGAACACGAAGCCTTCCAGCGGACGGTATTCGGTACGGTTCAGCTGGTCGTTGGCCGAAGCGGGCTGCTCGGCGTAGAGCTTGCTGGCGTAGTGGTTGTTGTAGCGGAAGAAGTCGATGGTCTCGCAGGCGCTGTCGATCTCGGCTTGGAAGCAGTTCTTCGACTGGCCGAGCATGGTGGCGGCGTTGATGCGGGCGCGGTACTTGGTGGCCAGCATCTCGGCGATGCGTGCCATGATGGCGGCGCGCTCGTCCCAAGGCGTGTTCTCCCAGTCGTGCTTGGCGGCCTGGGCGGCGTCGATGGCCATGCGGACTTCCTTCTCGCCCACCTTGTGGTAGCGTGCGATGACGTGCTTGTGGTCGTGAGGCATCACCACTTCGCCCATGTCGCCCGTGCGGACTTCCTGGCCGTTGATGATGGCGGGGATTTCCACCACTTCATTGGATTGACGTTCAAGTTCCTTCTGGAGTTCGATTCTCTCCGGACTACCTGGTCTGTAAGCTTTTACAGGCTCGTTGTCCGGCTTCGCAAATGTAATCAGTGCGTTGTTCATTAGGTTTTATTTATTTAAGATTTAAAGATTATTTTTGAATGGCGGTTTCTATGAGATGTACATTAACGGTTTCGTCGCCGATGAGGTTGAGTTTTAACCATCCTAATCGCGAGGTGCCGTCTTTTGTGATTTTAAATCCGATATATTTTTCGGTATTGGTCGGGAAATTATCACAGTCGCGTATGACTCTACTGTCCCACACGTATGTGGTGTCGTTGCTTTCAAGGACGTTATCCACGGGGCCAACGTTTTTATTCTCTATGAATAAATAATGCGTGTTGGATTGAAAATAATCGTCAATGGAAAAAACATCGTTGGGGTTGCTCTCGGACAATACAAATTTGTTGGAAGTGTGAACAACATCGTTTTCCGAGAACTTTTCGCAAAAATTACTGAGTGTGGAATAAAGAACGGTGATGTGTCCGTTCGACGCAACTAAGAATGCGGTGTCGTAATGTGTGTACCATTCTACACCTGTCATTTCGCCGAGAAGTGCAACGTTTTCACTTAAACAATCTAGATGGAGCATTTGATATTCTGTTCCTCCTAATGGTCCGTCATAATAGGATACAAATTTCAGGTCGTCGGTGCCATCAGCGTCAACATCAAGCGTCAAGGTTTTACCCAAATCGATATGGGTGTCATAGCTCTCAACTCTCATTCCTTTGGCGTTGCCGAAGGCAATGGTTTTTTCAAATTCCTTTTGGCAGGAGACCAAAAGTCCCATCAGGAGAATGGTCGACAAAAAAGGGATCGGTTTTTTCATGTCAGACGGATTTGTAAAAAAGCACCGCAAAGGTAAGTATTTCGATTTTAATTTTCAAGAGATTCTTTTGATCACTTGCAGCCGATGCGTATGTTCGTTCCTTTCCTTGTTGAAGATGCCCGTTTGGTCGAGGTAGTCGATGCGCACCTTACCCGAGGCATGGATGATGCGCTCGTTGTCAAGCATCATGCCCACGTGTACGATCTTACCGTCCTCGTTGCCGAAGAAGGCCAGGTCGCCAGGCTGGATTTCTGGCAAGAAATACACCAGTTCGCCTTCTTTGACTTGCTCGGAGGCGTCGCGGGGTAGGAGCTTGCCTGCCGCTCTGGCACAGAGCTGTACGAAGCCGCTGCAGTCGATGCCGAAGATGCTTCGCCCACCCCATAGATAAGGCGCATCCATGAGTTTTTGGGCGAATTCGATCATCATGGCGGGAACGAAACGCCCCGGTATGGTCATGGAGCCTGCTACCGGCTCGTGCACGATGGTGCCGATGGAAAGGCTTTTCCCCTTGTAAGTAATCGTGGGTTGGTCAACGATGTAACTCTCCTTGGCCTGTAATGCAAGAACTTCTTGCTCACCAATCTCATGGTGTTGTATGCCTTGGATCCATCCCTCATAATGGTCCGACATGGTGCGAATGAGTTTCCATCCCGGTTTTTCGTCCAGCACTTCGTACATTTCGTTATAAAGCAACTGGCTCACCATCTCGCTGGTGTGGCTGCCTTCCCTTCTGATGGGAATGACTGACAGATTGCAAATCCCGTAACTCATAATTAGTTCTGTTGATTAGGCAAAATTAATAAACAACTTTCAACTTTCAACTTTTAACTCTCAACTTTTTTCATATCTTTGCGCATCAACATTTTTTAACATGGGTAAATTCAAGGATTTCATCAATATATTTCGCCATCGTTATTATGAATTTGCCAAGGCCCTGATGTTCATTTTGGCCATCGTTTTGGTGTATTGGCAAATGCCGAGAGTGGGCAAGTTCCGTTATGAATACCAGCTTTACAAACCATGGCAGCATGAGACCTTGTATGCCCCCATCGATTTCCCGATCTATAAGGATGCGGAGATGCTGAAGGTGGAAAGTGATGAGATTATACGCTCGATAAAGCCGATTTTCAAATTGGACAGCGAAGCTACGCGACAAGCTAAATCAAGGCTGGACGAAACGTTTGAACAGCAGTGGCATGCCCATGACGGTATGGATGCCGAGACGAACAAGAAGGCTTTGATGGAGCTTTTCGACCAGGTGCAGAACCGAGGTGTGCTGGTCTATGACAAGGCCTTGTCGGATTTTTCTGATGAGACGCAGATCAGTTTGGTAAAAGACCAGACAGCCACTACGGTCGCTTTTGGCAGCCTATATACCATGAACTCGGCCCGTGAGTCCATTGAGCAATGGATGGAACATGGACATCCTGGTATCGATGTGCAGCTGCTCTCCACTTTGCTGTTGAACGTATTGTTTCCCAATGTGGTGTATGATGATTCCATGACGAAACAGGAACAGGACAAGGCGTTGTCCAAGATGTCGCTCACATACGGAATGGTCCAGAAAGACGAGCTGATCATCACGGAAGGGGAGATCGTTGACGACAATGTCTTTGCAATCTTGAATTCCCTGCAAAAAGAATATACTACGGGTTCGTTTGCTAAGAACGACTCTCATCAGGTGCAGCTGAGCCAACTCTTCCTGGTTGCCTTGCTGTTTGTCATGCTTGCCTTGTATCTGAAGGCACTTCACAACAAGGATGTGTTCAGCGAGCTGAGCAAAATCAACCTGATCTTGTTGCTGATGGTTGTCATGATCATCCCTTCATATTGGATCATGAAGCTGCATCCGTCTTTCATCTTGATGATGCCCGTGGTGATGCTGACCATGGTGATGGTGACGTTTTTCAGTTCAGCCTTGGCTTTCACGGTACAGGTGTTTACGGTGTTGCTGATTTCCATGGCGGTACCCAATCCGTTCCAATATATCTTCATGCAGCTTGTGGCTAGCATGATCGTGATCTTCATCCTTGCCCATCATCGTTCCCGTAGGCACTATTTCATCAGCTCCTTGCTGCTATTTGTGGTGTATTTCGCAGTCTATCTCGCCTTTGCTTTCCTATCGTCGTCGGAGATCGACTGGTCAACAGTGGGAATGTTGGCGTTGAATGCTTTGTTCACAATGCTTTCCTTGCCGCTGATTTTCTTGTTTGAGAAGATGTTCAGCATGACGACTTCCCTGACCTTGATGGAGCTGAACAACACCAACACGCCTTTGCTGCGTCAACTGGCCCAGACGGCTCCGGGTACCTTCCAGCATTCCATCCAAGTGGCCAACCTGTGTGACGAGGTCCTGTATGCCATCGGCGGCGACAGCCTATTGGCCCGTACTGGCGCCTTGTATCATGACATCGGCAAGATGAAAAACCCTATGTATTTCACGGAAAACCAGCATGGAGGATACAACTCACATAACGACATCTCGAATGTGGAGAGTGCCCAGATTATCATTTCCCATGTGCTGGACGGCATCGAGATGGCCAAGAAAGCCCGCATCCCTGAACAGATTATTGAGTTTATCCGGACGCACCATGGCACGCGTCGCACCGAGTATTTCTATATCATGGAAAAACGCCAGCATCCTGACGAAGAAGTGGATCCCGCCGATTTCACTTACCACGGCCCGATTCCTTTCTCGCGTGAGACTGCGGTGCTGATGATCTGCGACTCGGTGGAGGCCGCTTCGAGGAGCCTTAAGGAACCGGATGAGAACAACATCAGCAACCTTGTTGACAACATCATCCAAAAGCAGATGGATGATGGACAGTTCATGAATGTGGATCTTACATTGCGTGATTTCACGACCATCAAGAAGGTGCTCAAGAAGAAGCTGATGAGCATCTATCACGTGAGGATTGCGTATCCAGATAAGTGACTGCTTCAGGACCTTCGTTGAAGATTAGGTCCAGAACACTTAGGTCTGGAGTGAAAGGAAATTTTGCGCTGAAAACTTGGTAATACTGAGGAAACGACTCGGGATTGGGAATGGCTTTCGGACTGAACGCCTCGCGCAGGTCGTTGTCCGTCTCGTGGATATAGTCCGTCGTGTGTATAATTTCCTTCTTAGTTTTGAGCATCTTTAAAACAGCCAATAAAGCTGCATCATTCAGCTCAATAAGCTTTTCAAAACGAGTTTCGAACAGAGGTTTCAAATAATCGTAATAATGATCAAAATAAGGTGCCGCTTTGTAAGCCGACTCCAAGCAGCGCCGGTGTATCTGTTGCCATGGCTCCACATGGCTGATGGCGATGTCTTTGGTCATGGTATGGTTGCCGTTGACCTTGACGACGGGTACGCTGAGACTCTCCACACCGTTGGCCGTCATCACACGGCAACGGTTGCGGTAGGTCTGCTTGTGGTAGGTCTCCCACACCTCAATGACAGGCGCGTCTTCTTTCAGAAAACGCGCCATGTAGCTGATGCTCGGAAAATAAGCTGTGGTGAAGAGTGTCATTTGACTAGATAATCCTTGACGACTTTTCGGTAGTCCTGTTCTTGCATGGCACCTACTTGCATCATGGGTCGGCCCTCCATGGGGATGAAAAGCACCACGGGGATGCTGCTGATTTGAAAAGCTCCGGCGAGTTCTCTTTCTTGGTCAACGTTGACCTTGTAAATCGTAAGCTTTCCCTCGTATTCGTTGGCCAGCTTTTCCATGATGGGAGCTACTTTGCGGCATGGACCACACCAGTCGGCATAGAAATCCACGATGACTGCAGTCTTGCCTTTGAAAACAAAAGCGTTGGGGTTTTTCTCGAAATCCCAGATGTTTGAAAGGAAGCCCTTGTAGGTGAGCTGTTGGACCTTGGGCGCTTGAACCTTGTCCTGGGCCATGGAGTTTATGCCTAACATAAGGAGCAAACAGGCAAAAAAGATGCTTTTCTTCATTGTTTCTTATAAAATTTTGTGCAAAGATAAATTTTTTTTATTTTTGTACAATTTTAATACCACGATATGTTACTGGTAAACATTAAGGAACTTGTCGGCATTGAAGAAAAAGGCCTCTTGATGAAAAAGGGCCAGCAAATGTCCAAGACGGGAAGGATCAAGAATGCCTTCTTGTTGACAAAAGGAAAGAAGATTTTAGACTATGGCAAGATGGACTCCCCGGAGTGCAAAAAGTACTTGGAAGAGCACCATCGTGTATATGATCTCAGCGGCAGCGTGGTGATGCCTGCATTTTGCGACTCGCACACGCATCTGGTCTATGCTAACTCCCGTGAGATGGAATTCGTGGGTAAAATCCGCGGCTTAAGCTATGAAGAGATTGCAAAGCGGGGAGGAGGCATCCTGAACTCGGCCAAAGCTACGGCGAAGGCTTCCGAGGATGAGCTTTACGAGATGGCCTGCAAGCGTCTCGACGAAGTGATGCGAATGGGAACCGGAGCCATCGAGATCAAGAGCGGCTACGGCTTGACCACCGAGAGCGAATTGAAGCTGTTGCGCGTCATCCGCAGGCTGAAAGAGAACTCTCCGTTGACCATCAAGTCGAACTTCTTGGGCGCACATGGCATCCCCATGGAGTATCGTGGCCACCAGGAAGACTACGTCGATCTGGTGATCAATGAGATGATTCCGCTGGTCGCCGCCGAGGATCTGGCCGACTTCATCGATGTGTTCTGCGACAAGGGATTCTTCACCTGCGAGGATACGGAACGAATCCTCATGGCTGGTATCAAATATGGCATGAGACCCAAGATCCACGCCAACGAGATGGCCATCTCGGGCGGTGTGCAGGTGGGCGTGAAATATGGCGCCATTTCCGTTGATCATCTGGAACAGATCGGCAAGGAAGAAATCGAATGCCTGAAGGACACGGAGACCATGCCGACCATCCTTCCAGGATGCGCCTTCTTCTTGAACCTCCCACTGTCGCCGGCACGTGAGATGATCCAAAATGGTCTTCCGGTGGCTATGGCGTCTGATTTCAACCCAGGCACCTCGCCTTCGGGCAACATGCAGTTGATCTTCTCCATGGCCTGCATCCGCTACCGCTTGACGCCGGAAGAGGCATTGAACGCCACGACCCTCAACACGGCATACGCCATGGGCGTCAGTGACGAACTGGGGAGCATCACCAAGGGGAAAATAGCCAACCTCATTGTGACGGAGCCGATGACTCAACTGGAGTTCATCCCTTATTATTACGGCACCAACAAAGTGGCAAAAATGATTTTGAATGGAAAGTTTATTTAAAATTGTAGCAATATGAAAAAAATAATGCTTTTGGGAACCGCATTAGCCTTGATGGGCATGCTCTTTTTTTCCTGTAATGAAGACCGTTTCGACCTGGACAATCTGGAGTCCGTACAAAGTTCCGGACAATGGAAAATCCCCGTTGGATCGTTGAGGGTTACTCTCGGTGAAGTGTTTGACCAGTTGGGTGAAAACAGTCTGATTGCTCACGATGATATGGGGAATATTCAACTCCATTATGAGTTTATCGACGAGGAGATCCTTAAAGGTGCCGGTTTCTTGAATCTTGGGGCACAGGTCTTTGACTTCCAGATTCAATTTGAAAACGAACACTATGGAGAGGTTATGGCAGATCCGATAAGAGATACTCTTTGTTTCAGCCAAGAGGTTAAAATCGCCATGGACAGCGTGGGCTTGAAAACGGCCATCATCAAGTCTGGTGAGATGATCATGAGGATGGAGACCAATATTGGTGAGGTAAGCGATATCGTTTTCTCCTCATCGGGTATCCTCATGCCCAATGGCGATACGCTAGCTTGCTATTTCAACAAGCTCAATGACAACAGGGTGGATATCTCTGGCGCTACTTTCCGGATGAATACGGATCCTGCTACAGGCTTGTCCGATTCTACGTTGACATTCAACTATGTGGTTCATTATCTTGTGGATGGTTTTGATGAGCCAGAGCTCAATCTCTCTACTCAAATTGGTTTTGCTGATATTGTAATCCAGGAAATCACAGGCTATATCAATCGCTTTGTGTATGACTTCTCGTATGACACTGTCTTTGACTTGTCTTTGCCCAACGTCGTAGGCGAGATGGAACTCGTCGGGGTGGAGCTTCAGGTCAAAGAAAAGAATACTTTTGGCTTCGATGCGTTGTTCCAAGTAGATGTCGCTGAGTTTTATGGAGAGGGTGTGGATCCCGCACCGGTCTTTCCTACCTATCCCTATTGTCTTGAAGTGCTCTCAACGCCAGAATACACGAACGTGATGCCTGAAGAGCCCATCAACCTCAGGTACAGCACGGATTTCAATGGTGTCCGCGTCGCTTCGAAAATGATCATCAATCCAGAAGGAGACAACAGGCTGATCACGATCAACGACGATTCATCGCTTGGTGTGATGGTGGATGCCGTGATTCCTTTCCAATTCAATATTCCAGCTGTCTCCTATTTGGATACGATAGATATCAATCTTTCGGATATCAATACTCCCGACTTGGTGCAGGAGATTATTCTTGGTATCATTTTCAAATCAGAAATGCCGTTTAATTTTGACGCTCAGTTCTATACGGTTGATGCTTCGACAGGTCTGGTCTCGGATTCTCTCTTTGCAAGCCCGCTGCGAATTAACGGCTCGTTCGACGGAACTCCAGTGAATACCGATGTGGATGTCTCCATTACCAAAGATCGTGTGAACAGCCTTATGGCTGCCAACCAGCTGATCATGCGCCTTGGCGTCAATACGCAGAATCAAAACGTCTATCTGAACCTCGACGATGCCATGGAAGTCATCCTAAAGGCAGATGTGTTCTATGACGGTGAAATTGAGTTTGGTGGGAATTAATCTTGGGAGGAAATAGTATGAGACAAGTCAAAAACTATATTGCATTGGCCTTCGTGTTGCTGATGGGGTCATCCTTGTTTGCACAAGTGCCTACTCCTGTTGATTTCATGCGTAACAACCCTAGGGCAGTGTTCTCGAATCCAGCTACCTATACGGCCGACTATGGCTATTTTGACATGGGATTGGGTGGCATTAATATTGGAGCCATGAAGATGGGCTTGAAATATGACAAGTTCTTCCAGTTTAACGAACAAGGTCAGCCTGTCGTCCTTGATTTGAACAAAGGAATTGCCAGCCTTCGCAACAAGAATTATGTGAATACCTTTGTGAATGTGGACATTTTCCATTGCGGTCGTAGGACGAATCATGGTTACTTTACATATACACATCGCCTGCGCGAGAGGCAGTCTTTTAGTTTCAACAAGGACATGATGGAGCTTATGGCCCACGGAAATGCCGCTTTTTTGGGAGAGTCCAATCCCGCCAACATCGAAATGGGCGTTGCCGCCAAAGTGTTTCAGGAATTTGATTTCGGTTACCAGATGAGTCTTACCGAACAGCTGAACGTCGGCTTGCGCTTGAAATTCTTGATGGGCTATGCCGACTCGAAGAGCAAGACGCTGAATGTCAAGTTGTTCACAGACCCGGAGACTTACGCTTTGAGGATGATGGGTAACGTGGGCATCAGGGCCTCGTTGCCGTATGAGTTCTACATGGAAGATGACAAGATTAAGATTAAGGATAGGCGATTCAATCCGGCGGCATTGTTTAAGAATTATGGCTTTGGCATTGATTTGGGAGGCGAATACCAGATTGATGAACAATGGGGTGTGGCGGCTGCTATCAATGACCTTGGCTTTATCAGATGGAAAGATCACGCCTTGAGTTTTGAGGGAAATCTTCAGGACGGGGGTATGCTTTATGAAGACGGTTCAGTGGTTTTCTCTGGCCTGACTCCTCAGCAGGTGAGTGCCATGATTCAGGATCCGAATTATTTTAACGGCATTACTGATACACTCGTCCAATATGTCCGATACGACCTTGCGAATCTTACTGGATATACATCGGGATTGAATATGAATTTGATGGCGCGGGGCTATTACGACCTGACGCCGGAGCATCGTTTTACGGCTCAGCTGATGGGCTGCAACTTCGGTCTGGGCATGAAACCCGCTTTGACGCTTGCCTATACGGGCTCATTCTCCGGAAAATATGACGTGGTGGCCACTTACACCATGATGCCAGGGAGCTATGACAATCTCGGTATCGGCTTGAGCGCCAACCTCGGCGGTGCGCTGATCTATGTCGCCACCAACAGCATTTTCGGCTTGTTCAACCCAGCGAACAGGACACAGACGCATGCCCAGTTCGGCCTCTCCTTCACGAGTGGAGAGAAGATCCCGAGGAGTGAGACGATCATCCTTAGGGACAAGGCTGCTGAGGCTGCCGCCGAGATGGAAGAGTGATGGTGAAAGCACGCGTCATCGGCATCAGCCGTCATCGTTTGACTACTGACGGCGATGGCGTCACCACCTTGGTGGCGTTCAACGGCTGCCCGTTGCGCTGCAAGTATTGTCTTAACAGCCATTGCTGGGATCCAGAAAGTGGAAAGGAATATACTCCTGAGACACTTTATGAGGAGACCAAAATAGATCAGCTTTATTTTCTCGCCACCCATGGGGGTGTTACCTTCGGCGGTGGCGAACCTTTGCTGCAAGTGGATTTTATCAAGGAATTCCGTGAACGCTGTGGAACGCAGTGGCAACTGGTAGCAGAGTCCAGCCTTAACGTGTCTTTCGAAAACTTGAAGACCCTCGATCCTGTATTGGACGGCTATATCGTGGACATCAAGGATATGAATCCTGAAATCTATCAGGCCTATACGGGAAAAGACAATGTTGTGGTTTTGAAGAATTTGGAATGGCTTTTGCAGCATAGAGATCCAAACTGCATCATGGTGAGGGTCCCTCATATTCCCGATTTCAACACGGATGAAGACGTGGCAAATAGCATGGAGCGCCTCAAGGGTATGGGGGTGACGAAGTTCGATGAGTTCAAGTATATAATAAGGTAGAGAAGTCAGAAGACAGAAGTAAGAAGTAAGAATAAAACGATATGGCTAAAGGAAAACAAACATGTAAGATTCTGAAAGAGATCCGTAAACAGATTGCGGAGGAAAACGACATTGAGTTGGTCATTGAGGAGTGCACCTATAAAGGTGACTGTCTGGGTACCTGCCCGAGATGCGAGGCCGAAGTGCGCTATCTTGAACGCGAGCTGAAGAAACGCCAACGTCTAGGCAAGGTGGCCGTGGTCGCTGGGATGTCGCTGGGTACGATGCTTGCCACTACATCGTGTGAAACGACTAAACCTGTTGCCAATACAACCAACCCCGATATTCCTGAAGCCATCAGAGACACCACCCGAGAAGTTCTAATGGGCATCGTTCCCATGTATAATCCCGTGCTCCTTCATCTTGACTCAGTGAGTCCGGAGGTTCAGGCAAAGATGGTGTTCCCGGAATCGAAGCGACTGACGGTGAACGGATATGAATTGCAGATCCCCGAATCGCTCTATAGCACCTATAAAGAAAACAAGGAGCCTTATCTGGTTGAAAAGGCGGTGCGTATCGCGGCTCCTCACTTTCTTGGCGGTGAGCCTGCCATGTTGCAGTTCCTCGAGGAATACCTTGGAGAAGATGCGAGGAAAGGATCTCGCGAGATAGAGGTTGAATTCATTGTTTCTGTCAGCGGAAGGTTGCATAATGTGGAGGTCGTGAGAGGGATTGACGAGAAGTTGGATGACCAAGTGACGCGGATCTTTAAGATGATGGAATGGGAGCCCGGTGTTTGGGAAATGGAGTCGGGCGAGCAAATCATGGTTACGTGCAGCTGTACACAGAAGATTTATTTTCCATTAAAACAATAAGATTATGGCAAAAGGAAAACAAACATGTAAGATCCTGAAGGAAATCCGCAAGCAGATTGCAGAGGACAATGACATCAACCTGGTCATTGAGGAATGCACATATCAGGGTGACTGCCAAGGCACCTGTCCGAGATGTGAGGCCGAAGTGCGTTATTTGGAACGTGAGCTGGAAAAGCGCCAGCGCATGGGCAAGGTGGCGGTCATCGCAGGCTTGTCGCTGGGCACCATGCTCACTGCGTCATCCTGTTCCCAAGTCATACCTCCCGCCACTGGGATTGTGCCTAACCCCAACGCCCCCGAATGTCCTAATGACAGTGTCCCTGACGACACCATCCCTGAAGATGCCTTCCTGCTCGAAGGCGATGTGCTGGCGCCGGAGCCGGATTCTGTTGAGTTAGAGGAAAAAGAATAATGCCATGGCCAAAGGCAAACAAACCTGCAAAATTCTGAAGGAAATCCGCAAGCAGATTGCGGCGGAGAACGACATTAAGTTGGTCATCGAGGAATGTACTTACCAAGGCGACTGCCGCGGCACTTGCCCGAAATGCGAAGCCGAGGTGCGCTATCTGGAGCGCGAGTTGGAGAGACGGCAACGGAAGGGGAAAGCCGCAGTCGTGGCTGGACTTTCCGTTGGCTTGCTGGGCGCAAGCCAAGTGGCCTTGGCGCAGCAGCCGGATACAATAACTTCTCCAAATTATCCAGAGAGGTCATTGAGAGGTGAAGTACCAATAATGATGGGCAAAGTGGCCTTTTCTCCTTTTTACCATTTCGAGCCTATGGAGTTACTCGCAAAACCAGAATTGGTGGATCTGTTCTCATTTCCTGATTTGAAGGATTTGTCTATCGTCGGTTTTGACTTGGAATTTCCTTTTGATGTCACATCGTCTGACATCACCTCTCTTACGGATTATATAAAAGAAAATACCAAAGGGTTTTATGCTCCAAATTATCCCTATGGAGAATCATCAATGCTTGAGTTTATATCCCAAAACTTGGGCAAGAATGCCGATGGCAACGCTTACGGCGACATGGAAGTGGCTTTCACGGTGGAACCCAATGGCAAATTGTCGCACATTGATATAATAAAAGGTGTTAATGAGCAACTGGATGCTCAAGTCGCGGCACTGTTTAAGTTCATGGAATGGAAGCCCGCCTTATGGGAACTGAACTCGGGAGAGAAAATCCCATTCGCTTGCCAATGCGTGCAGAAACTTCATTTTCCGATGATTACACATTAATTACATAAAGGCCATGATTAAGAAGTTCATTTTTGGGTTTATTCTGTTTTTGCTGGCCCAAGGCACAATGGCACAAACAACGGATACCATTGATTGTGATTTTTGGTGGCCGGAGGGTGAGGAAGTCTTGTGGGGAGTCCCAGAACAAATGCCCAATTTCCCTGGTGGAGAGACTGCACTGATGAAATACATTTCAGAGCACTTGGTTTATCCTCAGGAAGCAAAGGATGCAGGCATTGAAGGACGCGTTTTTATTGGAGTTGTCGTGATGGAAGACGGCAATTTGGCATGCACCAAGGTGCTTAAGGGAATGGGTTATGGTTGCGATGAGGCGGCTTTGGAGGTCTTTGAAGGAATGCCCAATTGGATGCCAGCCATGCAACGAGGCAAAACGATTTGTTATCCTTATGTGGTCCCTGTTTTTTTCGGTCATAAGCAGGAAATCGTTGAGCAAGAGTTAATAACTGTTGTTGAAAATATGCCGGAGTATCCTGGTGGCTTTGATGCCATGCTCGATTTCATAAACGGCAATCTGGAATATCCTCAAGAGGCGAAAGATGCGGAAATTGAAGGCAAAGTTTTTGTCAGTTTTATTGTAGAGAAAGACGGTAGTTTGTCAAGCATCAAGTTGTTGAGAGGGATTGGCTACGGTTGCGATGAGGCAGCGATGGATGTGGTGAGGAAAATGCCTAAATGGAAGCCTGCCATACAGAGGGGTAAGCCAGTTCGTGTGCAATACCAGCTTCCATTCAATTTCAAATTAGAGAACGAAAAACAGAAATAACCATGGCAAAAGGCAAACAAACCTGCAAGATCCTGAAGGAAATCCGCAAGCAGATTGCTGTGGAAAACGACATTGACTTGGTCGTTTCGGAATGTACCTACCAAGGCGACTGCCTCGGCACCTGCCCAAAGTGCGAGGCCGAGGTGCGCTATCTGGAGCGCGAATTGGAGAAACGGCAGCGGATGGGCAAGGCGGCGGTCTTCGCTGGAATGTCGTTGGGAACCTTGTTTGCGGCCACTTCATGCAATCATCCTGTTCCCGAGCCTTTGGCCGGTGAAGTGATGCATACCCCCGATTCCACCGAAATGCCCAACGATAGTATCTCCAACGACACCATCCCCAGCGACGCTTATTTGTTGGAAGGCGATGTGCTGGCACCGGAGCCGGATACGATGAAAGCAGAAAAGAAAAAAGCAACTTGCAAAAACGAAGAACTTCTGGCGATTCCGGGAGATGTTGTTGCAGTTGAAGATGA
>JAFXMK010000008.1 GCA_017530365.1 Bacteroidales bacterium
CGAAGTCGATGAAAACGACCTCGGGGCGCAGCATATTGCCGACCAGCTGGACGAGGACATCGACCAGGTGTTCAAGACACTGGTGCTGAAAGGCGACAAGACAGGACATTTCGTCTGCGTCATCCCAGGCAACGAGGAAGTCGATCTGAAAAAGACCGCCAAAGTCACGGGTAACAAAAGCTGCGACCTGATTCCGTTGAAGGAACTGCTGCCGCTCACGGGTTACATCCGTGGTGGCTGCTCGCCCATCGGCATGAAGAAGCCCTTCCCCACCTTCATCCATGAGACTTGCGAGCTGTTCGACATCATCTATGTGAGCGCCGGCGTCCGCGGGCTCCAATTCAAGATCAACCCCCAAGACCTCATCACAGCGGCAGAGATGACCGTAGCCGACTTATGTCCGTGATACATAGATATATCGTTTTCGTGCTCCTGCTCTTGACAGCAGGTTGTAGCCAGCAACAGCCCAGCGCAGAATGGTTTGAAGGGACTACCAAAGCCGACGGGAGGGCCTTGCACACCTTGGTGCTCCACAACATGCCCGAAGGCTCAAGAGTGTGGTTTCAAGAGCTCTATGACGGCAAGACCGCGGTGGAAGGCCCAGAAATGCATCACTATCAAGGTACTTCCTGGTATATCGACATCCCCCATTCTGGCACCATCACCCTACAATACTACGGCCGCCCCCTGCCCCGCCAACGCTGGGCTCCCGAAGCTTTCATCCTGCAACAACAAGGCAAGCCTGACCTGGCGATGGATATCATCTATCATTTCCAGGAACTACCGCCTGAAGAACCCACCCATGAAGTCTGCCCTTATGAGGTCCAACCCGCCGACATCATCCCGCAAATCAAGCGCATCCAATACGGCTCCGAGCCCATGGAACCCACCAGCCAACATCCAGCCGGATGGTACCGCATCACCATCGATGACGAAGGCCAACCTATCATTGAAGCCGACGACGAGGACGGTGTCTTTTATGCCCAAGTCACGTTGAACAAACTACCTCAGTCCCTGCAGCCCATGACCCTCGAAGACTGGCCCGACCACGCCTACCGCGGCTTCATGCTTGACGTGGCACGCGACTTCCGTACCGTTGACGAAGTGCTCCAAGTCATCGACCTGATGGCCTCATGGAAGATGAATACCCTTCACTTCCACATCGCCGATGACGAGTCGTGGTGCCTGGAGATCAAGGGGCTTCCCGAACTCACCGAGTTTGGTGGCCGTCACGCCCTTCCCGATTGGAATCTCAAAGAGACCCAAGCCTTGAAACCCACCATCAATGGGCAGGTCGGCCATACCACTTTCTACACAGCGGAGGAATACCAGCAAATCATACAATACGCTTGGGAACGCCACATCCGTGTGATTCCCGAGTTCGACACCCCCGGCCACTCAAGAGCCTCCATCAAAGCGATGCAAGCCTACGAGCGACGCACAGGCGACAGCAGCTTCCGTTTGCAAGACCCTGCCGACACTTCGCATTACTGGTCGGCACAAGATTTCACCGACAACGTGCTCAGCGTCGATCTGCCCAGCGTTTACCATTTCTACGATGTGGTCTTCGACGAAGTCATCCGACTGCATCGCGAGGCTGAGGTGCCACTACCCGCCATCCATATCGGTGGTGACGAAGTGCCTGCCGGTGCCTGGTCAGGCAAAGACCGCCATGCGATGAAAGAGCTGTTTATCAACGGCATGTTGGACCTCGCCGAGCAGAAAGGCATCCGTCTGGCCAGCTGGGAAGACATCGCACGAGGTCTGACGCCTGAAACCGAAGAACGACTCAAACGTTCGCTTTACTTCATCAACGTGTGGAACACCAAGGGCATCGAAGGTTTCCCCGCCGTGCTCTCTCCCGCCTCCTATACCTACCTCGATTTGGCTTACAGCCCCGACCCACGCGAGATCGGCCTCCATTGGGCGGGCTACGTGGACGAACGAAAGACGTTCGAACTCCAGCCTAACGACTACCTTGGTGACATCATCGGCATCGAAGCAGCGCTTTGGTCATCGCAACTCCGAAGCTTCGACGATGCCACCTACCAGATGCTTCCAAAAGCCCTGGGCATCGCCGAACGCGGATGGAACAAACAATCCGATGACTTCAATCGGTTTTACAGCATCATCGTCGCCCGTGAGATGCCCGTGTGGAAAGCAAAAGGATTTACCTTTAAGAAAAGATGATTCAATACATTTTTTATTATCTTTGCTCGCAAAACCATTCCATTATGAAAAAAACATCCCTACTCATCATCACCGCAATTTGCGCTTTCATGCTCTTTTCATGTGAAAGAAGCCCTAAAGCCTATAGTTACGTCGAACCCAAGGAAAACGTCGCCTTCAAGGTTTGGAATCTCCTTGTGGAGCATCCAGAGGTTAAACCTGTCATCGACGAAGCGATCAACATGGAATACTACACCCAGGAAGAATCCACTGACACCGTCAACAAGACCGAACTGACCTACGATTATGTCATTCCACGGGGTTTCGCAGAAGATGACAATTATATCGCCGCGAAATATTGGCTGAAATGCTTCGAGATGCTTGACCATTCATGGATGGGCATCGTTATCAAAGACGTTCATGGATATGGCTTGGAAGAGTCAGATTGCGGCAGAAAGCTTTTTGCAGTCCACTACGACGGCACCAAACTCACCGACTGCGACATCAACCAGCTATTCCCCAAAGAGTTCCATCGCCTTCAAGAGTTCTATTCCGAAAGCTACGACAACTTCTTCTATTTCAGCAACGACGCCATGTATGTTGCCAATTTTGGCTATTGGCCCGTCAAATACAACTGGAATGGCAAAGGATTTGAAAAAGACCCCGAGTCCGTTTATTTGACCAATTCCGTGCAGTTGGCATCTGGTGATTTCTGTTATTACCCTCATGGGAAATACACTACCGTTGCCATTGGTGGCGAATGTCCCAGCGACCCCAAAGTAATGGATGAAGAAGGCAATGTGTTGGCGCTTCTCGACGCCAAAGACGGCATCGTTGAAGGCTACACCCTGGAATCGCCCTTATGCGGTGTCGCCCAAGATCTTAACTATGATTCCGAACTCGATGTCAGTAGGATCTTAAGCAAACCCATTGCCTTGGGCTATCCCATCCAAAATGTGCTGGACTACGACAAAGGCTACTGGATGAAAGACACCGTCGTCAGCCAAGGCATGAAAGACGGCCACTATGTCATCACACAGCAACTCGCACACGACAAGCTCTTCAAAAAACGCGACATCTTCATCGACTACACCGCCAAAGACGAGCATTCGGCCATCGATCAAATCCGTGTGTACAGCTATCCCCTCACTGTCATCTTGGATAACGAAGTGAATGGATCAGAAAACCTCTCTGCCGATGCCAAAGCCATTTTCAATGCGCTTCAATACGACTTCAAAGCCCCTGAATTTGGAGATTTTGACCATTTCTTTTGCCATGCTGATGAGCACAACGGCTTTGATGCCTACTTCAAGGGCGATGTCCGTTCTGTCAGGTTCCAGACGTATCCAGCTGGCGACAAACAGCTTGTGATTATCGCCAAATACGGTGAAGACGAAAAGCTTATTGACCTACACTCCTGGTATTACCAAAACGGCAGCTTCAAGGAAACGATTGTGGATCTGCCCGTTCCCCTTCCTGAGGAGTTTGAAGCCTACACGCTAAACGAGGACACCTCCATCAAATTGGAGAACTACCTCCTCAGTTTCTACGACAATGGCATCGAGTATTACGCACTCTCCGAACGGAATGACGGTGCATCCACCAGAGACGAAAGCGGCATCTATATCAACCCGGATTTCTACACCATTCGATACGTTTGGAACGGGAAGAAGTTCGAATAATCACTCCACCACTTCGATGTAAAAGCTGAATGGCCGGAAACCATCATTGCAGCTGATCATGGCGCTCATGGGGTTCTGCATCCAGCCATCGTAGAAGTTGCCTTCTCCTTTAGCCAAAGCTTCCACAAAAGGCCTCATGGAATCCCATGCCGAAGGGCATAGACCTTTCGGACGTTGCCCGTCAAAAGAGATCCATTGATCCCCTTCCCTTACGTCGCAGGTATGCTCAATAGGGTTCTCGTATTTGGCCATCAAGTCGGGATAGACCGTCTGGCGGATGGCAGTGATGCGGACTTTATTCATGGTTCGGAAGGTTTAGGATTGGAAGACGGTTTTTTCTCGGTCAGGATCATGAACAAGATGGCAAACAAAATCAGGACGACACCAAATGCGACATTGAGCGTGAAAGCCTCCTTGAAGACCAGCGTGCCGATGACGATGGCCGTCAGGGGCTCCAAGATGCCAAGGACCGAGGTCTTGGTAGCGCCCACCGCCTTACTCGAAGCAGCTAATGTGATGGTGGCAACCGCCGTTGGCAATACGGCCAGACCCAACACATTGAGCCAGCTCACGGCATCAGGCACAGGATTCAGATGGACGCCGAAACCCGAGAGGGCAAACAACATCAGCGAACCGATGAAGAAGCAATAGAAAGTCAGCGTGAGGTTAGGAATGGCCTTCACCTGTTTGCTGAGGTTGACCATCACGATAAAGATGGTATAGCACAAGCCTGAAGCGACCACCAAGGCGATGCCTTTCCAGTCGATGAAGCCACCCCCACCCTTCATGGAAAGCAACACGGCTCCCGCCACGCCAGCGAAAATGGATACCCAGGTCTGCCATGTTGGGAACTGCTTGAAAAACATCATGATGAGCGCCACCATGATAGGATAGACATAGAGGATGCTCGTGGCGATACCCGATGGGATGTATTTGTATGCCTCAAACAAAGTGATGCTGCAGCCAGTGAATAGGATGCCGAGTATCGTCATCAGCCCGAACTGCTTCCAGCTGATGCGTATCTGTTTCTTGGCGACCAGCATGAATGCCAACATCAACAAAGTGGCGACACCATAACGGTAAAACAACAGCGAGTTGACGTCCAGCCCCTTGTTGATGACCGGCACGCCGAAAAGTGGGTTCATCCCGTAGGTGATACCCGAGATGATGCCCGCCAGATAGCCCCAATGCAGTCCTTTTTTCCTTTCCATAATTCAGGCTGCAAAAATAGTTTTTTTTCGCCTTCCCATTGCCAGTTCAATAAAATGTTGTACTTTTGCAGCCGAAACCTCGGGTAGGTTTTAGTTAATTCATTCATAATCAACTTAAAACATTAAATTATGCCAGCAAAAATCAGATTGCAAAGACATGGTAAGAAGGGTCAGCCTTTCTATCACATTGTAATTGCTGATGGCCGTTCACCACGTGACGGTAGATTCATTGAAAAGATCGGTACCTACAACCCTTTGACTGAGCCCGCTCAGATCAACCTGAAGTTCGACCGTGCCCTGTATTGGTACAGCGTTGGTGCTGTCCCGACAGACACTGTTCGTTCCTTGCTCTCCAAGAAGGGCGTGATGCTGAAGTATCACCTCCTCCAAGGCGTGAAGAAGGGTGCCATGACCGAAGAACAAGCCGAAGTCAAGTTCCAGAACTGGATGAAGGAAAAGGAAGCTAAGATGGAACAGATCGCCAAGACCAAGGAAGAAAAGGTCAGAGGTGAAAAGAAGACCCGTCTGGAAGCCGAGAAGAAAGTCAATGAAGCCCGCGCTGAAGAACTTGCTAAGAAGAGACTCGCTGAGCTCGAAGCCAAGAAGGCTGAGGAAGCTGCTGCTGAGGCCGCTGAAGCTCCCGCCGAAGAGGCTCCTGCCACTGAGGAAGCTCCTGCTGAAAACACCGAAGCTTAATAGTGAGGAGTTAGAAGTGAGGAGTGAGGAGTTGATTCTCTTACTCTGAAATAAAAGCCGCTCGATTGAGCGGCTTTTTTTTGTTGGAATACAGAAGTCAGGAAAAAGAAGACGGAAGGCGGCGATAAAACAAGAACGACTCGTTCTTAACAAAATCGCGCAACTCACGGCAAGCCTGAATCGTCGTTGGACAAGGCAGGTCGGGGCTTTCATACACCACGTCGAACGCCTCAGGATCCACCGATGACAACGCTTTAGGCTCATAACCTTCCAGGTCGATCAGACACTCCCTCATGGCCTCTATAACTAGTGGTGACACCTTGTCAGCTGGATGCCGACCTGCAGAGACCACCTCAAGCTTCTCGGAATAATCACGGAGAAAGGCCGCGGCCATCGGTCCACAACAGTCGTCACGCTCACTCAAAACCAAGACTCTCATGTTTTAAAATTTCTTTGCGAAATTAAAACAATTCTTTGTATCTTTGCAACTTCATATTTAAAACAAGAAAATATACACAATATGGGAAGAGCTTTTGAATACCGCAAAGCGGCTAAAATGAAAAGATGGGGACACATGTCAAGAGTGTTCCCGAAACTCGGTAAGTTAATCACCATCGCTGCCAAGGAAGGCGGTCCGGATCCCGACATGAACCCCAAACTCCGCCAGGCCATCCTGAACGCAAAGGCAGAGAACATGCCCAAGGACAACATCGATGCCGCTATCAAGCGCGCCACCGACAAGGATGCCGCCAACCTCGTGGAAGTCACCTACGAAGGCAAAGGCCCCTTCGGCATCCAGTGCATGGTGGATTGTGCCACCGACAACACTACCCGCACCGTGGCCAACGTGAAGTCGTATTTCAACAAGTGCGGAGGCTCCTTCCTCCCCATGGGTTCCCTCGAATTCATGTTCACCCGCAAGGCTGTGTTTGAAATCGATATGCCCGCCGGCATGGACAAGGACGAACTGGAGCTCGAACTCATCGACTACGGCCTCGACGAGATCGTCACTGAAACAGATGAGGAAGAAGGCACCACCACGACCACCATCTATACTGCCTGGACCGACTACGGCACCATGCATGACGCCCTCGAAGAACGCAAGATCAACATCATCAAGGCCAACCTCCAACGTTTCCCCAACAGCACCGTCAGCTTCACCGACGAACAAATGGTGGAAATCGAGAAGTTCCTTGACAAACTCGACGAGGACGAAGACGTTCAAGCCGTCTATACCAACATGGAATAATTGTTTGTCATGAGTATCGTTGAGAGCATAAAAGCAAAAACAACATCCTTATCAGACGTAGAGTTCTCATACTCAATATCAAACGATTTCAGTGCCATCGACTCCCTTGACGACGAATGCAGCGCCATCGTAGTTGATGGCACTGTCATTTATTTTGAGATCAAGAACCTCCCGCTGCTGCAAAAGACGAGCAAACGACTCGCCGCAAGGGTGTATAAGATGTATTACCATGCACTTAAGGAAGTTTGCAAAGAGACAGGCGGACATTTCAACTGCTTCTCGCCCGACAGCTTCCTGCTGGTCTATCCAAAGGAGAATCACGACTCGTCATACGTCGTGGACACCGCACTCAAAATCGCAGACCTCTTCAGCATCCAGCTGAGAGAGCCCTTTGAAAAGCATTGTCATCTCAATTTCTCCATGGGAATCGACCACGGCAACGTGTTGGGAACCAAAGTCACCTGCGACGGCAATTTCCAGCACATCGCTTGGTATGGCACAACAATCGACAAGGCCAGGACCATCTGCCAGAAATCACTGAGGCCTTTCTACGTAGGCATCTCCGGCACCGTATTTCATCATCTGAACGAAGACTTGCTCACCACCACAAAGCATATCTTGGGCATTAAAAAAAGAGTGGAGATCTGGGAAAGAGTCTCATACGAATACGACAACACCAAGCGGCACCTCTACCAGACCAACTTCCATAAAGACTTTGACGGACAATAATAAATCTTTTGCCCCATGAACGTATTGGTTACAGGATGCCACGGACAACTAGGAACGGAGATCCAAAAGATCACTGCTACAGACCAAAAGAATCACTGGTTTTTCACGGATGTTGACACACTGGACATCTGCAATGCGTTGGCGGTGGAAACTGCTTTCTCGGAACACCAGATCGACGTTTGCATCAATTGCGCCGCCTACACGGCAGTTGACATGGCTGAGGACCAGCCGGAAATCGCCGCCTTCATCAATGCGTTCGCACCGAAATTGTTGGCCGACACCTGCTTGAAACACAATGCCCTGCTGTTACACGTCTCCACAGACTATGTTTTCGGCGGCGATGCCACCCTCCCCTATAAAGTCGATGATCCCATCAACCCGCAGTCGGTCTATGGCAGCACCAAAGCCGAAGGCGAGCGCCTCATCCGCGAAAGTGGCTGCAACTACATGATCGTGCGCACGGCATGGCTATATTCATCGGTAGGAAAGAACTTCGTGAAGACCATGCTCATGCTGGGCGACACTAAAGACGAGATCAACGTGGTTGCCGATCAAAAGGGCTGCCCAACTTGGGCTCACGACCTCGCAGTTGCCATTGTCGCTTTGATCAATAAGGACAGGAAAGAACCCATTCAGGAGACCTTCCACTTCACCAACGAAGGACAAATCACCTGGTACGACTTCGCTACCGCTATCATGGAAATCGGCGGAAAGTCCTGCAAGGTAAACCCAATTACGACTGACCAATATCCCACCAAGGCCAAACGTCCCGCATACAGCGTGCTGGATTTAAGCAAGATTAAGGAATATGCCTGTATCGAGATTCCTTTCTGGCGGGATAGCTTGGAGAAATGCATCGAAGAACTAAAAAAACAATCATAATGGATCAAAAAATTCTTGAAAGAGCCCAAAGCTGGCTTACTGAACAATACGACGAAGAGACCCGCAAAAAGGTCCAGGAACTCATTGACAACGACCCGAACGAATTGACTGAGAGCTTCTACCGCAACTTGGAATTCGGCACCGGAGGCCTTCGCGGTATCATGGGCGTTGGCACCAACCGGATGAATGTCTATACCGTTGCCATGGCTACCCAAGGCTTTGCCAACTACATCAAGAAGATGAATCCTGGCGAGAAAGAGCTGCGCGTTGCCGTCGCCTACGACTGCCGCAACAACAGCCCCGCCTTCGCCAACATCACTGCTGACGTCATGTCGGCCAATGGCATCCATGTGTTCCTCTTCGACTGCCTCCGCCCCACTCCCGAACTCTCGTTTGCCGTTCGTGAGATGCAATGCCACGCCGGCGTGATGGTCACCGCTTCACACAACCCCAAGGAATACAACGGTTACAAAGCCTACTGGAACGATGGTGGACAGCTCGTCAGCCCTCACGACAAGAACGTGATTGCCGAAGTGGAAAAGATCGCCGATCCTTCCATGGTCAACTTCAACCGCCGCCCGGAGCTCATCACCATACTTGACGAGAAGTTCGACGACATCTATCTGGACAAGGTGTTCGGTCTCTCACTTTCTTTGGACCTTATCAAGAAGCACAAAGACCTTAAGATCGTCTATACTCCGATTCATGGCACCGGCCGTCGCCTGGTCCCCGAGATCCTGAAGCGCAAAGGCTTCGAGAACGTGTATTGCGTGGAAGAGCAGATGGTGGTTGACGGTGACTTCCCCACCGTGAAATCGCCCAATCCGGAAGAGCCTGCCGCCATGGCACTCGCCGTCAAGAAAGCCCAGGAAATCAACGCCGACTTGGTGTTGGCTACCGACCCCGATGCCGACCGTGTGGGTGTCGCCGTCAAGAATGAGAAAGGCGAGTTCATCCTCCTCAACGGCAACCAAGCCGCCAGCGTGTTCCTCTACTATCTGCTCACCAGATGGCATGAGCTGGGCAAGCTCACAGGCAAGGAATTCGTCGTAAAGACCATCGTGACCACCGAACTGCTGTTCGAAATCGCCAAGAAATACAATGTGGACCGCTACGACGTCCTGACAGGTTTCAAATACATCGCCGACAAGATTCTTGAACTCGAAGGCAAGAAACAGTTCATCGGCGGCGGTGAAGAAAGCTATGGCTACCTCGCCGGAGACTTCGTCCGCGACAAAGACGCCGTCATCGCCACCAGCCTCTTGGCAGAAGCCATGGCATGGGCTGCCGAACAAGGCAAGACCTTCTACGAGTTGCTGTGCGACATCTATCGTGAGTTCGGATTATATAAGGAGAAGCTGGTCTCTCTAACCAAGAAAGGCATCAGCGGCACAGAAGAGATCAAAGCCATGATGGCAAGGTTCCGCGAGACACCTCCCACCGAGATCGCTGGCGAAAAAGTGGTTGAAGTCAGGGATTACAAGATCCTGGAAGCCAAAGACCTGCTGAACGGGAAAGTCACTGCGATCAACCTGCCGAAATCCGATGTGCTACAGTTCTTCACGGAGAATGGCTCCAAGATCAGCATCCGTCCTTCCGGCACCGAGCCGAAGATCAAGTTCTATTTCAGCATGAAAGGCAAGATCGAAGGCAGCATCGAAGAGTCGATGAAGGCACTTGACAAGAAATTGGAGGCTGCCGCAGCACAATTGAACTGAAAACGGAAAACGGAGAACTGAAAACTTACAGTTCTCCATTTTCATTTTATTCAGACTGGTTGGCTATTCTGTTCATGCCATCGATGGCAAGGCGATAGTTGGATTTTTCTTTCAAGACCTGGGTATAAATTGACTTGGCCTGCACATAGTCGCCCATTTGTTCCAACACATGTCCTTTGTTGTACAATGCATCCAAATAATTTGGATCGCTTTGCAAGGACTGGTTGAAGTAATCCAATGCTTTCTCGTTTTCGCCAAGATAAACGAAATAGACATAGCCTTTGTTAAAGAGCAATCGGCTGTTATCAGGACTCAGTTGAAGCAAGGTATCATAATGTGCCAAGGCCTCAGTCGGATGACCGTTGTCTTGAAGGAATAAAGCCAAGTCATATCTTGCCATGGGAACATCCGGGAAGGTAGAGACCATTGATCTCATGAAGCCTTCTACCAGCGGATTATGTTGCGCTTTGTAAATATTACAAATTTCACGCTGTGGATCGTAAAAAGTGCCATCCTGTTCACGGGCAATCAGGAAATTCTTCAATGCTGAAGCCGTATCCTGCCTAGCCATATAGGCCATACCCTTGACGAAATAGGCTTTGGGATTATATGCACTTACTTTCAAGGCATTGTCCACATAGCCAAAGGCAAGGTTGAAGTTCTGCTGCAAAAGGTTGAGCTCTGCCAGTTTCACCATAGGACGGGCATCGTATGGATCAATCTCCAACGCCTTGTTCAGCGTAGCGGTGATATTGGCCTCATCCCCCATCTGATAATAGATGTCGGAAAGCATCAACAAAGCATCCACATTCTTAGGATCCAGCTGGATAGCTTTGTTGACATCCATCATGGCCATTCCCACCTGTTCCCTACCCATCAAGAGGCTAGCCCTTCTTAAATAAAGATCAGGGCGATTCTCATCCATCGTGATGGAATCGTTCAACAAGTCGAGAGGATCCTTTGTAACATCCACCTCTTCAACCTTTGGTTCATCGTTGCCTTGATTGTTATTCTTGCCATTGTCATTACAAGCCACAAGGCACAAGGCCATGCCCAGGCACAACCAGATCAGTCTTTTCTTCATAGTTGAATCATTCAGTCTTTTCAAGGGCTTCCAAGATCTTTGCAGAGAGCTCTTCAGCCAGTTCCGGATTGTCATCAATGAGCCGTTTCACGGCATCGCGGCCTTGTGCCAGCTTGGAATCGCCATAGCTGAACCATGATCCGCTCTTCTTGATGATGTTGGTTTCCACGCCCAGATCGACGATCTCACCTGAGCGGGAGATACCTTCGCCATAAAGGATGTCGAACTCCGCCTTACGGAACGGAGGAGCCACCTTGTTTTTCACCACCTTGACTTTCACGCGGCTGCCGATGACATTCTCTCCGTCCTTGATCTGGCTGACCTTACGGATGTCCAAACGCACCGAGCTATAGAACTTAAGGGCGTTACCGCCAGTAGTCGTCTCCGGATTGCCAAACAGCACGCCGAGTTTCTCACGCAGCTGGTTGATGAAGATGCAGATGCAACCGGTCTTGTTGATGGTAGCGGTGAGTTTACGCATGGCCTGTGACATCAAGCGGGCCTGCAAGCCCATCTTGCTGTCGCCCATCTCCCCTTCCAGCTCACTCTTGGGTGTCAAAGCAGCCACAGAGTCCACCACAATGACATCGATGGCGCCCGAACGGATCAGGTTCTCGGCGATTTCCAAGGCCTGCTCGCCATAGTCGGGCTGAGAGATCAACAAATTCTCCACATCGACGCCGAGTTTGGCGGCATAGAATCTGTCAAACGCATGTTCCGCATCAATGAACGCAGCAATGCCACCCTTCTTCTGGGATTCAGCGATCACATGCAGCGCCAGCGTCGTCTTACCAGAGCTCTCTGGTCCGTAGATCTCGATGATCCTGCCTTTGGGCAAGCCACCCACGCCCAATGCATAGTCAAGGCCAAGCGAACCGGTGGAGATCGACTCCATCTTCTCTGCCTCGGCTCCGAGACGCATGATGCTGCCCTTGCCGAAATTCTTCTCAATGTTGCCCAATGTCGCCTCCAGCGCCTTCAGCTTTTCCTGCTTGATCTTTTGGGCATCTTCTTGTACTTTCTCTGTTGTCATAACTGTATATTTTAAATTATTACTTATTTTACGCTATTTATCCATTCGCAAAGATATGAAAAGTATCCATGAAAAGTTCAAAATGTTGATTTACTTTCTAATTTCTTTTTTATAATAATCGCAAATGCCTGTTATTCCGCACTTATCACACAATGGTTTTCTAGCCTGGCAGACATAACGGCCATGAAGGATCAACCAGTGATGAGCTTTCGAAAGCACCTCGCTCGGGAAGTGCTTCACCAAGACCTTTTCAGTGTCCAAAACATTCTTGGAATTCTTGGTCAAGCCTATTCTATTGGCCACGCGGAACACATGCGTATCGACAGGCATCGCTGGCTGCTTGAAAGCCACCGCCATCATCACATTGGCCGTCTTGCGCCCCACCCCTGGAAGCCGTTGCAGATCCTCCAGATTGTCGGGGACCACGCCATGGAAGTCTTTGACCAAAGCCTGCGCCATGCCAAGAAGGTTCTTCGACTTGTTGTTGGGATACGAAATCGATTTGATATACGAATAGATCTCCTCCACCGTGGAACCGGCCATGGCTTCCGGTGTCGGGAACCTCTCGAACAGCGCCGGTGTAGTCATGTTGACACGCTTATCGGTGCACTGCGCCGAAAGGATGACTGAAACCAAAAGCTCGTATGGATTTCGGAAGACCAGCTCCGATCCAGCCATGGGATTATGCTCCTCGAAATAATCCACAAAAACCTGGTATTTCTTTTGCATTGGGCAAATGATGATTTGTTGTTGCAAAATTACAACTTTTCATGTATTTTTGCAAGCTTAAATAAACACATGATCCAAGCGACTGGCATACATAAATCTTTCGGCAGCCTAGAGGTTCTCAAAGGCATTGACCTACACATCACCCAAAAGGAGATTGTGAGCATTGTAGGGGCTTCCGGAGCGGGGAAATCCACCCTGCTTCACATCTTGGGAACCCTTGACCGTGCCGACCAAGGATCGCTCAGCATCGAAGGTACCGAGGTGAACAAACTCAACGACAAAGCCCTGGCGGATTTCAGAAACAAGAAAATCGGTTTCGTGTTTCAGTTCCACCATCTGCTGCCTGAGTTCACTGCCTTGGAGAACATCTGCATCCCCGCCTTTATCGGTGGCACCCCGAAAGAAGAAGCCACGAAACACGCCATGGAGTTACTCGACTACCTGAACCTGACGGAGCGCAAGGACCATAAACCTTCGGAACTGTCAGGAGGAGAACAGCAGCGTATCGCCGTTGCCCGTGCCCTGATCAACCGACCCGCCGTGGTGCTAGCCGACGAGCCTTCGGGCAACCTGGACTCCACTTCGGCACAAGAGTTGCATAAGCTGTTTTTCAAGCTGCGCGACGAGTTCGGGCAGACTTTCGTCATCGTGACGCACAACCCGGAACTGGCGGCTATGTCGGATAGAACCATAACAATAAAAGATGGATTAATTAGTTAGATAAAAGATAAGAGATAAAAGATAAAATGAGAAGACATTTGTTATTTGGCTTATTGTTAGGCGTTGCTGTATTATGCTCGACAGGCATCCAAGCACAGAATACCGAAAGCTATGAATCGCTGATGCGAAGCGGCAACACCAAATTCGCCTCCAAAGACTATATCAGCGCCAAGACCTATTTCGAAATGGCGCTCAAGCAAAGGCCCAAAGACGCCGAAGCAAAGAAAAAACTTGACGAGACCTTGGTTAAGATCCAACAGGACAGCCAACGCCAAGAGGTGTTCTACTACCACCTTGATGCCGGCGACGCCCTCAATGCACAGAACAAATACGAAGAGGCCTTGGCCGAATACGAGAAGGCTTTGGAAGTCTTCCCTGACGACAAATACACCGGGGCACAGGCTGATGCCATCCGTGCCATTCTGAAGGAACGCAAGGACAAACAAGATGCCTACGACACTGCCATCACACAAGGCAACACTCTTCTTGAGGAAGAGAACTTCGACGCTGCCATCATGCAGTTCGAAATCGCCAAAGACATCTTCCCTCAGGACAACCTGCCGAAAGAACGCATCGCCGAGGCCAAGCGCCTACAATCACTGTATAATGAGAAAGTCGCCCGTTTCGACAAGCTCTTGGAAGAAGCCAACAACCTCGCGCTTCGCAAGAATTTCGACGGGGCCATCCAAAAGCTGAACCAAGCGCTGGAGATCTTCCCCAACGACGGACAGGCGCTGAGTCTGCTGCAAACGATGCAAGGTTCCAAGGCGACCAACGACCGTTACAATGCCTATATCGCAGAGGCCGACCGTCTGTATGAGTCCAAGGAGTACAAAGATGCCAGGGTACAATACCAAGGTGCCTTGAGCGTCGTGGCCGGCGATTCCTACGCCACCGAGATGCTCTCCCGTCTCGAGCCCCTCATTGCCCAGCAGGATGCCGAAGAGGCCGCTCGTATCGCCGCCGAAGAAGAAGCCGCACGTCTGGCTGCCGAGGCAGAAGCCGCACGTTTAGCCGCAGAGGCAGAAGCCGCACGACTCGCTGCCGAGGCTGAAGCTGCCCGACTCGCCGCCGAAGCCGAAGCCGCTCGCATTGCCGCAGAGCAAGAAGCAGCACGACTTGCCGCTGAAGAGGCCGCTCGTATCGCTGCCGAAGAGGAAGCCGCACGTCTGGCTGCAGAAGCCGAAGCTGCCAGGTTGGCCGCCGAAGCCGAAGCCGCCCGACTCGCCGCCGAGGCTGCTGCCGCAGCAGAGGCAGAACGTCAAGCCCGCATCCAAGAGATGCTGAGCGCTGCCGACGGACTCTTCGCAGAAGATAAATTCATGGATGCCAAGGCCAAATACCAAGAAGTGTTCACTATCGACGAAGGCAATGCTGTTGCCACTGCCAAGATCGCTCAGATCGACGGCATCCTCGCCAAGATCGCCGCTGACGAAGAAGCTGCTCGTCTGGAACGCGAACGTCTGGAAGCCCTCCGCCCACAATACAACACCTTCATCAAGGAAGGCGATAAACATTATGCCTCCAAGGCCTTCGACAAAGCCGTGGAAAGCTATGCCAAAGCCGTCGAACTTGGCTTGGGCGAGCCCTACCCTGTCGAGATGATCGACAAGATCAACCGCCTCATCGAAGAAAACAAGCTGTATGAGCTGAACTCCGATGCCTTCACCATGACGGCCAACACGCCGCGCCGCTTTACCTTCAACCCTGTTGATGTGGCCTCGCGTCGTTCCAACTACGTCGTCATCAAAGCCCGCAACATCACGCCTGGCAAGAGCTTCCCGATGATCGTAAGCTTCGGCAGCGACAGCGGCAAGAACGGCGGCTTCGTGCTCGCCATCTCAGAGAACGAGGAAGAAAAGACCTACATCTTCCGCATCGGCGGCCAATACAAGTGGTTCAGTGAGAACAACACCTGGATCGAGCTGATTTCAGAAAACGACGACGTGGAAGTGAGCTTGGTGATGATCTCGAGGAGCAATTAAAAAGAAGCAAGAATCTCTTCTGCAATTTTCTCGGCTTGTTTCAAAACTGTCTCCGTGGCTAATTGTTGCATATCGGGTGGATAACCGTATTTGCGCAACAGCCGCTTCACCGCTACTTTCATCTTTGCCCTTACATTCTCTTTGATAGTCCAGTCTATGGATGAATTCTTGCGGATGGTTTCGGTCAATACCACCGCCAATTCACGAAGTTTGTCCTTCCCCATCAATTCTTTCGCGCTTTCGTTGTCGGCAACGGCAGAATAGAACGCATATTCGTAGGTGGTCAAGCCCATGTCATCAGCCTCTTTGTCTTTCTCCACGATGGTCTTACTGAGTTTAATCAACTCATCAATAACTTCGGCTGCGGTGATAATCTTGTTGTGATAACGCGTGATGGAGCCGTCAAGCATCTCCATCAGCGTGCGCCCTTCCACCACATTGAACTTGGAACGCGCCTTGATTTCACCCTCCAGCAACTTCCGTAACACTTCCAAGGCGATGTTCTTATGCTCCATGCCTTTCAATTCCATTAGGAACTCTTCTGAAAGAATGGAAATGTCAGGCTTCTTGATACCTGCCGCATCAAACAAGTCAATGACTTTTTCAGAAATCAATGCTTTGTCAATGACTTGGCGGATAGTGGTTTCTATCTCCTCGTCCGTTTTGCCCGTGTTGGTTTGGTCGAATTTACAAAGACGGGCTTTCACCGCTTGGAAGAATGCCACCTTGTCTTTCACATCCATGGCAGCATCCTGCGGGATGGCCAAGGCGAAAGCTTTGCCCAATGCTGTCACCTCATTGACAAAACGCTTCTTTCCGTCGTCCAAACCTAAAATAAAATCTTCGGCTTTCAAAATCCATGAGAGCTTCCCAGCGGTGTCAGCGGTAAAGTATTGCTTGTAGTCAAAGCCATAGAACATCTGCTCCACCACTTCCAGTTTCTCCTGCATCAGTGCCACGGCCTGTTCTTGCTGCTGTGTCGGGTCGCCTTTGCCGCCCGAGTCGGAATAGAACGACAAGGCCTTTTTCAAGTCCGCCGCGATACCCAAGTAATCGACCACTAGACCGCCAGGCTTGTCTTTATAGACACGATTCACGCGAGCAATGGCCTGCATCAGGTTATGCCCCTGCATTGGCTTATCGATGTAAAGTGTGTGCAGGCAAGGTACGTCAAAGCCTGTGAGCCACATGTCGCGCACGATGACGAGTTTCAGTTCATCGTCGGGGTCTTTCATGCGCTCGGCCAAAGCACGGCGCTGCTCCTTGGTGGTATGGTGCTTGGCTATCTTTGCGCCATCAGAAGCCGAAGAGGTCATCACCACCTTGACAGCACCTTTAGCCAAATCATCGGAATGCCACTCGGGACGCAACTTGATGATTTCATCGTACAACTCCGCGGCAATTCTACGGCTCATTGCCACTACCATCGCTTTGCCTTCAAATACCTTCTGTCGCTCCTCAAAATGGGTGACAATATCTTTGGCAATGTTTTTCATACGGTTGGGACTGCCAATCAGTGCTTCCAGCTGTGTCCACTTCGCCTTGGCCTTTTGGACATCGTTCATATCCTCGGTTTCCAACTCCTTGTCGAGGTCTTCCACCAACTGGCGGCCTTCATCGCTGAGTTCCACTTTGGCGAGACGGCTTTCATAGTAGATGCGCACCGTGGCACCATCCTCCACCGCCTGTGCAATGTCGTAAACGTCAATGTAGTTGCCGAAAACGGCAGGCGTATTCTTGTCCTCTTTCTCGATGGGTGTCCCTGTGAAGCCAAGATAGGTGGCATTAGGCAAGGCATCGCGCAGATATTTTGCAAAGCCATATTTGATTTCCGAGCCGATAACCTCATCGGCCTCGTTTTTCACGTCCACTGCCCTACCCTTGAAACCGTATTGGGTACGGTGCGCCTCGTCGGCAATCACGATGACATTGCTGCGGTCGGTGAGTTGTTCGTAGGTGTTGCCCGATTCAGGCTGGAACTTCTGAATGGTGGTGAAAATCACACCGCCTGACTGCACTTGCAGCAGCTTTTTCAGATGCTCACAACTCTCGGCCTGCACTGGCGTTTGCCGCAGCAGTTGTTTTGCACCGGTGAAAGTATCGAAAAGTTGGTCATCCAAATCGTTGCGGTCGGTGATGACGACAATGGTCGGGTTGTTGAGTCGCTGCACGATTTTGCCCGTATAGAACACCATGGTGAGCGACTTGCCACTACCCTGTGTGTGCCACACCACTCCAGCACGATGGTCGCCAGGCTGTTGCTCTTTCACCGTCTTGAAGCCATAATTGGCAGGCGATTCCGCGAACATACTATTAGCATTGATGCCTGTGGCTCGTAAAGTCGATTCCACCGCCTTGTTGACAGCGTAGTATTGGTGATAGGCGGCAATCTTCTTCACCGTCTTGATGGTGGTGAGACCCGTCTTTAAGTCTTCTTGTTTCTGTTTCTCAAACACCGTGAATGACTGCACCAAATCCAGCAAAGTGTCCTTACGCAACATGCCATTGACCAGCACTTCCAACTCGCTCACGAGATTCGAAGCCACATTCTCGCCATCCTCGCTCTTCCATGCCGTGAATCGGCTGAAGCCTGCCGAAAGCGAGCCTGCCCGTGCCTCCAAGCCATCGGAAATAACCACCAACGCATTGTAGGTGAACAGCGATGGAATCTGTTGCTTGTAAGTCTCAATCTGCCGATAGGCACTTTGCAGGGTGGCATTCTCGTCGGCGGCATTTTTCAGTTCAAAGATGACCAAGGGCAGACCGTTCACAAAGAGCAGCACATCGGGGCGGCGGTTGTGGCCGTTTTCGATGATGGTGAACTGATTGACCACTGTAAACTCGTTGTTCCACGGGTCGTTGAAGTCGACGAGCCACACCCTTTCGCCACGCTCCACGCCGTCTTTGAACACCGATACCGGGACGCCTTCAGTCAGCAAGCGGTGGAATTCCTCGTTGTTGGCCAACACATCGGGCGAGCTGATACGCAGTACGGTTTTCACCGCCTCGTCCTGCACGGAATAAGGCAACGACGGATTGAGCCGTTTCACCGCCTTTTCCAATTTGTCGCGAAGCACCACTTCATCAAAACTGGCACGCATGGGAGTCTCGCCATCAGGCGCGATGTCGGGGCCATAGAGGTACTGATAGCCTTTGGCTTTCAGCTGGTCTATGAGCATCTGCTCTATGTCGGATTCGTGGAGGATTGCCATAGCCTTATTGTTCTATTAACCAGTCTAACACATTTTGTATCTTGATGCCATTATGATAAGCCACTGGAGCCACATCCAAACTCAGAACGGTCTTCGGGTAATTATCCTTCACCATTTTGAGTGGATGTAATTCCCGCTCAAGCGTCGCCTCGTCACGAACCGTTGCCGCCACCTGATAATAGGCCACCTCCTGCATGTTTACGGCCACGAAATCGATCTCAAACGCATCCGTCTTTCCGATATACACGTTAGGGTAACGTCGTAATAATTCCAGATACACCACATTCTCCAATATGCGTCCAAAATCCGAGTTCGCGCTTCCCAACAGCGTGTTACGCAGCGCCACATCCACCAAATAGTACTTCTCCATTGTCTTTAGCAACTGTCGGCCTTTTATGTTGTATCTTTTAGCAGGATAAAGGATGAAGCTCTGGCAGAGTGCCGAAAGGTATTTCTCGATGGTTTTCACATCCACCTTCCTCCCCGCCGAAGTCAAAGTGTCAGCAATTTTCTTGACGGACAAGGTATTTCCAATATTGTCGGCCATGAATGCCATCACATTTTCAAGCATCATCGCGTCGCCAATGCTATGGCGGTGCATCACATCCTTAAGCACGATGGTGCTGTAAATGCCTCTCAGGTAATCATTTGTCATCTGCACCTCTCTATCAAACGCCATAGCGTAAGGGAAGGACGAGAAAGTGATATAGTCAGCGTATTTTCTTTCTAGGTCATTGGCGTTGCCCGTCGCATTGACATATTCCTTGAAAGAAAGCGGCAGAAGCTGTAGTTCCACATACCTGCCAGAGAGCAGCGTGGCAATCTCGCTTGAGAGCAGATAGGCATTTGATCCCGTGATATACAAATCGACATTCTCTTTCACAAAGAGCGCGTCCACCACATCGGCATAGTTGTCCACATGCTGAATCTCATCAAGGAAAACGTAATTGGGCACGCCTTCAACGAGACGGGCGACAACATGCTGATACAAGGCTTTGGCATTCCGAAGTCCCACGAAATCATAATCCTCGAAATTGATACTGATGATTTGCTTTTCGCTTACGCCTGATTGCAGCAGTTCCTTTTGGAAAAGCTGCATCAGCGTACTTTTGCCACAACGCCGCACCCCGGTAATCACCTTTATGATGGCCTTATCGCGCAGCGCCCTGAGCTTCGCCAAATACTGTTCTCGTTGAATAAGTTTCATCTACCAAATCTTATTTATCTGCGGCAAAGATATACAATTTTTGGAATAAAATCCAAAAACTTATAAAATTTTTCAATTTTTTGGAATAAAATCCAATGTTTTTGCATATACAATGATAAACAAGCATCTGTTATAGGTCGGATTCGAGGAGTTGGGTCATTTCATTATTATTTGTTTAGTTTCCAATAACCATTTTTGTCGGCACCTTCCCGAACAATGATTTGTTTCTTTGTCAACGAAGCCAGCAACCTCTCAACCTGACGCTGTGAAATGCCCATTTCATCCGCCATTTGTTTTGCGGTCACATGACCGTTTTCCATAATCAACGCCAGAACCTTTTGTTCGTTTACACCGACATTTACACCGACATTTACACCGACATTTTCTTCTTTGATTATCAGCTCGCCTTAATGTCGGCGCACCGTATCCAAAATCTCACCCAGCATAAACTCAATAAAAGGGCCGCTCTCTCCCTGTTTGGTACTTTGTGCTATGGCATCGTAGTAGGCCTGTTGGTTGGAATAGACCATATTCTCCACAGGCAGGTGCGCAAAGGCAGGATGCCAGCGGCTAAGGATAAGCGACTGCCACAGGCGTCCCATCCTCCCGTTGCCGTCGATAAAGGGGTGGATAAACTCGAACTCGTAATGGAAGACGCAGCTACGTACCAGCAGGTGGTCATCGGCATTCTTCAGCCAGTCGAACAGGTCGGACATCAAGGGATACACCTTATCAGCAGGCGGTGCAATGTGAACCAATCCGTTTTCGGAGTACACGCCCACGCCCCCCTTGCGGAAATGGCCTGCGTCATCGGTCAAGGCCGACATCAGCAGGCCGTGGGCACGCAGCAGGTCGTCCATCGAGAAGGGATCGAGCCTTTCAAACTCATCATACACCCGGATGGCGTTCTTCACCTCCTGAATCTCGCGGATGGGGGCCACCACCATCTTACCGTCAAGGATGTCCGCCACCTCGCTTTCCAGTAGAGTGTTACCCTCAATGGCCAAAGAACTGTGGATGGTCTTAATGCGATTGGCCTTGCGCAGCCGAAGCGCATCGTCTTGCTCCATTCGTATGGCGAAGCGCTCCATCTGCGCGGCAATATCCGCTACCAGCCCCACCGCCTTTGCAGACAGTGAGAAAGGTGGTCTGTAGCCCTGATATTCTGTTTGTTTGTTCGCCATATTCAAATCGTTTTGCATAGATAGTCAATTTGTCATAAATGGTTGCTTGATGTCGGATTCGTGGAGCTGAATTGAAATCTACTTTTTTATTTTTCGCAATTCAACCGGCAAAAAGCAATCTATTTCTTCATCACTGAATGTCATTTCTTCATTCAATTTTAATGCTTTTGTCGCCTCTTTGTATGCTTTTGATATAGTTCTTGGACTACCTTTATAAATTGATGCAAGTCCTTCTTGTAATTTGTCGCGCTTTTTGCGTATGGTCTCAATATTAACATCATCCATCTTCAAATCGGTAAGCATTGACAAATAACTTTCCCTAACATTCCAAATATCTGAAGCGGCATTTGAGTGTTGTTGAGCGATTGCACCTAAATCTTTACTTTTCAGATAGGTGTTCAATAACAATAAAATAGCAGATACTATTGCCGATGTTATTTTCACCCAAACAACATCTCCAAAAATAGTAGCCACTAAACCAGTTGTTGTTAGTGTGGAAAGTATAATCTGAGCCCATTTCAACAGATTGTTCCTCTTCAAAATAATATCAGCACATTTTTCTTGTGTTTTATGACTCCATACCACACGACCATAACACTCTCTGATTTGAGCTTCCAATAATTGTTTAGAATTTTGTTCCATATATTCCCCTCCAGTAGTAATTAGACATCAATTCATCATTTTGTGATTCATATTTCAAAGCAGAAAGAGCATTGATATATGCAGTTTTGGCTTTTGTGCTGAATTTGCCTTTGGGATAAATATACTGTCCACTGCCAACTGCGATCCAATAAGATTGAGTATCATCCTGCTCGCTCAAATATTTGAAAAAATCACGTGTCATCCAATCATAATACAAATACGATTTATCCTTATACTCCCACGAACTTAAAAATCTATATGCAAATGTGTCTATTAACAATCCACCCATCGGAACATTGCAATTATCTTTCCATGCACGAATCATTCTGCAAAGTCTTTTTAAATTCTTATTGGTACTGTTGTTCAAATCATTGATGGCATTGATTTCAGGTTTCGGGTTGGTTGTTTTCCAACTTCCACCATTATGTGTGTCTGGATAATAAAAGCTTCCGTCAGAAAACTCAAAGCATGGAACCACCTCAAATACAACACCATCCGAAAAAGAAACTTTAACAACCTGCCCATCTCCACTTACATATGTTATTGGATATGTCTGTTTTATTGAATCTTTTACAGCTTGTAGTAATGCAGATTGACCATTCCCGATATATGAGTTATACTTTGTATAATATTCCCAAGGAAGAATATACAACATATCTATGTCACTTACGTGTATTGCGGTACCTCTTCCATAAGACCCCACATACAAACTATTCGAATAATCACTATCAATGTTTCTAAAATCCTTGTTCAATCGTTTCGTTATGCTATGATACCGTGTTCTCACATTGGAAACGGTATTATTACTCATCCTCAGATTTGAACAGAAAGCACTAAATTTATCACTTATACTCATATTTTTATAATTTTACAATTTCACCTCCCCACCCATCAACCTCGGCAGCAACCCGTCGCGCGTCTGAATGAGGGTTTGGATTTCATTATTGTTGTTGATTATCTTATCATCAATTACCTTGACCTGTTTTTGGAACATTTCAATTGTTTCATCATCAGGTATCATTATATCCAAATTTTCAAAGTCCGATTTGCTGATTGAGCCAAACACGGTTCCATTATCGTTGAATTGTCTGATTTCTTCCAACAACGACTTTAGTTTGTAATAAGTGTATGAATAATAGGATGGATTGCTTTTGTATCTGAAAGCAGCGACTCCACGACCAATACAACATCTTTCTGTTGCCATATTTTGTGCACCCACTGGTGCTCTAACACTTATCAACGTGTCATTAACTTCCGCAAAACGTGTAGGTTGTGTAGTAAAAACTCTTCTGGTTGGAAAACGAAAACCAAAATCCGCATTCCCTTGATACATAGGAACACCAATGCCTTCCTCATTAAAACTATCTCCATTGGGTGATTGGCCCATCGTAAAGTCAAATTCATCCCCCAACTTTCCTTCCTCCCACTCCTCCTTGGCCTCCACCACAAACCACTGGCGGAAGAGCGTCTCCGCCATCTGCTCCAAGGTTGCGTTCTCGCGGTGCAGAAGGTCTATCTTGTCGTCAAGGGAAGAGAGAATGGATACGATTCTGTCTTGCTCATGTCGCTCGGGTAGAATAATGGGCATCGAAGCATAAGTTTGAGCATTTATATTACCTCGAGTTGCTCCATTATCAACAATTTGTATCCAATCGTAATATGCTTGCGAATGAGTATAAAACTTCAATATTTTCGGATTAACTTTTGTCGGGTCAATACTATATTTAATCAAAAAACCTGCATATACAAGTTCACCATCTCTTTCGTCATAAAAATAACTACGCCCAACACTCGCACCTGTCCTTGCAAAAACTATGTCATTTTGCTGCAATAGATATTTATGTGCGTTTTTGTCATCAACTGATTTTAACCCACTTTTGTTTAATGTGCCGTCATCATTAATATCTGTAATACGCAAGTATGTGTATTTATTGGAATCATAATCTACGGCAGGTGCGGCTATGCCATAACTGCCCTTGCCATCAATGGTCAATTCTCCCAACTTATATTCTTTCCACTCGCTCATGTATTATATTATCTTAAACCATGGACCATCCGATTTCTTATCTCATGTAAATTACCTATGTACATTGGTGCATCAAACTCCATACATAACATCTCTAAAGACTCAAACAATTCTTCATTAAACAATTCTCTGGCTATAATATATGAATCCTTATCTCCAATATCCATTATTCGCATAGTCATTCTGTCTAACCCATGGATAAGCATTTCTAATGCATGACGAGAAATTGGATTTCTACGTGGCAGCTTTTTCGCAGTCATTCTTGTCAACTCGAGCAATTCCTCTAATATATCTCTTTCTGTACGCTCCTCTTCATGCGATTCTTCCTTATAGTTTTTAATGATCTCTTTAATCTTATTTTCAAGACGCGGCCACCACATTTCAAACACATCATCAAGCACCTTTGAATCAAGTTTTGATTCTCCACCTGTTTCATTGATTGTTTTGATTAATTTTTTAAAATCAGCCTTGTCAAATTTTGTTGCTTGAAAACAAGTCAATGGTCCTGTAATCTGAGTACTTTCAACATTAAAAAGGACAGTACACACATTGGCTTTCCCGAAATTTTTCGATAAAGCTCCTGCTTCAAATAATATCCAAGGTCGATTAACATTATCTTTAGTAAGACATATTATACCGATTTGAGAACTGGCCAATTCCTGAGCAATGTTAGATTCCCATCGAGTTCCTTTTTCAATGTCATCCGGGGTGAAATATGGTTTGACAAATTGTAAAACACTGGGAAGCCAGTTTTTTACCTCTTCCGCTAATTGTTTGCTGAGATTTCCTCCCCAACTAATAAATACTTTTGATGCCATAATTATTTGTATTTTACTGATTATTAATTATTTTGCTCTATTATTTTCATATGGTTATTTTAGGTTTTCCTCAATCAGCCGTTGCAATTCTTCCTTGCTCGGCAAGTAGGTTTGGTACTTGCTGGCGAAGATTTGGTTGTTGTCCTCAGGCAATGTGATTTCCACCATCGCGTCGCTTTTGTCGGTGCAGAGCAGGATGCCTATGGTCAGATTCTCGTCCTCGGTCTTCACAAAACGGTCGTAATAGTTCACATACATCTGCATCTGCCCCAAATCCTGGTGTTTCAGTGTGCCTCGTTTGAGGTCTATCAGCACAAAGGCACGCAACAAGCGGTTGTAGAACACCAAATCGACACGGAAATGCTGCTCGTCGAAAGTGAAACGCACCTGCCGTCCCACAAAGGTGAAGCCTTTGCCCAACTCCAAAAGGAAGGTCTGCAAATGGTCAATCAGGCGTTGTTCCAACTCGCTCTCGCTGTATTGCGGCAGTTCGGGCAGGCCGATAAACTCCAACACATACGGGTCTTTAATCATATCCTCGGGCTTCTCAACGATTTGTCCTTTCTGTGCCAAAGCCTTCACCCCTGCTTTGTCACGGCTCAGCGCCAACCGCTCATATAGTGAACTGTCGAACTGCCGCTGCAACTCGCGCAGACTCCAATTGTTTTCGGTAGCCTCAATCTCATAAAAACGCCGTTCGTCGGGGTTCTCAATGCGCATCAGTTTCAGGTAATGTGACCAACTGAGGGTGAAGTGTAATTCCGCAGACAGTGTCTGCGGTTTTTGTGATTTCGTCAACAGTGATGACGATTTTCTAGACGGTGTCTGGAAAATTGTGGCATCGTTGAATTTCTCAGACAGTGTCTGAGGAATCTGA
>JAFXMK010000050.1 GCA_017530365.1 Bacteroidales bacterium
GAATCTGATGGCCCCACCACAGCTGACGGCTGATGCACCAATCCTTGATGTTCTCCAACCAGTGACGGTAGAGATTGACATACTTGGCGGGATAGAACTTGATGTCGCCATTCAACACGGGCTTCAGCGCGATGTCGGCAAGGTGTTCCATCTTGAGGAACCACTGCATCGAGAGCTTCGGCTCGATCGGCACATTGGTGCGCTCGGAGTAACCCACCTTATTATTATAGTCCTCGATCTTCTCCAGCAGCCCGGCTTCCTTCATGTCGATGATGATCTGCTTGCGGCAGTCCTCGCGGCTCATGCCGATGTACATGCCAGCGGCTTCGCTCAGGGTGGCGTCATCGTTGAAGATATTGATGCTCTGCAGGTTATGTTTCTCGCCCAGCATATAGTCGTTCACATCGTGGGCGGGAGTGACCTTCAGACAGCCGGTACCGAACTCGATATCGACATAGCCGTCCTCGATGACGGGGATGACGCGGTTGACCAGCGGCACCACGACTTTCTTGCCACGCAGCCATTGGTTCTTCGGGTCGGCGGGGTTGATGCACATGGCGGTGTCGCCCATGATGGTCTCGGGACGCGTGGTGGCCACCACGGCATAGCGGCGACCTTGATCATCGGTATGAATGATTTCGCCTTCAGCACCCGTGGCACCTGTGCCGTCGTCCTCGTGGAGGTAATAACGCAGGTAGAACAGTTTGCTATGCTCATCCTTGAAGATGACTTCCTCGTCGCTCAAAGCCGTTAGGGCTTTCGGGTCCCAGTTGACCATGCGTACACCACGGTAAATCAAGCCTTTGTTATACAGGTCCACGAAGGCGCGGATGACGCTCTTCGAGCGGATGTCGTCCATGGTGAACGAGGTGCGTTCCCAGTCGCAGGAGCAACCTAAGCGGCGCAACTGCTTGAGGATGATGCCACCGTGCTCGTGGGTCCAGTCCCAAGCGTGCTTGAGGAACTCCTCGCGGCCGATGTCGGTCTTCTTGATGCCCTGTTGCGCCAGCTTGTTCACCACCTTCGCTTCGGTGGCGATGGAGGCGTGGTCGGTGCCGGGCACCCAGCAGGCGTTCTTGCCCTGCATACGGGCGCGGCGGATCAGGATGTCCTGAATCGTGTTGTTCATCATGTGGCCCATGTGAAGCACGCCAGTCACATTGGGCGGCGGGATCACGATGGTATAGGGTTCGCGTTCGTCGGGAGTGGAGTGGAAATAATTCTTGTCCATCCAGTGTTCGTACCATTTGCCTTCAACTTCCTGAGGGCTGTATTTGCTGCTGATTTCCATAGTTCTAATTAAAACAAACGGCAAAAATAAGATTTTTTTCGGGCATATTTTCTATTTTTGCGCCAAAATCTCACCTTGAATGATTAAAAACATCATCTTCGACTATGGCGGGGTGCTTCTCGATTGGAATCCGCACTACCTCTACGATCCTTATTTTGGTGACGTTGAAAAAGCCGAGTGGTTCCTTAACAATATCTGCACGTATGAATGGAACGCCCAGCATGATAATGGGAAGCCCATTGCAGAAGGCACAGCCGAACTGATTGCTGAGCACCCAGAATGGGAGAGGGAAATCCGCCTGTATTACGATGATTTTATGAAGATGATGGGGGGACAGATTCCGGGTATGGAGGAGTTGGTTAAAGGGTTAAAGGTTAATGGTTATAGGGTGTTTGGACTGTCCAACTGGTCGGTGGAAACCTTTGCCTTGGTGCGCCCAGTGTATCCTGTGCTGAACCTGATGGAGGACATGGTCATTTCGGGCGTCGAAAAGGTGATGAAGCCTGACCACCGCATCTTTGAGTTGGCGCTGAACAGGTTCGGGATTAAAGCCGAGGAGACGATCTTCCTTGACGACAATCCAGTCAATGTCCAAGCCGCTCGTGAAATGGGTATCAAAGGAATTTTGTTTAATAAAAACATGATAAAAAATGAAAAAGCTATTCTTAACACTGATGGCAGCCTTGTTCTTCCTGAGTGGCTGCGACAAGACTAAACAATTCACAGTTACCCTTAACCTCGACAATGCCGACCAAAAGAACGTCTATCTGTTCAAGGATGTTGACGGCAAGGAGGTATGCATCGACACGGCCGTTTTCGCTGGAAAGCAAGCTGTGCTGAAGGCCGATTTCGCCGATCCTCAGACCTGCTATATCGTTAAATTCGACCCAGCTGAAAGATGTGGTGCTTTCCCGTTCTTCACGGAGAACCAAAACACTACCATATCGGGCGACAAGGAAGCTGCTCAGAATTGGGTGGTGAAAGGCTGCGCCACTATGGATGCTTACAATGCCTATCGTGAAGAGCTTTTGCCCATGGAAGAGGTGCTGATGGGAACCTTCGGTGAAGCGCAGGAAGCCTTTATGGCTGGTGACACGGTAAAGTCAGCAGAATTGCAGAAGCAACTCGAAGATGGTATGAAAGACTATGAGAACTTCCGTATCGGCTACATCAAGAACCACCCTGACAGCTACATGGCTCATTTCATGCTGCTTCAGAGTGCGAATGAGTTCGGATACGAGAAGGTGAAGGAAGTGGCCAAGAGCTTTACTACAGAGTCGGTGTATAGTAAACGGATTAACGATTACATTGAAGCACATGCCAAGGTGGAAGTCGGGGCGAAGTTCATGGACTTTACCTTGAAGACCGCCGAAGGTGAGGAAGTCAATTTGGAGAAGGTCATCAACAGCAACCGTGTGGTGCTGGTTGACTTCTGGGCTTCATGGTGTGGACCTTGCCGTGGCGAGAACCCCTTCGTGAAGGCCGCATACGAGAAGTATCATGCCGATGGCTTTGAGATTGTTGGTGTCAGTGTTGACCAGGACGAGGCTGCTTGGCAGAAGGCCGTGGCCGATGACGGAATGACTTGGATTCAGGTGCGCGATGTTGACAATAGCGCTTCCACCGACTACATGATCCAATACATCCCTTCCAACTTCCTCTTTGACGCCAATGGCGTAATGATCGCCAAGGGTCTTCGTGGTGAGGAACTTGAGGCGAAGCTCGCCGAGGTGTTGCAATAAGACTCATGAAAAAGCTACTGCTCTGTTTTTTCCTCTTGCTTGGCGCAAGCGCCTTTGGGCAACACACGCTCACCTATCAAAGCTACGCCAAAGACGTGGAAGACGGCGACACGACTTTTGTCAGCGTGGTCGAACAAAAAGGCTGCCTTAAAATCGCTAACCTTGGCAATGAGGTTAAGAACCCCATACCGGGCTATGTGGAAAGTGTCACCTACGTCAGCTATGTGGAAGACTCGGTGTTCACCGTGTTGCAATACCCCGAAGGAGACTTCTATAGTGCATGCGCATTCACCGACAACGAAGTCCTTTTCAGCGAAGAGGGCAAGGAAAAGGTGCTGGGTTACCCTTGTACCAAATACAAGACGAGCATCAATTCAAACACCATTGAGGTGTGGATGACAGACAAGTTGGGCTTTGAGGCTACTCCCATGCCGGGCCTGGGCCGCCTCAACGGGATGATGGTGCGCTGCATGAGAAACGGCATCTATGTCACCGACCTTAAATCAGTGAAAAAAGCCAAAGGTTTGCCCAAAATGCTGATTCCCATCGATAAAGGCGAACGAAAATCATCTCGCGAGCTGAGCCAGCTGCGAAAGGACAAACTGGTGATGCGCCTCCCGGTGTTCAAAGGACAACAGATTCATTTTGCGGATTACGAGCCTGTGGTAGGGGAGATCCCCTTCGATACTACCCTCCATCTTAGCCACGGGACGATCATCCTCAAGAGGATGCACCTACCGCAACTGCCTGAACATTACCAACTCTTTGCTGAACTTCACCAACGTTCCAACGGCGATGCCTACGACCGCACTGCTTCCGTGTTCGTCATCCCCATGGACCAATCCCGCAGTTTTCTCGATGGACTGACTCAAGGCGTAGAGGCTTTGCCCATGTTTCAGGGCAGCGACGGCAAGGAATACCAAGGTGTCAAAGCGGAGACAGATTACCTGCCACCCGTCGAACTGGTGCGTTTCTTCACCTCGTTCGGTGCGGGGCATTTCAACGACAAAGTGCAGATCGATGGCCTCAACTGGACTGAAGAAAACTACTATAAACAAGAGGTGAGCGAGCTGCGCGACCGGCTCCAGGGGGATGTCCTCATCGGGACTTTCATCGGCAACTACGACAAGGGTGGCCATATCGTTTCCTTGGATCTGGTGGCTTACCCGGGCGAGTACGAATGGGATGAGACGCCTTGCCGCCAACACTCGGTGCCGCTGTTCAACACCTGCAACATGATGGAGATGTCGGGACAGAACTACGGGCGGCTCTTTGCCACCGACAGCCTCGAAGTGACGTTTGAAATCCCTGAAGGCGCTACCGATGTGCGCCTGAGGTACATCAGCACGGGTCACGGCGGCTGGGGTGGTGGCGATGAGTTCAACCCCAAGGAGAATGCCGTCTTCATCGATGGCATGAAGACTTTCACCTATACACCATGGCGGTGCGACTGTGCCACCTTCCGCGACCAGAATCCGGTGTCGGGCAACTTCTGGAACGGGGTCTCCTCGTCGGACTACTCGCGCTCAGGATGGTGCCCGGGGACGGCGACCAATCCGGTTTATTTCGATCTGGGCTTCTTGAAACCTGGCAAGCATACCCTGCGTGTCGCCATTCCGCAAGGTAAAGACGAGGGCGGAAGCTTCAGCCACTGGATGGTGTCGGGGACATTGTTTTATGCGGTTCCTTGAAGATAGGACGCTTTAAGGCGAACTAAAAATTTGGATTTTTAAGGAAACCTTCTTACTTTTGCACCTTATTGATTAGAAAACGGAGAGCTTTAATCTGAAACGACAAATAACAAATATTATTAAAATCAAAGTATTATGATGGATTTTTTGAAAGAAAACCTGATGATCGTACTGTTGTGCGTGATTCTGGCCATTGTGATCCCCTTCTTGATCTATTACCTTCGCACTGCGAAGCGTTACCATCCGAAAGGTTTGATCGCAGCGGCACTCAGCAACATGGGTGAGCGTTTCGGCTACTACA
>JAFXMK010000009.1 GCA_017530365.1 Bacteroidales bacterium
AACCATTCAGGCTCATAAGAAAGAAGAACAATATGGTGGCTAAAAAGCGCATTGATGCAATCATGTTAAATTCAACTGCAAAAGTACATGTTTTTGCGAAAGAATGTTTCTTTTTGCAGAAAACAATTACCCCAGGACCCCAAAATTCCCTAATTTTGGTGCCACGATTATCCGATATCCTATCCTGGATTTCAAACAATATCGAAATGAAAAAACTGTTTTTTATTCTGCTGACCGCTTTGGCATTTGCCTCCTGTTCAAGAAACGCCCAACACATTGATTATGTGTTGTCTTGGAAAGGTGATGGCATAGGCGTTTCCGTTGCTTTGGCCACTCCTGCCGATACCGTAGTTTTTAGTTATGCCTCCGAAAACGGGGGAATGACCGACCAGATGACTTGGTTCCAGGATTTGAATATCGAAAAAGGGAAAGTGTTGATTGACACGTCGTCGCTTGAACTAACCGTCATCCCCGAACACGGGGAAGCCCGATTCTCGTATGTCGTTCGATGCACGTTGCCCGCCGATTACGGCTCGCCCGGCGGTTGCCTGTGGGACGTCTTCCGCCCCGACATCGACAATGCGATGCTGTTCACGAGGACGGAAAATTTGTTTGCCGTGCCTGCCGATGACGACGAGACACCCGTTTCGGTCACTTGGGAGTCGGTGCCCGATTATCCCGTTTTCTGCCTCTATAATGCCGGAAAGGGAACGGAGCGTTTTGAAGGGAATGTGCGCGACATTGCATTGTCGGTCATCGCAGGCGACCCTTTGCTGACCGTTGACTCAGTGATGGTTGACGGAAATCTTCACTATTTGGTGACGGCCCTTCGTAAGAACACAGAGATGAATAAAGCGGCACTCACCAACTATTTCAAGACCTTTTACTCGGCCATTTCCAGCTTTTGGGGCGATGAATACGACAGACCTTATTCGATGCTGTTTTTCCCTTTCCGCCGAAACACTTGGGAAGCTACCGGCAACGGCTTCACCAATGGCTTCGTCTCACGTTATGATGCCACTGCCGACACCATACTGACCACAAAGCGCAGGGATTTGTTCACCCACGAAGTCGGACATAAATGGCTGAACAAAGGCCCTGTGTGGTTCCCGGAGGGCTTCAACGAGATGCAGACAGGCTACCAACTCGTGGCCTCGGGATTGGAAGATCCGACCTATTTCGCCACATATTTCAACATCGCTTTAGCCGGACTCTATCACAGCCCCTATAGGAATGCTCCTGACGAGGAAGCCGAAGAGAAGTTTTGGGACGACGGCGACTATATCTGGCTCTTGTATTGGCGCGGCTATAGCTATGCCTTCCACTTGGCAGGTGTTTATGAAAGAGAAACGGGCGAGCCTAACGCTTGGAAGCCGATGATGCAGGCAGTGAAACCTTTCATCGACGACTTCACCGCAGAGAAGTTCCTCGATGCGATGGCTGGCTTGATGGACCGCGAGCGCCTTGAGAAAGACTATCGCACCTATATCGTTGAGGGCAAGGACTTCAATTTCTTGCCCGAAGACTTGCCTTCAGGCTGCGCTATCACCCATCGCGAAGACGGCGCCCCGCAACTCGTGGTGACAGATACGGTGGCTTTTGCAAGGCATTTTGAGTGAAGGGGACGCTGCTCCAATAATCACCTCCCGCCAGCCAGCACCCCGTCGCCATGACGAGCGTGGCAACGATGAAAATCCAGCCGCTGGGCTCACCCACAATAATTGCCGAAAAAAAGCTCCGATGAACTCTTCTATAAAATCTGTTGATAAATCTCCTTATCTACATCCTTGAACACATTGAAAACCACTTGTTTGACACTGCAATCGGGATGCTCGGTCAAGTAATTTTTGATGGTTTGCAAGGCGATTTCGGCGGCCAATTGGTTCGGAAAACGGAACTCACCTGTGGAGATACAGCAGAAGGCGATGCTTTCAAGATGATTTTCATCGGCACAAGCCATGATGCTTCGGTAGCATGAAGCCAATTGTTCTTGTTGGAATTCCGTCGGGATGCCGTTGGGGATGATAGGTCCCACCGTATGAATGACATACTTACACGGCAGATTATAGGCCCTTGTGATTTTGGCCTGCCCCGTTGGCTCTTCGTGACCTTGTTGGAGCATCAGTTGGTAACATTCCTCGCGTAACTGCACACCCGCTGCGGAATGAATCGCATTGTCGATGCACTTGTGCAAAGGATGGAAGCAGCCTAACATCTGGCTGTTGGCCGCATTGACGATGGCGTCTACCTTTAATCGGGTGATATCTCCCTGCCAAACCAACAATTGTTTGTCGGTAGAGACGGTGTGCACACCGTCTCTACAATCGTCCAATTCTACCACACCCTTTTCTTGTAATTGCACCTGCAGTTCCTCGTCCTGCAAACGCAAAAATTCCTCACTGACGGGTTTCGGCCAGCGCACATTGCGCAAGGCGCGAAACAGGTTACGCTTGCCTTGCAAATCCGATGGAATCTCCATCTCGGAATATTGCGGGTCTTCTTTCAGAAGGTAATCAATCAAATAATCTAAACGATTCATCTTCAACAATTCAACAGTTCAACAAATCGAAGATTCAACGTAGTTAATCAACGATTCAACAATTCTTCTAGTATTTCCCCAATATCCCCATCAATCACAATCGACCTGTCTTTGATTTGTTCCACGGTGAACGCCTCACCGAGGTTGATGGTGGCGTAGGTCGCCTCGGGGTTTTTGTATGTCATTTGCATGAACGGCAGTTTGATGATGGTCGGGGTGTTACTGCCTATGCCGAGGTCCCAATACAACACCTTTCCGTGTTGGTGGCTGTTCACGAAATCGAGGTAACGCTGTGCAGCCTGGTGCCAGCCTTCGTCCTCCACAAAGGTGTCATCGGCACGCAGGTTGACCTTCATGGGGCCGCCACAGACGGGACAACGGGGAACCAATTCGGTCGGTATTTGTAGAGACGCGCCATGGCACGTCTCTACATGTTGCGACGCAATCATTTCCCTGATGGTTTTCTCATTGTCGTAGGTCTTTTGGTGACAAGGTTTCGCACATTGGAACAACCCGTAGTCGCCTTGGGTATAGAACAACCGTTGTTTGTCGAAGCCAGCTTTTTGGAACTGGTGATCGACATTGGTGGTGATGACGAAATAGTCCTTGTCCAGCACGAGTTTCAAGAGGTTGTCGTAAACGGGTTTCGGGGCAGGCACATAGCGGTTGTAGTAGATATGTCGGCTCCAATAGGCCCAATGTTCTTCCTCTGTCGGGAACTGATGGAACCCCGCTGTGTACATATCGGTGAAGCCGTATTTCTCGATGAAATCGGCAAAGTGTTTCTCAAAACGCTCACCCGAATAAGTGAAACCCGCCGAGGTGGATAGTCCAGCACCTGCACCGACTACGACAGCATCGGCTTCGACTAAGGCTTTATGTAGTTTTTCTGTTTCCATAGAATCAAAATACACTGCAAAAATACACAAGAATTCTATATTTCAGTCACCTACCTTTTGTCAATAGACGCACCTTTTTGTAAGTATTGCTGAAAAACAACAAGTTAATACAATAAGCAAAATCACTTCCCCGCTAACCAGCAGCCCGCCGCCACGCGAAAAGCGAAGTTTGGGAACGAACGAAGAGCATTTGACTTTTTTTGGCGTTTACCAAGAAATACCACTACATTTGCAGTCTCAAAAACGACTCCTTATAGTAAATAAGGTATGAAGCGGATTCCTGTCATAAAATTCCAGCGCGACAAGTACGGCGACGAGCTTTTGGTCGACGTGGTGACGCTTGACGCCATCCGCAAAAGCAGGGGTTTCCAAGAGGTTCTGAGGCAGTCGTTCTATGGCGTGATGCTCACCACGGGCGGCTTCGGCGTGGTGGAAGTCGATGGCGTTTCGTGCAGCGCAAGCAAGGGCTTGGTGGCTTTTGCACGTCCCGGCGACGTTTGCACCGTGAAGGAAGACAACGGCCTGACAGCCTTGGAACTTATCTTCGAACGCGACTTCCTGCTATCGTTCTTCAACGACCCGCACTTCATCGACAGCCTGCCTTATTTCACCCATCGCCGGCCTTTGCCGTATCTGATGCTCGACGAGGCCATGTACAACAAGATCGTCGGGCTGTTTGTCGAAATCCAGATTGAGATTGCCCACGACCGCAGCGTCCATTTGCTCCGAGCCTTGCTTTATGAGGTCTTGGCGCTGCTTCAGAGGGCTGTCCCGGTGGAGAGCGATGTGCCAATCAGCGTCGAGTCGCGTGTGGTTCGCTTTCAGGAGTTGGTCAACGAGTATTACGCCACCGAGACGGGCGTGAACTTCTACGCCGAAAAGCTGTGCGTTTCGCCCAACTACCTGAACCGCATCGTGCAGCGCACCTTGGGCCAGTCAACCAAGGCCTACATCCAGTCGCGCCGCATCGATGAGGCCAAACACCTGCTGCGTTACACCGCCATGCCCATTGGCCTCATCTCCGACCGCCTGCATTTCGACACGCCGTCGTATTTCGTCCGCACCTTCACCAAAGAGACGGAACAAACGCCTTTGCAGTTCCGAAACAGTCCCGAAAAGTGACATTTCCCGATTGTTAATTCCTTCCCCGGTCGCCAAAACCGCCGTACTTTTGCATCGTCAAACTTCAAGCAACAGATTGAACGATGAAAAGAACATTAATCCTTGCCGTGACGGTATGCCTGCTGGCTTCCTGCGGCGAAAACAAGAACGAAAAAACACAAGCCAACAACAACGAAAAACAAGAAGCGATGAACACGATCAGCAACAAAGAGAAGGCCGTGGCCCTTCTGAAAGCCATCGAGACCGGCGCAAGCGAACCTATTGGCTACGTGAATGCCGAAAACTACAAACAGCACAACTTAGGCGTCGAGGACGGATTGGACGGATTCGACCGCGCCCTGGCGGGACTGGCCAACTTCCCCGAAAAGGCCAAGGTGAACACCGTGCGTGCTTTCGAGGATGGCGACTATGTGGTGTGCCAAACCGACTACAACTTCTACGGCCCCAAGGCGGGCTTCGACATCTTCCGTTTCGAGGACGGCAAAATCGTCGAGCACTGGGACAACCTGATGGCCTACAACGGTCAGCCCAATCCCAGCGGCCACACGCCTTTCGACGGCACCACCGAGATGAAAGACCTCGACAAGACCGAGGCTAACAAGACCCTCGTGCGCAACTTCGTGCAAGACGTGCTGATGGGTCAGCACCCCGAGAACCTCACCAACTACTTCGACGGCAACAGCTACATCCAGCACAATGTCTCCATCGCCGACGGCCTCGACGGTCTCGGTGCCGCCCTTGCAGCCATGGCGGAGCAAGGCATCAAGATGGAGTACTTCAAGATTCACAAGATCTTCGGTTGCGGCAACTTTGTGCTGGCTGTCAGCGAGGGTGCCTTCGCCAACCAACCCACTTCGTACTACGACCTCTTCCGCGTGGAGAATGGCAAGATAGCCGAACACTGGGACGTGATGGAGACCATCGCCCCCGAAAGCGACTGGAAGCACCAGAACGGCAAGTTCAATTTCTAAGCGACAATTCCCGCTAACTGAAAAAACAATCCCCGTCGGGCAAGGCCTGGCGGGGATTCTTTGTTAGCCATCGGATACGAGGGGTTTATTTCAACTATAGCCGCCTCATCCTCCGCTCTGTTTCTTGAACTCCTTCGGCGACAACCCCGTGTGCCTTCTGAAGTACTTCCCGAAGGTGGAGGTGTCGGGGAAGTGGAGGTGGTCGCTGATTTGGCTGATGGTCATGTCGGTATTGGTAAGCATAGCCTTGGCTTCAAGCATCACATAGTCTTCGATCCAGTCGCCGGCGGTCTTGCTTGTCACAGTCTTCACGGTGGCAGCAAGATATTTCGATGAGATGCACAACTCTTGGGCATAGAAGTCGAGTTGCCGCTCTTGCCTGCAATGCATCTGCACCAGCTTCAGGAAACGGTCAACCAGTTGTTCGCCTCGGCTGTGCGCAACGGCTTCGGGTCGCTGGTGAAAGAAGTAGCCCGCTCCAAAAAAGAAGGCGCGGGTCAGGTTGACCGCCGTTTCCATCAGGAAGGGATGGTCGGGGAATTGCGAGAGACGCTTCACCATTTCACAAAACTGCAACATCGTGGCAAGTGCTTCCTCGTTGAGCGGGATGACGCGTTGCGACTGGAAGGCCTGCATCAGGTCGAAGTCCACCTTGATGCTGAGCCGTTCCGTGAAACGAGCCGACATCATCACGACCATGCCCTCAAGGTCGTCGCTCGACTCGGTGAACTCAAGGATTTGGTTGGGCAGAAGGATGCTCATGCAGGGAGCTACGGCATCGATGTCCATAAGGTTGCACCGCCCACGCAAATAGCCTTTTTTCAGGATGATGCACACAGGCATAGCCGTACGGAAATAAGGCGGAAAGGCGCGTTTCACATCAAAATGGTCGGCGATAATGAGCTCGTCGCCAAGACGATACACCTGTTCAATGTCCATGTCACCCAACCCCAACATCGTGGTTTTATTTACGGTATTCATTATGGCCATCTTTTCCAATTATTGATGCAAAAATAGTCAAAAAAGATTGTTATTATCAAAATTCATGTGTTTTTGACTATAATTCAGGGAAAATAGCCCTATTTCACCTCAATCAACTGCTGTACTTTTGCAGCGTCTAAACAAGCCAAACTTTAGAATTATGAGTAACAACATGCAAAAAATGGCCGACACAGTAAAGAGCGGCTACCAGAAGATTGAAGACGGTGTGGTAAGTGGATACAAGGCCATCGAGAACGGTGTGGTGGGCGGTTTCACCCGCATCAGCGATGCATTCGTGAAGAAATTCCTCATGCACGAAGGTGAAACATTAGAAAAAGCCAAGGCTCGCATTGCCCGCGAGGAAGAGGCGTTGAATCGTGAAAAACAAGGGAATCAATAAAGCATATTCGATATGCGTTTGTTGAGATCAATCGTCGTAGGAGTGATGTTCATTCTTACGTCATTTTTATTGTGTCCCTTATCTGCCCAGACCACCGGTGCTGAAGGCGTGGTGGAGAATGACGGCGTGTGCCAATATCAACACATTGGCCATCAGCAGCATCAATATGGAAAGCGTTCTCTTCACGCGGAAAGTGATTTCAAGGTGCAAAGATAGATATATTCCTGAAAACTGACATCAAAAGCCTGGCAAAAGTCATTTCTTGAAAGGCCTGAAAGTGGATTGCTCCGTGAGTGGATAGCCGGGCTTCTTCCCGAGGTTCCTGGCCCCAAAAAACGGGAATGAGTCCTAAAGCCCCATCAGCATGACGCGTTCCTCTTTCTTAAAGCCGAAACTTTCATAGAATGAGGGTAAAACGCCGTCGCAGGCGGTAATCAGATGAAAGCCCACCATGCCTTGTGCTTTCATGTCGTCCAAGCATTGCCGAAGCAACTGGCTGGCAATGCCTTGCCTTTGGTATCGAGGGGCAACGGCGAGGTCGTTGATCTCGAAAACACGGCCATAATGGAACAGCATGGAAGTGCCCAAAATGAAACCTGCAACTTCTCCGTCCACGACACATTCCAAACCGTAATGCTGTTTGTTTTCCAGTAGTTCGCCAACGTGGATTGTGGCATCCTCCACCGACCAGTTGTCGTTCCAAGGCTCGCCTGAGAAAGCCGCTGCATATATGGTTGCATATTGGTTCAAGTGTTCAATGATGCATGGTTTTATTGTCATATTTTTTGGGGTTGTAGGTAATTGTTTAAAGTTAAACTTTGTATTTCCAAGAGGGTCAAATAGTTGTGGTTTTATCCCCGTTCGTAAAACGTCACATGCACCGCGTCGCCGAAAGTCTTGCCAATCTGTTTCCGGATGTCTTTCCGCACACCGATGATGAAGCAAGGCGTTCCCATCTTGACGATCTGCCCGTCGTATGGCACGCCGTCGAAAGTGGCATGGACTGCCAGCCGTCCTTTGCCGAAAAGCGCCTTGATGTCGAAGGGCACCTCAACGTAAGCGGCATCCATATCCTCGTTTTGTAGGATGATGGCGTCGAATTCGAAAGGTTCTGTTGCAGCCATAAGAAATTCGTTTAATTCTTCAAATTCGCCGTTTTAAGGTTTTTCTGATGCGTCTTCAGCAGTTTCACCGCCTGCCCGTAGGGACTTGAAGTGACGCTCACGAAGTAGGCCGCCATGTTGGTGGTGTAGGTGTTTTTGTAGTAGCCTTTGGTGAAGAGTTCCTCTTCGGTGAAGCTCTCGGCGAGGCGGAGCACCTCCTCGTGGGTCTCTTGCAGCAGGCGTTTGGCTTCCTCCAAAGGCGTGCTTTGGTGTTTCTCCACCAGCATCTTGTCCATCTCGTGGTAGTTCTTGCGGTATTCGTCGGGCAGGTAGTCGCGCGGGTGACCTTCGCGGATGTTGTTCACAAATTCGCGCATCAGCACCTGCCATTCGTGGAGGTGGATCAGCAGGTCGCGGAGGCAGCGGTCGTATTGCCAGCGCACACCGCATTTCTTCGGGTCGGCGGCAAAGTCGAAGGGGGACGAAATCGCCTCTTCGCTCATCTTGCCAATTTGTTCATTGAGTTTGGCATAGCCGTCGGCCATGGCGGCTACAAGCTCTTGTTTGTTGGTTGGATTGGGCATGGTATGCAGATTTAGGGCGCAAAGATACGATTTTTGCAGGCGAAACAGAGCAATGGTCAGCAAAACAACAAAAATTCCAAAAACAAGCGCGGGTAGTGGAAATATGCCTATCTTCGCGACGTAATTTATAACGATAAATCGGAGTTTATGGAAATTAAAAACAGGCCAAATCCGAATGAGGCTTTCCCGAATCCTAAGATTCCAAGCCTCTGCTTCATCAAAAACGTGGTGAAGAACCCTCGTATCATTATAGGGGACTACACTTATTACGATGATGTGGATGGCGCTGACCAATTCGTGAAGCATGTCACTCATTTCTACGACTTCATAGGTGACCGGCTGATTATTGGCAAATTCTGCGCTATTGCCAAGGGTGTGGAGTTTGTCATGAATGGAGCCAATCATAGGATGGACGGTGTGACAACCTATCCGTTTTATGTCATTGGTGGTGACTGGGGAAGTGCCATTGCTCCAGTGAA
>JAFXMK010000010.1 GCA_017530365.1 Bacteroidales bacterium
GATGGTAAGCCCCATGGATTCTTTTTGGAATAGTTTGCCAATTGCGTTGTGCAGCTTGCCTTTTTCAATGACTTTAATCAATACAAGAATCAATGAAAACAGCCATAAATCCTGGATGAACCAAAGAGGTCCGATGCCGCTAAAGGCTCGAAGAACGTGCTTGACGGGTTGAGGGACTGCGGTCAAGACATCCACGCCAGCCACTTGGGTGTTGAAATAGCCTGTCATCCATTGAAATACCAAAAGGCCTATCGTGGCTGGCACCAACAACTTACGGGTGCGGCTCTTGATGAACTGCCCGTTGGTCTGTTTGTCGAGCGCATACTTTGAACTGATGCCTGCCACCACAAACAGCAACATCATAAACCAGGGGTAGAGCATCGACATGATGCAGTCCCAAGGCTGGTCCTCATAGAATCCGCCGATACCGCCGAACACGCCTTTGGCATTGTAGAAATAGATGACGTGGTAAAACAATACCAACAACACTGTCACCCAACGGATGTTGTCCAAAAAATGCTTGCGTTCCATCCTTAATCCTCCCCTAAAACTTCGTTGATTTTGTCTTGGAATACTTCGGTTTTAAGGATGGCCATGCCTTTCTTGTCACCGAGAATCAATAAGCTGTCGCCTGCCTTGATGCCATAGATCTCACGGGCATCCTTGGGGATTACAATCTGTCCGCGGTCGCCCACTTTGACAACCCCGAAAATGTATTTGCCTTGTTCTTCCAACATGTTAGTTTGATTTGTGTGAAAATTCATATTTTTCTGCAAAAATACACTTTTTTTCATAAATGCAAGAAAAAAAGACCCGTTACTGGATCTTTTTTATTTTTAATAAGAAGAGTAGGCTACTCCTCTCTCTTTCGAGATTATTTTTAATAAGTAGAGTTGGCTACTCCCCTCTCCTCCGAGGAGAGGGGTCGGGGGTGAGGTTAATAGAACGGGAAGAAGAAGAAATAGGCCGCTACCCATTCGCGAGGGATGCCCTGCGCCCTGCCGATGCTGGAGCCAGAACTGTTGCGGACAGTGCCGTCATTCTCAACCTTTCCGATGCTGGAGCCAGAGCTGTTTCGCACCGTGCCGTCGTTGTCGAGTTTCCCGATACTGGAGCCTGAGCTGTTTCGGATGGTGCCATCGTTGTCTATCTTTCCGATGCTGGAGCCGGAACTGTTTCGGATGGTGCCGTCGTTATCGAACTTTCCGGCACTGGCGCCGGAGCTATTGCGCACTGTGCCGTTACTCTCAATCGTTCCACACCTCGAACCGCTGCTGTTGTAAACGGCCTGGGCAGAGGTGGCAGAAGCTATCATGGTGGCCAAGGCCAAGATCAAAATACGTAAAGCTTTCATTTTTCTTTCTATTTAATGGTTAACTATTGTGTCACAAGAAATCAAATATCATTCCAAAGAGGTTGTCTGAAAAGGTTAAAGTTCTGAAGATAAATGGTATTTCCCGCTCCCGCATGTTTTTGCCTCGTAACCGTCTTTAGTAGGTAGCCAAACTTCAGCCGTGGTATTTGCAGGAATGACATACTCCCATTCGAAGTGGTTGCCATCGCGTTTCCAATGGCTTTCAATGTGGCCTGAAACGGAATTATAGGAGCAGTTGACGTAATCCAAACCCTCTATTGGATAAGGCTTTAGGGTGAGTTGATAGTTGGAAGTTGGGAGTTCGCTGTTGGGGGTGGCTTTTGAAAAGTCCACACGGATGCCAGCGAGGTATTCATATTCCCAAAGGATGAGATCGCCGAGGAGCATCACGTGGTTGCCGCTGTTCATGGCGGGATCGGCGGTGTTGCCGTTCCACAGCTCCCAGATGGTAGTGGCACCGTTGCGGACCATGTAGCCCCAGCTAGGATAGGTGTCGTTGGACGCAATCTTCAAGGCAAGGTCCCCGCGCCCGAATTCTGTGAGACAGCGCATCAGCTGTTGGATGCCGACTACACCGGTGGAGACATGCCCTCCGCATTCATTCTCGGTTTTGTCAACGATACTTGCAAAAACCTGCTCTTTTAAGTCCATGGGTGCCATGCCGAACCACAGGGGTAGGATGTTGGCGGTGACGGTGTTGTTGCCGTAATGGCAGTCGGTGTAGTTAAAGTATTTCTGGTTGAAGGCGGCGGTGCTGTTGTTGATTTCTTCATGGAAGAAAGCGACGTCATCGGTCTTCCCAAGTGCTTCGGCAAACTTGGCCATCTTGCCGCAGAGATAGCAGTAGAAGGGGGTGGAAAGCAGGGGGCTGTCGGTGATGCGTTTGGGGTCGTTAGAGTGGATCATCTCCAGTGATTCTGGCGGCATGCACCAGTCGCCGTAGGTGTCGCGGTGGATGATGCCGTCTTTCATATAGCCTTTGATGTGCAGCAGCCACTTTTTCCATGCATCGTAATGCTGGCGGATAGGTTCCGCATCGCCAAATCGGGTATAGAGCATATCGGTGGCGGTGATCACGGCACCAGGCCAGGTGAGGTTGTCGGTGTAGCCGCGCCAGTAGGGCGGAATCACATTAGGCAGCGAGCCATTGTCCCATTGGCTGTCTTCGGCATCGGCGAGCCACTTGGCATAGAGTTGATGGTTGTTGAAGATGTACGACTCACCATAGTTGCCCGTCGTCCTGTCGCCTGTCCAGCCCATGCGCTCGTCGCGTTGGGGACAGTCGGTGGGCATGCTGCGGTAGTTGCCTCGGATGCCCCAATAGGCATTGTGATATACGGCGTTGATGATCTCGTTGGAACATACGAACGAACCGGTGGTGGGCATTTCGTCGTAGATCACCCAGCCTTCGAAGTCATCGATGGATGGTTTTTCCCTCAAACCTGATATTTCCACGTAACGGAAACCATGATAAACGAACGTTGGGTGATAACTGTCATTGCGACGACTACCGTTCGCAACGACATACCGATCCGTGCACTCGGCTCCACGTAGGTTGGCGGTGTAAAGCAGACTGTCGGGAGTGAGGAGTTCAGCGAAACGTAAGGTGATGGTGTCGCCAGGCTGTTGGTCATGAAGCTTCATGTCGATGAAGCCCACCATGTTCTGTCCCATGTCGAGCATCCATTTGTCGCCTTTTTGGAACAGCACTATTGGCTTCAACTTTTCCATCACGGTGATGTTGGGATTGGGTTGTGGGCTGAGCTGGCCTTCAGGGGCCTCTACCACTTCTGCTTGGAGCCAAGCAGTATCGTCATAGCCCTTAAAAGTCCAATCACCAAGTTCATAATTCTCGTCGTAGGTCTCTCCGTCGTATTCATTGGCGGTTCTGATGGGACCACAATTGGTGATCTTCCAGGATTCATCGCTAACGACCATCTCTTTGTGTCCGTCCTGATATGTGATTTCAAGCTGAAGGCATAGTCGCGGAGTGCCGAAACTTGGGATGTACTCGGTCCCATCCCAGCCGTTTGGGCTGGGGGTGTTGCGTATGGTCGTAAAACGTCCCCCTTCAAGGATAATACCGATGGCGTTTTCGCCTTCATGAAGCATCTCAGTAACATTGTAGGTGTTGAAATAAACCCGTTTTGGATACCATGAAAGTGTTGGTTTCAGAAGCTCCTCGGGAGCGATCTCAGCGCCGTTCAGATAAGCACTATACACACCCATTCCGCTGACGTAAAGCCTAGCTTCGTTGATGGCTGCATCTAACTTGAACTCCTTGCGGAGATAGCGTGCAGCCAGTCGCGTGTGCCCCGTCAAGATATCGTCGTCAAACTCATGACCGATCCACTTTGCTTGCCAATCTCCTGGGTCCAGCAAACTGATCTCAAAAGATTGGACCTCGCTTTCAATTCTCGTCCTATGGATACCATTGCTTGTGACGGTAGCGATCACCTTCCAGAAAGCCTTGTCACGGCTTTTCAAAGCCTTTCCTTCGTATGGGATATAAAGCATCTGACTTGAGGGTACTTCTTTGGAATCCCATAGATCGCCAAAGCCTTTCTGAGCGTTTTCCAAGGTGGATGCTACAAGAATGCGATAGCTCGCTTGGATCACGTTTTCAGCTTCGCTCTCATAATTCCAGCTAAAACGTGGCTGAGCAGAGGCCAACGCTTGTGGCTTGAATTGTTGCTCCACCTTGGGATTGACAATGCCGACCTCGATTTTGCCGCATGATACCAGGCAAAGCAAAGATAGAATGAGAATTATAGTGCGTTTCATAGGTGCAAATTTAATGATTTTTCCTATCTTTGCTCGAACGAATTGCAAATCAGATCATGGCCGACGGATATTTGGAAAAACGTTATGAAGAGGTCTTTGGGAAAGGCGCCAAAAAGACCGTGGTGAAGCATGCTTCATTGGAATCGCTGATGGAAAAGAACCGCAGCTATCGAGGCTACAAAAAGGATTTTGTGGTAAAACAGGAGATGCTGGAACGCATTGTTGCCGTGAACACCAAGATCGCCTCGGCGAAGAACCAACAGGTGCTGCGTTTCAAGCTTGTCACCCAGGAGACAGGCGCCGAACACATCGTCCAAAACATGAAATTGGGAGGCCTCTTGCCGGAATTGCATCTGCCTTTCGAAGGCACGGAGCCAAACGCCTTCATTATCATCTGTAGCACCATCGCTGAAAACAAGTTTGTGGATATCGACCTCGGCATCGCAGCGCAGAGCATGTTGCTGAAGGCCACGGAGATGGGACTCAATGGCATCATGATAGGAGCCTTCAACAAGGCTAAAATCATAGAAGCGTTCAACCTGCCCTACGAGCCCTTGCTGATCCTCGCTATTGGAAAAGGCAATGAGAAAATCAAGCTGCAACCTGTTGACGAAGGGGAGAAGCTGGCTTATTATCGCGACGACAAAGGGACGCAATTCGTTCCGAAAATCCGCTGGGAACAATTGATTATTCAATGATTTAAGGTTGACCTATGGAGCCTAAATTCGACACTTGTTTTTTTGAACGTTATGCGATGTGCTCGTTACGGTCGCTGCTTGGCAAGCGTTACTCGCACTTGGTCAATGCCGACCGTCCGGACTTGCAGGATGTAGCACAAGGCATCGGTATCGAGGTGACGCGTGCCATCACCGAGGACCGGAACGTGGCCAACTCGCTCATCAACGAGATGGCGGGACGGCCGGTGAAAGAGGTCAACGAAGACCTGCTGAAGATCCAAGAAAGCGGCTATTCTTACGGTCTTGGCATGAACTACACTGTGGGCTCCAACGAATACAACTACTGGGCATTGGCTTTGCCGATGAAACGCATCCTAGAAAGTAAGATGTGGAAGATCGACAATGGCTTTTACGGTGACTTCAAGGAGTTTGGCCTATATGTCTTCACGAAATACGACTTGGTGGCCGACGAAGTCGAAGAGATCATCGGTTTCATGATGGATGCCCAACAAAGCAAGAAAGTGCGTTACGATCATTTGTTCATCTCACAGATCGACACGTTTTTCGACTGCGACCTCCACAGTGGAGATTTCGATTGCTATCCCATCGATTCCAGGTTGCGAAGAAGGTTCTACAACCGGGCGGTGGAGAAAGGGAAACTGAAAGATTAGAACTGGAAATAGATAAACGACTGCAAGTCGGCGGTGATGAACTGATAAATCACGAAGACAATTAGGGCGCAGACAACCACCATCAATGGCAAAGGCATCTTGGCGAACCAGATGCGGTAACGGCGCTTGAAGTTCTCAGGTAGCCAGTGGATCACCATTCCTAAGACAATCATCAAAAACACATTACGGTACTGCCATGCCATATCGCCAATCTTGCTGAGATCCCAGTGACTGCCGATCTGGTTGACCATGTGTTTGGCGGTGTTCCAAGCCGTCTCATTGGCCTCGGCAGGGTCGAGGTTGGAACCGCTTCGGAAGAACAGACGGGTGAAGGTAATGAAGGTAAAGGTCTGGAAGATGGCCCAGGCGTTCGCTAGCCACTTGAAAGCGTCTGTGGCTGCTTTCTTCTTGAAAATCAGATGATATAATAACCTGATGATGTTCCCAATGAGGATGATGAAGCACCACACGAAGAACATGCTGAACACGGGCTGTGGCACGTAAATGCTCAGCAGCCTCAAGGTGATGGTGACCAAGAGGATGAACAGTGTCCTGGTAGCATTACTCCAGTCTTTCCAGAACTTGTAGAAGATCATGCCGATGCCGTTCAAGCCACCCCAGATCATGAAATTCCAAGAGGCACCGTGCCATAGACCACCCAACAGCATGGTGTCCATGGCGTTGATGTTGGTGGTAATCTTCTTTCGTTTCTCAGGCTTGAAGATGGCCACCAAGGCGATGATGAGGGCGAGGACCAACACACCCAGACCGACCCACCAGCTGCCGCTCAAGAACACGGCAATGGCGGCGATCATGATGATGATGCAGAACGAACCGAAAGTGGCGTTGCGGTTGCCGCCCAAGGGGATGTAAAGATAATCCTGCAACCAACGGGAGAGCGACATGTGCCAGCGTTTCCAGAACTCACCAGGACTCTTGGCCTTGTAGGGCGAGTTGAAGTTCTTGGGCAGGTAGAAGCCCATCAGCATGGCCACGCCAATGGCGATGTCGGTGTATCCCGAGAAGTCGGCATACACCTGCAAGGAGTAGCCAAACAAGGCGCAGAGGTTCTCAAATCCCGAGTACAGTAGCGGATCCTCAAAGACACGGTCGATGAAATTTACCGCGATATAGTCGCTCAACACAATCTTCTTCACCAAGCCGTTCATGATCCAGAACACGGCGATGCCAAACTGTTTCCGGCTCAGGAAATACTTCTTGTGCAGCTGGGGAATGAACTCGTTAGCCCTGACGATAGGACCTGCGACCAGCTGAGGGAAGAAACTGACATAGAAGCCGAAGTCGAGGATGTTCCGCACGGGCTCGATGCGCCTGCGATACACATCCATGATGTAGCTGATGGCCTGGAAGGTATAGAACGAGATGCCTACGGGAAGTAGGATGGTATCCACGCTGAAACGGTTGGTGCCGGTCATCTGATTGCCAATCCATGAGAACACGTCGAACACCTCAAAATGGGCACCGAACAGGTTGTTCACCACATCGGTGATGAAGTAGGCGTACTTAAAGTAAAACAGGATGGAAAGGTTGACGATGACGCTGATGGCCAGCACGATGTTCCGGCTGACGTCTTTCTTTCGCGAATTGAGCCATTTCGCACCAAAGAAATTGTATAGGGTGATGAAGATCAGAATCAGGGTGAAGAGTCCGCTGGTCTTGTAGTAGAAGAAGAGGCTGACGAAAAACAGGAAAGCGTTCCGAAGCAGGCTCTTGTTCTTGATCAGGCTGAACACCGCGAAGACAATGGCGAAGAAAGCCCAGAAATAGAACTGGGTGAACAACAGGGGATGTGCCTTGTCGAACGAGAACAGTTTCTGAAAGAACTCAAGTGCTATGTCGGAAAAGCTCATCATCTGTTTTTGTTCTTCAGATGCTCCATATATCTGTCCATCAATGCATTAAAAAGGAGATCTCCGATCAGGCAATAGCCAGCGTTGGTGAAATGCACTTTGTCGGCTTGGGCAATGCCTTCGTTTTGCCATTGCTGCATGGATCTCAGTCCCCCCATGAGGTCGAAGAAATCCCAAACGGCGCCATCATGTTTTCTGCCTAACTCCATGAACGCCTCTTCGGCGATGAGACCATTGGGGTTGACTTCGTATCTCCTGCGGCTGACTTTCTTGTAGCTGTCGTTGTTGGTCACAAAGATCAGGGCGCAGTTGGGGTTGACTTTATGGATCACTTCAATCAAGGCGTCGTAATCGCGGATGAACTTTTCTTTGGTGAAGGTGTCGGCAGCAGCGTCGTTGATACCGATGCCAAAGATGACCAGGTCGGGGTTCACCAGACGCATGTCGCGTTCCAAATCCAGACATTTGAGGTAGGAATCCACCCTAGCGCCGTTCACGCCGATGCCGTGGTAGGTGATACCTGGCATGCCGTTGTCGAGATAGACACCAGTCACCGTAAAGGTGCCAGGGACCTTGTTGAAATCGACATACAGCGAATCGGTGAAGTCGGGAAGCTGGAAGGTGTATGAACCTTCTTCCTCGCTATAGGTGCCCTGAAGGACCATGTCGTTGTAATGCACTACAGGGACGATGTTTTCATTATCACCGTAACCGAGGATTTTCACCAGGTTGAAGTCGAATGTAGGCGTGATGTCCCTCGGTCTTTTGGCGCGTGTGACGATGCAGAAGCTGGCATCGGGGTCGGAGGTGGTGACTGAAGCGCCGGCCAGTCCGAGTCGGGTGTCGAAGGGGATCGCGTTTCGGTTATAACTCCAGTCGCCTTCGCTGAAGACATAGTAACTGGCAGGGGTGTTGGTGCTCATGTAAGGGAAGACAAGGCCTCGTCCGGCAGTGATGCCAGGAAGGAGATTGAGTAGGTTGTCGCGCATCTCCTGTGAAAAGACACCGGCTTGTACATGCGATCCTCCGATGTGCATGATGCTGACATGGCCCTTGCCCGTGAACAGCACGTCGTCCAGCTTGTCGAAGAAGTGCTCCATGTTAATGCTGTCACCCGGATAGATGAGCTGGTTCCGATCGAAATTGGTGAAGGGATAATCGGGAACCGAAACCCTCATGGGACCTTGAGCAAACATGCCCGTAACCACACTGAGTGACAATAATATGATGAGGATCAAACGATTCATTTGGTATAATAGTTGGTTGGTTTGAACTTGTTTTTCCTAGCTTCTTTCTCTTGTTCAATCAACGCACGGTCTTTGTGCATGAATTCATCGAAAGACTCGTTAGGAAGCCTTTGGCGAAGCTTGTAGAAATCGTAGTAGATGACCATTGATTTCGCCAGGTTGTTGCCTATCTCTTGTGCGCCGCGGAAGGTGAAATGGATATGGTCGGGGCTGCCCAGAGGCGGGTCGTGCTTGACGTATTGTGCCATGGAGTTTTCTCCACCCATCACGTGGAACATATCCCAATAGGCCACTTCATTGCGTAAAGCCATGGCCTTGATGGAGTCGTTGAGCTCGGGAAGTCCCTTCCAAGTGCCTATCTTGCCGTTGTAGCTCTTGCCCATGTCGGCTGGGCCGATGAACAGCAAGGTGGCTTGCGGTGCGACTTCCTTGAAGTAGTTGATCTGCTTGTCGAGCTCTTTCATGTAGCTGCTGATGGCTTTGCTGTTGTAGATGCTGGGCATCCGGTTGCCGCCAAACTGCAGGATGATCAACTTGGTGTTCAGCAGCTTGAACGACTCTTCCATCACCTTTTTGTTGATTCTCGTGAAGATGGTTCCCGAACAACCTCTCAAAGGACAGTTGTCCAATGCGATACCTTCTTTGCCGTCAAGCAAAACGCCATAGATCTCGGCATTGCCGGTCGTGGTGATGGTGCCGCGGCTGACATCGACGGGTAGATCCCATGTGAGCAACGACACGTCGGCATTGGCGGGACACACCTTTGTTTCACCTTTGATGGTGTCGGCTTTCAACGAGGCTTTGAAACCTTCGCTGTTGTTGCCGATCAGCAGGGAGATGCGGGAAAACTCTTTGGCATTATCGAAAGCGCGTGAGTTCTTGGTCTTGCTGAAGCTGATGTTGGACTGACCGCTGGTCTGCGAGAACTGGGTCAGCACACCATAACGGCCATGCGAGGCGCGACGACTGGTGGAATCGGCGATGATGGCATATCTTGTGAGATTACCGGAATAACTTTGGGTGACGGAGATGGTCGAGACACGCTGGATGGCAGGAATCATGTTGGGTCCGGAACCGCCGAAGATTTCTTGGAGACGCTGGCGGAGCACGGAGGAGATACGGTCCATCTCAATCTGTGAGTCGCCATAGTGCATAATGCGATAGATAGTGTCATCTTTTTTGGCTCCATCAAAAAGGCGGAACAGGTCGTCAAAATAAGTGTAATCGTCATCCGGAAGGTAAATCCTGTTGGGATTGATGGTCAGATAATCGCGATAGTATTCGAGACTGTCGAGAAGGGTCTCGGAAACGCGCATCTCCAGACTCTTGCTGACATCGCTGAGGACGGAGTCCACGTTGATCTCTTCAGGAGTTCCCATCTTATCTTCCTCGTAGGAAGGGAATCTCAGCGCGAGATCACCAACCTTCACTCCTTCGGAAGGGAACAGGTACCAACCCAAACCCAAGAGGATGAATGTTGAAAGGATGAAAAATAAGGTGTGATGCGCTTTCATTGACGGATCTTCAGTTTTTGTTTGTCACGAATACGGTCGTTCTTCAGGTTGTTCCACTTCATGATGTCCTTCACGGTGACACGGTACTTCTTGGCGATCTTGCTCAACGTGTCGCCCTTTTGAACGACGTAGGTGATGTACTTTGGCTCCTTGGCTTTTTCTTTGGCTTTGGGCGGTTTTGGTTTGGCGATCACAGTCTTTTTGACCGTAGAGGGGATATAGGGCTTCCCCTTGAAACTGTCGCGATAGCGCTGGATGTCGAAATTGCTGATGATGGTGTCAAGATGCCTTGCCTGAAGGTTTCTGACGTAGGCTGGGCTGTACAGATAGGCGAAATAGCACTGGTCCCAATCGCCGAATTCCGCATAGAGGTCATAAAGATACCGGGTAGCGGCTTTGGCTGCGGCGTCATCATCCAGACGTTCGTCTAAGGTGTCATTCACGGTCAAGCCATAGCGCAGTGCTATCAAGGTTGGCAGCCCCCATGTTCCAGCACGGTCGCCGTAGTTTTTCACCACGGAAGGCAACTCCATCATCTTGGAGGGCATTGGGATGGTATCTGTGTTGACGGTGGTGCTTCCGTGGGTCAGAAGACATGACAGAAGCAGAAGGGTCAACAGTTGTATGCGTGGTTTCATGCGAAATCCTTTTCAGGTTCAATGGAATTAGGGCGCAAAATTAACAAAAAAACTCTAATTTTGCCGTTTCAAAATTCAGAAGTAGCGAATGGAACAGTTGGATAGAACTAAAGAACTGGAAACCAAAGATATAAAGAAACTGTTGTGGGCGTATGCCATGCCTTCGATCGTTAGCCAGATCATTGCTTCGGTGTATAATATCTGCGACCGTGTGTTCCTGGGACAGTGTGTCGGGGCGTTGGCGATTGCCGGATTGGCCATCACGATGCCGATCATGAACATCGTCCATGCTTTCGGTTCTTTGGTTGGCGTCGGCTCTTCGGCGCGAATGTCCATCGTGTTGGGAAAGAAAGATGTCAACTGGGCGGAGAAGATCCTGGGCAACAGCATGATTCTGACGTTCCTCTTGGGCATCCTCTTTGTCACGGGTGGTTATGTGTTCATGGACCGGATCCTGACGATGTTCGGTGCTTCTGAAGAAACCATCGGGTATGCCCGTGAATACATGGACATCGTGCTTCCCGGCATGTTCATGACAACGGTGACGTTCAACCTTACGGGCCTGATCCGTGCCTCGGGATATCCCACCAAATCAATGTGGATCTTGGCCGGTGGTGCCATCCTGAACATCATCCTTGACGCCTTGTTTATCTATGGCTTGGATTGGGGTATCGCTGGTGCCGCTTGGGCCACCACCATCTCCATGACTTGCTCTGCCATTGTGGCGGTGCTGCATTTCATCCAGCCGAAGTCATTCATCCGGTTTCGTCGTCATGCCTGGAGCCACAAGGGTTACATCTTCCGTAACATCCTGCTTATCGGCATGAGTCCTTTCCTGATGAATGTGGCTGCATCGGGCGTGGTGGCCTTGCTCAACCGTCAGTTGATCCATTACGGCGGCGACTTGGCGGTGGGTGCCTACGGCATCATCAACACCTTCGCCAGTTTGGCAGTCATGCTGATCCTTGGCGTATGCATGGGCATGCAACCTATTGCAGGCTATAATTACGGAGCTGGTCATCCGCATCGTTTGAAGGCTGTTTACACTTTGACAATGAAGGTGAACGTCATCATCGGTATGGTGGCGGCAGTGTTGGCCTTGGCCATACCTCAGATTTTGCTGCGTGCTTTTACCAAGGAACAGGAGCTGATCGACATTGCTGTTCCCGCCATGCGTTTCATCCTGGTGATGTTCGCCTTGGTAGGTTTCACGATCACCAACTCCAACTTCTTCCAGAGCATCGACAAACCTTGGATCGCCATTGTGACGAGTCTCTCACGTCAAGTGCTCTTCCTTCTTCCCATGATTTACATCATCCCGCCTTTGTTTGAGGATATGGGTAAGATGGGCTTGACGGGCGTGTGGGCCTCCATGACGATCTCCGATGTCCTTGGCGCAGCGTTGGCTTTCGTTTTGATGCTGACGCAGAGGAAAGTTTTTAGGAGTGAGGAGTTGGGAGTTAGGAGTTAGGAGTATAATAATACTCTAACTGCTGGCGGTACTTTTCCACAATCTCTTTTGCTAGGGCAATGGCATCGCCTTGGGGCTCGGCGCTGAAGTTGCCGAGGCGTTCACGCCACCATTGTCCTTCATACTTGCAGATACGGTCATGATAAGCTTTCTCGTCGAATGGCTTCTTGGCCTCGATAGCGGCATCCACATCCTTAAAAAACTCTTTCCAGCGGTAGGCGTAGTAGGTCTCGGTGAGACCAGCCCAGGCACGGCTGGCGTATTCGTTGAGCAAAGCGTCTTCCTCTCCCCAAGTGGTGATGATGTTACGGGCATTGCTCTCAAAGTAGTCTTTGTCCTCCTCGGTAGTGCCGATGGCACGGGCATCTTTGATCCATCTGCCCACGAGAAAGGCACTTTCGGTGGCCAGAATCTTGTCGGTGTCGTCGAGGATGGAGGTCATGGCGGACTCAATCTGATGCAGCTTGTCATATTCTTTTTCCTTATAAGCCTTTACATAGTCGGCATAAAGGTCGCTGAAATAGTTACCTAGCAGTTGTCTGGTGATGTTGACCACGTCGAAATGGCGGGCGCGGGTGTCGCAGTCGGCGGCCAAGAGCTCATCTAGTACATTGAGCAGCGTGAGGTTGTTGTATTTGTAAGTTGGTGCCACGTAATACTGTCGGTATTCGTTGATGTTGCCCATAGTGGGCCGTTGGTTGATGCGTACGGTCTGGCCCGGTGACGAGACCTTGTTATACACACTGTCGGCCAGCAGCTTCCAAGCCTCTCTCATGTTCGGTTCTTCCTTGCCGCCACGTTGGTCGGCGAGGCGTTCCACCCAAGCATCTACGTCTTTGTGCAGCGGGCTGTCCCAGGCTTTCTCGAACACGTATTCATACATGAAAGGATTGCAGTCGAAGCCTTCCAAGGTGGAGCCGATGCCCACGAAATTGTCGCCGCCTCTCTCGAAAGCGCGTTCGATGCGGACGTTGACAGTATCGAGGTTGCCGGCGAGCATGGAGTTGCCTCCGAAGTTGCCGAGATAGCACCAGATGTAAGGCACACCGTAGTAGCTGTTGGTGCGCTCCCACACTGGTTGTCTCTCGCAATAGTAATCGAGCATGATGTGCCGGTCTTTTGGCATGGAGGTGATGTAAGCCTCAATGCGGTTATCGACTTCCCAGTACTGGCGTTCGTTCCAAAAGAGCCATGCCATCTCGAGCCACCTCGCCTCGGGGTCGGCGGCTTCCAACGATTCATAAACCTGGCGGCTCACTCGTCCAAGGTACTCGGGCTCCCAGCTCGGCGGGATGAGTTCGTTGAAGATGTCGATGCCGTAGATGTGGTCGGTGCCGTAGAATTCGGTCTGCTTGGCGATAAACTTTTGCTGTATCTCGGTATAGAGCGGATCAAGCGGGTCGAGGAACTTGCACCAGCAGGTGCTGTCGAAGCCTGCCCAGTCGCCCAAAGAAGCCAAAGGTGCCTCGGGATAGAGTCGTTTGATGCAGGGCGGAACGTGTCCGGCAAAGCCGGGGAGCACAGGCTTCATGTTCAGCTCACGCTCGCGGGCGACGATTTTCTGCTGTAAGGCCTTCTGGTTTTCGAGCCACGACATTGGCAAGGGGCCTCCCCAACGGTCGATGTTCTGCATGCGGTGCCAGGGCAGATGGGCGGGCCCTGTGAAGTAGCTGCGGATCTCTTCATCGGTGAGCCCGAGCTCACCCCAAACCTCATACCAAACGGATTCCTGTCCAGTGATGGCCAAAGGCAAGTTGATGCCATTCATCGCCATCCAGTCGATGAAATGCTCCCACTGCTCCCAGCTCCACCATGGCATGGTATAGCCGAAAGTGCAGTAATTCAAGAAAAAACGCTCGGGCACTCGGGCTTTCTCACTGACTTTTGCTGGCACTTGGGGCAATTCGGCTGGCATCTTCAAGGCTTCTTCCATGAACCAAGGGAACTCGGCATGGCAATAATACTTAAGGTATCGGTTCAAGCCCACAGCCATGCTGTTGGCATTGTTGCCTCGAATGACGAGCTTGTCTTTTACCGTCTCAAACTCATAAAGGTCAACGGTGTCGTTTAGCCGTTCGAGTTTGATCTGGTCTGAGAATTCAGGGATCACACGGTTTACCAGTCCGCGCATGGCGATGACTTCAGGATCGGTTTCTTTTGTGTTGCAGGAAACACAGAGCAAAGAACTGATTAGGATGGCTAGAAGCAGTCTTTTCATGAAAATAGATTTTAAGGCAAAAATAAATCATTTTTCAATAAAAAATGATAATTAGCGTTATCTTTGCATGCGATTAACATTCAATAGTTGCGCCCGACACGTATCAGGGATAATCAGATGAAAAAGGCAATGAAAATTATGGCTATGGTCCTGTTTGCAATTGGCATGACAGCTTTAACCTCATGCAGTAAGGACAAAGACAAGCTTATTATTGGTAAATGGGAAATTAGTTCCATCTCTATTTCTGGAGGTAGCTATAATATGGATCTTACGATGGAAGAGTTTTATGAGCTTTTGGGTGCTGATGCGGAAGATGCGGAACCTATAGTGCTTGAATTCCGAAATGATGGTAAGGTGTATATGGTTGATATGGATGATGATGTTGAGGAAGGTCTTCCTTATTCAATTGATGGCGATAAATTGACCGTACAAGTCACCGATGAAGAAGGAAATGAGGAATACGAAACAATGATCATTAAGGAACTGACCGAAAAGGCCATGACCTTAGAACGTACTGGAATGGTTGAAGAACTTGATGACGATATGACGGTAGCCTTACACTTCAAGAAAGTGAAATAGTTCAACCGAGTTGATTCATCGCGTAGGCGTAGGCGCCGATAGCGACGGCTGAAGAAGTCCCGAGCTTGGTGATGCCTACGCCTACGCGTTTTGTAGGATCATACCACACCTGCTGCTCGCTGAAGGGTACGGTGATCATCTTTCCGCTTTTTTCGGCAAACCGCAGGCAGTCGTTTACATCTTCCAAGTTGAAAACTTCAGTCTCCATACGAGGAATGGTGTTGCCGTTGAGGTCGGTATAAGGCTCGTTCAGTTTTCTGATGAGCATGGGCATGAATACTGGCCAGGCACCTGAGAGCCCACCTCCGATGACGGTCAATCCATCGGTGAAACGGAGACCGTTGCCGATCACATCGGCCAAGACGGTGCTGAGTTCATCCCAAGCTTTCAGGGCAGCTTCCTGATGGCCTTCTTGTTCACCTTGGGCGATCTTGAAGATGTCGTAAGGTTGCGGAGCATCGTCGAAAGCGATGCCTGATTCACGGGCATAGACGCGGCGCACGGCGCGGATGCTGACGCTGTCTTCGGCGATCGTGTCAGGGTAGAGGCAGTTGCGTGAGCACCAGATCTCACCTCCGGCACTGTTGTCGCCGTTGAGCAACACCTTGTCGATGACGATGCCGCCACCAAAGCCAGTGCCCAAAGTGACGCCGAACAAATTCTTGTAACGTTTCGGATTTCCCTGCCGCTCAAGCATCTCATTCACCTGCGGAAGCAGTCCGCCAAGAGCCTCTCCGTAAACGAAAAGGTCACCGTCGTTGTTGATGAATACTGGCACCTTAAACTCATTCTCAAGCAGCTGTTTCAGCGCTACGCCACCTCTGAAGGTTGGGAGATTGGGCAAATCTCCAATGATGCCGTTGGGATAGTCTGCCGGACCAGGGAAACAGAAGCTGATGGCTCTGGGCTGGCAACCGCAACGTGCCTCGCACTCATGGAAGCCATAGATGAGCTTCTGCAAGACTTCTTCGAGGGTCTCTGCGGCCGATGGGATAGTGAAAGGATCAATGATCTCTTTATAGTCTTTTACGGCGGAGAACTTGAATCCAGTGCCGCCAGCGTCGAGGATGAAAATGATGTCGTTATTCATTGTTTATCTTTTTGTTTTTGAATTTCTCCACCCACAGTACCCACATCAAGAAGATGACGAAATAGAAGAATGCCTTGAAGATGTAGTCATGGGCAATATGAAAAGTGTTGGGACCGGGCCATTGCATCTGCATCATCAGGATGCCGCAGATACGTACTACATTGGTCCACTCGATGATGACCAAACCAGCGGGGATGTACCAAGCTTTGTGCTTCCAAGGACCTGGGAAAATCAGCATCAAAAACAGCCAATGCAACCATTGTTTCAAGCTGGCACATTCAGGGGCGATGACCACGTTGACAAATCCTCCTTCCTTGCTTAAGGCAGCGATTAATCGATGGTCTGTGATCGTGGTGATGTCAATTCCGAAAACATGCTGTAGCACCCAGCAAGATTGGTCAAACAACAGGTTCACGGACCAAAGACTCAGCTGATCGATGGCTTTTTTTATGGGCCAAAACTCTACGGCCTGCCAGCCCAAGTAAATGAAGTGGAAGCTTAAAATAAGGATAATGAACAACCCCACATCCACCGTACTTCTGTTCTTTGGATTTTTCAGATAGTCTTTCCAAGAGTTTTTCATGCTGCAATATTAGTAATTTTTTTTGTTGTATTTTTGCGCATTCAAAAAACAATGCGATGTTAGAAAATGATACTATTGTCGGACAAGTAACTGAAACGATTTCGAATGATTCCACGGTCCAAGCCATGGCGGAGACCGTCCAGATGTTGCGTGAAACACCAGTCAACGTGTGGCTTCCCCAACTGGTCAAAGACTATCTGGTGCCGTTGGGCATCAAGATTCTGGTTTCCATCTTGGTTTTTATCATTGGAAGATGGATCATCAAATTGATCAAGAATCGATTGGCCAATGGGCTTTTGAAGAAGCGTGCCGATCCCACTTTGCATAGCTTTTTCTCAAACTTGATTTCGTTCGTATTGAATTTTATACTTATTATATTCATAATCAGTATTTTGGGTGTCAATACCTCTTCGCTAGTGGCACTGTTGGCATCAGCAGGATTGGCAGTGGGCATGGCATTGAGTGGGACCTTGCAGAACTTTGCTGGCGGTGTTGTCATCATTCTGTTCCGGCCTTTTAGAGTGGGTGACTTTATTTCGGCACAGGGACAGGAAGGCGTGGTGAAGGAGATACAAATTTTCAATACTATCGTGCTGACCGTAGATAATAAAGTCGTTCATATTCCGAACGGCATCCTGTCAACGGGCGTGATGACGATTTATACCAAAGAGGATACGCGGCGTGTCGATTGGACTTATTCCATCGCTTACGGTGACGATTACGACAAAGCCAAGGAGGTATTGCTCCGGATCTGTGGAGAAGACCAACGGATCTTGAAAGAACCTGTGCCTTTCGTGGAGATTTCCACCTTGAACACTAGCTCCGTGGATCTGAAAGTCAGGGTATGGGTGAAGTCCGCCGACTATTGGCCGGTGTTTTTTAATATGAATGAAAAGGTCTATAAGGAGCTCCCGAAAGAAGGGCTGCATTTCCCCTTCCCGCAAGTCGATGTACATGTGGAGGAGAAGTAAGAAGTCAGAAGCGCTTTCCGAAAGTGATGTATTTATTGAGGAAGAATGGAAGCAGGGCCGTCAAGACAATGGACAGGCCTTTGGAGACCATCAGGTTCCAATGGGCGACATCCACGCACAGGTACAAGATCAACGAATTGAGTGCCAAGCAGATGATCTGGATTAGGTAAAACGACGTAAAACGCAGGACGGTCTTGTCCTCTTTCTTGAAATTGAACTTCCGATTCAGTAGAAAACTGCAGATCACACCGCAGTGAAAACCGATGATGTTGGCATAAAGATAGGGGATGTACTTGCAAAGCACCGCATAAATGGCAAACTCCAGTCCTGTGCTGATAATGCCGAAGATGGCATACCAGACAAAACGTGGATGTCGGCTATAAATCTCTTTCAATTTCACGGCTTTCTGCTTTGGGAATGCAAAAATACCAAAAAAAATAGTTGTAATTCAAAAAAAAGCTGTACTTTTGCAGTCCGTTTTGAAGAAGACAATTGTAATTATTAAAGGAATAGAGTCATGTCAAAAGTTTGTCAAATTACAGGTAAAAAGACCGTCACAGGTAATAACGTTTCTCACTCCAACAAGAGAACCAAGAGAACTTTCGAACCTAATCTGAAGATCAAGAAGTTCTACGTTCCTGAATGGGATGAATGGGTTGTTCTGAAGGTCTCTGCCGCCGGTCTGCGCACCATCAACAAGAAGGGTGTGTATGCTGCTATCATGGATGCTGCAGAAAAGGGCAACTTAAACCGTTGGTAATCTCCCTCTAACAGATTAAGATATAGCTGCCGCGCTTGCACGGCGGCTTTTTTTGTTTGATATAATAAATAGTTTTAAATCGAGTTATCCAGATATGCGCATTCGTCTTTGCCTTTTGCTAATACTCTTCTCGCTATCGGCCATGGCCCAACACCTGCCGACTGCGACGGTATATGGCAAGGTGACCGATGAGCACAACCGTCCGATCGAGATGGCGAATGTGATCGTTACCGATTTGTTGGTAGGGCAGACTACAAATGCCAGGGGCGCCTACGAATTGCAAGTGCTTTCCGATACCGCGCTGGTACTCAATTTCTCTTTTGTGGGCTATGAGCCGAGAAAAGTCTTAGTACGGCTGAGACCAGGCGAAAAACGCAAATTGGATGTCACGTTGAAGTCTATCATGACAGATCTTCCCGATGTGGTAATCAGCGATCGTGCCATTGATGCTTCCAGCCTCACTCGACTTGACGCCAAACAAGCTACGCTACTTCCTACAATGGGCGGTGGTGTTGAAAACTTGATCAAGACGCTGCCTGGTGTCATATCCAACAATGAGTTGAGCTCCCAATATACCGTACGTGGCGGTAACTTTGATGAAAACTTGATTTATGTCAACGGGATTGAGATCTACCGTCCCTTCCTCGTTGGTTCAGGCCAGCAGGAGGGACTCTCCTTTGTCAATTCATTGCTGGTAAACAACATCGAGTTCTCCGCTGGCGGTTTTGCTGCGGAATATGGCGACAAGATGTCGTCGGTGCTCGATGTTACTTACAAAAAGCCCCGTGAGACGGCAGGATCCCTTTCGTTGAGCATGCTAGGAGCAGAAGCTCATGTGGAGGGCGTGTTAGGTAAAGACAAGTTTAGTTATTTGATCGGCGCCCGTTACAAAAACACAGCCATCGCCTTGAACATGATGGATACGAAAGGCTCATATCGTCCTAATTTCACCGATGTCCAGGCACTATTCAACTACAAGCTCAATCATCAGTGGGATCTTTCATTCCTGGGCTACTACTCTAAAAACCGTTATTGCCTCATCCCTCAATCTTCGACGGCAGAAACAGGTATGATCAATACCGTCCTGCGCCTTGATGTCTATTTCGAAGGGCAGGAGGTGGACGACTACACCACCGGGTTGGGAGCGGTTACGTTGGAGTACAAGCCTAACAAAGACTTGAACCTGAAGTTTATAGCATCAGCTTATTCTGCCTACGAAACGGAGACTTACGATATTTTGGGCGAGTATTGGCTGGGCCAAGTGGAGACTTCACTTGGTTCTGAAGACCAGGGCAATGTGGTGGCCAATATGGGTTCTGGCGCCTATTTGAAGCATGCCCGCAACTCGTTTTACGCTCAGGTTTACAACTTCGACCACAAGGGAACAAAAGTCTTTGACCAAAATGTGCTGAAATGGGGATTGCGTTACCAGCGCCAGAATGTGGACGACATTGTCAATGAGTGGAACATGGTGGATTCAGCAGGATACAACTTGCCGCATCCTTTAGACAATGCGGGCGTGATGCCGATGGTGTTGCCCGATATTGAGTTGGATATGTTCCATCGTTCGCATAATGTTTTGGGAATTAATAATGTGGATGGGTTTATCCAGCAGTCTCTGACCTTCCCAGTCCGCAACGATGGAGAAATCGTGGTGACGGGTGGCCTTCGCGCCAATTATTGGGGCTATAACAACAAGGTGTATGTCAGTCCGCGAGCGGGAATAGCATACAAACCCAATCTCGAAGGCCGTGACTTGGTGTTACGCCTCTCGGGTGGTGTCTATAATCAAACGCCTTTTTACCGTGAAATCCGTAACCGTGACGGATCACTTTACAAGGATGCCGAGGCGCAGCGGTCGTATCAAGTCATCTTGGGTAGTGACTTTAAGTTCCATGCCTGGGGAAGGCCGTTTATTTTGACTTCGGAAGCCTACTACAAGTATCTGAAGAACGTCATTCCATACGACATCGATAATGTCCGTATCCGCTATTATGCCGATCAGAAAGCTAAAGGCTATGTCACCGGTCTGGACTTCAAGATCAATGGCGAGTTTGTCAAAGGTATTGACAGCTGGGCCAGTCTTTCTTTTATGAGAGGTCGTGAGATCATCGATGGGGATGAGGCAGGTTGGCATTACAGGCCGTCCAATCAGTCGGTGAGTTTCTCCATGTTTTTCCAGGATTACATCCCCAATGCCCCGACTTGGAAAGTCAACATGACTTTGACATTTGGCACGGGTATGCCAGTCAACGATCCTGAATCCAAATATTACCGTCCTTTTATGACCTATCCGGCATATCGTCGTGTGGATATCGGTTTTGTGAAACAGCTGATCAACGAAGGCAGCAGTTTCCGCAAGGGCAATCCGCTGAATTATGTGAAGAACATGTATGCCAGCGTAGAGGTATTCAATCTCCTGAACGTGCCGAATACGGTCTCTTTCACTTGGGTAAAGGATGTGTATAACACATCATGGGGGATCAATAGTTACTTGACCCCCCGATATGTGAATGTTAAACTGGTTACGGAGTTTTAATACAATCCCGGCATCTTGATCCATTCGCGACCTTGGGCGCAGATTTCCTCGACCTCGGCAACGGTCTTTGGAATCGGTCTTCCAAGAATGCGGCAGCCATCTTCGGTGATGAGCAGGTCGTCTTCAATGCGGATGCCTCCGAAGTCCTTATAGGACTCCAGCTTCTCGTAGTTGATGAAATCCTTATGCTTGCCTTCGGCTTTCCATAGATCGATGAGGGTGGGGATGAAATAGATGCCTGGCTCGTCGGTGACCACGAATCCAGGTTTCAGTGTCTTGCCGCAACGCAGGCAGCTGAAGCCTTGCTTGGTGGAGCGAGGCGTGATGTCGTCATAGCCAACGTATGTCTCGCCCAGGCCTTCCATGTCGTGCACGTCCATGCCGAGCATGTGTCCCAAGCCATGAGGCATGAAGAGCCAGTGGGCACCGGCCATCAGAGCTTCGTCAATATCGCCTTTCATCAGTCCGACATCTTTCAGGCCTTCGATCAAGGTGCGGCAGGCCAAGGTGTGCATGGTCATGTAAGGGATGTAGGGACGGGTATTGGCAGCGACCTTCTGGTTGGCTGCGAGGACGATTTCGTAGATTTCGCGTTGGCGTTGGTTGAACTTGCCGCCCACGGGGGTGGTGCGGGTAAAGTCGCTGGCATAGTAGTTTTCCGTCTCGGCACCGGCATCGCACACCATCATGCGTCCTTCTTTCAGCACATTATGATGGCTGTGGTTGTGCAGTGTCTGTCCATCAACGCTGAGGATGACAGGGAATGACACGGGGCCGCCTCCAGAGAGCGACAAGCCTTCTACTACGCCTGCAATGTCTTGCTCCACCATGCCTGGCTTACACATCTTCATCGCTGTGGTGTGCATGTAGTAGGCGGTGTTGGCGGCGCGTTCCATCTCGGCAATCTCAATGTCGCTCTTTACCTCGCGCATGGCAATCACAGCTTTGATGAGCTCCAAGCTGACGAATTCGGATACCTTGTTGACGTTGCAGTTGAGCCAGTTGGAGATTTGAATCTGTGTGTCGCCACGATAGGTGGGAAGGATATGAATCATGCGTCCCTGAGCCATGGCTTGCTGGATGTAGGCTCCAAATTGGTTGAAGTCGCGGCAGTCTGTGATGCCGATGCTATCGCCTTGTTCCTGCAGTGAGGGAAGGGGACCACACCAAATCACATCGTCGATGGTGACATCCACGCCAAAGAGGATTTCTTCACCGGTTTCAAAGTCGATGACACCGACCAGATCGGGGTGATTCAGCCCAAAGAAATAGGAGAAATTGCTGTCTTGACGGTAGATATAGGTGTTGTCAGGATAGTTGAAGGGTGCCTCGTTGTTGGCTGGGAAGAATGCGATGCCCTTCGAAATCATTTTTTTCAAGGTGGCGCGACGACCACTATAAACGTCTTTATTGAACATGTTGAAATTTTTTTATGGAATTTTGTTTTTCTTGACGCAAAGATATGTAATTTTGCGCATTATATGAAGAAACAAAAGGAAAAACATTTGGACTTGACCACGGCAGAAACAGCTGCCTTGTTTCATGTTTCTTCTATTACCATTTCCAATTGGGTAAAGGAAGGTTTCTTGGATTTGGACGAGAATCATCATATTACGCTCGAGAGTGTCAAAAGATTCCAAAAGAAGTACGCGGGCAAGATCAAATTGCAGGCTCGAGCCAACAAATCGCATAAGGATGAGTTCGATGCCAATGCGGTGGATCGAGTCGTTCAGGAGGGGTTGAAGGCAGATGCTTTCGACAATGCTTTGTGTGACCGTTACGAAGCGATGCTTTCGGAGTCCTATAAAAATAAAGAAGGCGTTTTTTACACGCCAATGACAGTCATCGATGATATGCTGCGTGATGCCGAGGTTGGCCCCGAGACGCTGTTTTTGGATCCTTGTTGCGGTACGGGAAACTTCCTGGTTAAGGCGGTGGAAAAAGGAGTCAACCCTGAGCATCTCTATGGCTTCGATACCGATCCCAATGCTGTTTTAATCGCTCGAAAGCGTATCAAATCATTGACAGGTTACGATACCACGAATATTGTTTGTGGGGATTTCTTTCAGGAGTGCTCCAAGCTGAATGTTCGTTTTGATCTGGTTTTCACCAATCCGCCTTGGGGAAAGAAGTTGCCCAAAGAAGAACGAACGAAGCTTGTGAAACAATATCAAGCTGGATATAGTACGGATACATGCTCGCTGTTTCTGTTTTCAATCCTTTCCGTGTTGAGTCCCAACGGCATAGCAGGACTGCTGATGCCGGAGTCGTTTTTCAATATTGCCGTTTATGAAGATGCCCGCAAGGCCGTGCTCCAAAGGACGATCCTCAAGATCAAGGATTATGGGAAGCCGTTTAAAAACATGTATTCGGCTTGCTCGATCGTAGTTCAAAACAAAGCTTTTGATGAGGCAGAAACAGTTGTCTGCGTCAATGGCGGCAATGTATTTGAGCGGACTCAAAAGAGCTTCTTCACTATGCCGAAACACATCTTGAATTACTGGACGACAGGTCCCGAAATGTCTTTTATCGAACAGTTGATGCGTCAGCCTTACATTACCCTGAAAGGACACGCCTCATGGGGCTTGGGCATTGTGACGGGCAATAACGCCACCCGATGCAAACGCTCGCGTAGAGGAGGTTTAAAAGCTGTATATCGCGGGAAAGATATTCTCCCTGGTCGTTTGTCCCCTGCGAAGCTTTATATCAATCCTAAAGACTTTCCACGATATCAGCAAATGGCTTCCATGGAGATGCTCCATGCACCGGTAAAGTTAATCTATCGTTTTATCTCCAGTGATTTGGTGTTTTATTGCGATACCCGGCAGCGGTATATTCTGAATAGTGCCAACATGCTGGTGTTGGACGACACATTCCCGCTCAGTGCCAATCAGCTTACTGGGCTGATGAACAGTCCATTGACCAACTGGCTCTTCAGGCAGCTGTTTCACACCCATAAGGTGTTGCGTGGCGACTTGGAAGTGCTGCCGATTTTCACGGATTTATCGTTGCATCGCAGCTTCGATCTCCTCAATTTCAATGGGCAGTCCCTCAAATAAGTTGATGGGTTCGCCTTGGGTAATGAGCAGGTCGTTCTCGATACGGATGCCGATGCCTTCTTCGCGGATATAGATGCCAGGCTCACAGGTGAGGATCATGCCAGGCTCGAATGGCTTGAACTTATCGATGCTGTCGTGCACATCCAATCCGATGTGGTGCGACATGCCATGCATTAGATACTTGCGTTCCAATGGCTTATTGGGGTCTTGTTGCTTCACGTCTTCTTCGGTGAAAAGTCCGAGTTGGATCATTTCTTGTTCCATCAGGCGATGGGTGGTCTCATTGATCTCGTTGATGCAGCCTCCAGGACGATAGAGCTTGGTAATCTCTTTCATCACCCGTAAAACGGCATTGTAGCATTGCTTTTGCCTTTCGGTGAACTTCCCGTTCACGGGGATGGTGCGACTCAAGTCGGAAGAATAGTTCTTGTATTCGCAGCCAATATCGAAGAGCAGCAAATCGCCATCATGAAGCTGGCTTTGGTTTTTCGAGTAATGCAAGCAGCAGGCGTTCTTTCCTCCAGCGATGATGGGCGCGTAGGCGTGTCCTGTGGCATTGTTCTGTTTGAAGATGTATTCAATCTCTGCCTGCACTTCGTATTCGAACATGCTAGGCTTAACGGTCTCCAAGCAACGACGGAAGGCCTTTGAGGTAATGTTGCATGCCTGTTGCGTGATGGTAATCTCATCATTGGACTTTATCATACGCAGCGCATTCAGAATGGGAGCGGTGCGGCCATATTGGTGCATCGGGTACAGCTCCTTGATCTTCTTGCCGAAGCGTTGTTGGATAGTTTCCACGGCGCACTCGTATTTCGGGTATTCGTAGCTGTTCAAGAAGATGGTGTCGCCATAGCCAGAGAAGGCAATGTCATTGAGCACGTTATAAAAAGCATCGCTGCCCTTGACGGTCTTTACGCCGGAGATTTCGGAAGCCTGTTTTGCATCCAGCATCTCGCCTTGCCAAGTGGCCTTTACCTCATCGTAGGGCTCGATGAAAAGCACTTCACGAAGGCTTTCATCGGGATAGTCTGGCGCGATGAGCAAGAAGGCATTTTCTTCGTTGATGCCCGTGAGGTAAAAGAAGTCGGATTGTTGACGGAAAGGATAGAACTCGTCGCCGTTGCGGGGCATGGGTTCGTTGGCGGTAAACACGACGATGGACTTAGGTGGCAGTTGGGCGGCCAAGTTGGCTCTGTTGCGGATGAAGAGGCGGTTTGGAATCATGGCTTTATTATAAATAGGTGACAAAGATAATAAAAAAGGCGGAAGAAAACTCTCCCGCCTTCTGTCTTCTGTCTTCTGCCTTCTTACAAGAACTTATAACCGACAGTGACCATGAACATGTTTTGCTTTGTTTGGTCAATGTTGCCAAGGTCAATGGCATTAGACCAGTTGGTATCCAATCCTTCAATGATGTGAGCACCGAAGATCTTGGAGACGCCAAGGTTGTAGTTGATGTCAAGCGTGAAGCCGAGGATGTCGGCACCGATGCCCATCTGAACACCCCAAGCGATGCCCTTGGTGTCGAATTCAGCATCTTCAAGAGCAGCGGGGAGTTCTGCGCCTTCCATGGCAGCTGATTTCTGCACCAGAGTCTTGCCAGGGATGACGAAATTGGCGGTAGGGCCAACTTGAGCACGGACAGCGAGAATGTCCATGACATCGTACTTATAGCCGACCAAGACCGGCACTTGGATATTCATGGCATTTCTGGTCATGGTGAACTGTACGCCGTTCGGGTATTCCATTCCCCACAATTCGGCATGGCTCTTGTCAATGTTCATGTCGAACATGTTGGCACTCTTAAACCAAAGCACTTCGGGCTGCACGTAGAGTCCTTGGAACTCCACTCTGCCGAACAGGCCGAGGGTGAAGCTGTTGGCGAAGCCGGCTTTGATGTCGCTTTTCTGGTAGGAAAGCTTTGCAGTTTGGTAACCGATTTTTGGACCAAGGGAAAGGTCGATGCCACCGATGGCAAATGCTGAGCTACCGAGCATAAGCATGACGGCGAGAAGCAAAAATGTTTTTTTCATGTTGTGATCGTTTTTAATGTTGTTCGTATTACACTACAAAAATAAGAATCATTTTTGAATAACGTGGTAAAACGGCAAAAAAAATCAAAGGCCGATGGAAATCCATCAGCCTTTGATCAACGTTTCTCGAACTTGAGATTACTTGGCGTTCTTCACCAGTTCTATCAAAACACGACGGTCGTATTCTGTAGGATCCAGTTCTTTGACGCCGCCCACTGGCACCAGGATCATCTGATCTTCCGGGACACCCATTTCCATCAGTTCCATCTGGATCTTCCGGCAACGGTTTTCGGAGAGTCGTTGGTTATAGGCCGGTGTGGCAGTAGCACTGTCGCAGGAACCTCTCAAACGGATCTTCCATCCTTTTTCAAGAGCCACGTTGGCAATTTCTCTCAAGTTGACTAAGTCTCTCTTCGACATGAGTTGATAAGAATCTCTATGGAAGAAGATAGAGAACGGGTAGCTCACCATCTCACTGACGGTATCGGTGACGTTGACAAACTGGAAGATAGTGTCGTGAATTTCGGCAGGCTTCTTGGCCAGTTCATCTTCAAGATACTTGATGCGTTCTCTGAATTCCTTCATCTCCTTTTCGTAGTTGTAAGGAAGTTCATAGATTCTGCCACCAGGATACCAAGTGAGGCCCAGTTGTGCTGAGTAGTTGAAATCAGCGAATCTAGGTCTTTGAGCGTCGTTGTCATACACTCCAGATTCATAGTACCATGAGTCGATGTGCCATTCTTGTGCTGACCAGATGAAGGAAAGGTTAAGGTCGAGGTAGTTGTTCAGCCTGAAGTTGTTCATCAGACCTGCATCAAACGAGAACTCGAAGTTACGGCTTTCCTTGTTGATCAGTGATTGCAGGACAAACAAATGTTCTGAGACACAAGCGGCACCCATACCTACGAAGAGTACGGGGGTGTAAACCCTATTCGGGTTGTAGTAGCCCTGGAAGAAGTCGATAGGACTCACCAGCACATCCCCATGCAGGTTATGGTACATGAACTTGGTTTTGAAATGATCATTCTCATCGGCAACCGGGTCATCACCATACAGGAAGTTGATACCAGTAAGATTGATATGCCTTCCATTAATAAAGCTCTGACCTTGGTTGATATCATAGGAGAGACGAAGTGCGATGTTGTGATTGATCCATTTGCCGAGACTTAAACTACCACCGAAAGAGGGTCCATTCAGGGCGGTATAGTTGCCGGCCGGATTTCTATCAGACCCCTGCCACCAGTTGACACTACCATTGGCGGTAATGAACCAGTTTTGGCCAAATGTCGAGGTCAGATAACGCACCGAGTCGATACGCCCCCCTGCAATAGCATTTACTGCTGAGAATAGGATGAGGCTCGATACAATAATGAATCGTTTCATTTCTAATTCTTAGTTGTTAGATTACTTTGAGAAGGTGATGAGGACACGACGGTTGTGTTCGGCAGGAGTGAGTTCGTGGACACCGCCGACAGGATCAATTGTGATATTGCTTGCAGCAACACCGAGTTTCACGAGTTCGTCCTTAACCTTGTTGCAGCGGTTTTCAGCAAGTTTCTTGTTGTATTCGCTGGTGGCAGTGGCGTCGTCGCAGGTACCTCTCAGGTTGATCTTGTAGTCGTTTGCTTTGGCAGCTTTGGCAAGTTCCTCGAGGTTCTTGACATCTCTGCTGTCTCTGAATTGATAAGAATCTCTGTTGAAGAAGATGGAGAACGGAGCGCTCTCGATGTTCTCGCAAGGATTGTTGATGACTTCGGGACCTTGGTTTTCAAGTTCCTTGATTCTGGCTTGGAGAGCTTCGATCTGGCTGAGGTAAGAGCTGCAGTCGGTAGCTTCTGGGCAGTTAACTTCTGGGCAGTTGACTTCTGGGCAACCTTCGACGAGATCGAAGTGACGGCCACCGAGGTAGCAGGTGAGGCCGAGGCCACCGGAGAAGTTGAAGTGCACCAAACGCTTGTCATACTGAGCGTGGTTAGTTTCGATCATCCATTTAGGAGCAGTGGCTTGGAGGTCCAAGTGGAGGTCGAAATATCTGCCAAGTCTGAAGTTGTTCTGGAGACCGAGGACAGCGCAGTATTCCTTGTTGAGGTTCTTGACCTGGAACCAGTCATCAGCATGACCGGCAACGCCAAAACCAAAGTAAGGGATCATTCTGTAGACTCTGTCTTCTCTGTAGCCGCCCAGCCAATCCATAAGGCTCAGCATCACGTCAAAGTGGACGCTTTCGAAGATGAAGTCACCATACATGTTGGTGGCTTGGTTCATGTCAGCAGCAAGTCTGAGAGCCATGGTAGGGCTGACCAACTTACCGATTCTGAAGGAACCACCCCAGCGACCGAAATCGCCAGCTGCGTTTTTGTAATAAATGGTGTTGAAATCAACCAAAGCTGATCTGTCGCTGCCTTGCCATGCGTTGATGGTACCAGTAGCGTCAATAAACCAGTTCTGTGAGAATCTGCTGTAGATGGGACGACCAGTGTTGTCACCACCAGCATAAACTGACATAGCAGTCAGCAAAATAACACTAAGGGTTACAATTGCTTTTTTCATTGTTTTGTAGATTTAGGTTTATAATAAATTAAATAACTATATGTGCTACATATCGAATTTCGCTGCAAAATTAAATAATTATTTGAGACCTCAATAAATTAATTTAATAAATTTCAAAAATTTATCAACAAAAAGCTATTTTCAGTCGGATAATCGGTTTAAAGTGTTGATCACAAGTTTCTCAATATATGGATGATAGTCGGTGCAGAATTTCTCGCTTACTCGGTTGGCGATGACGGCGCAAATAGTCAGGCACTGGTGCCCCATCATTTTCCCCAATCCATAAAGTGCGGACGATTCCATCTCAAAATTACAGATTTTCCAGCCTTGATAATTGAAAGCCTCCATCTTATGGTTGTTTTCAGGATAAGCAAGTTTCATGCGGAGCGTCCTACCTTGGGGCCCATAAAAACCAGGTGCCGTGGCGGTGAGCCCTTGATAATAGCCTTGCCCGAGACGGTCGAACAAGGCTTTAGATCCTTCGACAACGTAGGGCATCGGCAAGTCCTTGGGGTAATCCATCTGCTCAATGAAGGCATCGCGCATGGCGATCTCGTTTACCTCGTGGTTTTTCTCATAAAAGTAAATCAACCCGTCCAAGCCGATGGCATACCGGGTGGCCACATAGCTGTCTTCCACAGGTATTTCGGCCTGCAAGGCGCCAGAAGTGCCTAAGCGGATGAGGTTCAACGAACGGTGTGCTTCTTTTGGCATACGTGTCTTGAGATCAATATTGGCAAGAGTGTCCAACTCATTCATGACGATGTCAATATTGTCAGTGCCCATACCGGTGGACAATACAGTGATTCGTTTTCCGTTATAATAGCCGGTGCGGCTCCATAATTCGCGGTTCTGGCGCTTGACCTCGATCTTTTCAAAATAGGAAGCGATCATGTCGGCACGCCCAGGGTCTCCGACGAGGATGACGTCGTCAGCAAGTTCCTCGGGATGAAGGGCGAGGTGATAAACGGCGCCTTCGTTGTTCAACACGAGTTGGGAAGCTGGAATTGCTTGATTCATTTGTTGAAATGTTAGTTTTTCCTTATTAATTATGCAAAGATACAACATTTTTTATTGAAAACGCATTTTTTTTAATTTTGCAAAAAGAATTCAGTCTATGAGATACATAGTGTTTTCAAAGTACTTGCCGTTTTTGGCACTCTTTTGCCTTGTTGCTTGTGGCAGCAATAAGCCCGAATACAAAAAGAAACTTGATGTCCATACAGGCCCCACTCCCCAGTTGGTGATGGACCGGTATGAGGATGTCCTATTTAACTTGGATACAACTGATTTCCAGCAGAAATTGATGGAGATTCAGTCGAATTACAAACCTTTTTTGAATGGGGACTTGACCAACCCCGATGCGGTAAAGTACCTGAGAGATTTCGTGGAGGATTCCCTGAGCATCAATCTTTATCGAAAGGTTAAAAATGCTTACCCCAATCTGACTGCGTTTAGCAAAATGATTGAAACTGTATATCAGCATTTCAACTATTATTATCCGGAGATTACACTTCCAAATCATGTCTATACCTGTGTTTCTGGTGTCGATCCTGAAAGCCCTGCAGTCATGGTTTTTGAGGATGCCTTGGTGGTTTCCCTTGACTGGTATCTGGATGGTGATGTCATTTACGACATGATCGGCATGCCCAAATATAGGGCGCAACGCACCAATAGTATGAACATTGCCAAGGATCTGGCCCACGAGCTGTATCTGACGTACGTCCGTCAAGATCATAAACAATCCAATTTGTTGGAAGAGATGATAGATGCTGGTAAAATGTATTATTTTATCGAAGCAATGTATCCCTCCATCTCTGATGAGGTGTTGTTAGGCTATACCAGTGAGCAGTTGGAATGGGCAGAGGAAAACGAAGGAAATCTATGGGCGGATATAGTGGGCAATCAAGGATTGTATTCTACAGAATTTGAGGTGTTTAGGACGTTCTTTGCGGATGGTCCGTTCACAAACGAATACAGTCACGCAGCGCCACCTCGTCTTGGCGAGTTCCTGGGATTGCATATTTTGAGGTCTTTTATAGGCAAGCATGATATGTCGCTCCAGGATTTGATGAGCGAAAAGGACCTACAGGAAATTTTTCAAGAATCTGGATATAAACCAAAAAAATAGCTGTTTTTTGTTTTTATAGTAACAATATATAAATAATTAATATATCTTTGTTGCTGTAAAAATTTAATAATAGCTATGTTAGTAAAAACATTTGGATGTGCTATTATCGGCATCAACGCTATAATAGTTACAATAGAGGTGAATTCCGATAAAGGAATTCAGTTTTTCATGGTCGGTCTTCCCGATAACTCGGTGAAAGAGAGCCATCAACGTATCATTGCCTCTTTCTCTAACTTGGGTTACAAATTTCCCAAGAAACGCATTACCATTAATATGGCACCTGCCGATATACGCAAAGAAGGCGCGGCATACGATCTTCCGCTGGCTATCGGCGTCATGGCGGTTTCTGAACAGGTAAGTGCTTCACTGTTAGATCAGTATGTCATCATGGGAGAGCTTTCGCTCGACGGGAATTTGAATCCTATCAGAGGCGTGCTCCCCATGGCGATTCAGGCAAAGAAAGCTGGCTATAAAGGGATCATCGTCCCCAAGGAGAATGCTTTGGAAGCCGCAGTGGTGGACGGCATCGATGTTATTGGTGCAGAGAACCTGACGCAAGTCGTTGATTTCCTGAATGGAAAAACGAAGATTGAGCCTGAGCGTGTGGATTTGGATAGCCTGATTCAAGAGGATAACTATGCATTTGATTTTCAGGATGTGAAAGGTCAGGAAAACATCAAACGCGCCTTGGAAATCGCTGCCGCTGGCTCTCATAATGTACTCCTCATCGGCAGTCCAGGATCAGGCAAGACCATGTTAGCCAGAAGGTTGCCGAGCATTTTGCCGCCCATGACCTTGGCAGAGGCGTTGGAGACGACCAAAATCCATTCTGTGGCTGGACTGATGGGGAAAAACAAGACGCTGCTTACCACACGCCCTTTCCGCAGTCCGCATCATTCCATCTCTGACGCAGGTCTTTGTGGCGGCGGCTCTTTTCCCCAGCCTGGGGAAATAAGTTTGGCCAATAATGGTGTGCTTTTTCTTGATGAAGTACCTGAAATTCAACGTCATACGCTTGAGATATTAAGACAGCCGATGGAGGATAGGGAGATCACTATTTCCCGTGCCAAGATGTCGGTGTGCTTCCCTGCCAACTTCATGCTGGTGGCAGCCATGAATCCTTGCCCCTGCGGCTATTACAACCATCCTGACCGTGAATGTGTATGCAAACCGGGAGAGGTTCAGAAATACTTGAACAAGATCTCAGGTCCTTTGATGGACCGTATCGACTTACACGTTGAAGTTTTGCCGGTCCCGTACAATGAGTTGTCGGATACACGTCGTGGCGAGCCGAGTTTAGAGATTCGCAAACGAGTGATCAAGGCAAGGAAGATACAGGAGTTGCGGTTCAAGGAGTTCCCGGGAATATACGCCAATGCCCAGATGACAACGAAACTGTTGCAGCGCTATTGTGTGCTGGATCAGCGCAGCCAGGAGGCTTTGCGTAATGCCATGCAGCGGCTGGGCCTTTCTGCCAGGGCGTACGACAGGATCTTGAAAGTTGCCCGTACCATTGCCGATTTGGATGACAGCGAGAACATCCAATATGGGCATTTGGCAGAGGCCATTAATTACCGGAGTTTGGACAGGGACAATTGGGGAAGTTGAGGCGGTGTTACTTTTTGTCTCTCCCTAATAAAGCGCTGATCCACTGCCTGTTGAGCATGGAGATATTCTGCCTTTTGATGAGCTTCGGACACTCTGCCTCGCAGGCGTAGGTGTTGGTGCAGCTGCCGAAGCCCAGCTCGTCCATCTTGGCAACCATCTTCTTGGCTCGGTCAGCAGCTTCAACTTGACCTTGTGGCAGCAAGGCAAGATGGCAGACCTTGGCACCCACGAACAGCATGGCGCTGGCGTTCTTACATGCCGCCACGCAGGCACCACAGCCGATGCAGGATGCCGCATCCATGGCTTCATCGGCGGCGTGTTTCGGAACTGGAATGGTGTTGGCATCAGGGACGCCTCCCGTAGTGGTGCTGATATAGCCTCCAGCCTGGATGATCTTGTCGAAGGCGGAACGATCCACCACTAGGTCGCGGATGACGGGAAAGGCCTTGGCACGCCAGGGCTCGATCCAAATATCATCTCCATCCTTGAACTTGCGCATGTGGAGCTGGCAGGTGGTGATGCCGTCGTCGTTGCCATGTGGGCGACCGTTGATGTACAATCCGCACATGCCGCAGATGCCTTCGCGACAGTCGTTGTCGAAGCAGACGGGATGGGAGATGGGGGAGTGAGGAGTTAGGAGTGGGGAGTGGGGAGTTGAGCCGGTGATGAGTTGCTCGTTCAGGATGTCGAGCATTTCAAGGAAGGAGCAGTCGGGACTGATGTTTTCAATCTTATAGGTCTCGAAGTGTCCCTTGGCATTGGCGCATTCCTGCCGCCAGATATGGAGGGTGAAGTTCATAGTTTTCAGTTTTGACTCGGGACACGGGACTTCGGAACTCGGGGCGTTGACTCGTGTCTCGCAGTCCCGTGTCTCGTGTCTCGTGTCCTATTTATAATTCCTATTTGCTATTTTTATGTGTTCATAAACCAGCGGCTCCTTCTCCATGGTCTCGGGTTGACCGTGACCGTGGTATTCCCATGCGGCGACATACATGAAGTGTTCGTCGTCTCGGAGGGTCTCGCCATCCTCGGTCTGGTGTTCGGTGCGGAAATGACCGCCGCATGATTCCTCACGATGCATGGCATCGTCGATGACGAGCTGCGCCAGCTCGAAATAGTCTTCCAAACGGCAGGCTTTCTCCAGTTCAGGGTTGAACTCGTTGGCCGAGCCAGGGATGAAGACGGATTTCCAGAACTCGTCTTCCAATTCTTTGACCAGTTGTTTGGCCTTCGTGAGACTTTCGGTGTTGCGTGCCATGCCGCAGTATTCCCACATGATCTTGCCTAAAGCTTTGTGGAAATGATCAACGGATTTTTGGCGAGAGGTTAGAGGTGAGAGGTTAGAGGTGGACAATAGACGTTCCAGGCGTTGTTTGACATTGTTTTCCGCTTCATCGAATTCAGGTAAGGTGGATGAAATCTTGCCTACGTTGATTTGGTCGGCGAGATAGTTTTGCATGGTATAAGGCAGCACGAAATAACCATCGGCCAAGCCTTGCATCAAGGCGGAGGCACCGAGACGGTTGGCGCCGTGGTCGCTGAAGTTGGCTTCGCCGGCAGCGAAGAGTCCGGGGATGGTGGTCTGCAGTTCGTAGTCCACCCAGAGGCCGCCCATGGTGTAGTGGATGGCAGGGTAGATCATCATCGGGGTCTCGTAGGGGTTTTCGTCGGTAATCTTCTGGTACATCTGGAAGAGGTTGCCGTATTTCTGTTCAACGACATCCTTGCCTAGACGTTGGATGGCATCGGCAAAGTCGAGATAGACGGCATAGCCCGTGCCTACGCCGTAGCCTGCGTCGCAGCGTTCCTTGGCGGCGCGAGAGGCAACGTCGCGTGGGACGAGGTTGCCAAAGGCTGGATAGCGGCGCTCCAGGTAGTAGTCGCGGTTCTCTTCGGGTATTTCGGTAGGCTTCAACTTGCCGGCACGGATGGCTTCAGCATCTTCTTTTTTCTTAGGCACCCAGATGCGGCCGTCGTTACGGAGGCTCTCGCTCATCAGCGTGAGCTTGCTCTGGTAGTCGCCGTGGACAGGGATGCAGGTGGGATGGATTTGAACATAACAAGGGTTGGCGAAGGCAGCTCCTCTACGGTGGCAAATCCAAGCTGCACTACCGTTGCTGTTCATGGCATTAGTGGAAAGATAATAGAGGTTGCCATAGCCGCCAGTGGCCAATACCACAGCGTGGGCTGCATAGCGTTCCAAGTCACCAGTGACGAGATTACGGACGATGATGCCTCGGGCACGGCCATCCACTACGACCAAGTCCATCATCTCGCTACGCGTGTGCAACTTCACAGTGCCACGAGCGATTTCACGACTCAAAGCACCATAAGCACCTAACAACAGTTGCTGTCCCGTCTGTCCTTTGGCATAAAAGGTCCTGCTGACCTGTGCGCCACCGAAGGAGCGGTTGTCAAGCAGTCCCCCGTAGTCGCGGGCGAAAGGCACGCCTTGTGCTACACATTGGTCGATGATGGCGCCGCTGACTTCGGCCAAGCGATAGACGTTGGCTTCACGGGCACGGTAGTCACCACCTTTGATGGTGTCGCGGAAGAGGCGTTCGACACTATCGCCATCGTTTTGATAGTTCTTGGCCGCGTTGATACCGCCTTGTGCTGCGATGCTGTGGGCGCGGCGGGGCGAGTCCTGGATACAGAAGATGTCAACGTTGAAGCCCATGGCACCGAATGAGGCAGCAGCTGAGGCTCCGGCAAGTCCAGTACCTACTACAATAATGTCGAGTTTGCGCTTGTTGGCCGGATTGACCAGCTTCTGCGAGGCTTTATAGTTGGTCCATTTTTCGGCAAGCGGACCGGATGGTATTTTTGAGTCAAGGTTCATTGGTGGAAAGTTGAAAGTGGAAAACGGAAAGATTATAGTCCGAAATAGACGAGGAGGACAACGGTTGTAAACATCAGACATACTCCCCAGGTGAAGATCTGGCCCAGCACCTCGATGGCTCGGCTGTATTTGTAGTTATACAGCCCAAAGGTCTGGAAGATGGCCGCAAAACCATGCCGTAGGTGGAACCATACGACGGTGAAAAACACCAAGTAGGCAATGACGATGTACAAAACCTTGAATTTCTCGCGGGCTTGGTGGTAGAAATCAGGTTCCACTTCGACGCCTGCTTCTTGAAGCACAGCTTTATCGTCGGCGGTAAGATTGGCGATCCAGTTGCCTTTGGCCGATAGTTCGCCTCTTTGTTCGGCAAAACTGACCGCCGCCGGCTGTGTGGCTTTCATCTTCATGAGTTCTTCCGTGTTGACCATGTATTTGCCTTTCACCCAACCGATTTTCACGAAATAGAAATCGGTAAAATGCATGATAAGGCAGGCGAAGATGAGAATGCCCGTCCACATCTGGAGTTTGGAACCGGTGTGCGTTTTGGAGCGTTGCGGCTTATGGTAGCCTTTGGGCCGTGCCATCTTGTTGGTGATGGCCAACCAAATGGCCAAACCCGCATGCAGCAGTAGCGCGGCAAACAGGCCTATTTCCAACACCTTGACGATGACGTATGTGCCCATGAAGTGGCAGAAAGCGTTATACCATTCGCCCCCGTCATGTCTTAGGATGAGCAGGTTGGCGCTGGCGTGAAACAACAGGAAGAAACTCAAGAATGCACCTAAAGCACCTACGAGGATCTTCTTGGAAATGGAGTGAATCTTTGGGAGGTTCATATAGGAATTGTTTTCGACCACAAAAGTACTGGTTTTTGGGGAGATGAACAAATGAAAAATACTATCTTTGTATCCGATTCAAATGATGTCGTTATGCTACAAAAAGGAACCAAAGCCCCTTACTTTGAAGGGCAAGACGAGAACGGTAATCTCGTGAAACTAACTGATTTTGCGGGAAAGAAACTGGTACTTTATTTCTATCCCAAGGACAGCACCCCAGGCTGCACCGCTGAGGCATGCGACCTTCGTGACAACTATGAGCGTTTCCTCGCCTTGGGCTATAACGTGTTGGGTGTCAGTCGCGATAGTGCCAAGTCACACCAAAATTTCATCGCGAAATACAACCTGCCTTTTCACCTTATCGCCGACACTGACCTGACCATCCTGAAGGCTTACGAGGCTTGGGGCGAGAAGAAAATGTATGGCAAAGTGACCGAAGGCACGCTGCGCACCACCTACGTGATTGATGAAGAAGGCGTTATCATTGATGCCATAGGCAAGGTGGACACCAAGAACCATACGGCACAGATCCTATAAGCCTTACGGCACTTTGAATTATTTGAAGCCGAAAAACTCCTTCAGTCCTTTCTTTTCTTTCAACTCTTCAGGCGTGAAGCCATAGTGCGAAGCAGCCGAAAGCGTCACCACGTTTTCAAGGAACTCGTCGTAGGACAATTCGAACCATTCTTCGGGGATGTCGGTGTGGATGGTGCCACCGTCGTTATGGCCACCGCCCCACCACCATGATTCGTCGAGTTCCGCTTGGTAGGTGCCATCGTCCATCTTGACGAAGGCATACCAAGTGGTCCATTCCCTCATGCCTTCCGGTGTCTTGGGGCCTTCATAATGCGGAGCGGAATGGTCTTTGTCTGAATAACCAGGCTCGTTTTTCTTGGCATCATGTCGATACACCCAAAAACGCTCGTTGGTCTCATTAGGAATCCTTTCCAAAGTTAAGCCATCGCAATGATATATGGATCTCTTCCTGCCCTTTACCCTATTTTCAGCCGTCATCATCTTCGTTATGGCAGCGATAGGTCTCTTTGCGTCTTTGTCTTTCAACAGGCCTTTTTTTCCAAGGAGGTCCATGATGGGTTCAAGTTCTTTTTTCCAACTGTTGACGTAATACCTGCAAGTATTGTCTTCGTAAACGTAATAACTACCCACAAATAGGTCTTTGTAGGTGATTTTGTAATGATCAATAAGCCAACCCATAGTTTTATATTGTTGATTCTATTTCTTTGGTGCCCCTCCGCCAAAGTCGTCGTACAAGATATTCTCTGGCGCCACACCCAAGTTGTCAAGCATGTTGACCACAGCGGCGCTCATCGGGCCGGGACCGCATAGATAGTATTCGATGTCCTCGGGAGCTTTGTGGTCTTTCAGATAGGTTTCGTACATCACTTGATGCACAAAACCAGCGGTATAAGGCACGCCAGCTACATCGGCTGCGGGGTCGGGGCGGTCCAAGGCGAGGTGGAAATGGAAGTTGGGGAAGTCTTTCTCGAGTTGACGGAAGTCGTCGAGATAGAAGACTTCGTTCAAAGCGCGGGCGCCGTAGAAATAGTGCATCTCGCGGTCAGTGGTATGTAAGGTCCTCGTCATGTGCATAATCTGTGCTCTAAGTGGAGCCATTCCAGCTCCACCGCCAACCCAAACCATTTCCGCTTTACTACCTTCTTTCACGTGGAACTCGCCGTAGGGGCCTGACATGAGGACTTTGTCGCCTGGCTTCAATGAGAAAATATAAGATGATGCAATACCAGGATTCACATTCATAAACGGTGAATCATCTCTAACCTCTAACCTCTCACCTCTCACCTTAAACGGTGGTGTGGCGATGCGCACGGTGAGCATAAAGACATCACCTTCGGCGGGATAGTTAGCCATGGAATAGGCGCGCACCGTCGGCTCTGTGTTGACACAACGCAGGTCGAACATCTTGAACTTTTCCCATGAGGGAAGATACTTGGCGCCAATAAGTTCCTTGTCGAAATCGGAATACTTGATGTCGAACTTCGGTATCTTGATTTGGGCGTAGGAACCAGGAATGAAATTCATGTGTTCGCCCTTTGGTAGCTGTACCTTGAACTCCTTGATGAAGGTGGCCACGTTGCGGTTACTGACCACCGTGCACTCGTATTCCTTGACATCCAGGATTGACTGCGGCACTACGATCTTCAGGTTCTCTTTCACTTTCACCTGACAGCCTAAGCGCCAATGGTCTTGGATTTGCTTTCGGGTAAAGAAGCCGACTTCGGTGGGTAAGATAGAGCCGCCGCCTTCCACCACACGGCATTTGCACTGTCCGCAAGAGCCCTTTCCACCGCAGGCCGAAGGGAGATACACTTTCTGCTCCGCAAGGGTATTGATCAGCGTGTTGCCAGTCGGCACTGTCAGTTCCTTGTCATCGTTGATGGTGATTTTCACCTCGCCTTTGGGCAACAACTTATTGCGCACCCAAAGCAGCAGGGCCACGAGCAGTAGCGTGATACCTAGGAAAACGGCGATGCTTAGGATTATGTTGGTGGTGAAGTCCATAGAGTCAAAGTTTAAATCCCATAAACGCCATGAAGGCAATACCCATTAAGCCAGTGATAATGAACGAGATGCCAACGCCTTCAAGGCCTTTGGGTATCTTGGAATAACGTAGCTTTTCACGGATGGCGGCAATGGTTACGATAGCTAGTAGCCAACCGATGCCCGAGCCAAGACCAAACACGGCTGCCTCGCCAACATTGCTGAAGTTGCGTTCCTGCATGAAAAGTGAACAGCCTAAGATGGCACAGTTTACGGCAATCAGCGGGAGGAAGATGCCCAAAGCTGAATAGAGCGAGGGCGTGAATGTCTCGATGATCATCTCCAAAATCTGCACAATGGCAGCGATGATGGCGATGAAGAGGATGTAAGTCAGGAAACTCAAATCGATGGAGGCCCAGTTCGGGTTGATCCACGCCAAGGCTCCCGGCGACAACAGATATTTGTTGATCAGATAATTGACGGGAACGGTAACGACCAAAACAAAGGTGACGGCCAGACCAAGTCCTGCACTGGTTTTCACGGTTTTCGACACTGCCAGATAGGAACACATGCCCAAGAAATAGGCGAAGATCATATTGTCGACGAAAACCGATTTTATGAACAGGTTAAGGTATTCCATGGCCATTTATTTTTTGTCGTTTTCCTGCATTTCGGGGTGACGGGTACGTTGTATCCAGATGATGATACCGACGACGATGAGCGCCATCGGAGGGAGAATCATCAGGCCGTTATTTTGATAGCCAGCTTCGTAGAACGACTGCGGAATGACTTGATAGCCTAACAGCGTTCCTGATCCCAACAACTCTCGGAAGAAAGCCACAATAATGAGTATCAAGCTATAGCCCAAGCCATTACCTAAGCCATCAAGGAAGGACTCGCCTGGACCATGTGATAGCGCGAAAGCCTCCAGCCGTCCCATAATGATGCAGTTGGTGATGATCAAACCTACATATACCGAGAGTTGTTTGCTGACATCGTAGGCGAACGCCTTCAAGAACTGGTCAATCAGGATGACAAAGGTGGCCACCACCACGAGCTGCACGATGATGCGGATGCGTGAGGGGATGCCTTTGCGAAGCAGTGAGATGATGAGGTTGGAGAACGCTGTCACGATGGTCACGGAGGCACCCATCACCAACGCTGGTTTCAGCTTGGCGGTCACGGCCAGACAGGAGCAAATGCCGAGCACCAGCACCGTGACAGGGTTGGTCTTGCGCAGAGGTTCTATGAGGAGTTTCTTCACATTCATCGTTGCTCAAAATAAGGTGAATACTTCTGCATTGTTCTGTCAATCATCTCTTTAACTCCATTCGAGGTCTTGGTGGCACCACTGATGGCATCCACTTCAATGGGTATCGTGCGACCATTGCTCATGAACTGCTTTCCTGAGAATTGGCTTTGGAATTTCTCTGAGGTGATCTCACCGCCCAAGCCAGGGGTTTCCGATTTGTGGTCGAATCTGGCACCCAACACGGTTTTTCCGTCAGGGGCGATGGCGAGATAACCCCAGATCGGACCCCAAAGTCCGTTGCCCTGCATGGGAATAACGGTGATGTTGTCATCGATGAGATATACTGGCAAGTCGCCGTCAACAAAAGTGATCTTACTGTCATCGGTAGCACCTGCCGCAGCTAAAATCATCATGCGTTTCTCGTTCTCTTTGTTGCGCTGTTGGTAAGGCTGTAGCCATAAGGCCGCTGCCGTCAGCAAGATCGCCACTACGACCACTAAGATCGTGGAATACAAGAAGATGTATCCGTTGCTGTTGATATCTCTCTTCATTGGGCAGTGGCTTTTGATTTGACAATGGCGCGCTTTTGGCGTCGTTTGATATTCCGTGCAATGACACAATGGTCAATGAGCGGGGCAAAGCAGTTCATCAGCAGGATGCTGAGCATCATCCCTTCAGGATAGGCAGGGTTGAGCACACGAAGCATCACGGCAAAGGCGCCGATGAGGAAACCGTAAATCCATTTTCCGATATTGGTCTGTGCAGCCGTGACGGGGTCGGTGGCCATGAAGACCGCACCGAACATGAAGCCGCCCATGAGGTAGTGGTAGTAGAAGGGGATTTCGAAGTAAGTTGAAAGGTTAGAGGTTAGAGGTGAGAGGTAGTTGAACAGGAGGCCCATCAGGCCGCCACCGAGGATGACGGAGAGCATGATGCGCCAGCTGGCGATGCCGGTGACAAGCAACAGGATGGCACCTAACAATATGGCAACGACCGAGGTTTCGCAGGTGGAGCCAGGGATGATACCGATAAACATATCCAAAGCGGATGCCGTTGGGTGTATTCCAGCGGCCAGTTCAGCCAAGGGGGTAGCGCTCGTGATGGCGTCGGTGCCCCAAAGATCGGCGGCAATCCAGACGTTGTCGCCCGACATCCTAGTGGGATAGGCGAAAAACAGGAAGGCACGCGCCACCAAGGCTGGGTTGAGGAAGTTCATCCCTGTGCCACCAAAGACTTCCTTGCCGATGATGACGGCAAAGGCCGTGGCTAGCGCCAACTGCCACAAGGGCGTGGTGACGGGAACAATCATCGGGATGATGAATCCCGTGACCAAAAAGCCTTCGTTTACCTCGTGGTGCCGTATCTGGGCAAAGGCAAATTCGATGCCGAGACCGACGATATAAGAAACCGCAATCAAAGGCAGCATGCGAATGAAACCGAACCAGAGGCAGGCGAGAGGTGAGAGGTGAGAGGTGAGGGGGTGGCGAGGTAATGCTGATGTCCGATGTTCCACATCCCGAAGAGCATGGCGGGCATCAAGGCGATCACCACCATGATCATGGCACGTTTCAAGTCGATGGCATCGCGGACATGACAGCCTCGCTTGGTGACTCGGTTGGGGGTGAAGGCAAAGGTTTCAAAAGCTTCGAAAGTGCTGTGGAGCCACGGGAACCGTCCGCCTTCGCTGAAAGATGGTTTTATCTTGTCGATGTAATGCCGAAGTCCTCCTACACGTTCTTTCACGCCGCCATTTTGTTCCTCCTTCGGAGCGATGAAGAAGTCGCGGAAGGCCTTCCAAAATCCATAGCTGTTCTTGGGTTTCATCATCCTTCGACCTCCTTTCTGATTTTTTCCAATGCCTCGCGGACGATATCTTGGATGTCGGTTTTTGAAGTGTCGATAAACTCACAGATTGCAAAGTCCTCAGGCTCCACTTCATAGATTCCCAAGTTCTCCATCAGTTCGATGTCGCCGACGATGCAGGCCTTGATGAGCTGGGTGGGGTAGATGTCGAAGGGGAAGACCCTCTCGAAGTTGCCAGTGAACACCAATGGTCGCTCATCGCCGTGGGTGTTGGTGTCGAATTTCCAGAAACGTTTGAAACGCGGCAAGGTGATGCCCATGGGCTTGAAGGTGCTTTTGGGCAAGAAGCCGCTGAGGAAGGATCGCGAGAAGCTGTATTTTCTGAGGCCAGGCATCAGCCAGCCCATGAAGTCATAGTAATCGCCTTCAGGCAAGATGCTCACCAAATCGTCGTAGGCGCCAAGGAAACCGTCGGCGGTGACCTGCGTGCCACTCAAGATGTCTCCCGAAATGATGCGGTTTTCCTTTAAGGTATCGGTGGCTTCCATTTTTGGGAAAACGGGGTTGAGCAGCTGTGTTTTGGTGATCTCCGCAAGGCAGGCACCGGCTTTAACGCGATAATAATGTGCGTTTTTTATGTTTGGTCCAGCTACAGCGATCACTTTCTCGGGATTGTAGATGCCGGTGGAGATCAGCTCTCCCAGCACGGCCACGTCCTGGAGGTTCATGGTCCAGACGACTTCTCCTTTGTTGATGGGGTCGATGTGGGCTATTTGAGTGCCGATGTTACCTGCGGGATGGGGACCATTCACAAAGTGAGTTGAAAGTTGAAAGTTGAAAGTTGAAAGTTGCTTGGAGAGCGACTGGTTGGGATGGAAGCAGATATGGACTTGACCGTCGGTCAGTCGGGTCAGGGCTTCCAAACCTTTTGCTAGCATCGCTTCTTTGCCCTGCATGGCAAAATCGTAGTCGGGTGCCAATGGCACAGTGCTAAACGCGCTGATGAAGATGGCCTTGGGCTTATCGTCGGGTCGTGCCACCGTGCCGAAAGGACGTTGGCGCAGCATCGTCCAAAGTCCGCTTTGCAACATGGCTTCTTTGACCGAAGCGGTGTCGATGGTCTTCGGCGATGAAACATCTTTGTTTTCCTCAACAACAACTTCCAAAAGCTTTCGTTTCTCACCCCGCACAATGGCTTTTACGTGTCCGTTAACGGGTGAAGTGAATCGGATGCGTTCGTCGTTTTTGTCGCAAAACAAGGCGTCGCCTATAGTAACGGCATCGCCTTCTTCGACCAATAAGCGAGGTGTCAACCCCACAAAATCAGTGGGCTTCACGGCGTATGTCGCAACGTGGCACGCGTCCGTGATGCGTTTCTCAGCCGAGCCGCCGACAGGGATGTCCAATCCTTTCCGTATGGTAATGGTATCACGCATGTTTCAATGTGCAAAAATAGTAAATTGTTGGAGGAGAACGAAGATCTTTTTCTACCTTTGCAAAAATATTGTTTTTGCCTTATGATTCGTTCGATGACGGGCTATGGTATAGCCGAAACTGTTTACAATACAAAAAAGATTGTCGTAGAGATTAAAACTCTGAATAGCAAGCAATTGGATCTTGCTTTAAAACAGCCTGCTGAGTTGCGTTTTGCTGAAATCGATTTCCGTAACCGCATCGGTGCGAAACTGCTTCGTGGCAAGATCGATGCGACCATCACTATCACGGATACCTCGGTTGATTCAGTGAATAGGATTGATCCCGACGTTGTGGCTTCCTATCTCCGTCAGATTAATGGTATTTCAGAGGAACTTGGCATTGCTCCGTCAAACGATTTGGCAGCTTTGCTTTTCAGGATGCCGGGCATTTTCAATACGCCTGAGCAAAGCTATGACGAAGACTTTGTGAAAAAAATCAATGAGACCATCGATGTTGCCCTTGATACCGTTGATCGCTTCCGTATCCAGGAAGGACAGACCTTGAAGAAAGACCTTCTTCATCGCGTGGAACTGATTCTCGGCCTGCTGGATCAGGTGGAACCTTTTGAGAAATCCCGTCATGACACCATCAAACAACGGCTGACCAAGAATCTCTCAGAGCTGACTTCTGAATGCCAATACGATGAAAACCGCTTTGAGGCGGAGTTGATCTACTATCTGGAGAAACTCGACATCACCGAGGAAAAGGTACGTTTGCGCCAGCATTGCAACTACTTCAACGAGAGTTGTGACGAGGACCAGGCGGGCAAGAAGTTAGGCTTCATCAGCCAGGAGATGGGCCGCGAGATCAACACCCTCGGTTCCAAGGCCAACGAGGTCAACATCCAGAAGATCGTAGTGAAGATGAAGGACGAGTTGGAGAAGATTAAGGAGCAGGTGCTTAATATTCTTTAATGTTACTTTTGTCTTGATACAAAAGTAACCAAAAAATCAAGGCCAAAAACATCGGCCCACCGCACAGCCTCTCTAAGTGGGGAGCCTCAAGGCGGGGAGTGCCTTCGTGCCGAAGGCAAACGCTCCGCTGAAGCTCCGCGCCCCGCCCTGAGTCTCAACCCACTTAGTTCGGCTTTTAGGCTGGCGCTGCTCCGGTTTTTGGCCGCGGCCCACGCGCCCAACCCGTGGCGGTGAGTCGTGCTTTATGGTAACTAATATTCCACGAGATACAATTCAAGGCACCACCTCTCATGACGGCTTCTAGTGCGGGTATGCCTTCTACTTTGCAATCTGGTAAAGCTTTGCTGATTTGTTCCATAGCTTGTTCGTCCTCTTCAAGCCCTAACTGCGGAACGAGAACCAGTTTTCCTATCTGCAGGAAATTGATATAAGCCCAACTGCGAGCGTGTTGCCTTTTGGATTCATACTTCAAAGGGATCACTTCGAAGCGTTTTTCCAATGCTTTGTGGAAACGGCTATAGTAATATGGTGAGATTTCATCGTAGTTCGTCAATAACACTTTTCCATCACCAGCATAATGGACAATACCATCGCTATGTCCATACTTTTCTTTATGGTCCCACGGAAGAAATAGCAGATCACACTGGAAACCATCTTTCAGAATCCGCTCTATCTCAGAATGCGTTTTATCCTTGTTCTCGACGAACACCTTCTCCGTCATTACGACGGTGTTGCCACATTTCACCACATTACCCCCATCCAACACAAGATCGATAGTGACTGCGTTTTGCATCACTGGTTTCAGCTGATTCCGATTTAGTTGACACACATCTTTGGTATTGGTTTGAAGCCGAAGGAAATCTTTCAAATAGTTTGGTGTGTAATTATAGAACACGAAGCGGTCTTCTTCGGCCTGAATGGGCATAAAATCGCGGCACCAAATGTCCTTGGTTTCAGAAAGGTAGGTATAATGAATCCGGTTCTCCTCTAAAATATCAGCAATGTACCTGTTCAGGACAGGGCATTTTTCAGGTAAAAGGCTGGAGAAATATACTGTGTTGGTTAGGGCGTCGGTGATCATATTATTTTTTCGGAATTACTAATGTTGAATCATCCAAAAACGCGCCAGGGATTTGTTCAATGAAGTCAAATAATATCTCCATGATTTGTTCTGTCTTATCATAAGGGAATAATATGCCGGCGGAATCAAGGTGCTTTTGTATGGAAACACATGCGTCGCCAAAATAGACATCATTACCTAGGCCCACTTCCTCATCCCAATAATAAGCAAATCCTTCATTGATTTCATCCCAAATTTCGTCAGGAAGTTCATAATCAATCTTGCTTAAAACGACCCTGTGCAAGACTGGTTCGGAAAAAGCATTTTTCATGAAAGGTGATATCAATTCCTTGGTTTTATTCATAGAATCTTTCGGTTTTGTATGAACTTCTACTTGGTTTAATAATACCTTTTTCTTTATCGTATTTGTCGATAGTTGGATTCCAATTATTATCTTTGCTTGAATCATAGAAACACAACCTGTCATTGTCTTTATCAATGTCATCTTTACCTAATGCTCGATAAGTTGTCTTCGGTGTAAGATAGCGTTTTTTAGTTGCTTCACATAAGAAAGGCATGTTACCTCCTTTACAAGCGTTTAAAATTTCATCTTTGCAAATCAATGGTCCTGCTATTATCGTTCCATTTTTATTGTTGACTTCTTTAATTGCTCTAATCAATATTCCACCAAACTTTGCTTCCTGATTATTGTAATTACTTTCAAAACAAATATCTATTCCACTAAGATGATAGAGAAGATCTCCTGCATTATACCCGTCTCTCGCATAAGTGACTTTTTGCCACTTAAATTGTTTTTTGTTTTGTGAATATTTGTTGCTATCATAGTAATAAAACTCGATTTCAGTTAAATAATATTCTTTTCCATTGCAGTTGATACACCAATTACAAAAGAGTTCATTCGCAATTTTTGAACACTCTTCTTGATAGTTTTGAATACAATACTCTTTCAAATCATCAAAAGGGGTTTTTAGTAGTTTTTTTATGTCTTCCATGATTTTTAATGTTTGTTATTATCTTTCTAGGGCAAAGGTATTCGGAATAATCTGTACTACCAAATTTCTTTTGTTAAATGATGTTAAAATCACTATTATATCTATATATAAATTATAATTACAATATATGTAATTAAAACAATAATAATCAAATTATTATATTTAAATGATAATTGACATGTAAGATCTCATCTGAAAGCATGTGGAATCATGAAAAAAGCAGGTCGTCACCGCTCCGGGCTGGGTGCGTGGGCCGAGGCCAAAAACCGGGGCAGCGCTCGCCTAAAAGCCGAACTAAGTGGGTTGAGACTCAGGGCGGGGCGCGGAGCTTTAGCGGAGCGTTTGCCTTCCGCAGGAAGACACTCCCCGCCTTGAGGCTCCCCACTTAGAGAGGCTGTGCGGCAGGCCGATGTTTTTGGCCTAGATCTTTTAGCTTCGCTGATTTTGCCGCGCCTCAGCAAAATTGGGTTACTTTTGTATCAAGACAAAAGTAACAAAGAAAAAACTTACTGAAGCCACGCTTCCACCTCTTCCAGCTGAAGCGCAGGCACATCCATCTTGTTCTTTTTCCTCAAGCCATTGAGTTTCTCGCGTAGAGCAGTGGCCTTTTCTTCCTTCAGCTTCTCCACGCTGGTGTAGCCATTAGCGCATAACACTTTGGCCCAGACTTCGGGAACACCAATAGCCATGAAGTCTTCGGGGGTAGCCACTTTCTGGACCTTCTCGGGACGCATCATCGGGAACAGCAGCACCTCTTGGATGGTGGTCTGACCCGTGAGCAGCATCACGAAACGGTCAATGCCGATGCCCATGCCAGAAGTCGGGGGCATACCGTATTCCAAAGCGCGCAGGAAGTCCTGGTCGATGAACATGGCCTCGTCGTCGCCACGCTCGCTGAGTTTCATCTGTTCCTCGAAGCGTGCACGCTGGTCGATGGGGTCGTTCAGCTCGGTGTAGGCGTTGGCCAGTTCCTTGCCGTTCACCATCAGCTCGAAGCGCTCGGTCAGCTCGGGGTTGTTGCGGTGACGCTTGCAGAGGGGCGACATCTCCACGGGATAGTCGGTAATGAAGGTCGGTTGGATGTAGGTGCCTTCGCACTTCTCGCCGAAGATCTCGTCAATCAGTTTACCCTTGCCCATGGAGGCGTCCACCTCGATGCCAAGTTGCTTGCATACCTCGCGCAGCTGGGCTTCATCCATGCCCGTGATGTCGATGCCGGTCTTCTCCTTGATGGAGTCGATCATGGTGATGCGTTTGAAGGGACGCTTGAAGCTGATTTCGTGGTCGCCGACTTTCACGGTCTCAGTGCCTAAGACATCCATCACGCAGCGATGAATCATCTCCTCAGTGTAGTCCATCATCCAGAGGTAGTCTTTGTAAGAGACATAGATCTCAAGCCCCGTGAATTCTGGGTTGTGGGTGCGGTCCATGCCCTCGTTGCGGAAGTTGCGCGAGAACTCATATACGCCCTCAAAGCCGCCCACGATGAGGCGCTTCAGGTAAAGCTCGTCGGCGATACGGAGATACATCGGGATATCCAGCGCATTATGGTGCGTGATAAAGGGACGCGCCGTGGCACCGCCTGGAATGGCTTGCAATACAGGCGTCTCCACCTCGAGGTAGCCGCTCTCGTTGAAGAAACGGCGGATGCTGTCGATGATGTGGGTGCGGGTGATGAAGATGTCCTTCACCCGGTCGTTCACCACGAGGTCAACATAACGCATACGATAGCGCAGCTCGGGGTCGTTGAATTCGTCGTATTTTACGCCGTCCTTTTCCTTCACGATGGGCAGCGGCCTCAACGACTTGCTCAGCACCGTCAGTTCCTTGACGTGCACCGAGATTTCGCCCATCTGCGTGCGGAAGGCGAAGCCCTTCACACCGATGAAGTCGCCGATGTCCAAAAGGCGCTTAAAGACGGTGTTATACATCGTCTTGTCCTCCTCTGGGCATATTTCGTCGCGCTTGATATACAGTTGGATGCGGCCTTTCGAGTCCTGCAGCTCGCAGAACGAAGCGGCACCCATGATGCGGCGGCTCATGATACGGCCCGCGAGGGTGACTTCTTGAAACTGGTCGGGATTGTTGTCGTCAAATTGGTTAAGGATGTCCGTGGTGAACACGCTCACGGGGAACGCGGCCTGCGGATACGGGTTGATGCCGAGTTTATAGAGTTCGGCCAACGAATTGCGTCTGATTTGTTCCTGTTCGCTTAACATAAGGCGTTGAATTTGGATGCAAAGGTACGTTTTAATTGTGAATTAAGAATTATGAATTAAGAATTTTGTATTTTTGTAAATCTAAAAACCTACCATGCAATTCAAAGACGTCATCGGACAAGAGGAAGTCAAACGCAAGCTGATTCTCAGCGTGCAGGAGAATCGTGTGCCGCATGCCCAGCTGTTTTTGGGCCCGGAAGGCAATGGAAAGCTGCCACTCGCTTTGGCTTACGCGCAATACATCCTTTGTCCGCATCGTACGGCGACCGACAGTTGCGGGGTTTGCCCTTCGTGTCAGAAACTCAGCAAGTTGACCCACCCTGATTTGCATTTTGTGGTGCCGACCACGACCAACAAAACCATTAAGAAAGACCCCGAGTCGGATCTGTTTCTCAACGAGTGGCGCGAATATGTGATCCAGAAAGAGGGCTATGTGGACACTTCTTCTTGGTATGAGTTTTTGGAAGTGGAGAACAAGCAAGGCTATATCTCGGTACGTGATGCGGCGACGCTGCTCCGTAAATTGAGTTTCAAGGCCTACGAAGGAGAATATAAAATCGCCATCATCTGGATGGCGGAGAAGATGCGTGTGGATACCGCCAACAAGTTGTTGAAACTCCTTGAAGAGCCCCCCGAGAAGACGCTGTTTATCTTGATTGCCGAAGACCAGGAAGAATTGTTGGCCACCATCCGCTCCAGAGCGTCTCTGGTGAAGATACCACGGATTGATTTAGGCGACCTGCAAACCGCTTTGGTGCAACGTCTCGCCTGCACCTCACAGGAGGCCAACGATGCTGCCATTGTAGCTGAAGGCAACTGGATGAAAGCCTGCCAGAATGTTAAGGATGCGGAGGATCAGAAATACTACTTCCGTACCTTCCAGCAATGGATGCGTTATTGCTTCAAGGCGGCTATCAACGAGCTGATCGATTTCTCAAACAACATCAAGACCATCGGTCGTGAACGGCAGAAACAGTTGCTGGAATATGGCTTGGGGATTGTGCGTAATTCCTTGTTGTTCAATAACAACTTGGCGCAATTGGTGATGCTTCCCGATGAGGAAAAGAAGTTCAACTCAGGTTTTGCGCCCTTTGTGAAGCCGGCCAACATCATCCAAATCGCCGACCTTCTTGAAGAAGCATCAAGGCAAATCGAAAGGAATGGCTATGCGCCGCTGATCTTCCTTGATGTCAGCTTCAAGATGACGAAACTTTTACGGATGAAATAAGGTATTGATAGGCCTTCTCCGGCATGAAATGCCTCACGTCACGTCCCTCTTTCAAGCATTTCCTGATGAACGTTGAGGATACCTCAATGATGGGTGTCTCAAGTATTTTCACGTGAGGATGATGAATCAACTCCCCGCCGTCATAGCCTTTACGGGGAAACACCAGCAGTTCGTAATTGTCAAGGATGGCTTGATATTCCCTCCATCGGGGGAATCCTTCCAAGCTGTCCATGCCGCAGATAAAGACAAACTGGTCATCTGGGTATTGCTCCGACAGAGCTCTCAGGGTATTGATGGTATAAGATGGTTTCGGAAGACCAAATTCAATGTCGGAGGCCCTCATTCGAGGGTCGTCACCGATGGCGAGTTCCACCATCTTCAGGCGATCGAAATCGTCCATCAGATCTGTTTTTTTCTTCAAGGGATTCTGCGGCGAGACCACAAACCACAGCTCGTCTAGGTCGGAGAACTCCACGAGGTAGTTGGCCAACATTACATGGCCGTGATGGATGGGGTTGAAAGAACCGGAATACAGGCCTATTCTTCGCATGGTTCTTCTTGTTCCAAAAAACTCTTTACGGCCTCAAGGATGTCGGCTTTGGCGGTTTCCAGGTCATCATTGATGATGGTGGTGTCGAACTTGCCTTGGGCGAAGTCCATCTCCCACTGGGCTTTTTCCAATCGTTTCTCAATTTCTTCCATGGAGTCCGTGCCACGGTTGACGAGCCGGTCGCGCAATGCTTCGATAGAGGGAGCCTGGATGAAAACGGAAAGGGCCTTGTCGCCATAGAATTTCTTGATGTTGGTGCCGCCGACCACATCCACGTCGAAAGCCACATGCTTGCCTTCTTCCTGCATCTTCTCGACCACGGCCTTCAAGGTGCCATAGCAGCGACCTGGATACACTTCCTGCCATTCGAGGAACTCGTCGTTTTCAACACGTTGCATGAATTCCTCAAGGCTGATGAAGTAGTACTCCACGCCATTCTGTTCCTCGCCGCGTGGCGCTCTTGTGGTGGCCGATACCGAAAACGCAATGTTGGGAATCTCGGCGAGAAGATGGTTGACGAGGGTGGTCTTTCCCGAACCAGAAGGTGCGGAGAAGATCAAGAGCTTTCCTTTTTTCATATCATTGGGTTTTGATTATTTGACGATGAGTTTCTGTCCGACCTTCAACGCTTTTTTCGAGCTGATGCCGTTCAGCTTGCAGATCTTGGCCACGGTGGTACCGTGTTTCTTGGCGATTTTGCTCAAGGTGTCGCCTTTTTTCACCTTGTATGTCACATGTTTGGGCGCTACTTTCGTCGAAGCAATTTTTGACTCGTTGTCGCTTTGTCCTTCGTGCGAGTAGATGCTGAAATAGTGTTTTTTCAGGGTGAAAGTGGTATCGCGCAAAGTGTTGTTCTTAAAGTCGAAGATGCGTTCGGGGTCGAACGACTGTCCCATGTAACGTGTCTCGAAGTGAAGATGTGGCCCGGAAGAGTGTCCCGTGGTGCCACAGTATCCAATAATTTCACCTGCTTTGACAATGTCATCGGTGTTAACGATATATTGGTTCAAGTGGGCGTAATAAGTCTCCAGTCCGTTGGCATGTCGAAGTACCACCACGTTGCCATAACCACCTGTGTACTTAGTGGGCAGCGCCACACGCACGATACCGTCGAAAGCGGCGTAGATAGGCTCTCCGATTGGGATGCCTATGTCAATGCCTTGATGTTGACGGCCCCATCTCATTTTATAGGTTGATGTCGTATAGCCAAACCCTGGGATATGCCATCCGTGTACCGAGTCGCAGAGAACCAGATCCACCTCTTCAGGCAATTCCTTGACATTTACATCGTAATAGGCGTGTACATGATCGGTCATCCAGTGGTCATTGCTGATGAAGTCGGGCAGATCGGGCTTGGGGATGTCGAGATACAACCATGATCCGTTGTCGAACAGGATTACTTTTTGGTATTTGTTGGCGGTGCTTAGCGTATCGAATGGCACGGGGATGCCTCCGCGGGGATGTCTTCCTTCTTCCTCTTCATCTTCGTCAAGATCATCTTCGTCTTGGCATTCGCTTTCGAAAATATAGATTGTATCGTGAATGATTTCGGTCTTTCTGCTGAAAATACGCTTATACCAAGGTTCCTTAACAGTGGTGTCCTGCTGATGCTCTTGCGCAAACAACGGCATGGCAAAAAGGAGGGCGATTAGTAATATGAAAAGTCTTTTCATGGGGTATTCATGATTAAAAAAGCAAAATTAAATAAAAAATCCGAAATCAATCCTCGGAAATTTCACTTAAAGTTTTTCGGTACGTCGAAAACACATTGGCCCGTGAGATGTAGCCTAGGTATTTCCCGTTTTCGATTACTGGGATGTTGTATTTTCCTGAGACTTGGAATTTCTTGACGACCGCTTCCATAGAATCCTCCGGATGGATGAGATACTCTGGGATCACGGTGAATTCCTCGATAGGTTGGGCGTAAAGGGTTTGGTCGAACATAACACTGCGGATGTCGTCGAAGAGCACATGCCCGTAGAAAGTCCCGTCTTTGTCAACAACAGGGAAAATGTTTCTTCTTGAGGCGGCGATAAGCGGAATTAGATCTCCCAGGGTGGAGCCGCGCTTGACCTTGCTGAAGTTGGTCTCGATCAGGTTGTTGATGGTCATCATGCTGAGCACGCTGACATCTTTGTTATGGGTCACTTCCACACCTTGTTCGGCGACGGAGTTGGTATAGACCGAGTGTTTGAAGAAGATTCTATTGACAAAATAGGATAGTGCCGAGACGATCATCAGGGGGACGATGAGGGCGTAGCCGTTAGTGATTTCCGCGATGAGGAAGATGCCCGTCAACGGGGCGTGCAACATGCCTGCAATAAGGCCGCTCATGCCAACCAAAGCGAACTTGGCGGGGTCCAAATCGCCGATGCCTATGTAATTGACGGTCAAAGCAAAGAAGAGTCCAGTGAAAGAGCCAATGAACAGCGCCGGTGCAAAGGTTCCGCCGACACCTCCTGCACCGAAAGTCAGGGCAGTCGCGAAAGCCTTTAGCAGGATGATGGCTGCCAGCAACACCAAGATGCTCCATCCATGCTGTTCCCAACCAGTGAAGATCGGGTTCTCATAGATGGGACTATAGTCGCCTCGCAAGGTGGCGTTGATGGCATCGTAACCTTCGCCGTAAAGCGCCGGGAAGAGATAGATGAGCACCCCTAACATCACGGCACCAATCAAGAAGCGTTTCCAAGGTGATGCAATTTTCTTGAACCGTTTTTCCATGCTGAAGGTCACCTTCAGGAAATAGGCCGAGATAAGTCCGACGAATATGCCTAATACGATGTAGTACAAGGCATTACTTGGAATAAAGCCTTCTGAGATGACGGCATTGTATTCCACGGCTTGGCCAAGGAACAGGTAGGAGGTAAGGATCGCCGTGAACGAGGAACAGATGATGGGAATCAACGCTCCTAACGACAAGTCGATCATCAAGACTTCCAGCGCGAAGAAGATGCCCGTCATCGGGGCTTGGAAGATGGAAGCCAGGGCAGCCGCTCCGCCCATGCCGATGAGCATGACAACTTGCTTGTATTCCAGCTTCAGCCAGTGTCCGAAATTGGATCCGATGGAGGCGCCTGTCGATACCGAAGGACCTTCCAAACCGACGGATCCGCCGAAACCAACGGTCAGGGCACTGGCGACGATGGTGGACCACATGCTGTGTTTGCTGACTTCGCCCTTCTTTTTTCGGATGGCATACAGGATGCCGGGAATGCCGTGACCGATCTCTTTTCTTAGGATGAACTTGCAGAAGCAGATGGTGAGCAGGATGCCGATGGCAGGATACACGAAGTACATCAGATGGGAATAGTCGAAGTGTATGCCAAGCACCAAGTCGCGGATGCCGTGCGCCGATTTCTTGATGATTACGGCGGCCAGACCAGCTAAAAAGCCCGTCGGGATGCTGGCCAATAGCATAAACTGCTGGTTCGTCAGATGCGATTGACGCCAGTTGTTGAAACGGTCGATCCAGTTGCTGATTCTCTGCTTTGTCACCTTGCTCGTTCCTTTTCGGCTGCTAATTTAGAAAAAACGTTGAAGCGGAAGAAAAAATCTTCAAAAAAAGCTTATCTTCGCATTTTATTAAAGGTTAATACCATGAAAATCGTAAGCTACAATGTCAACGGCATCCGTTCCGCTATCGGAAAAGGCCTTCTTCAATGGATCAATGACTATCAACCCGATGTGCTCTGCTTTCAGGAACTGAAGGCGACGCCCGACCAAATTCCCGTGATGGATTTTGAGATGATGGGCTATCATCATTATTGGTATCCAGCCCAAAAGAAAGGCTACAGCGGCGTAGGCATGATCACCAAAGCTGAACCTGACAATGTGGTCTATGGCATGGGCAATCCGCTCTACGACAACGAAGGCCGTTTCCTGCGTGTTGACTTTGGTGACCTCTCGGTGGTCAGCGTCTATCATCCCTCGGGTACTACCGGTGACGAGCGCCAAGCCTTTAAGATGGTGTGGCTCGACTTCTTCCACCAATATGTGAACAATCTTCGCAAGACGCGGCCTCAACTGGTCCTTTCAGGCGACTACAACATCTGTCATGAGGATATTGACATTAATAATCCGCGGAAGCATGACACGTCTTCGGGCTTCCTGCCCGAGGAACGGCAATGGATGACGGATTTCCTCAGCGACGGCTATATCGACAGTTTCCGCCATCTGGTGAAAGAGCCTAACCGTTACAGTTGGTGGAGTTTCCGTGCCGGCGCTCGCGTCAAGAACCTTGGCTGGCGCATCGATTATCATATCGTTACCGAAAACTTAAAGGAGAACATCAACAGCGTTGACATTCTCCCAGAGGTGATGCACTCGGACCATTGCCCGATCGTGCTTGACTTGAAGTAGCCCCACTAGGACTCGAACCTAGATTTAAAGTTTAGGAAACTTCCGTTCTATCCCTTGAACTATAGGGCCAAGTGTTCCGACTGCAAAAATACACTTTTTCCCACAGCTGTTTCAAAAAAAGTCGTATTTTTACACTCTTAAATCTGTATGGTATGAAACACCTGAAATCACTTTTTATTATACTTTTCGGTTCATTGTTTTTCTCTGCATCGGCGCAAGAAGGCGTGGGTATTGGCAATTGGCGTACGCACATGCCCTATCAGAATGTAATTGACGTGGAACAGTTGGGTGCCAAAATCTATGCGGCAACCGACTATGAGCTGTTTACGTACGATAAGGAAGACGGTAGCCTTCAAATATTGAACAAAATCAATGGTTTGTCGGATAACGGGATATCCACTATCCAACGCAACGAGCCCCTTGACCTTCTGATGGTGGCCTATACCAATGCCAATATTGATCTTATTGACAAACAGGGCAATATCTATAATATGAGTGATATTAAAGACAAAAATATCCTGGGTAATAAAACCATAAACAATATTGCTTTTAAAGGAAATCTTGCCTATGTAGCCTGTGGGTTCGGTATTGTTGTTTTTGACTTGAGCAGGCAAGAGGTTAAAGATACCTATTATATTGGTCCTAATGGGTCAGCGATTAATGTCACTGACGTCGCTTTTTACAATGGGAGGATTTATGCCGCATCGACGGACGGCGTCTATTATGCCGATGAGAATAGCAATAATCTGGCAGATTATTCCTCTTGGTCGTTCGACCTTTCGTTGATACATCCCCATCTCAACTATAATGAAATAGAGGCTTTTGGTGGGAAGTTGCTCTTGAATTCCACCGACGGGACCTATGACGCAGACACGCTGTTCGTCTTTGATGGCAATCAATGGGGGTATTTCGACAGAACGTTCGTTACAAACAAGCGTGAGATCCGTGTTTGTGGTAGCAAACTTTTGATTTCTGGGTATAATACCATCTTTGTGTATGATGGATCGTTGAACGAGGTAGAACGAGTCTATTCCTGTGGTGGCACACTGCAACCTAATGCCGTGTTTTTGGATACTGAAGGGAATTATTGGATTGGTGATAGATTGCGTGGAATGATTTGTGCCAAGGATAGCTGGAATTATGACGACAAGAATTATCGTCCTAACGGTCCTTACAGCAAAAATGTTTTTGAATTGAGCTCAAGTGGAAAACATGTTTGGATTGCGACGGGTGGCCATGCCCCAAACTGGTCGAAATTGTATTCTAAAGAAGGTGTTTGCCATTTCGATGGTAATTGGTGGTCAAACTTGAACAGAAAGACGATACCCGAATTTGATGCTGAGAATATTAGTGACTTTATTTGCTGTGCCACTGATCCCATGGACACTACCGTCACTTACGTTGGAACCTGGGGCTCGGGAGTGCTGAAATTCAAAAGCAACAAATACGTAATGCGATATGATGAGACAAACAGCTCGCTTGGAGCTTGGACACAGGATCAGCGTTATGTAAATATCAGTGGCTTGGCTTTTGACAGCCGTGGCAACCTTTGGGTCGCCAATTCAGGAGCCAATGATCTATTGTCGGTCATGGACAGAAACGGGCAATGGCACTCATTTAATCTTGGAGGCACCAATAGTGGCGTTGACATCGGAAGCATGATAATTGATGACAATGACTATAAATGGATTTTGCGTCGTTCGGGCAGTGATGACAAGATCATCGTTTTCAATGATAACGGCACTTTGGATAACAGTTCAGACGATCAAGTGAAAGCGTTGCGTTGTATAACCGGACAAGGAGGCATCTCGGGCTCATCTGCCAATTGCCTTGTCGTTGACCGTAATGGATATGTATGGGTTGGAACTGACAGCGGTCCTTGCTACTATTCGGATACGCGGAAAATCTTTAACTCTGAGTTGTATGATGCGAGTGTGGTCTTGGTGCCTCGTAACGACGGAACAACCAATGCCGATCCGCTTTTTAATGAAATCAAGGTGTTGAGCATCGCTATAGACGGAAACAACAACAAATGGTTTGGACTTGAATCTGGGGTGTATGAGCTGACTCCAGATTGTAAAACCGAGTTGCTGCATTTCAATGTTGATAACAGCCCGTTATTGGATAATTCAGTAAACACCATGGTTATTAATGATGACGGTGAAGTGTTTTTTGGCACCGATCAAGGGGTTATTTCCTATAGAGGTTCGGCCACGCCTGGCGGAAATGTCAATAACGATGTCGTGGTTTACCCCAATCCTGTCAGACCCGGCTATAGTGGATACGTTGGTATCAAGGGCTTGGTCGAGGACGCTTTGGTCAATATCACTACGGTTGACGGTACTTTTGTTACCCAACTTGTTGCAGAAGGTGGTCAGGCTGTATGGGATTGCACCACGGTGGATGGCAGGAAAGTCCAGCCTGGTATTTATCTGGTGTTTGTGAGTACGTTGGAAGGTAAGGAACGTCTTGCTACCAAAATTCTTGTCATGAACTAATGGAAGACAAGAATCAGGGCTTTGTCTTGCAATCCATACGCTATGGCGATTCAAGCCTTATCGTTCGGATCTACACGCTTAATTTCGGACTCCAATCCTATATGGTTAAAGGAGTGAAGGGAAAGGGCTCAAAAAACCGTGTCGCTTTTTTCCAACCCATGACTTTCCTTCGCTTTGTCCAGAGCGGGAAACCCACTCCAAGCGGACTCGCTTTTTTGAGAGACCCCGAGGTGCTGTATGCCTACCAGTCAGTGCCAAACGTGATGAACAAAAGCGCCATCCTCATGTATCTGGCTGAATTGCTATCCCATACTTTAACACAGCAAGAAAGGAATGAAAACTTGTATCAGTTTGTGTATCAGTCCCTCGTATGGCTTGACTTGGTGGAGACGGGATATGCCAACTTCCCTTTGTATTTTACGCTTGAAATGAGCAGGTTTTTGGGCTTTTATCCCAAATCGAATTACAAGGAACATTCATTTTTTGATATGATGGAAGGTCAATTCGTAATGGCCCAACCTCAACATCAGTATTTTATTGATTGTGAGGGGAGTAAGATGCTTTCTCTTTTGTTAAATCGTAGCATTGACGAACTCTCTTCCTTGACAATGAATGGCTTGCAGCGAAACAACCTTCTGGATGGTATAATAACATTCATGCGACTGCATGCCCCTGTGCTCAAGGGTTTGCAGTCGCATGAGGTCTTGAAGGAAGTCCTTCGTTGAGTTATCTCAGGTTGAAGGAGGTTTGTCCAACCAGATTGTTGTTGTTGTCATAGACATCAACAAAATAGTAACCTGGTTGCAATTCCTTTCCAGCAGGCTTGATATAATAGGCGCTGACTTCCTTTTCCTTGTTTTCGTAGTTTACGTTGATCTTCTCGGTGTATTGAAGCATCTCGCCATTGTAATTGAAAGCATATTCGTCACCGGTGCCTTTGCAGATGATGCTCTTGGATGGGTCTGCGATGCGAAGGTAGAACACCTTTGATCCGGCGTCAACCAAATCATTCTGTCCCAACGTGAATTTCACTCGGATACGTTCGGCTCTGCCTGCCTTGTCGGTTTCTGTCTCGTGGCTGCCGCCCTTGAAACGCACGGCATCGGCAGAAAGGTTATAAATGCGCAGGACAGTGGCAAGATTCACCTTATTGGTCAATTCGTCTTTCTGGCGTTGCAGGTTTCTGTTTTGCTTGCGCTCTTCCTGCACCTCTTCCCTAATACGTTCGTTTTCTTCTTTCAGTTCCTGATTCACGACATACAAGGAATCCAACTGGTGGACGTATTTTTGAGAGATGACCTGTAAGTCGGTCACTTTCTTCTTGATTCTATTATAATCCCATTGCGAATCCAGCAATTTCTTAATCTCGACGGCATCAGCTTGGATGATACTGTCTTTCTCAGCCAACTGGATGCTAAGCTCTCCGTAGTTTTCTTTCAGTTCGTTGTGTACACGAAGCAGACTGTCAACCTCGGCTTGAAAATCAGCTCGCTGTTGCTCTTTCTCGCCTTCCAAAACGTTAAGATCACCTTTGAGTGAAATCAACCAGCATGACAATCCGATGATGATTAATGCCAAAAGGCCAATGATGGCATAGATCCATCCTTTGGATTTTTTGGACGATGCTCTTTCTGTGTTCATTTTTGTGGTATCTTAGTTTAACATTTGATTCTCATACTGCTTTTTCATACACGGGCTCGACTTTAGTGCGGGCAACGTTAACTGGTAGGTATTGCCCTACGGATTCAATATAGACGATCAGTCGTTTTTTATTGCTGAACGAAGCCAGTCGCCCTACAAGCCCCATCATCTCGCCTCGTGTTATCCTTACCAACTGCCCTTCGTGAAGTTCGATGTCCTCCGCCGTTTTCTCGTCATCATCCGTAAAATCCTCACAATACCTTTTGATAGCGTTGATTTGGTTCTCGGGGACGACGACCGCCTTCTTCTCAAAACTCACGAACTTTGTCACTCCCGGTATGTTCACAATATCATAGTAGTTCTTTAAATCAGTTCTGACAAACAAGTAGGATTTGAACAAGGGCTCCTCTACTTTTTTGATCCGGTCGCTCCACATCTTCATTCTGGTGACGAGAGGAAGGTATGATTCAATGCCCATTTCAGTGATTCTGGCGTGAACCTTCTTCTCGGCTCTTGAATGAACGTACAGAGCATACCATGGCAATTTGTCAGATGCTGCCATATCAATCAACTGCTATGATGATGTCTCTTTTTTCCTTTGCTATTGTCGTCGTACGAATAATATCCTTCGTTTTCTTCTCCGTATCCTTTGCGGTGTCCGTATCCATAACCGTATCCATAACCATAGCCATATCCGTAATTATACTTGCCATATCCATAACCACCTTCTTGATGGATGCCATTGACAACGATGTTCACCTTCAGGCCGCGGCTCTCGATATCCTTGATGATGGTAGCGAAGATGTTCTTGTCGGTGGTGCCTTGGCGAACGATGTAGATATTGGCGTCGGAATGTTTCATCAGCAAGAAGGCATCGGTAACCAGACCCAAGGGCGGGGTGTCGATGACGATATAATCGTATCTTTCCTTCAGTTCTTGGAAGAGTTCATCAGTCCGCTTGGATGCGATCAACTCAGCGGGATTGGGCGGAATCGGTCCAGAGGTGATGATGTCAAGGCTGTCAAGTTTTCCTGAAGGTTGGATGACTTCATCCAAGGTATTCTTGTTACTCATGTATGAGCTAAGGCCGACACTGTTCGACAGACCAAACTCTTGGAACAGCTTGGGTTTGCGCAAGTCGAATCCAAGCAACAGGGTCTTTTTGCCATACAAAGCGTAAATCGAGGCGATGTTGATACTGTTAAACGTCTTACCCACACTTTGCATGTCGCCCGTGACCAGGATGGTGCTCTTCTCCTTTCCTTGTGTGATAAAGTCGATATTGGTACGAACGGAACGGAATGCCTCGGCGATGGGTGACTTGGGATTATCGATGACCACGAGCGGATTGTTGCCGCTAACCTGTCCGATCTGTCCGATGATCGGGAAGTCCGTTGCGTTTTCGATATCTTTACGGCTTTGCACCTTGACATTGAAGAAGTCCTTCAAGAACAAGATTAGAGCTGGGATCAGCAGTCCGATGATCAGTGCAATCAGGAGGTTCATCATGTTTCTCGGGGCGACACGGCGGGCGCGTGGGACGCTGGCCAAGTCGAGAATCTCGTTGTCGGCAGTGTTGGAGGCTTTGATGATCTGTGCTTCTGCACGGCGCTGCATCAGGTAGTTGTAGGTTTCCTGACTTAAGGTGAATTTACGCTGATATCGAATCAGGTTGCGCTCCTTTTGAGGCAGGTTCCTGGCTTCGGATTCGATTTTCTTAATACGTCTTTCAATATCGTTGATACTCAACTGAGCGTTCTCCACCAAGTTGTTGATGTTTTCAACAAGCGTTCTTTTAGTGGTGACAATTTGCTCGTCGAGTTTGACGATGGTGGGGTGCTGCTCGGTCAGGGTCAAAAGTTGGGAGGCTTTTTGTTGGTTGAGGTTGACCAGATCTTGCACCAATTTGTTCAGCAAGGGGTCATTGATGCCCATGGCCGAAGGAGCGGCGAGGTTGTCGGGATTGTCGATGTTGGCAATCATATAGGATTGCAGACGCTTGTAGTACTGCATGTTTACCAGCATTGTCGCATGATCCTGCTCCAATTTTTGCAACGTTGTGATTACTTGTTGCGATTGGGCATTGAGGTTGGTGAGGTCATGGGAGGCGCGGAAATCCTGCAATTCAATTTCTGCTTTGTCAAGGGATTGCTCGGTAAGTTCCAACTGTTGGTCAATGAACTCAATGGTGTTTTCCGAGACTTGGTTTTTGGTCTCCAAACCGCGGTTCACGTATTCGGTCATCAATGCATTGATGAATTCCACCATCTTCCTGCGGTTGGGGCCTATCATAGAGATGGAAACCACGGAGGCCTGCTTGCTGATGCTGGAAGCGGAGAAATTCATCCGGTTCACCATGGTCAGGTAGTCCGTAAACACGAATGACATCTTGCGTCCGTCATCACTCTCGGGCTTGTAAGTTGGGCTTTTGACAATGCGAAAACGGTTGTAGCCCGTATCAATCCAATCTTCAGTGGGGTAATCGCCGCTGATTTTTATTTTTTCTCCGCTCGAGGCAACGAATTGCTCATTGGTGTAATCGTATTGGCTGAAGCCGTCCGATTCGGCTTGAATCGATACGATATCGCCGTCGAACACGACATTGTAAACCAAACCAACTGCCTGAGGGATGTCTTTGTCAAACTCCACTTCGAAAGGAGCAGCCTTGTACAGTTCGGTAGCCCTAAAACCGCTGTTGTCATAATAGGAGACTTCCAGATGCATCTTTTTGACAACCCTTTCGCACAGACTATACGATTTCAGAATGGCGAGCTCATTGTCCAAATTCTGATAGTTGCCATAATACTGTCCAGTCATAATGGAGGTTGGATCCAACCTCGACTTTTGGTCTTTGATCAGTACAGTTCCTGCCACTTGGTATTGCGGAGTCTTGTAATGGTTGTACAGCCATCCCAATCCTAAGGCGATGACAACAGCAATTAGAAACCAATACCAATTGCTAAGAAAAGTATAAACCAGCGCCTTGATATCAACTGATTGTTCGTCTTTGTCCGCTACACGGGAGACGGTTTCTTTTGGGTTGCTCATATTTTTAATAATTGTTATTTCTATAGTACAAAGCAAAAATGGTTACGCCCAGCGAGAGGATGGACAACACGGTGGAATAGGGGAAGGTGGAGAAGCCCCAGCGCTTGATCCTTAACGGCTCTACATATACGATGTCGTTAGGTTTTAAATAGTAGTAAGGAGAACTGAGGATGTCGGCTTTGCCGAGATTGACGTTGATGACCTCGCTTCCATTGTTAGTACGGCGAACGATTTTGACATTGGAAGTCTTGGAGAAGTTGGTAAAGTTACCTGCCAAAGCAACGGCTTCAAGAACGCTGATTTCCGATTGATAGACCTTGTATTTACCAGGTCTGGCTACTTCACCGATAATGGTCAAATCGAAATTGGATAACTTGACAATCAAAGCGGTTTCTTTCATGAACTTGGCAAGTTCCGTCTGCAATTTGTCTTTCACCTGTTCCACGGTGAGGTTTTTGACCTGAACCAGGCCTGTCAAAGGATAATCAAGATAACCTTGCTCATTCACTGTGTAAGAATTCAAATAGATGGAGGCGTCTGAAGTCATGTAGTTGCGGGAGCTTTCTCCATTCAGTACATTTGAGTTTCTCTCGTCGATGATATTGATGGCTTTGATGTAAAGGTTGTCACCGGGCTGGATTTTGTAATTGAGATTTCGTTCGTTCTGATATTCAATTGATTTGTTTTGCTCGGCCATCTGAAGCTCTTTCAAAAGCAACACTTTTTTCTGTGAGACACAAGAGGAAAAAGCCAGCATGCCAAGGATGGTAAACAAGCTGAGATTACGGAATAAATGGAATTGTTTCATATTTGTTCTCTGTTAATATTTTCAATTGAGGTTGATGATTTCAATCGATTGGATGCCGGTCAATGGTGTGATGGGCATGCGGTTCTCCAATTGGAAAGTGTATTTTCCCGGTTCGTTGATGCTCAATTCGCTATTGATGGGGAAAGAATAATGATAACTGCCGTCGGTTAAAGTCGATTTCCAAGAGCCGTCTTTTTCCTTCAAAGTGAATTTGTAGCCTTTTGTGCGAAACGGGTGCTCGTTTTCGTCAAATACTGTGAAAACCACCGAAAAATAATTCTGTGTATAGGAAGGGTCAAAGGCAACGTTTAAGACGAGGTTGTAGGTTGTGGGCTTTTTCAGGTCGATTTCAGTTTTGACAAAATCAAAACGTTCCCAGTTATACGTGGGAAATGATCTTGACAATAATGCATTCCCTTTTTTGCCGGAATGGCAAGAGCTTAAACCTAGTAAGATAACGCCGATGACCAACAAAATCTTTTTCATAAAAAACTATTAGTTTGCAAAGATACAATCTTTTTTCTTACAAACTCCCAATTAAGAAAAAAAAGGTTACTTTTGCAAAGCAAAACGAGCATGTATAACACCAACCGAAATCTTGCTAAACGACAGTACGTTATCATCGGCATTTTTGTCGTTGTGGGTGTGGTTTATCTATTGAAATTGTTTTCTTTGCAGGTTCTTGACAAAGAGCTTAAACAATCGGCGGACAATAACGTGCTTCGTTATGTCACCCAGTATCCGGCTCGTGGCAAGGTGTTTGACCGAAATGGCAAGTTGTTGGTTTATAACGAGGCAGTGTACGACCTCATGGTGGTGCCGGGGCAGGTCAAGGACATGGATACCCTTGAGTTTTGCCGTCTGTTGAATATTACTCGTGAGAGCTACGAGGAGCGTTTTGCAAAGGCAAAGAACTATTCACGTATCAAGGCCTCGGTGTTTCTTGCCCAAATATCGAAGGAAGACTATGCCCATATCGGTGAAATCTTGTACCGTTTCCCGGGTTTCTATTTCCAAACCCGTACATTACGGCATTATCCCAATGCTATTGCAGCGCACACATTGGGCGACATTGGTGAGGTGGACAAAGCGGAGCTGGAAGCGGATCCCTATTACAGAAGGGGTGACTATATTGGCAAATCGGGTATTGAGAAGTTCTATGAGAAGGAACTGCGCGGTAAGAAAGGCCTGAAGGTAATGATGGTGGATGTGCACAATCGAGAGAAAGGCAGCTATTTGGACGGCATGTTGGACTCATTGCCAGTACCAGGAAAAGACGTCTATCTGGGCATGGACGCAGACTTGCAGGCATACGGTGAGGCACTGATGAAAGGAAAAATAGGCTCCATTGTCGCTATTGAACCTAAGACAGGTCAGATTCTCGCTTTTGTGACTAGTCCTTCGTATGACCCAAACCTGCTTGTGGGACGTGTCCGTGGACAGCATTATGCCGAGCTCTTGCAAGACCCCATGAAGCCTTTGCTCAACCGTGCCATCAGTGGCACTTACCCTCCGGGATCCACGTTTAAAATGGTGAACGGGCTCATAGCTCTTCAGAGTGGTAGCATTACGCCCGCCACCCATTTCAGGTGCAACGGACCGGGCACTACGCCTATTAAATGCACTCACCATCACGGTGGTTCCCCCGACTTGGCCAACGCCATCGAAAACTCTTGCAACCCTTATTTTTACGAGGCTTTCAAGACTACCATCAATAACCCCAAGTTCGGCAATATCAAGAAAGGTTACGAGTATTGGCATCAGATGACCTATAAACTTGGCTTGGGACATAAGTTCGATACGGATATTCCCTACGAAAGACCGGGTAATATCCCGACGCGCGAATATTATGACAAGATGTATGCTGGTAGTTGGAATTCTGTGACCATCAGGTCGTTGGGTATTGGTCAAGGTGAGATCTTGGTTACTCCGCTGCAATTGGCTAACATCGCGGCCTTGATTGCTAACGAGGGCTACTACTACCCTCCGCACCTGATCCGTTCTTTTGGCGATTCCACGGCAATCCCGGAGAAGATGACCACGAGGATGGAGACAGGAATTGAGGCCCGTCACTTTAAGGTGATCAAGGCTGGCATGAAGAGCGTGTTTGAAGGAGGTGCAGGTACGGCCCGTGGTTCCAGGATCCCGGGCATCTCTGCCGGTGGCAAGACAGGAACGGCACAAAATCCTCATGGAGACAACCACTCCATTTTCATTGCCTTTGCTCCAGTGGAAGACCCTCAGATTGCCTTGTCAATCATTATTGAAAACGGCGGTTATGGCTCCACTTGGGCAGCACCGATTGCCTCTTTGATGATGGAAAAATATATCAAGGGCTATTCAGAACGTCCCAATGTGGAAGAGCGTATGATGAAAGGTGTCATAAACTACGCCATTAAAAAGAAGAAGAAATGACGGATAGGAATAGTATAGTTGGAAAAGTGGATTGGCCATTGTTGCTGATGTATTTCGCATTGGTGATCATCGGCTGGCTCAGTGTGTATTCAGCGGGCTTGAGCGAGGGAAGCCATCCCATCTACGATATGTCGCAGTTTTCCGGAAAACAGATGATGTGGATGGGCATAGCCTTTGCAATAGGCTTTATCATACTTCTTTTGGACGCTAAGCTGTTTGATGCCTTTGCGTTTTGGATTTATGCCATCGTGGTGCTAATGCTGATAGTGGTGCTGGTTTACGGGAAAGCCACCAAAGGCGCCACTTCGTGGATCGATTTCGGAGGCGGCATCAAGCTGCAACCCTCGGAATTCGCCAAGCTAGGAACCGCTTTGGCCTTGGCGAGCTATCTGGGACATCAGGATGTGGACCTCAGAAACCGAAGGACAAGGATATGGTCCTATATCATTATCTTGATTCCTGCGGCATTGGTGCTGCTGCAAAATGATACCGGCTCTGCCATCGTCTTCGCCTCGTTCATCTTCCTTCTCTATAGGGAAGGAATGCCGGGAGCAGGTGCCGTCATGCTGCTGGCTGTTGGCGCAGTGGCGGTCTTCGTCTTCACCTTGCTGTGGTCGGCTAAAGTCATGTGGATCGTCTTGGGATCTCTGTTTGCATTGACATTGACCTATTATTTGCTCCGCAGGCGCAAGAGAATTTGGACCATGGTGGCCATTTTCGTTTGTTTCTTTGCTTTTGTTTATTTCGTTGACTACGCTTTCAATGAAGTGCTGCAAGAACATCAACGTACCCGTATTGAAGTGCTTCTCGGGTTGAACGATGATATCAAAGGCGCAGGATATAACTTGCATCAGTCGCGCATTGCCATTGGATCAGGTGGTTTCTGGGGGAAAGGCTTCCTTCAAGGAACCCAAACCAAATACGATTTCGTTCCCGAACAGCACACCGACTTTATATTCTGCACCATCGGTGAGGAAGGTGGTTTCAAAGGTTCGTTGGTGGTGCTGCTTCTTTATATTGGCATGCTGGTGCGTATTGTTAAAATGGCGGAACGGCAAAAGCTGGCATTCAGCAGAATTTATGGTTATGCCATTGCCGGTATCATCTTCGTCCACGTTGCCATCAACATAGGTATGACTATCGGATTAGTGCCCGTCATTGGCATCCCACTGCCTTTCTTAAGTTATGGTGGATCGAGTCTTCTTGCCTTTACCATCATGTTAGCCATCTTCGTAAAACAGGACGCCAATAGACTTAATATTCTTTAAGGACTTGTGAGCTTCGATTTTTTTTTCATATCTTTGCAGATTGTATTAATTTCGATGCCCGCATGAAAACCAAATCACTTCTAGTAGCCGCTTTTTTCATTCTTTTCATTCCATTTTCTTTTGCTCAGGTTCAGAGCATTTCTGATACTGAGGATACCACTTCTGTTGCGCTGGATACAGTGTTGGGTGAGTCGGAAATCATGAGGATGTTTGAATCTTTGGGGGACTTGCCTTTTTTTGCCGAGCGCTATTTGGAGTATGATTCAGCCGAGATGAATCCTTACGGTTATGAATTTGGTGAGGTTCCTATCTTTCCAGATGAAGTTTACAAGCAACGTATTGAAAAATTGGCAGCTCAGACAACGCTTCCCATGGTTTACAATCCTGCGGTCAGGGCAAAGATTGACAACTATGTCTTTAGATTTAGGGCGTTTACCGGACGTATGTTGGGTCTTTCATACGTGTATTTTCCAATGTTTGAGGAGGTTCTTGACAAATACAACATGCCATTGGAGTTGAAATGCCTGGCCGTAGTCGAGTCTGCACTGAATCCGCTTGCCGTCTCAAGGGTAGGTGCCAAAGGACTTTGGCAGTTCATGTTCGCAACCGGCAAGCAATATGGATTGAAGTCAAACTCACTGGTGGATGATCGCTTTGACCCGGCGAAGGAAACTGAAGCCGCTTGTCGTTTTATGTTGGACCTGTATAACAGATATAAAGATTGGTTCCTGGTGCTGGCTGCATACAATTCCGGCCCCGGTACCGTCAACAAGGCAATCGCTCGCGCGGGTGGCGTCATGGACTATTGGGCCATTTGTCCCTACTTGCCGGCGGAAACCCAGAATTATGTCCCGACTTTCATCGCCATCAACTATGTGATCCACTATGCCAAGGAACACAATATTTATCCCATCGCTCCAGATATGCTTATCAGTGGCACCGACACTGTCACCGTTCATGATGTGTTGACATTCGCTCAGCTGAATGAGACCTTAGGAGTGTCAATGAAAGACCTTGAAACTTACAATCCTCAATACACCAAAGGGATCATCCCTGCTAGCGATACGGTTCCGTTTATTTTGAGACTTCCTTCACAATATGCGGTACAGTTTTCCGTTAGGGAAAAAGAGATCTATGCTTATAAGACTAGGGAACAGATCGATAAGGAAAAAGTGCTTGAAGAGGCTCAAAAGGTGGTAGTTGCCCCGCCTAAGCCTAAAACCAAGTACCATACGGTGAAAAAAGGGGAGACCCTTTCAAGTATTGCTAAAAAATACAGGGTCACTGTGAGCAGTATTAAGAAATGGAACAACCTTAAATCCAATACCATCCGGACCAACCAAAGACTACGAGTGTCGTCAAAATAATAGAATCAAAAAAACTATCAAAACATGAAACGTCTCAATATCATAGTGTTAGCCATGCTCTCATGCATGCTACTAGTCTTCTCTGCGTGTGACAAGAAGAATGTAATTGGAAAGAAAGACCGTTCTGCCGGGGGTACATCTGAGATCTTGGCGGTTACTCAGAATAAAGAGCAGTGGGATGGCATGATAGGTGATACCATTCGGGCTTTTTTCCTGCAACCGCAATATGGATTGCCACAACCTGAAGCGATCTTTAAACTCTCTCATATTAACGTCAGTGGGTTCACCGACATGTTTAAAAAACACAAAAGTCTGCTTATCGTGGAAATCAACCAGGCTCTTGACAAACCGGTTGTGGAAACAGCTGAAGACTTGTGGGCTGCTCCGCAACGTGTGATCAAGATCATTGCTCCAGATCGCACTTCATGGTGCCAGATCTTTGAAGAACAGAAAGAGGTCTATAAAATGATGTTTGACAAGGTGGAACGTGACCGGATTATGACGGTTCTCAGACCTTCTAACGACACGAAGATCACCCAACGAATCAAAGAAAAATTGGGTTTCGATATGACCATTCCATCAGGTTTCTTTATTTCTAAAGACGAGCCTGATTTTCTGTGGCTTCGTAAGGAGCTGGAGAAGAACAGTTTTGGTATCTTCATCTATACCACTCCTTATAAGGACACCCTTCAACTGGAGTTGAGCAGTCTCGTTGCTGTGCGTGACCGCATGCTCCAAAAGTACGTTCCTGGTCCTGCGGATGGGTCGTTCATGACCACTGAGAAGGAGTTTGTTCCTCCTGTGGTAAGCTATCCTTCGAACTATCCAACGGGATTCGCAGCCGAACTGCGTGGCATGTGGTGCCTGATGGGCGATTACATGGCGGGTCCTTTCGTGTCATATACATTCCCCGACAACAAGACAGGCAATCTGGTGACCTTGGAGGGCTATGTGTATTACCCCAACCACGACAAGCGCGACGACCTGCTACAACTCCAATCCCTCCTTTACAGCGTCAAGCTGGACGAAGAATAGCATCTGGGCATGTCGGATCTCCAATGGTTCAAGACGACAACACAAGGGGATAAGACGTTGGTCTTTGATCCTTTGAGGAAGCGTTATTGTACCCTCACTCCAGAAGAAGAGGTGCGGCAGAAAGCACTGTTCATGTTGGTGGAGCATCTTGACGTGCCTCCAGGGTTGCTTGCCGTGGAATATTCCATCAAGGTCAATGGACTCGACAAACGTTGCGATGCCGTGGTTTTTGGCCGGGACGGCAATCCCTTGATGATTCTTGAATGCAAGGCTTCTTCCGTGAAGTTGGCCCAGGATACCCTGGAACAGGCGTTGCGTTATTATTCCGCGCTCCACCCCAAATTCCTAATGCTCTATAATGGGAGTGATTGTTATTGTTTTAAGATTGAGGACGGCAAGTTGAAAGCCCTTGACCACCTCCCCACTTTCCAAGAGTTGTCAGCATAATTCTTCCTTCCGTCTTCTTGAAAAAAAGGCCGCCGACCCGAGGGCCGGCGACCTGCCATTATGAAGATAAAAAACAACTGTTTTCAGTTCAAGGTCATCCGCATTTGGAATGACCGCAGTTGGTGCAAAGCATGCATCCATCCTGATAGATGATGGTGTCCTGTCCGCAATTCGGGCAGACCTTGCCTGTGACTTTGGTTCCGTTGGGGATATATTTCTTCAGCGCTCTTACAATACCGTTTTTCCATGTGTTGATGTTGTCCTCTTCAACGGTAAGGTTCTGAACCAGTTCAATGACATAGTTGATCGGCATGCCGTGGCGCAAGATACCAGAGATGAGCTTAGCGTAGTTCCAATATTCTTTGTTGAACATGCGCGACAAGCCTTGTATGGTAACGGGATAACCGCCCTTGTCGAGGTATTGGAAGTCGTATCTAGAGGCCTCGCCTTTGTTCTTTTCCTTGATGATCTTGCCTTTTTCGACGAAGGGAGGAAGGAAAATCTCATCGGCATTGCCAAGGAAGATCTCGTAAGGCTTGTCATTCAACTTGCCAACAAAGGCGATCCATTTCTCGTAGTTGTTTTGGAAGCGTACGACATCGCATTCGAGTTCCTTGGGACGTTGAGGGGCGGAGCTCATCTTGATATCATTTGGACGTCCCGTGTCTTCGGCCTTCTGTTTTTTGTCGTCTGCCTTCTTTTCGTCTTTGGATACCAGCACGCCGTCACGGGAGCCGTCACGGTAAATCGTCATGCCTTTGCAGCCGCATTCCCAAGCGGTCATGTAGATACGGCTCACCATCTCTTCGGTGGTCTCTTTGGGGATGTTGACAGTGACGCTGATGGAGTGGTCCACCCATTTTTGCATGCTGCCTTGCATCTTGACCTTGTTCACCCAGTCGATGTCGTTGGCAGTGGCTTTGTAATAAGGTGACTTGGCGATGACTTCCTTCAGTTGTTCGTCGTCATAATGCATCACCTCTTCAACGTTATAGCCATTGACTTCGAGCCAGGTGAGGAACTTGTGGTGGAACACGTTGTATTCCTCGAAGGCGTTGCCCACGCTGTCGATGAAGGTGGGGTGGGTGTCCTTGTCGTTCGCGTTGACTTTGCGGCGACGTTTATATACCACCATGAACACAGGCTCGATGCCCGAGGTGGTTTGGGTGCAAAGACTCACGGAACCCGTCGGGGCAATAGTGAGCATGGCGATATTGCGTCGGCCTACACGGCACATCTTCTGGTACAAGTCCTCGTCCAAGGCACGCAATCTGTTGATGAAGGGGTTTTTCTCTTCGCGTTTGGCGTTGAACATAGGGAACTTGCCTCGTTCTTCGGCCAGGTTCACGGAAGAGCGATAGGCGTTGTAGGCTAGCAGCTTTTGAATCTCTGTGGAGAAGGCGATGGCTTCGTCGGAGGCGTAGCGTTTACCCAAAGCGGCAAGCATGTCACCCTCGGCGGTGATGCCGATACCCGTTCTTCTGCCTAGCAGGCATTTTTCCTTGATGTTTTTCCAAAGGTTGAGCTCGATGCGTTTCACCTCGGGATCTTCAGGGTCGGATTCGACTTTTTTCAAGATGCCATCGACTTTTTCGATCTCAAGATCGACGATATCGTCCATCATGCGTTGGGCGATGGCCACGTGCTTGGCAAACAGCTGGCTGTTGAAGCGAGCTTCAGGAGTGAAGGGGTGGTCAACGTAGCTGTATAGGTTGATAGCTAGCAGGCGGCAGCTGTCGTATGCACAAAGCGGGATTTCGCCGCATGGGTTGGTGCTCAGGGTGCGGAAGCCGAGGTCGGCATAGCAGTCGGGGATGGACTCCCGAATGATGGTGTCCCAGAAAAGCACGCCGGGTTCTGCCGACTTCCAAGCGTTGTGGATGATTTTGTTCCACAAGGCGCGAGCATCCACTTCTTTGGTGAAGGTCGGATTGGGCGAGTCGATGGGGTATTGCTGGATGAAAGGCTTGTTTTCCTTTACACACTGCATGAACTCGTCGGTAATCCTGACGGAGACGTTGGCATTGGTGATTTTACCTTGCGTCATCTTGGCATCGATGAAGGCTTCCGCATCGGGATGCTTGATGCTGATACTCATCATCAAGGCGCCACGACGGCCGTCTTGGGCGACTTCCTTGGTGGAGTTGGAGTAGCGTTCCATAAAAGGTACGATGCCGGTAGAAGTCAAAGCGCAGTTCTTGACGGGACTTCCAGTGGGTCGAAGATGGGAGAGGTCATGGCCGACACCCCCACGGCGTTTCATCAGCTGCACCTGTTCTTGGTCGATCTTCATGATGCCTCCGTAGGAGTCGGATTGTCCCTTGTTGCCGATGACAAAGCAATTGGAGAGGGATGAGATCTGGAAATCGTTACCGATGCCCGCCATGGGACTTCCTTGGGGAACGATGTATCTGAAATCTTTCAAGACCTCGAAGACCTCTTCTTCGGTCATTGGATTCGGGTATTTCCTTTCGATGCGTGCGATTTCCCTTGCGATTCGATGGTGCATCTCATCGGGTGTCAGCTCGTAGATGTTGCCGTCACTGTCCTTAAGCGCGTATTTGTTGGCCCATACGTCGCCGGCTAATGAATCTCCATGGAAATATTCTTTTGCTGCTGCCTTAACCTCCTCCAAGGGGTGCGGTTGATGCTTCACAACCACCTGCACATGTTCCTGTTGTGACAGCTCGTCATCGCTGAAATTTGTGTTTTGGCGAGCTTCCAATATCTTGTCGTATCCTACTTGGGTTTCTTTTTCAATTTCCTCGAGCTGCAACTCGCTAAAAAGCGTTTGCTCCATATCCAATTCTCGCCTCTTGTTCTTCATATCTCGCTGAAAGTTAATAATTTAAAACTCCGCTATCCTAAAAATTCCACTCGTTATTAGCGAGTGCTAAATTAGGAAAGAGATAGCAATTGAAGGCTCGAAAAACGCTTTTTTTAACCTTGTTTTTATCAACAATTCGTGTTGATAAAAAAGTGTTTTTCGTAACGATCAGAAGTCCAGATTGAAGGACAGATAAAACTGCGGTTTTTTATTGATGACGCCGTCTTCAATACCCCATGCCATATCACCTCTGACAAAATATCCCAGCAAGGTGGTCCTCAAGCCAAAGCCGAAACCTCCCACGATGGGTTCTTTCATCTTGGTCACGCTGATGTCAAGGTTCCCGTCGTGATAATGCGATGTATAGAGTGAGTTACTTGGGTCGTATGGATTCCATCCAGTCCAGGCAGTGCCCACGTCACCAAAGGCAACGATCTGGAAATTCTTGATAAATTGCATGTTGATGGGCCTGTCGAGTAGGTAGCTAAATACGGGGAAACGCAATTCGCTGTTGAGCACTAGGAAATTGTTGCCATTACGGATGTTCTGCTTGAAGCCCCTCATATTGGTGGCAAGGGTTTGATACCTGTAATTCTGTTCGTAGTCGATAGGGGTTTCGTAATTGTACTTTGCCATGATCCAGTTGTCAACACCGCCCATGAAATAGATCAACTTATTCTGGCCCAATGAGCTGCTGCCGGCAATACGATTGGCCCAGATGAAGTTTTGATGGATGCGGGTGTAGTTGCGGTAGTCAAAGCCGACCACGAAGAGGTTCTTGGTTTCTTTGTTAATGGTTTGATAGTATTCCGCAAAGACCTTTCCTCTTGCTCCGACATATAGGTTTGTTTGTAGTTTCTTGGAGTTGTCGTAAACCAATTCGGCTCTGAGTCCACCCAAATGTGCTGCAGTAGCCTCTTCCGCCAAGCTGAAATTGTCGATGGCAAGGCTGACCGTTCGATCCCATCGATATAAGGCGGTACCACGAAGACTCAGGGTCTCATTGAACGGGTAACTCAACGTATAGAAGGCTTCGTTGGTAAAGGTTCGGTAGTAGTAATAGCCGTAATTGTCGGTGACATATCGGTGTAAGGTCAAGCTTTTGTCGAGACGATGTCTCAAATCTCGGAACCGCACCACGTATTCATTGTTGATCAAAGAGCGGTTCAACTTCACGCCCAGATCGATCTTATAGTCTTCCATCAGATCAGCCATGGTAGAACCCAACAGGACGTTGCCCGGGGAGCTGAGATAGATGGCGCCCCCATAACCTGAGAAGGGCTGGTAGCTGTAATTCATGTAGCTGAAGTCGAGCTGGCTCGTCAACTTGTCGGTGAAGAGTTCAACATAATAATTTTGGGCCCTGACGGTAGTGTCTTTTTTTGCCGCAAGCAATCTCATATAACTGGAGATCTGGCTGGGATTGGTGAACTGGTGGATGCTGTCGGACGCAGGCCCCAGGGGTCTTGTCTTCCTAGGCTCCCTATAACTGTTTTTGAATCGATGGCTGGTGGTTTTCCCCTCCACTCGTTCTTCTTCTTTTTTCTTTTTCAGCAGCCGTTGCTGGGCGTAGGGACTCATCTGCTTAATGTCTTTGGCTGCACTATTCGGTTGATAATAAGTGGAATAGAATTTTTGGCCGTCCAGGTCGGTAATCAGCATGACCAGTTTCTTGTCCCTTGGGTTGTATGAATAATCAATAATGCTCGTTGTATAGTTGGTCAAAGGCTTACTGACCGAATAATAGCGGTAATGTACGGTAGTGTCGATATGGCTTACCGCACTGTCGAAATTTGCCTCATAAAGATTATAGAAGCCGCTGGAGTCGTTCAGGTAAAACAGCTTGTTGCCTTGGAACGTCTTGGGAAGGATGCTGCTTGAAAGATGTTGTGCCGTCAAGTTGGTCAGTTGCCTCTTTGTGCCTTTATAGTTGTAGGCAAAAAGGTTGAATTGTTTCATCTGCATTCCAGGCGAGGTCTGGACCTCCAGCTCTTCATCAAGGCGGTTGGAACTGAAGATGATCTGTTTGTCATCCGAAGTGAAAACGGGTGACAAATCGGTGTAATAATCATCGGTGATCTGTTCCAAAGTGTTGGAAAACAAATTGTAAACAAAGATGTCGGGTTTCCCGAAACGGGAGGCGGCCAAGACGATTTTCCGTTCCTTATGGGCATGGGAGAAGGAAGTTATCTTTTGGAATTCATAAAGATATGTCTTACCAATCTTTTTGGTGCCCAGATCAAGGTTGCATAGCAGCAGTTGTCCTTCCTCTTCAATGATGAACGACAGGATGTTGCCTGTCGGATGCCATGCCAACAAAGGGAAGGAGGTGTCAATCCAAGTGTCGGAGCGGTATCCGCCTTTATAGAGTCGCTCTTTTTTTCCTGTGGCGAGTTCTTCGATCCAGATGCCTACTTTGCCTTCGTCGTTGCTGACGTAAGCGATGCGTTTGCCGTCAGGACTGACTTCAGGTTCAGTATAGGTGCGGTGTTTGCGGTACTTCAGTGCCATTAGTTCTGTCGGCTTTTCCTGTTTGATAACCTTGTACCTTGATTCGTAAAAAGCGTACCATTGCTTGATCAACTCTTTGTATTTCACGCCTGTGACATAGAGCAGTGCTTTTTTTACGTTTTGGGAGCTCTCAGCTAAGATCAGGATGTCGTTGAAGGCCTTGGTGCCGTATTTTTCCTCGATAAATCCCCAAAAGGAATAGCCAGCGATGATGGCGTCTTGGTTTTGTAAATGATTGAGTTTCTTGAACTCGCCGGATAGAATACCTTGTTGAAGTCTGTCTTCCTTAAAGCTATCCCAATCCTCAGTAATATAGGCACACAGTCCGCTCTGGAACCATTCGGGGATGTCGTAGCGGTAGGAGCTCCTGATTTGGGAGCCTATGGAAGTGCCGTTCATGACTTGGGTCAGGAGCAGGTGGGCGATGCCTTCTTTGATCTGTTGCTCGAAGTCAGCATAGTTGCCGTTGAAATACAGGAACACCTTCGATCCGATGATTCTGGTGACACCACCGGTGTTGCCCGTGTCCTCCTCTTTGTTGTTGAGGTTACTTTGCTTGAGATCGCCAAGGCTGTTGAAAACCAAAAATTGGACCTTGTTGCCAAAGTGCGATCCAAATTTTTTTTCAATTTCTGGGATAGCGTCTTTGGCATAGTTGAGCACATAGTTGGCCAGATCATTGCCGCCTTGGTAGAAATAAACATCGAAATTCTCGTAACGATAATACGACCAATGGAAGTCTTTCCATTGGATGCGGTTCTTGCCGAATTCCATGTTCATGCCGTTGTAGAACTGGGCGTGGGCGAATGAAGTCATCGCTGTCAGCATTGCCAACAGCATCAAACGCAAAAACCGTTTTCTGTTCGACTTCATTTTATTCGGGTTGAATCTGCAAAAATACGGAATTCTCCTTACCTTTGCCCAACAAATCTTCAAATCGACATGCTTCAAATCAACTCTCTTGTTTTTAATCCCTTTGGAGAGAACACATACGTAATCTTCGATGAAACCAAGGATTGTGTCATCATCGACCCTGGCTGCTACACTGCTTCTGAGGAAGACCGTTTGTTTGGCTTTATCGACCAGCATCAACTGAAGCCGCTGATGGTGATCAACACTCATGGTCATGTGGATCATGTGGTCGGCAACAACGCCGTGAAGCGCCGTTATGGCATCCCTGCGGCTGCGCATTCTGGCACGCATCCTGACTTTACTCAGGCCAAACGTCAAGCGGTGTGGCTGGGCTTTCAGCCGGTGGGGGATATCGACCTTCCCGATGTGGACCTGCAGGATGATGAGGTGATTAAAATAGGAGAGAGCAGTTTAGAGGTGATTTGTACCCCGGGACATGCGCGTGGAAGCATCAGTCTTTATGCTCCTGTCGAAGGTTGGGTTCTCACAGGCGATGCACTCTTCTGCCGCAGCGTGGGTCGTACCGATCTCCCTGGAGGCGACTTCGAGGAGCTTCGGGAGTCCATCCGTAGCCGTTTGTTTACCTTACCAAACGATACGGAAGTGTTTTCTGGTCACGGTGAGTCCACGACCATCGGAGAGGAGAAGGATTTTAATCCTTACGTTGCTGTTTAGAGTTGATTTATTCAAAATTAAACGCTAATTTTGCGGCTCATTTTAAATATTGAATCTTTAAATCTTTAAATCCTTAAATATCGAATCATGATCGAAAAAATCACGTCATCACAGCAGGCTATGGACCTCGAAGAGAAATACGGTGCCCATAACTACCACCCGCTGCCAGTCGTCCTCGCCAAGGGCAAGGGCGCCAAGGTTTGGGATGTCGAAGGCAAGGAATACTTCGACTTCTTGTCAGCTTACTCCGCAGTGAACCAAGGTCACTGCCACCCAGCCATCATCAAGGCCATGACCGACCAGGCCAATCGTCTTACCCTCAGCTCACGCGCTTTCTACAACGACGCGTTGGGCGTTTGGGAAAAGTATGTCACCGAGTATTTCGGCTACGACAAAGTGTTGCCGATGAACTCCGGCGCTGAAGCCGACGAGACCGGTCTGAAGCTCGCTCGCCGCTGGGGTGTGGTCAAGAAAGGTATCCCGAACGACAAGGTGAAGATCGTCTGCTGCGAAGGCAACTTCCACGGCCGTACCATCACCATCATCACCATGAGTAACGACCCCGAGAGCTACGCCAACTACGGTCCTATGACGCCTGGTTTCATCCGTATCCCCTATAACGATCCGGCTGCCCTCGAGAAGGTTCTCGACGAACAGGGTGACGAGATTGCTGGCTTCCTCCTGGAGCCGATCCAAGGCGAAGCTGGTGTGTATGTCCCGGATGACGGCTACCTGAAGAAGTGCTATGATATCTGCAAGAAGCACAATGTGCTGTTTATGGCCGACGAGGTGCAGTGCGGTATCGCCCGTACGGGTAAGATGCTGGCTTGCGACCACGAGGGCGTCCGTCCCGACATCCTCATCCTCGGCAAGGCCCTCGGTGGTGGCGTAGTGCCGGTCTCCTGCGTGTTGGCCGACGACGACATCATGCTGAACATCAAGCCCGGTGAGCACGGCTCCACCTTCGGTGGCAACCCTGTGGCCGCACGCGTGTCCATCGCTGCCCTCCAGGTCATCAAAGATGAACACCTGATGGAGAACGCTGAGCGTCTCGGTAAGATCTTCCGTGAGGAGATCGGCAAGATCAAGAGCCCGATGATCGAGAAGGTCCGCGGTAAAGGCTTGCTCAACGCCGTGATCATTAAGCCTAAAGACGGCAAAGAGGCTTGGGATGTGTGCTTGAAGATGCGTGACCTCGGCCTGCTGGCCAAGCCTACCCACCAGCACATCATCCGCTTCGCTCCGCCCTTGGTCATCACCGAGGCCGAACTTCGCGAAGCCATCGAGATCATCAAAAAGGCCATCGCCTCGTTTGAATGATCCAATGATAATGAATGAAAAAGCCCGTCGGTTTGGCGGGCTTTTTTTGTATCTTTGCCGACATGAAAAAACTAGTGATTTTCGATCTTGACGGTACCTTGCTCGACACCATCGAGGACCTTGGCAATGCTGTCAATTATATCTTGGAACGCCATGGGATGCCCCAATACACCGTGGAGCAATACCGTAAGATGGTGGGTCACGGCATCCGTAACTTGATTCGTAAAGCCTTCTCTCCGATGGAACTGAACGATGCCTATCTTGAAACTTGCGTGGCGGAGTTCAAGACGTATTACTTGGCCCATATCGACGAACATACTCGTCCCTTCCCGGGTATCGTGAAACTGCTTAACGACTTGTATGCCCGTGGCGTTCAGCTGGCCGTTGTCTCCAACAAGGTTCAAGAGGGCACCGAGCGGCTCATTCGCGAATTCTTTCCAGACATCGTTTTTGTCGTCATCTTCGGCAATCGGGTGGGCTATCCCATGAAGCCGGCACCAGAGATTGTTGCCTCCGTGCTGGTCAAGGCCGGCTGTTCGCCTTCTGATGCTGTCATGGTGGGCGACTCCAACACCGACATGCAGACTGCCGCCAATGGTGGCATCGACGGCATTGCCGTCAGCTGGGGCAACCGTACCCGTGAACAGCTGGCAGGAAACCGAATTGTTGACACCGTAAAGGAGCTGCGAGACGCACTTTTGTGAAATTCATTATCTTTGCAAAAAACAAGATCTATGAAAAAACTTCTATTCATCACCGTTTTGGTTTTCGGTGTGCTTTCATTACAAGCACAAGAACTCACTTTTTGGCATAAGGTTAATAGCTTTTTGACCAAACCCGCCGTGGTTGACACGACCTGCATTTATCAGCCGAAACCATGCTTTTCTTTGGGATTGTTCACTACTGGACAAAAAGCGGGCTTCGACGTGGATGTCAATTTCGGCATCAATATGCCAGATGGAAGTCCACTCACAGGTATCTCAAGTTACAGCCTTGGCGAGGGACTTTGCAAAAAGATCGGCCTTGAAGCCGGCTATGGCAATGTGGGTTTCGGCTATGGGCTCGAAGTGGGGCCTCGAAGTGCTGCGAAAAAAAGTTCTTTTGCTTTCAATATCGTAGGGAAGTCGTGGGGCCTACGCCTCAATTACTTCAAAATCACCAATCAGTTCATCTCAGGATTGACGCTGGGGGAAGAGAGCGATGAGTTCTATCTGCATGATAAATTCACTTCTGAGGAAATGGCTGCCTTAAGAAGTTTCACGATTGACGGTTATTATGTCTTCAACAACAAACGCTTTGCTTATCCAGCGGCCTATAAGATGGGGCTGGTGCAGCGACGTACGGCAGGCTCGTGGATGTTGACGGCGCGCTACATGCAAGGCAACCTGTACAATTCCCACGAAGCCGCAATGGATAGCTATAATTTACTGGACTGCTTTGCCACCATGCAAGCCTCGGTGGGTGGCGGCTATTCGGTCAATTTTGTACCATGGCATCGAGATCCCGTAGGGCAGCGTAACGAAGGACTCCGCAACCTTACCATCAACCTTACCGCCATGCCGGTGATTACCTTGTTCAACTACCTTAAGACCACTTCTTACGAATACGACGAGGACATGAATTTGGGCGAAAAAACATCCAAGGTGATGTGCTATCCTATGCCCAATTACATCGGCAGTGCCGCCGTCAGCCTCACCATGGGACGGGTTTATTTCTCCACCCAGTTCACCTACAACCGTTTCTTCTTCCGCAGCCGCGATGCTATCAACAATAGCCAATTGGAAATCCCGGACAATTTGACCGACCTTGATTATCGGGGTATCTTCCACGACTGGATGCTGAAAGGATTGCTGGTTTACAGGTTTTAGATAGAATAACAATATTCTAATATGGAAAATATCATTAAAAACAATATTTGAATATTGTTTTGTTATGACAAAACAGAGAATACATAAGTTATGGTAATAAAATTGGTTTCATTTCCCAATTAGAATCGTTTGTCTTCAAAGCAGAGAAAACTTCGGGTCAGTATTGTAGTGGAAATACTCAATAAAAAGGATGCTGATTTTGTGCTGTTTAGCGAGTGGGTGTTTAATAACATAGAAGATTTAAGCTCTGTTTGCCAATTAGTACATAATGAAAAAGTTACCGCTCTGTTTGAATTGAAATTGTCACCAGGTCTTGTCGGAAACCAGCTTTTTCTTTTACAAAACGGAAAGATTATAGATTTCAAAACACACCAAGTCTTCAGTGAGCATAAGGATGCAACGGAAGAAAACATTGAGAGATTGCTTGATGAACTAGAGTGTCACCGACAGTTTATGGTAGGCGAAAAACGCTTTTTGGTTATTCAATGTGGAGAAAACAATATATTGAAAACCCAACGAGGCGTTAAAAATAGAGCAGAGTTTCGCTTGCAAAATAGCTATCTAAAAAAGCGTTTTGACAAAGTAATTGATTGTGTAGATGTGATTCTTAATCCTGTACATACAAAATGGGGCAGGTTTTATGATTTTACTTGCCGATTGTATAAATTTAGTGAAAAGAATAAAATTTGTTTATATTGTTCTCAACTTGAAGGAAATCAATTGGTAAATGCGATAAAAAGCCCAGAAAAGAATACGGCTCAAAGGGCTATGAAGAGTAGAAGATTATTGTCTCCACTTTTTTGTTCAGACGTTAACAATCAAGATTTTTTGTTGCAGGCATACGAAATCTAAAATCCAACCCTCGTTGGGCTGCATCAAATGTTCTTCATTTCAGCAATATACCGTCTTACATGCTCCAATAAAGGCCCAAGGTCTTTGGCGTAAGTTTCCCAAATGAACAGTGGACTTGCAATATAATACCCATGGACTAGCACATTACGCATGTCTATGATGTTGCGCCACGGTACTTCTGGGTGTTTTTCTCGGAATTCCTTAGTTAGCATATTGGCGGCCTCACCGATAATCATAATATTGTACACCACTGCGTGAAAACACATCATATCATCTTTCATGTCCTCAAAAGCCTTGCCTTCAAGAAAATCCATCACATGATTTATGCTTTCTTCAATGTGAAACAGACGATCGATGTCCTTAGTTTGTTCTCTCATACACTAGTTTTTTATCACGGTTAGCGGACTCCACGGCAAAGGGTTTTAGCGTGCCTTCTTCCACGAGGTCAACATTACGGCCTAGACGCTCCTGCAAATCCCTCCAAATTTGGGCGTAAGTGAATAATCCAATAGGGTTGCTGTGGTCAAACTCAACTAGAATATCCACATCACTATCGGGGGTGGCTTCGCCACGAGCAAACGACCCGAACAACCAAGCCTTTAAAACTGGCTGGGTCTTAAAATACTCGGCAATAGTGCTTATTAGGATCTGTTCGCTCATGGTTGATTATGGTTTTGTTTTCCGCAAAGATAAATAAAAAAACTAATATTAACCTGAAACCAAGAAAAACTATCTTATAATCTCGCCACCAATTCCTCAATACTCCCTCTCACCTCCGTAATTCCAAATTTCTTCCGGATTCCTGTCCGGCATTTGCCGACCATGGCAGGGGAGACCTTTAAAATATCGGCCACCTCTTTCACGCTGAAAGGCATCATGGAAAGGATGCAGACCTTGAACTCGCTTTCGGTCAAAGAAGGTTGATGATCGCGCAACCGTTGCACTACTTCGGGATAAACTTGATGATAGGCATCGGAGATGGCTTCGTAGGCAGTGTCGGCATCCTTGCCGCAAACGCTGGTTTTCACCTTGTTGAAGGTCTCCATGTCGATGTCCTTCTTCTCCCCGATAAGGAAGACCTTGTAAATCATCATCCCCCGTTGGAAGAGGTTGTCGCGGTTGGTCTCGGCCAAGTTCTCGGATTCCTTCTGCAACTCGGCCATGCTAAGCTTCATCTCGGCGAGAGTGGCCCGTTTCTGTGCGGAACGATAGAGGAGGAAAAGAATTATCCCAACGGCTCCCACCAAAGCCAAAAGGATGATGTTGAGCATCCTTCTGCGGCGCAAAAACACGCTAATCATGTTTTCGGTATGATCCAGATCGCCATGTAAAGCCGAAATGGTTGTCTGTACCTTTTCCATCAGTTTGAGGTCTTGGCTTGCCTTGGCCGTGGCAATGGCCTCATCTAAGGCCTTCATGGCGGAGTCGTAGTCATTCTGTTGCCAATATACACAGCCGCTATACAAGGCCGAAAGGGTCTTCATCTCGGCATCGTCAGAGAGGTCGTAATAACGCCTCGCCTGAAAAATAGAGGTGTCTTGTGAGATGTCCTCCCCGCGCTCGAACTTGTTTTCAATCTCCATTACCAATCGCTCCATGTTGTCCATGTCGGACTTCACGTTGCAGGCCGCCAACAACGCAATCAGCGCGAAGGCAATCCAACATCTCGATTTATATAGGAGTTCAGTCATCACACCTAATTTAACGCAAAAATAGTCATTTTGTTTTAAATACTCCTAACTTCTCACTTCTCACTTTTTATTGTCCTCCCTTTTCTCCAGCCGTCTGTGCATCTTGTTCCAACTCCACATTGCCGAAACGCAGGGTGAAACCAGCGCAAAGATAGGTGCTGTTGCTTCTGCTGGAATAGCTGCCGCTAGAGATCGGGTTGGTGTAGGTGTTGCTGTAGCGCATCAAGCCGAAGAGGTCATAGCCGTTGACAAACACCGAGAGCTTGTGGTTGAAGAAATCGGTTCGCATCCCGCAATCGATGGAATAGTTGGCCCCGACTTGGTTGAACAAACGCTGCACGGGAGAGGAATAATGGCCTGATGCGTGGATCTCCAACCGATCCCACAGCTTAGCCCAGGCACTCAGCTGAAAGCTGTATGACCACATCTCGTTCTTTTCCCATTGATCCAGTACCCCATAATTGGTCTCGAGATAGGAGTCATAGACATTGGCATAGAATCGCAGGTTGAACATCCCGTTGGGGCGGTACATCATGTTGAATTCGCCCCCTGTCGTGTAGGAACGACCCACATTGACTGGCCTCGAGAAAAGCACTACTCGGCCATAATGCTCGTGATAACCCGACTCGTTGATGGAGGTGATTTCGTTTTTCTTGCTTTTATAGTAGCCTGTCAGCCCAACCGATCCAAAGTCGTTCCAATATTTGGTCCAGCCGGCTTCCAGGTTCTGTGTGTAAACGGGTTCCAGATTGGGATTGCCCGTGAGGTAGGTCTCCGTATCGTAGATGTTGAGAGGACTGAGCTGTTTTGCCGTGGGGTGGTTGACCCTTCTGGAATAACTCAACTTGAAGTTGTGCATCGATGCGGTGCGATAGGAGAGGTGCAACGATGGTGTGACGTTGAAATAATGATACGGTTGAGAATCAATAATATACGGATAATCAGGCGTGTCAGGATAAACGATGCTGGTTCGATAATAGTTCAGGTTGATGCCGGGTTGCACGGTGAAATCGCCGAAACGATGTCGTACCATGAGATAACCGCCTAGCTTCTGGTCCTTGGTGCGATAGTGGTAGCTCATGATCGGATCGTACACGTAGGTGTTGCCAATCAAGGTGTCAACGTCGTTCCTCGTGAGGCCCGACTCCCAGCTGCCATTGAGACCCGTGCTGAATTCTCCGTTTTTCGAGTAGGGAAGGTTATAATCGATATTGGCCGATAAAGGTACGCTTGACATGAGGTAGTCCATGCGAAAAGCATCCTCTCGGGGCGAAGGCAGGGTGTAGGTGGTGCGGTCCTCCAATGGCACGGCATTGCGATTCCAGTTGCCATTGGCACGAACAGTCAGGTTGTGTCCTTCTTCGTTGAACTTATGCTGGTAATACAAGCCTGAGCTGAAAAACAGGTAATTGGTATAGGATTGGTTGACAAACACATACTGATAGGTGCCGGCCTGTTCCATAAACTCCGTTCGTTTCCGTTCGGTGGTGCCTTCCACTGGGCCGAAGGAGTCCCAGCAGTTTAACCACAACGCGAAAGTGTTCTTCTCATTGGGCGTGTAAGTGACGTTGAGAGAGCCCCCTGGGCTGTATGTGAAGTATTTGTCATACCGAATGCTATGGGTCTGGCTTGTCGGGATGAACGCTCCGTTTTCATCTTTGATAAACAGGTTCCTGTCGTTTTCCGATTTCGCTTCGCCATGATAGAAATAACTGCTGGCGAAAGCGTTCACGGTCCATCGGTCGTTTTTCCAGACGTAGGAAGCCCAAGGCATCACGTAAGGCTGAGAAGAGACGTTGGTGCCGAAGCACAGGAACTCATTCCGTTTGATCTTGCTGTTCATCACGATGTTGATGATGCCGTCAGCGTCAGTGGCCCATTTGGCTGAGGGGTTGGTGATGACCTCGATGCGGTTGATGGCATTGGCGGGTAAGGTCTGGATGTAGGCTTTCAGGTTCTCTTTCGTGAGGTGGGAGGGCTGGTCGTTGATCCAGATTTCTACGTCTGAAGCACCGCGCAGCGTGATGTTGCCTTCCACATCCACACTGACCCCAGGGGCATTTTGTAAGGCATCGGAAGCGGCACCGTTCTGTACGGTAGGATCTTCAGACACTTGGTAGACCGTCTTTTCACCGTCCACCGAAAACAATGGCCGCTCTGCAGTGATGGAGACCCCTTCTAACAATAGGGTGTCGGCAGTCATCTTCAAACTGTCCAACTTGATCTCGGGTTCTTGGGCAACAACTCTTGTCGACAGCAGCCAACAAGCCGCTAGAAAATACAGTGATAATCTTTTCATGGCATGAAGTGTTTGTTATTTCATGCTAGCAAAAGTATAAGGAAAAAACCTTGTTTTTTCAAGGGTAGGGTCCAGGTAGAGATGTTTTGGCAATCGATAATTACTAATAGCTGATAATCAGTGTAAAATATAATTATTGGTAGAGATATTGGATGGGTATTTGTTCTTTTTTTCTTATTCTTAATCGGAATTTTAATACCTTTGTAGTCAAACTATAATCTCTTGAAAAATGAATAAACTATCTTTGATTTTACTCGCTGCCGTTGCTTTTGCGATGGCAAGCTGTTGTGGCGAAAAAGCCGCTAACGAAAAAACTTGTGAAAACAAAAACGAAACCACTATGAATACTACGATGAACGATCTGCTGACGCGTCGCAGCGTGCGCAGCTACACTGAAGAAGTGCCTCCAGTAGAGGTAATCGAAGAGATCTGCAAAGCCGGAACATACGCCCCGACCGGCATGAACCGCCAAGCACCCATTATCATCGCTGTCACCAATCGCGAGGTGCGCGATAAGATGAGCCAACTCAATGCTGCCGTGTTCGGCATGGATAGCGATCCTTTTTACGGTGCTCCTGTGGTGTTGGTGGTGCTAGCCGATACCACCGCTGCCATGACGTGGAAAGAGGATGGATCTTTGGTGATGGGCAACCTGCTCAATGCCGCTCACGCCAAAGGCTTGGGCTCCTGCTGGATCCATCGTGCCAAAGAGGTCTTCGAGACGGAAGAAGGCAAAGCCATCCTGCGTGACCTTGGCATCGATGATACCAAGTATGTCGGCATCGGCAACTGTATTCTCGGCTATATCGCTGGAGATTATCCCGAAGCCAGACCGCGCAAGGAGAATTACGTTTACTGGATCAAATAACGGTGAATTCGCCGTTCCTGAAAAACGGCGTCCACTGCTTCTTCGTATTCTTTTAGCGCATTGATTTTCTTGATCTTGCGCCAGATGTCCTGTGGCTCATCGAACGAGTACATCAGATAAGACCATAGTTCTTTCATCCTTCCCAATACCTTGGGACTGCCTCCTGCGTGACGCAGACGGTCTTCGTAAAGGTCCATCACATACGCATGAAGCCGGTCTTTTTTTTGACGAACAGGTTCGCTGAATTCGTTAAATTCGCCGTTCTTTTTTATCTCCTCCGCCAAGAACGGATTCGCCAACAAACCTCGACCCAGCATGAACTCATTCACTGGCTGAACTTGTTTGCGAATTCGCTCAAAGCTATCCGCCGAAACGATGTCTCCGTTATAAACCAATGGCGCCTTGATCATTGGAATCAATTCGGCGAAACGCTTCACGTCAGCTTCACCTTTATAAAGCTGTTTTCCGATACGAGGATGGATGATTAACTCGCTCAGAGGATATTGATTGAAGATGTCAATGACGGGGACAATCTCATCGGGATTGAAATATCCTAGTCGGCATTTGATGCTGAAATTCAGATCGATGCGTTCAAAAACGGCATTGAGCATGGCCTCGATCTTCTCGGGATAGGGCAGGAGGCCGCTGCCTCGTTTCTTGTTGGCGACCCTAGGGAAAGGACAACCCATGTTCAAGTTAATTTCCTTGTAACCCAGTTCTTTGCATTGGCTGGCGAAGCGGAGAATCTCCTCGGCGTCGGTGCTTAGGATCTGGGGTGTGAGTGTCTCTACATCATTGCAGGTGGGGTCGATCTCTTCCACTTGCAGGTTCTTGGCATGGTCCTTTTGGATGCCAGTAAAAAAGGGAGTGTAGTATTTGTCAATGCCGCCGAAGTGCTTTTTGAAGACGTTCCGGAAAGGAGCGTCGGTGATGCCCTGAAATGGGCCAAGGCTGAGTTTGATGTTGTGCGTCATTGCGAGCAAAGCGAAGCAATCCAACTTGAATTGTCAAGGATTGGGTTTCCTACCAAATAGTGTCAACGCCATTGTAGCCAGCAACAGTCCGAAGGTCATCCACATGGCGATACGATACAGATAGTCCCCGTGTTTGGAGTAGAAAGTCTTCTCAGTGTTGGCTTTTAGCGTCGCCTTGATGACGTCTTCTTTCCAATACTCGGTGGATTGGATCACGTCGCCTTTCTGGTTGAAGAATCCCGATCTGCCGGTGTTGGCGGATCGTGCAATGCACCGACGGTTCTCGATGGCGCGGAGCTTGGAGAACTCGAAGTGTTGCTTATAGCCTGGGGTGTCGCCCCACCAGCCGTCGTTAGTGATCACAAAGAGCAGGTCGGCGCCTTTTTTGGCAAACTCGCTCACGTAGCCGCCAAAGGCCGACTCGTAGCAGATGGGCACACCCACTTGATGCTCGCCAAAGCTCATGTTATGGGGATAAGGGTCAGATTTTAAGGTGCCTCGTGCGATGCCCACGGTAAGGCTGAAATGCTTCAGGAACCCCATCCATTCAGGGATGGCTTCCACCGCTGGGGTCAGCTTCGACTTGTTGCGGTGCTGCACGTTTAAGGTGTCGATGAGCCAGGCAGAGTTGTAAGCATAATAGTAGCGGTTGCTGTTTCCGATTTGGCGTGCTGGGAAGTCGTCTTCCATCCCCTGGGGCACCCAGTCGTACGAGAAACCACCGATGACAAAACAGCAGTTGGGATGCTTCTCGGTAAACTTTCCGATGATGTCAAAAGCCCTGACTTCATTGATCCGGTCGAGCCAGATGCCTTCCTCAATAGCCGACTCGGAGCTGACCACAAACCGGGTTTGGGGACTCGCCAGCTTTTCCGCCAACTCCACGTTTTTCCGAACGACATTATCATAAGTATCGGGGTCAAACTGTTCATTCCAAGGATCACAGTTCTGTTGGATGACGATGACTTCGGTGTCCTGTCCTTTTTCTTCGTATTGGCTGTAGGCGATCTTGCTGCCGATGATGGGCAATGCCAGCAATAAGATGACAATGGCGACATTCCATTTCAAAGTCTTCTTGCTCTGAGGTATTGAGATGTTGTTGATCAGGATGTTGACCAACAAGATCCAGAGTGTTCCACCTGCCACACCCGTCACGGAATACCACTGCACCCATGTGGTGGCGGTGGAGAAGACGTTGCCTAGGCTGAGCCATGGCCATTTAGCTGCCCAATAGTAATGCAAGAACTCAAAGGCCATCCAATAGGGGATGAGTAGGAAGTTGCCCCATTGGTTGTTGCAGAGTTTCATCTTGGTGAAATGGAAAACCCAGAACACGGTGCACATGAACAGGGAATTGAGGATCCAAGCCAAAATAGCGGCCGGGGTGGCGTTCCATACCCACCAGGTGGTCAACACATTCCATAATAAAAAGGTGACAAACGAGAGCCAGAAGACATGTCCTTTTTCTCCTTTGCTGATACGTTCTTCGATATATAGCAGCGGCACCAAAGCAATGAAAATTAATGGCGCCACGCCTCTCACTGGCCAAGTCGCCCAAAGCAACAGCCCGCTTATGATGGCCATCAAAAGTTTCTGGTATTTCTTCATTTTCAAAATTTTGGCAAAAATAACGAATTGTTAACTATCTTTGCTCCAGAATTATTGCATTTTGAAAAAGATTCTCCTTATACGTTTCAGTTCCATTGGCGACATCGTACTAACCACGCCAATTGTCCGTTGCATCAAGCAGCAAATGCCCGAGGTGGAATTGCATGTGCTGACGAAGTCGTCGTATCGTTCCATATATGCAGCAAATCCTAATATAGATAAGGTGTTTGATCTTCAGGGAAACATGAAGGAACTGATAAGTCAGTTGCGTAAAGAACGTTATGATTTTGTGGTCGATCTTCACAAGAATTGGCGTTCCTTGCGTGTCCGCATGGCATTGCATTGTCCTTCATCGTCTTTCCCGAAGCTCGACTTCCGTAAGTTCCTTTACACCAAACTGAAGATAGGAAAACTGCCTCAGGTGCATATTGTGGACCGTTATTTCAGGGCGGTGGAGAAACTGGGTGTCCGGAATGATGGTCAGGGGTTGGATTTCTTCTTCAGTGAGGGAGATGTGATGCATTATGAAGATCTTCCCGAGAGTTTTCATGATGGGTTTGTGGCTATCGTCATAGGAGGCCAGCATGCCACCAAGATTTTGCCTGAAGATAAAGTGGTGGAGGTCTGCGATGCTTTAGACTATCCTGTCATTTTGGTGGGCGGACCTGAGGATGCAGCCCGTGGTGAACGTATCAAAGAAAAGGTGGGGACATACGTGGGGAATAGCTGTGGCGCACTCACAGTAGGTCAGTCGGCGTCTTTGCTTGGACTTGCCGATGCTGTGATTACCAACGATACGGGCATGATGCATATTGCTGCTGCCTTGCGGAAGCCGATTGTCTCGGTTTGGGGCAACACGGTTCCCGAATTTGGGATGTATCCATACTTGCCTCAAGGCATGAAACCTGCTGTAATCATTGAGAATAAAGGCCTGAAATGTCGCCCTTGCGACAAGTTGGGTTATGCCAAATGCCCGAAGGGCCACTTCAATTGCATGAATTCATTGGATGCCGTGGAAATTGCAGAAAAAATAAAAGCCGAACTTTCGTCCGGCTCTTGAGTGGTACCAGCGGGAATTGAACCAGCGACACACGGATTTTCAGTCCGTTGCTCTACCAACTGAGCTATGGTACCCTGTTATTGCGGTTGCAAAAATACAGCTTTTTTTGAAACTGACAATCTTTTTTACAAAAATTTCAGTTTTTTTTCGGATATTTGCACCCCGAAATAGATAAGAATGAAGAAATATTTGCCAAATAAACTGATATTGACAGCTTTGGTTGTCTTGTTAAGCGGTGTCGTATTCGCTCAAGCTAACGTGGATTCCCCTTATTCCATGTTTGGCATTGGTCAGGTTAGAAACAAGACGATGAATGCACGTCTCAAGGGCATGGGCGGTGTTGCCAACGGCATGTTTGCGAAAAACATGATTAACGCCGAGAATCCTGCTTCATACGCTATGATCGACACGCTGGCCTTTTTGTTCGACGCTGGCTTGTATGCGAAATCCTCCAATTTTAGCACTTCAGCCCTCTCTGAAAGGGCAAGTAGCGCTTCTTTCGACTATGTGGCGATGGGCTTCGCCTTTACCAATTGGTGGAAAATGGCTGTCGGTGCCCAACCCTACACCAATGTGGGATACAATGTCGTGACCACGTTCCATGATGAACACGCGGGCAACTATTCCCAGCTGTTCCAAGGTGAAGGCGGATTGAATCAGGTGTTTATCGGCAATGCTTTCCGTATCGGTGACCATTTCTCCATCGGCGCTAATGCCAGCTATGTATTTGGCGACAGTAAGTCCACCACGACCTTGACTTTCCCTGACTCCACCTACGTCATCAGTTCCCGTCGTAGCCGCGATGTGATGATCAAGTCGTTTATGTTCGATTACGGTGTGATGTATCACGGACAATTGGGGAACGGCCTTACCTTGGCGGTGGGTGCCACTTATGACCAAAAGATCAATCTTAAAGGGGCCCAGACGGTGTTTGTCCGCACCATCGAGGCTGATGAAACTATCACCTCTACCTCAACAGAATATCTGATTGACACGATAGCCTATCATAAAGACAAAAATGCCAACTTCACCATGCCTCATGGCTTTGGCTTTGGTGTTTCCTTACAGAAGAACAATCGTTGGATGCTGGGGGCCGATTTCAACTGGACACAGTGGAGCGCCTTTGCCAGAAACGGCATCAACGAAGGTTTGCAAGACGCTTGGAGTGTGGCTGTTGGCGGTGAATTCATACCTTCTTCCACTTCATTGTCAAGCTATTGGACCAGGGTATCCTACCGCTTGGGCGGCTTCTATGAACAGACCTATCTCAATATCAATGGCCAATCTATTAATAAATTAGGTGTGGATTTCGGTATGAGTCTGCCTATCCCGCGTTCGATGTCGAAAGTGGACCTGGGATTGGAGATCGGAAATTGTGGCACGAAATCTGCAAACCTGATCAGAGAAAGTTATGTAAACCTAACCGTCGGCGTCTCCATCTTTGAGCGCTGGTTCATCAAGAGAAAGTATAAATAAAGTTAAACCATAAAAAGACAAGAGAGATGAAAACTAAAAGATTTGCGATCCTGGCTGTTATCTTAGGAATAGCCTTCAGCGTTTCCGCACAGGATGTCATGAACGAACCGAAGTATGGTGCCGACAGCGCTAACTGCGTCACCAAACTCTCGATCTATCGTGAGTACTACAAACAATGGGAAGCTGCCAAGTTCGCTCCCGAGTCAGTCAGCAAAGAAATGATCTCCGCTTGGCGTGAAGTGTTCCTCACCGGCCCGCGTGCCAGCCAATACACCTACACGAACGGCGAGAAGATTCTGGATTACCTCATCCGCCAGAACCCCAAGGACAAGGACGCTTACATCGACACGCTTGCCATGTTGATGGATACGAGAGCCAAGTATTTCCCGACTGATCCCAAGACAGGCGCTTCTCAAGTTGCCAACATCATGGGTAGAAAAGGACTCCTTATCTATACCTATAATAAGAACCGTTACGAAGAGGCTTATAACGTGCTGAAGAATGCCGTCGCCTTGGATGCTTCGCAGCTGCAAGGCGCCTATATCGACGCTTATTTCAAGTCCACCATCGACATGGTGAACAACAACAAGGAAGAGAAGATGACCATCATCAACGTCTATCAGGAACTCTCTGAGGTGCTTGACGACAACATCAAGGTCCAGGCCGAAAACATGGCACAGCTGGCTGAGGCAAAAGCCAATGCCGAAGAGTCGAACGACACCGATGCCATTGCTGGCTTTGACAAACAGATCGAGAAGAACGAGAAGAACATCAACATCTACAAGGGTGTGAAGAACAACATCGACAACCTCTTCCAGCCTTATGCCTCTTGCGATGATCTGATCAAGGTGTTTACTGCTAAGATGGCTGAAACCCCGGATGATATCAACTTGCTCAAGCGTATCACCACCATCCTCGACAAGAAGGAATGCACCGATTCGAAGCTCTTCCTCGATGCTAGTAAGAAGCTCTATGAGCTGGAGCCCAGCCCCGAAGCTGCCTACAACATTGGTATCAAGCTCTTCAAGGATGGAAAGAACGGCGAAGCTGCCAAGTACTTCGAACAAGCTACTTCAGCTACCAACAATGACCGTGTCTATAGAGCCTACAGAAACCTGGCCTACTGCTACCTAAACATGGGTGCTTACGGCAAATGCCGCGATGCCGCTCGTCGCGCTGCCGCTGTTGACCCCACTGCGGGTGAGCCTTACATCCTCATCGGAACGGCTTACGCTTCATCGGCCAACTCCTTCTCCGACAGCAAGTTCGGCGGCAAGGAAGTCTATTGGGTTGCCGTTGACAAGTTCGCCAAGGCAGCAAGCATCGATCCTTCGGTCGCTGGCCGCGCCAATGGTCTGGCCGCTTCCTACAGACAACACTTCCCGACAACCGAGACCATCTTCTTCAACGACTTTGCTGAAGGACAGTCTTACACTGTCGGTGGCTGGATCGGTGAGACCACCACGATCAGAGCCGCTAAATAACTTGCACGTTGAAGACGACTCGATTTCTAATCTACAACATCACAGCCTTGCTGGCTGTGATGTTGTTTTCGTGTGGTAACCCAACTTCTGTGATCAAGCAGTTGGCCTCCGATGACACGCTCTCTGGTGTCGTCGCATACGACATCGTGTTTTACCGAAGCGATTCGGGTGTCGTACAGGTGGAGCTGAAAGCCCCCATGATGGTGCGCGAAGGAAACGATTCCAGCCATTTGGAGTTCCCTCAGGGTTTCCATGCCTCCATCTTCGACCATAATCATCAGGTGACCTCCAACATCAGCGCTGACTATGGCCTCAGCCATGACAACCCCAAGATGGTTGAAGCCAGAGGTAATGTTACGGTGGAAAACCATCAAAACGGACAAAGCATGTATTGCGATAAACTGTTTTGGTATCAAGATACGAAGATGATCTATACACGCTCCAAGGTGAGGATTATCATGCCCGATAAAGACATTACAGGCGACAGCTTGGTTTCTACAGAGAACTTTGAAGAATATACCATTTACAACGGACGAGCCTCTTTTGAGGTGGATGAAGATTGACAATGAGCGATTGGATTGTTGTAGCGGTCACCTTGTTTTTCTCAGCCCTCTGTTCAGGGCTTGAGATTGCATTTAACAGCACCAACCGTCTCCAGCTGGAGGTGGATCTGAAGAAGAACAAGTTCTCGGCAAAAATTGTCAGCCTTTTCTTCAAGAACCAATCCCGTTTCATCACCTCCTTGCTGATCGGCAACAATATCGCCAACGTCATCTATGGTATTGCCATAGCGCGTTTGTTGAAACCCGCCGTGCTCTGGATGCTACCCGCATCGCTTGAAGTCGAGTTCTTCATCTTGCTCCTGCAATCCATCATTTCCACCTTACTTGTACTGGTGCTGGCGGAATTTTTACCCAAGATACTGTTCCGCCTCAACCCCAACGCCATCCTCTCCTTTTTCGCTTTCCCCGCGGTGGTTTGCTATTATCTCCTCTATCCGCTCACGCTGATCTATTCAGGTATCGCCAGCCTTATTATCCGGTTGTTCTTCGGCATGAAGATGGACCACCAGGAATACCAGATCAGCACGGTCGATTTTGACGATTACATCACCGAATATGCCGATCCCAAAGAAGCTGACGAGGACATTCAGCAAGAGATACAGCTCTTTCAAAATGCCATGGATTTCAGATCGGTCAAGCTGCGTGAATGTATGGGACCCCGGAATGAAATCGAATCGGTCAAACTTACCGACGACATCCATTTCATCAAGGATCGGTTTGAGGAAACGAAACACTCCAAGTTGATTGTCTATTCCGAGAACATTGACAACATCATAGGTTACATCCATCTCAACGACGTGGTGGATGCCATCGCCAACGCCAAGAAAGTCACCACGGCTGATCTGGTCCGGCCTATCGACTTCTTCCCCGAGACTTATACTGCTGACCGGCTGTTGAAGCATTTTATCCAGAAGCACCAAGGTGTGGCGGTCGTTGTGGATGAGTTCGGAGGCACGGCGGGTATTGTGACCATGGAAGATGTCATTGAGGAGATTTTCGGTGAGATTGAGGATGAATACGACGAGGAAGACGAGACGGAACAGAAGGTGAAAGAGGATACGTACGTGTTTTCCGCACGACTCGAGATAGACTATCTGAATGAGACTTACAAGCTCGACCTCCCCGTCTCGGATGACTATGAGACGCTGGCAGGCATGATCCTGCATTATTATGAGAGCATTCCTGAAGTAGGGAAGGAGCTCATCATCGGTGACTATCGGATCAAGGTGCTTAAAGCCACCGACATGAAATTGGAAGAGGTTGAATTAAAGCGAGTTCCGTGAAAAGGAAAATAAAGTTTCACCAATTTTTACGCAGATTGAAATCCTTTTACTAAATTTGCAGGCTCAAATTTTGAATATTTAATTAATAGTATAGCAATAAAAGCATTATGGCAGCAATTGAGAAAATCAGAAAGCGTTCAGGATTGTTGATCGCAATCATCGGTCTTGCTTTGTTGGCATTCGTCCTGCAGGACCTTTTCCAGAGTACGGGAAGACACCGCGAGTACAACGTGGCCGTTATTGACGGAGAGAAGATCCCTTACAAAGATTTTGAGGATCTGAAGAACAAGAATCTGGAAAACATGAAGAGAAGCGCTGGCAACAGCCTTTCCTCTTCCCAAACCTATAACGTTTACAACAGCACCCTTGAGCAGATGATCAAGGAGCATATCATGAACAAGGAATACAGCGCCATCGGCATGAATGTCTCTGCTGACGAGCTCTACGACCAATTCCTGGGTGAAGAGCCCCATCAGTGGGTCGTTCAGAACTTCTCTGACGCCAATGGCTTTAACAGAGAAGCCCTTGAGAACTATATGCAGAACCTGGATAATGCTCCTATCGAATACCGCAATCAGTGGCTCGATTTCGAGAACGCCATCAAGGACAACAGATTAGAGACCAAGTTCGACAATCTGGTAAAGGCTTCGTTCTTCATGCCTTCCAAGCTTGCTCAGAAGTATTATGAGAACAAGAACGTCAAGGCTACTGCCGATGTCGTCGCTCTGCGTTATGCCACCATCCCGGATTCAACCGTGGTGGTCACCGATCAGGACAACAAGAAATTCTACGAAGAGAACAAATACAGATTCGAAACCGATGAGACCCGCGGTATTGAATATGTTGTTTTCGACATCAAGCCTTCCGCACAGGATGATCAGGACGCCCAGAAGTTCGTCAATGAGATGAAAGAAGATTTCGCCAACACGGATAATGTCGCCAGCTTCGTCAATGCCAACTCTGATCAGCGTTACGACAGCACTTGGATGGCCAACACCGATGTGCCGGCAGTCATTGAAAGCGTGATCTTCGAAGGCGGTAACCAGCCCGGCTTCGTCTATGGTCCTTATTTCGATAACGAGGCCTATAACCTGGTCCGCATCGTGGATCTTCAGAACCGTGCCGACTCTCTGAAAGCCAGCCATATCCTCATCGCTTACCAAGGCGCTCTGCGCAGCGAGGATACCATTACCACCAAGGAAAGAGCTCAGGCCGTTGCCGACAGCTTGGCTGCCGTGCTGAAGAAGAACGTCAAGAAGACGGAACTCTTCGAAGAGCTTGCCACCAAGTTCTCCACCGACAAAGGTTCTGCTGAAAAAGGCGGTGATCTGGATTGGTTCACCGACGGCATGATGGTCTATAACTTCAATGAGTTTGTCATGAACAACCCAGTGGGAACCATCGGCGTCGTTGAGACTCCTTTCGGATACCATGTCATCAAAGTGACGGGCAAGACCGAGATGAAGCCCAAAGCCCGTTTGGCTTTCCTGAAGCATGAACTCACTCCGAGCACCAAGACCTATCAGGACGTGTTCGCTCAAGCCAACAAGTTTGTTACCGAGAACCGTACCTATGATCAATTCAATGCTGCCATCGAGGCACAGGGAATGACCAAGCGCAACATGCCGAGAATGACGGCTTCGACCTACCAGATCACTGGTATCGACAACCCACGTCAAATCGTCCGTTGGGCATTCGACGACAAGACCAAGGTCGGTGATGTGTCATCTATCTTTGAGCTTGACAATATGTTTGTCGTGGCCGCTCTGACCGACATGGTTCCTGAAGGCTACGCTCCGATGGAGAAGGTTCTGGACCAGTCCAAGTACCAGATCCTCAACAAGAAGAAGGGTGAGATTGCCGTTGAGAAGATGAAGGCCTGTGGTACCGATTACGACCGCATGGTTAAAGAGTTGGGCGCTGAGAGCACATCTGTTTCCGATGTCAATATGGAAGCCCGTGCATTGGGTAACTTCGGTGTTGAAGCTGACATCATTGGAACCATCCTCGGTATGAAGGAAGGTGAAGTGGTCGGCCCAATCGCCGGTAACACCAGCGCCTTCGTGATCAAGAACGTCAAGGTCGCTAACGCGCCTGAAAATCCTGACCTCAGCTCCATTTTGAGAGACAGGACCGCTCAGTTCAACAACAAGGTGTTGAATAACGGCGTTTACAACGCTCTTAGAAACAACGCCAAGATTGAGGACAACAGAGTGGTGTTCTACTAAGAGAAGACAGAAGGAAGAATTAGACTCCTTATTTGGAAAGAGCTCGGTGTTGGACCGGGCTCTTTTTTTTGTCTTTTGGATGTTATGAAAATCGGGTTGATTATTACATTTATGCATTAAAATTTGCATAATTTGAAAATTTAGACTAATTTTGCCGCCAATATTCGGGTAAAACAAACCTTTATACGGCAAAAATGAAAACCATTTACAAACACTTACTTATCACATTCCTGTTTCTTGGGAATGTGTGTTTTTTACAAGCACAAACAACCGGGAATTTCACGACGCTGCAAAACTTGATCTCAGGAACGGCAGCCAATGGGACCCTGACACTCACTAGGGATTATGTGGCCACCGCGGGCGAGAGGCGGCTAACCATCTCGAAAAACATCACCATCGACCTGAACGGCCACATCGTGAACCGGAGCTTAACGGATAGTATTCCCGATGGCAACGTGATTTTTGTCAACTCAAACGTTACCTTGACCATAAAAGACAGCAGACCCACGGCTACCCATTCGCCAGCTGTGACTTTCACCAACCCTCTTACCCAAGTAGAGGAGAGCATTGTTGGCGGCATCATCATGGGTGGTTATACTAAAGGGAACGGTGGCGGTATTGAGGTGGAATCCCAAGGGCGATTGACCATGAACGGCGGAACCATCGCGAACAACAATTTAACAGGCTCCTATGGTGGAGGAATTTATTGTAAAGCCAACTGTACTTTAAAAATCAATGAAGGCAGGATTATCAACAACAGATTTATTAAAAAAGAAACTGATAGTGGCGGTAGTGGGGGTGGTATATATATAACAGGTGTAAGCGATGTGAGTATTACCAACAGTGAGATCTCATACAATTGGGCTATAGACGGAGGCGCTATTAATTTTTTCCATGGGTCAGGCAAACTTGAACTCATCGGGAACCAGATTGTAGGAAATACAGGAAGAAGTACTTCTGGGGGTATCAACGTGGATGTATTAGGTGGCAACCTTGCCTTTACGTTGAAAAATTGTAACATCCAAGGTAATGAGTCTGCCAACTGGGCCGGTGGCATTAGAATTATGAATGGCAACAATAGAATGACTTCTGAAATCAGTGGCAACAAGATACACGACAACAAATCCCTTAACGGTGGCGGAATCTACATGGCAGGTACAACGTTGGAATTGCGCAGCGACTCCATTTTCAATAATTCGGCCATATACGGTGGTGGGGGAATAAGCGTAGGAGGGGGCAATTCCATCTTAACCCTGAAAGAAGGTTTGGTAATAATGAATAACACGACTGATAATTTAGGAGGTGGAGTATTTTGTGCTCGGACTGTAAATGCAACCGTCATTTTGGATGGGGCGACCATTGCAAACAACACCGCAAAAAATTATGGTGGTGGCGTTTATATCCACAATAAAGGCACTTTCACCATGAAAAGCGGATCCATTACGAACAATACGGCATCATACGGCGGTGGCGTATATATGGACAGAAATAGTATTATCTCAATCGAAGATGGATCCATTACGAACAATACGGCATCATACGGCGGTGGCGTGAGTGTCGGCTATACGCATAATGCGAATTATAATTCGACAATGACCATGACAGGCGGCACCATCGCCAACAATTCGGCCTCTTGGGGTGGCGGCGTGCATAACTGCAGCGCCCTTAACGTATCTGGCGGTACCATTGCCGACAATTCAGCCCAATACGGAGGCGGAGTGGCTAACATGAGCGGACATACCTTCAACTTTGAGGGAGGCTCCATCCTACGCAACGAAGCAGTGCGGCAAGGAGGAGGCATAATGAACCAAGGCACCGTCAATTTCAGTAACGGAACGATTTCTTACAACCAAACGGCTGGCACAGACTTAAATTCTGGTGGTGGAGGCGTGTACAACCATGGGACCTTCTTCATGGAAAACGGCACAATCTCAAACAACACCAGCGCAAGATTTGGTGGTGGGGTACATAACCATGTGACTTTTGAATTGAAAAACGGCTTGATTTCTGACAATACCGCCAAGGAATGTGGAGGTGGAGTTTACAACAGCAACAACGGAACCTTCACCATGGAAAACGGAACGATTTCCGGAAACTCAACGACGAGTAATAACACTAAACACAATGGTGGCGGCGTGTACAACGACAAAACCTTCACCCTCATTGGCGGTACAATAACCGAGAATACCTCCACCAGTTATGGAGGTGGGGTAAGTAACGCACGCGATTTTGTCATGCAAGGCGGAACGATTTCTTCAAACAGCTCACAGCTCGGCGGTGGAGTGTACAACTACTATATTCAGAATAACAATTCAGGTACAGGGACTGCGGTTTTCACCATGACGGCTGGACAAATCATTAACAACACGGCAAGCTCAGGCCAATCCAATGGCATATATCAGAGTGGCATCTTCAACCTGTCGGGAGCACCTGAATTTACGGACCACGATGACATCTACCTTTATTCCAACAAAACAAAGGACGACAGCAACGGAATCAACCGAGTCATCACCAAGGCTGGCGACATCAACCTCCCAGCCGGTTATCTCCATATTGTCCTCGGAAATGCACAAACGAACCTATACCACGGCCGCAACATCTTGGAGACTGGAGGCGGCACCGTCGTGGAAAGCGACAGGGTGCTGTTCACCATCGACAATTTCGACCAATGCAAATCGAAGTTCCTGTGGGACCGCTACCTAGCCAACGACCCCACCACGAGTGCACCCGTCGTCGAGCTGTTCAGCCCCACTTGGGTCGGCATCGTCACGCAACAGCCTACTGGCTTCAACCTCAACAACATCGACTCGAAGGAAGACCTGGCCTGGCTGATCTCATACGTGAACGGCTACAATGGCCAAACAGCGCATCCCAATGCCACAGCGGTTCTAACGGCCGATGTCGATATGGGAGAATATGAGTGGGTTCCCATCGGCACGGGATCGAGGCCTTTCGGCGGCACGTTCAACGGCCAAGGCAACACCATCAGCAACTTGCGCAACACCACCGAATACGTCAACCCTGGCATGTTCGGCAAGGTGAGTGGCACGGTGACGAACACCTTCGTGGCGAGCAGCAGCTTCGTCACCCGACCCGATGAGGAAGGCTACTACGGCATCATCGCCGACACCCTCACCAACAGCGGCGAGGTCATCTATAGCGAGGCCTGCGGCACCTTGACGGCAAGCGCCTCCAACGCCCATATCGGCGGCATCGTCGGTCTGGTGTCGGGCATGAATTCAACGATGCATTCATGCACCTCCATCGCTGACCTGACGGGGTACGAGATGGGCGGACTGGCATGCAGGAACGAAGGCAGCGTCGCCAACAGCCTCTCTTACCCCAAATTCACCTACAGCAGGCTGACCGGCGACTTTGTGGGAGGACTGGTCGCCGACAACTCGGGCTCGGTCTCGAACTGCTACTTGAGGCGCGACCGTGGCAACAGCGTCTCCAGTGCCAGCTACAATCCTTTGGTGGCAAACGGAACGGACGCCGCCGACAGCTACGAGCCTGCCGACTATAGTGGAACGCAGCGGCTGAATGGCAAATACAAATACGGGCAACAAGACCAGATGGCTGGTGACCAATGCCTGCTCGACAAGCTCAATGGCAAGGTGGTTGGCAACCATGCGCGGTGGACCCGCACGATGGCCAGTACCATCAACAACGACTATCCCGTGTTGGCGCTCCCCGACTTCACCTGCATCGCCCAAATCGACACGGTGAACAAGCTCTTCATGGAATACAAAGCCGACCTCAACGCAATGATCCGCAAATACAACGCAACGACTGAAGGGACGAATGTGTGTCTCTACGACGCCAACGGGTCGGCCATCGATACGGACAACAGCGACCAAGTCAAGGTATATGTCTGTGAAAATGTCGGCCTGCTGCAAGCCGAAGGCAACCGGCTGAATGCCACCGTGGGCGTCACCTTCGACAACAGCGACGCCTCCAACCTTGGCGGTAAGCCCTACGACTGGCACATGTTTGCCACGCCGCTGAAAAATGCCCCGATGGGCATAAGCTACGCCGACAACATCGCGCACGGCTACATGCAGGAACCCACGGCAATCACGCTTCAGGCGAACGGCTATTTCCCGACCGACTCGCCCTATGGCAGCATGGACTTCTATTGCTATAGTGAACAGTACTACCATTGGATCAACTTCAAGCGCAACAGCGCCGACCACTGGCATCAGGACGGTGCCCACGACAACATCCCTTACACCAACGAGACCACAATGGTGCCTGCCAAGGGCTACATGATGGCTATTGACAAGCAGACCACGTTGATGAACAAGGGAACCCTAACCAATGGCGACATCAGCTATTCGCTTTCTTACACTGATCTCACGGGCAACGAAACTCCATTCCGCGGCTGCAACCTCATTGGCAATCCCTACCAGAGCTACCTCGACTTCGATGAACTGGTCAGCGGAGACATTGACTCCTATTACATTATCGATGCAGACCATCAAGGATATATCGCCTACACCAAAGGCGCCACCGAAAGTTCCAATACCGCACCACGGTATCTCCATCCTCACCAAGGGTTCTTCGTGCGCGCCACGGCAAGCGGCCAAAGTGTAAGATTCACCAATTCCATGCGTCAGGAAAGTGGTACGACACACTCGAATTTCCGTGGAGGGGAGCCAATCCGTTATCCATTGGTCAACCTTGTTTGCACCGATCCCGAAGGCATGCGTGATTACGCCACCGTAGAGCTCGACCGTCCTGAAAAGGGCGGTGGCAAAAAGGTGAAAGAGTTGCGCACAGGCAATGCCTCCCTGCGCATTCACCTTGACGATACCGACTATCAAATCGCATTTGCTCCCATGGGCACCCAAGAGGTTCCAGTACACTTTGCGGCCTATGCCGAAGGCATCTACACACTTGGCTGGAGTACTGAAAATGGAGACTTCAGCTACCTACACCTGATTGATAACATCACGGGTGCTGACATTGACTGCTTGGAACGCTCGGAATACCAATTCGCAGCCAGCCCTTCTGATTATAAGTCCCGTTTCAAATTGAAACTCAGGTATTCGGAGGTGGAGGAGCCAACTGAAGTGAAAACAGACGGCTTTGCATTCCCAATGGGGGACGAGGTCCTTGTCAATGGAGAAGGCTTATTGGAGATTTTCGACATAAACGGACGACTTGTCAAGTCAGTATGGCTCTCGGGAATGCAAACGACGATCCACAAGCCTCAATCCAAAACGGGCCTCTTCTTGTTCCGATTGACGAATGACCATACATCGATGACTCAAAAAATTGTGCTCTGAATTTTTTAAGAACAACCACGAAAGATCAAAAAATGAAAAAGAAGATTATATCATTGTTCGTTTTTGCCATATTGCTTTCTGCTCCTTTGGCTATGCAAAAAGCGGTCGGACAGATTATTTTTATTAACGAGTTAGATGAAGATGGATACCTTCGTCAGCCTTCGGAAAACCCCAATCTTCCAGGAATACCACAACTTGGTGAGAATTACGACCAGTATGCACCGCTGGGAGGCTGTGGGTGTTTGCTAGGTTTGGGAGGCGCCTATTTGCTTTTCAAGCGCAGGAAGGATTAGCTCCCTGCGCTTTCATGATCAGAATCCCATCCCGAACCAGTACCAGAACTGGCTCTCCATCTCCTTCCATGTCTGACGGGTGGCAGCGGCGAAGTCCTTAGTATATTGGTTAAGCACCTTGGTGGCTTCGTCTTTTTTGCCGTCGTTGAGCAAGGCTTGAGCTTTCTTTTCAATAGTTGGGATCTCTTCCAGAGCTTTCTCTTCGAAACGGTTGGCGTTGCCGAGAAGGACGGGTTTGGTGCGTCCCCACATCACGGTGGCGAGCTTGTTGGCCCTACGGTAATGCCAGATCCAGGCTTCCTCGCGGTAACGTAGCTGGCCGCATTTGTCGAAGCCTTCGGGCAGGGTGGTGGAGCCGGAGAAGATCGGGATGCGGGGGCTCTGTCCTGGGTTGTCGCAAGCCATCCAACAGATGGCGCCAATCTCGTCAGGAACCCAGCTGCGGCATTGGATGATATGATGATAGCTGCTCCAAGCCACTGCCACGGTGCGTTGGAATTTCACTGTCTCAGGCGCCAAGAAATTTAAGGTGTTCTGTAGGGTTCCGGTCATCCAGGGGTTGGCGATGGGACTGATGATGGTGTCGTTTTTGACGCTGCCGTCGTCTTGGCGCTTCTTGGTCACCATCTTGATGTTACGCGTCATATCCATATCGGTGCCTTCGTAGGTGCTGCGGAAGAGCTCCATTACCTTGCGGACACTAACGTTCTCGTCAGGCTTCACCGAGAAGGGGAGCTCGGGCATGTCGCGGTTGAGATTCAGAGAAGGAGCCAGCTGGCTTAGGATGAAGAATTCGCGATCGCTGTAGTTCTTGCCGCCACCGTATTCAGCACGGAAGGCCTTCCAGAAAACAAACTCGTCTTTGCCGTCCCAGAGGCCGTATTTCTTGGCCACTTCCTCGCAGTTGTCAGAACAGTAGAAATCCTTGCTTTTGCGTTCTAATTTGCCGATACGGGCGATATTGGCGCTGACACCCACTTCGTCATCTGGGATACGTTTGGCCGCCCACACGCCGCCGATTTTGTCGGGACCTTCGCCGAGGATCTCCATCTGCCACACCTCGTTCTTGTCAGCAATGGTGATGCACTCGCCGCCGTCGCCGTAGCCATAGTCCTTCACTAGTTTTCCGATGAGTTGTATGGCGTCACGGGCGTTGTCGCAGCGCATCAGTGCCACGCGTTCGAGTTCCTCGATCAGGAACATGCCGTTTTTATTTACTAAGGTGTCGGGACCGGAGAAGGTCGTCTCGCCAATGGCCAGTTGTTTCTCGTTGAGGCATGGATAGGCCGTGTTGAGATAGGCGTAGGTGTGTGACACTTGAGGAATCTCGCCAGCGAGTTCCACCTTGCGGTTGTCGAAGGGGTCCTCGGTATGCATGGTGCCTTTATACACCTTGTGCATCTCGCCCTTTTCATGGTCGGCGGCGGCTTCCCAGCGCATCCAGGTGCGGTAGCGGCCGTCGCAAGTGTGAGAGGTGATGACAGAGCCGTCGGTGGATGCGTTCTTGCCTACCATGATGCTGGTGCAGTTGGCACCGACAAGTTGCTCTTGGTCTTCCTGGGCTTGGACATTCATTCCAACCAGCAGGAGACCAGCTAATAACAGTGATTTGAATTTGAACATGATGATAATTCTGTTTGATGATTTGAACTTTCAAAGATAGGAAAGAAAATGGTTTAATAGTTCTTTTTTTTGTTACTTTTGGATCAAGCCAAAAGTAACAAGAAACTCGCCCTTTAGGGCGCTACAAAAAATCAAATCTTCTTGTTATTCAGAAAAATTTCGTATCTTTGACCGATTTTTGAAAGCATTAATTTCATGCCTAAAGCTTTCGGTAAAGCAATCTACCTCAACGTCAAAGAACGTGACCGTTTCTGAGCTCCTGCTCGGGAATCGGAGGTCTTTTATTGTTTTTCTGCCCTAAAGAAAATCATTAAATCTTTGAATCATAAAATCTTTAAATCATAAAATTATGGAATTACCATTTGCAGAAGCGTGGAAAATCAAGATGGTTGAACCCATTAAGAAATCCACCCGTGAACAACGCGAAAAGTGGCTCAACGAAGCCCACCAGAATGTCTTCATGCTGAAGAGCGACTATGTTTACATCGATTTGCTGACCGATAGCGGCACTGGCGCCATGAGCGACCGCCAATGGGCTGCCATGATGCAAGGCGACGAAAGTTACGGTGGTGCCCGTTCATTCTATCACATGAAGGACACCATCACCGAGATCACCGGTTTCGAGTATGTCATTCCCACTCACCAAGGCCGTGCAGCTGAGAATGTGCTGTTCAGCTACTTGGTGAAGCCTGGTCAAGTCGTTCCTGGCAACGCCCACTTCGACACCACCAAGGGTCACATCGAGAGCCGTAAAGCCTTCGCCATCGACGTCACTGTTCCTGAAGCTTACGACACCCAGCTGGAAGTGCCTTTCAAGGGTAACGTCAGCCTCGAGAAGCTCGAGAAGGTGCTGCAAGAGAACAAGGGCAATGTGCCTTTCATGGTGCTTACCGTGACCAACAACACCGTTGGCGGCCAGCCCGTGAGCATGAAGAACATCCGCGAGACCTGTGAACTCTGTCACAAATACGGCGTGCCGGTCAACATCGACAGCGCCCGTTTCATCGAGAACGCCTACTTCATCAAGACCCGCGAGGAAGGCTATGCCGACAAGACCCTCCGTGAGATCTGCAAAGAGATGTTCAGCTATGCCGATTCCATGACGATGTCAGCCAAGAAGGACGGTCTCGTCAACATGGGCGGCTTCATCGCCACCAACAAGAAGGACTGGTACGAAGGTGCCAAGTTGTTCTGCATCCCCTTCGAGGGCTTCCTCACCTACGGCGGTATGAACGGCCGTGACATGGACGCTCTGGCTGTCGGTCTCCAGGAAAACATCGAGTTCGACATGGTCGAAACCCGTATCAAGCAAGTGCACTATCTTGCCAAGAAACTTGACGAGTACGGCATTCCTTACCAACGTCCTGCCGGTGGCCACGCCATCTTCGTCGATGCCGACAAGGTGTTGACCAACATCCCGAAGGAAGAGTTCCCGGCTCAGACCCTGACCTGCGAGCTCTATCTTGAAGCTGGCATCCGCGCCTGCGAAATCGGTTATGTGCTTGCCGACCGTGATCCGGTCACGCGTCAGAATCGTTTTGGTGGCAACGACTTCGTGCGTCTGTGCATCCCACGCCGTGTCTATACCAACAACCACATGGACGTGATTGCCGCTGCCCTGAAGAACGTGTACGACCGCCGCAATGAAATCAAACGCGGTTTGGAAATCACTTGGGAAGCCGAGCTGATGCGTCACTTCACCTGCCAGTTCAAGAGACTGGGATAACGACGGGTGTCGAACGACGAAGTTTGAACGGCGAATTAAACGAATGAAGCGAAATTCCAATAAAGTTCGTAAAATTCGTTTAATTCGCCGTTATTAATCTGCCGTTTTATTATTATCTTTGCGGTATGACTACTCCAGCAATCATCATCGGAATCATCTATGTGTTAGCGCTGACCACCTGTGTAGTGCCTTTGGCCGTTGGGTTGGAGCCGAAAGGGGAGAGCACGCCTTCCAGACAGTTGCTGGTGGCTTTGATCTTTGCCGCCACCCAGGCGTTGATGGCGTTTATCGGCTATCTGTTGGGTAGAATGATCGGTTATCTGTTCAGCGACCTGATGCGTTATGTGACCTTTGGCATGATGCTCATTGTGGCTGTCAAGATGATCGTGGATTCGATGAAGGTGCTGAAAGCCAAGCGCCTCTATGCCTTCACTTCCAATTGGGGTTTCTTGCTCTTGGGGATCCTCTCGGGAATGAACATCATGCTCGTGAGTATTTGTACCCAAGGGTATATGCCGTTTGGCAATTGGTATTTCCTGGCCGTTGCAGTGGCAGGATTTTTGTGGGCTTTCTGGTCTATCAGGATCCCGTACTCCCCCAAGATGCTTCGCAATTCCAGTTTTATCGAATTCTCTGGTGCGGTGTTTTTAGTGGTGGTGGCGGTGTTGTTCCTGTTTACTGAGATTGTTAGATAAAAGATAAGAGATAAAAGATAAAAGTTATGAGAAGGAGATTGTTACTTTTAGGTTTTCTTGTGGTGGCGGTGATGGCTATGGCTCAGCCGCCAGCGAACTATTACAATTCTGCCAATGGCTTGACTGGTAACCAGTTGAAAGTGGCTTTGCATAACATCATCAAAAACCATACTACTACATCATACGGCAATCTCTGGAACGCTTTCTGGAGCACGGACAATAAAGGCAATGGTGTTGTCTGGGATATGTATTCTGACATCCCGGGAGGAACACCACCCTATACTTATCAACTAGGCCAAGACCAATGCGGAAGTGGCGGCTGTAATAATACCGAAGGCACCTGCTATAACCGTGAGCATTCATGGCCGCAGAGCTGGTTCAGCGAGCAGTCCACGCCTCGCACCGATTTACATCATATTTTCCCGACAGATTGTCAAGTCAACCATGACCGCGGCAACTATCCATACGGAGAAGTACGTTCGGGCACTACGTTCCGTAATGGATCCAAACTGGGAAGCTGCAAAACTCCTGGCTATAGCGGAAAGGTCTTTGAACCCATCGATGAATACAAGGGCGATTTTGCCAGGGCTTATTTCTACATGAGCGTCCGTTACTATGGAGAGGACTCCGGTTGGAAGTCGAGCGACATGACCGATAAATCGGTGATCAAGCCATGGGCACTCGCCATGCTGTTGCGTTGGAACAAGCAGGATCCTGTGAGTCAAAAAGAGATCGACCGTAACAATGTTATATATAATGATTATCAGCGTAACCGTAATCCATTTATCGATCATCCTGAGTATGCTGATATGATATGGGATCCGAACTGGAGCGTGACAAATGACGAAATGGTGTCGGGTGTTTCAGTTTATCCCAACCCCCTTCGACCTGGCGCAACATTGTATCTGTTGGGGGATGTTAAGGAAGCGAACCAAGTGGTCATCTTTGATGTCAGTGGGAGACTGGTGTTGAAAATGGAGCTCAAAGATGCTAAAAATCCTTCCTTGGTGTTGCCGAATGATCTTCAAAAAGGTTTTTATCTGTTACAATTGCGCGATGGAAACATCGTCGTAATGAACAGGAAGCTGTTGATTATTTAATATAAAATATAGGCTGTTAAGCGGTCTTTCATCTAACATTTTATTTATCTTTGCGAGCATATAAATTGCAAAATATATGCTATTATGATATGCTTTTTCCATTCTGGAAATCAACGCATTATCGCTGTTGATGCCGTATCGGAGCTTTCTGCAGAGCAGCTTTCCCGTTTGTCATGGCTTTTTGGTAAAGCCTCTTTGTCGAAAACAAAAACCATCAAAGGTTATTTTGTCGGTCCACGCCGTGAGATGATTACCCCATGGAGCACCAATGCCGTGGAGATCGCTCAAAACATGGGCGTTGACGGCATCCTCCGTATCGAGGAATTCAAGCAGGTGGACTCGAAAGACACTCCCTTTGATCCGATGCTTCAGGCCATGTATCACAACCTTGATCAAAAGGTCTTCACGGTGAACCGCAAGCCTGAACCCTTGAAACATATTGACGACATTGCCGCCTACAATGCCCAGGAAGGCCTTGCCTTGAGTGATGAAGAGATCGCCTATCTGAATGGCATCTCGGAGAAGATCGGCCGCAAACTTACCGACAGTGAGGTGTACGGCTTCGCCCAGGTCAATTCGGAGCACTGCCGCCACAAGATCTTCAACGGCACCTTCATCATCGACGGAAAGAAGATGGGCAGCTCGCTGTTCGCCTTGATTAAGAAGACCTCCAAAGAGAACCCGAACAAGCTGGTTTCGGCTTACAAGGACAATGTGGCGTTCATCCTCGGTCCCAAGGTGGAGCAATTCGCACCCAAGGGCCAGTTTGAACCCGATTATTTCCAGATCAAAGATATCAACACCATCATCTCGCTGAAGGCTGAGACGCATAACTTTCCGACCACCGTGGAGCCTTTCAACGGCGCTGCCACGGGAACGGGCGGTGAGATCCGTGACCGTCTGGCAGGCGGACAAGGCAGCTTGCCTTTGGCCGGCACTGCCGTCTATATGACCTCCTATCCAAGGACCGAGAAAGACCGTAGCTGGGAACAAGGCACTGAGCCCCGCAAGTGGCTGTATCAGACCCCCGAGGAGATCCTGATCAAAGCCTCCAATGGTGCCTCCGACTTCGGCAACAAGTTCGGACAACCCTTGATCAACGGCAGCTTGCTGACCTTTGAACATGAGGAGAAGCAGACCTTGGGTTACGACAAGGTGATCATGTTGGCGGGCGGTATCGGCTTTGCCAAGATGGAAAACGCCCAGAAGCTGGAGCCGGAACCCGGCGATGTGATCGTGGTGCTGGGCGGCGACAACTACCGCATCGGTATGGGCGGCGGTGCCGTGTCAAGTGTGGATACAGGACAGTACAGCAACGCCATCGAGCTGAATGCCGTACAGCGCGCCAATCCAGAGATGCAGAAGCGCGTCAGCAACGTGATCCGCGCCATGGCCGAGATGAACAAGAACCCAATCCGCAGCATCCATGACCATGGTGCAGGCGGCCATCTGAACTGCCTCTCCGAATTGATCGAAGACGCCGGTGGCGTGGTCCATGTGGATAAACTCCCCGTGGGCGATCCTACTTTGTCGGACAAGGAAATCATCGGTAATGAGTCACAGGAACGCATGGGACTGCTGGTGCGCAAGAAGGATCTGGAGCTGATTCGCAAGACCGCCGAGCGTGAACGCGCCCCGTATTACGAGGTTGGCGAGGTGACTGGCGATGAACGGCTTCGCTTTGTCCGTGACCACGGCGAGGCACCCATCGACCTGGCTTTGTCAGACTTCTTCGGAAGTGCGCCGAAAACGGTGCTGTATGACACCACCAAACCTTATCATTTCAAGAAAATCAGCTACACCAAACGCGATATCCATAAGTATTTGGAAAAAGTGCTGCAGCTTGAAGCAGTGGCTTGTAAAGATTGGTTGACCAACAAGGTGGACCGTTCCGTGACGGGCCGTGTGGCACAACAGCAGTGCGTGGGTGAGATCCAGCTGCCGTTGAGCAATCTTGGCATCAGCGCCCTTGACTACAATGGCGTTCGCGGTATCGCTACAGCTTTGGGCCATGCCTCCATCCCGGCGCTGATTAATCCCGCCGCAGGCTCCAGGCTTTCGGTGTCTGAGGCGTTGACCAACTTGGTCTGGGCTCCCATCGAAGACAACCTGTCGGGCGTCTCGTTGAGCGCCAACTGGATGTGGCCTGCCAAGCAGGAGGGCGAGACCGCAAGGCTTTACCAAGCGGTAAAGGCCTTGAGCGACTATTGCGTTGCCCTGGGAGTCAACGTTCCGACGGGCAAGGATTCGCTTTCGATGACCCAGAAATATCCTAACGGGCAGAAAGTGGTGGCTCCAGGCACCGTCATCGTTTCCGCCGCCGGCGAGGTGAGCAACATCCGCCAAACCGTGCGTCCCGTGATGAAGAACGATGTCAACACCGAGCTGCTGTATATCGACTTCTCAAAGGACGGCTTTGAATTGGGCGGTAGTAGCTTCGCACAAGCCATTGACGCCATCGGACAGAAGGCACCCGATGTGAAGAGCCCTGCCTATTTCAAGAAGGCTTTCAATGCCATCCAGCAACTGATTGAAGAGAACCTGATCTTGGCTGGACATGACGTTTCCGCTGGTGGTTTGATCACCACTTTGCTGGAGATGAACTTCGCCAATACGGAATATGGCATGGAACTCGATTTGAAGGACTTCGACAAGGAAGACCTCGTCGCCGTGCTGTTCTGCGAAAAGCCGTCAGTGGTCATCCAAGTTGCCAACGACGGTGTCGCCAAGAAAAAGCTTCGTGAGCTAGGCGTCAGCTTCAAGATGATCGGCAAGCCATGCGAAAAGCGCAGGTTGACCATCCGTCACGCTGGCCACGACCATCTCTTTGAAATCGACGCTTTGCGCGATATTTGGTACAGGTCATCCTATCTGCTCGACCGTAAGCAGAGCGGCGACCGCAAGGCCAAGGAACGTTATGAAAATTACAAGCAACAGTATCTGCACTACAGCTTTGGCCATGGATTCACAGGCAAGGCCGCTGACCTTGGCATCAAGATGAAACGCCGCAAGAAGTCGGGAATCAATGCCGCCATCATCCGTGAGAAAGGTTGCCAATGCGACCGTGAAATGGCATACGCATTGCATCTCGCCGGCTTCGACGTGAAAGATGTCACGATGACCGACCTGGCTTCCGGTCGCGAGGATCTGAAGGATGTCAACATGATCGTGTTCGTGGGTGGCTTCTCCAACTCCGATGTCCTTGGCTCTGCCAAGGGCTGGGCGGGCGCTTTCCTCTACAACGAGAAGGCCAAGAAGGCCTTGGATGACTTCTACGCTCGCGAGGACACCTTGAGCCTTGGCGTATGTAACGGCTGCCAGCTGATGGTGGAATTGGGGCTCTTGTATCCCGACCATGAGGAACAACCGGTGATGAAACACAACGACTCCCGCAAGTTCGAGTCGGCCTTCCTGAACGTGGAGATCGCCCAGAACGAGAGCGTGATGCTGAAGTCGCTCTCAGGTCGCCGCCTTGGCGTTTGGGTGGCCCATGGCGAAGGCAGGTTCTACTTCCCCTATTACCGCGACAAGTACAAGATCGTGATGACTTACGGTCAGGACAGGTATCCAGGCAATCCCAACGGCAGCGACTGGTCCGTGGCAGGTATCTGCTCCAACAACGGCCGTCATCTCGCCATGATGCCCCATCTGGAGCGCGCCTTCCTGCCTTGGCAATGGGCACATTATCCCGACAACCGTAAGGACGATGAGGTCACTCCGTGGATCGAGGCTTTCGTGAATGCAAGGAAGTGGGTGGAAGAACATGTCAAATAAAACAACAGTGAGTTATGAAAGAATTCGATGTAAAAATAGTGAAGGACCAGGTGGTTCAGTGGATCCGTGACTGGTTTGAGCAGAACGGTCCTGGATGCAATGCTGTGATTGGCATCTCAGGCGGCAAGGACAGCAGCGTGGTGGCGGCTTTGTGTGCCGAAGCTCTGGGAACAGAGCGCGTCGTCGGCGTGACCATGCCCAATGGTGTGCAGCCCGATATCGACGACAGCATGAAGCTGATCAACCATCTGGGAATCCGCCATTTCAATGTCAATATCGGCAGTGCCTATGATGCGCTGATGGAGACAGTGAAAGAAGAATTGGGAAGTCAGAATACAGAAGTCAGCAGGCAGACCATCATAAACATGCCTCCGAGACTGCGTATGACCACCTTGTATGCCGTCTCACAGTCGCTGAACGGCCGTGTGGCCAACACCTGCAACCTCTCGGAGGACTGGGTGGGCTATTCCACGCGTTATGGCGATGCTGCCGGCGACTTTGCTCCACTGGGTGGGTTGACCGTTCAGGAAGTCAAGGCGATCGGAAAAGAACTCGGATTGCCCATTGATCTGGTGGAGAAGACCCCTTCGGACGGGCTTTCCGGCAAGAGCGACGAGGATAATCTCGGCTTTACCTACGCTGTCCTTGACCGTTACATCCGCACCGGCGTTTGCGACGATCCCGACACGAAAGCGCGTATTGACGACAAACATGTGAAGAACCTGTTCAAGTTGCAACCCATACCTCATTTCGAATATTAATTGTATCTTTGCAAATCTAGCATTTTGAAATCATGCTCAATAAAGAAAACGTTACCGAAGTACTGAAAGACGTCATCTATTTCCCCAAAGGCGACAACATCATTGCCTTGAATATGGTTGAAAACCTGATGGTGAACGAAAACGGCATCCGTTTCGACCTGATTGTGGAAAAAGCTGATGACCCCAAAAACGAGATTTTAACCAACGCAGCCAAGCGTACCCTTACCGGTGTGTTCGGTGACGTTGAAGTGGACATTAAGGTCAAGGAGGAGACGACAGCCCTCTCCAAGGTGAAGCACATCATCGCCGTGGCTTCCGGCAAAGGTGGCGTGGGTAAGTCAACCGTGGCCGCCAACCTCGCCGTGGCTTTGGCTCGTGCCAACCAGCGCGTAGGCTTGATCGATGCCGATATCTATGGCCCATCCGTGCCGATGATGTTCGGCGCCGAGGACGAGCGCCCCGCTTGCTTTGAAAAAGACGGCAAGACGGTGATGGTGCCAGTGGAGAAATACGGCATCAAGATGCTCTCCATCGGTTTTTTCGTCGATACCGACCGCCCATTGATCTGGAGAGGCCCCATGGCTACCAGTGCCCTCAACCAGCTGATGAACGACACCCTTTGGGGTGAACTCGACTGGATGGTGGTGGACATGCCTCCTGGGACAGGCGACATCCAGCTGACCCTGGCACAGCAATACAACGTGACAGGTGCCGTCATTGTGACCACCCCGCAAAAGGTGGCTTTCGCCGATGTGTTGCGCGCTGCCATGATGTTCAAGGAAGAAGCCTTGCAGATCCCGATCTATGGTCTGGTGGAGAACATGGCTTATTTCACTCCTTCCGACATGCCCGAAAAGAAATACTACATCTTCGGAAAAGAGACCGGAAAGCAGTTTGCGGATCAGCTGAACGTCCCGTTGCTGGGACAGATCCCAATAGTGGAGAAGATCGCTGAGAGCGGCGACAACGGCACGCCTCTCGCATTGGATGCCGATTCACCTGTGACCAAGGCTTTCGACCAGATTGCCAACTCAATTCTGTCTTCTGACTTCTAAATTCTGAATTCTATGGAAAAAGAACTTTTGGAAAAGCGGATCAAGAACATCTTGGAACAGATACGTCCCTATCTTCAGGCCGACGGCGGTGATGTGAACTTCGTGGAACTCACCGACGACTTGGTGGTGATGGTGGAACTGACCGGCGCTTGCGGAAGCTGCCCCTACAGCACCATGACCTTGAAAAACGGCATCGAAAGTGTCATGAAGAAATCCATCCCTGAGATAAAATCAGTGGAACAAATAAAGATCTAATCATATCAATTAAAATCAATCATTATGAGAAAAAATCTACTTTCATTCTTTGCAGTGGCAGTGCTGATGCTCATCGCAGCTGTCGGCTACGCCCAGACGACATTCACAAAGATTACCTCCGCCTCTGAACTCGAGGCTGGAGCTAACTATCTCATCGTGGCCCATTATGATGATTTGGGCGTTCTTGCGATGGGTAAGCAGAACAATAACAACCGTAAGGCTGTGGTGGTTTCGGAAAACGGCGAATCCATCACTGTTACTCCCGGAACGGATCCCGATAGTGAAACGGAAGTGTTCCAATTCACGTTGGGTGGCAGTGCCAATGCTTGGACCTTTTTCGATGAAGTGAAGGGCGGTTATCTGTATGCAGCCAGCAGCAATAGCAACCATCTGAAGACTCAGACCACACTTGATTCCAACGGACAATGGGCCATTACTTTCGGCGCTGACGGTACTGCAGAAGTGGTCGCTCAAGGCGAGAATACACGCAATCACATGCGTTTTAACCCCAACACCCAAAACAACGCTCCTCTCTTCGGTGCCTATTCTGAATCCTCAACTGTTGGTGCCCTCGTCAGCTTCTACAAGGCTGGTGGTGCTCCAGTCATCGATGTTGAACCGACTAACTATCCCACCAACTTCGGAGCTGTAGTGGATGGAGTTGACGTGACCCTTAATTGGACTGATGCCATTGGTGACCAATTGCCTTCCAGGTATTTGGTTGTGGGTTCCACAGGCGACATCACTGTTCCTACCGACGGTTCCCCCGTCGCCAATGGTGATCTTGTCATGAATGTGAACTATGGAGTTGAGACTGTCAGCTTCAACGGTTTGGAGGCTGGCACTACCTATCATTTTGCCATCTTCCCTTATACCAATAGTGGGGAAAATATCGATTACAAGACCGATGGAACCTATCCAATGGTTCATCCTGTAACAGCCAATATCCATTTCCTGTTAAATGAGGGTTTCGATGTTCCTGAGAGTCTCGGCGTTTTCACGGCAGTCAATGTTGCTGGCGAACAGGGATGGATTCAGGCTACACATGCTGCGAGTGGTACAAATTATGCCTATATGAACGGCTTTGCTGATGGTGCTCCTCATGCTAACGAAGACTGGCTTGTCAGCCCTGCTATTTCAGGCGACGGCTTTAACGACATCTTCCTGGAGTTCCGTACTGCTATGAAATTCGACGGAAATCCGCTTAGCGTAAAGCTTTCGTTGAATTACAATGGCAATGTTTCAAGCGCTACTTGGGAAGATCTGACAGATGCGTTCGACTTCTCGACTGGCAACTATGAATGGGTTGAATCCGGCCGTTTCAACATCGGTTCGATGGTTCATGGCAAAGGCAATTTCTATATCGCATTTGTCTATACCTGCACCGATGATGCTGCAGCATCATGGGAGGTTGATTACGTTAAAGTGACAGGCGAAGGAGAAGTCTCCGTCGGTGAGAACGCACTCTCAACGGTCAGCGTCTATCCGAATCCTGCTAAGGATGTGGTTTCATTCGTCCTTGAAAACGACGCTCAAGTCAGCATCTTCGATATGACGGGTCGTGTGGTTTGCTCCATGGACATGACTGCTGGACAGGCCAATCTTCAGATTGCCAACTTCGATAACGGCGTCTATTTCCTGAACATCCGTTATGCCGACGGCAAGAAGGAAGTCGCTAGATTCGTGAAATTATAATGCGTAGGATTCTCCTTACCGCAATTCTCCTTGTCTCCGCCTGCTGTGGTTTTGCCCAACAGGCGGAGACATCTCGTTTTGAGGTCAGCCGTTGGTCGAAGAACCAGAGCTGTCAGTTTGTATCTTTTCAGGAAAAAGGCGGCATGATGGTTTATGAGACTGACAAGACCGACGAGGATAAGAACCGGCTGTGGAACTTTGTCGCTCTTGACACCAGCCTTTACGAGCAACGCAGCGACTTGATCCCTTTGCCTGACAAGCTGAAGCTCTTTGATGCCAAGAGCTCAGCGCAGTGGGCAGCTTTTGTCTTTACCTACGAAAAAGCTTCCCGTTCCGATTCTGTTACGTTTTACGTGGTGACTTTTCACCGTTTGGAACAGACGTTCACCACATTCTCCGGACAGCTTCCTGAACGCTCCTTGCTCCAGTCAGTCGCCTTGATTGACGGCACTTTGATGCTTTCGGTCAACTCCAAGTCGGGAGGCGGTTTTCTTGAGCAATACGACTTGAGCCATCACACCCAACGGACGATCACTCCGAATCTCAATAACGATTTCATCCTGTTTCAGTTCGAAGCCATTCCCGAAGCGCGAGTGTTTGTGCTCGCTGCCCGCGAGTTCGTGGAGAAACGCTATAAGGCGACATCGTTTATGGTCTATTCACCAAGCGGCAACCTGTTGCAATCGCACCGTTTTGAAAATGGCGAAAACGCTGGGTTGGGCCGTATGTGCTTCGCTTTGGATGATCAGCGTCAGCTGAGCGTGTATGCCACATTGGAGCGGGAGAGCAACAAGAAAGTTAGTGTGGAAGGCATGACGGAGGACTTCAGCAAGATTGCCGTGGGCGTGACCTGGATTAAATTTGCGTCGAGCGGCATGCAAACCAAGACCTATCTCTTCAAGAACCTTCCTGAAATAGAGAATGCCCTTACCGCTTCGGATCGGTTGAAGGTGAAGAAGGAGCTGCTGAAGATGAAGCAGGGCAAGAAGAAAGAGAAGGGAGAGATCACTTTCCAATTCTATGCTCCCCGTTTGGTGAAGTTTGGCGGCAATCAGGTTTTCGTGGCAGAAGCCTTTCAGCCTGTTTTCCATAACGAGACCCGCATGGATCATGGCTATTATGGCTTCTACAACACTTATCCGGTGTCCTATACCGTCTTCGACGGATACGACTTTTTCAGTGAGATCCTCCTGGCTTTTGATCAAAATGGTGAGCTGAAATGGTATAATTCGGTCCGCTTCGAGAACGATTTGTGTGAAACACTGTCCGATCATGCCTCTGAGTCGGTGTGTCACAACGAGCTGGTGGTGGCTTCGCCAAGCCGTAACATCTTGCGTTACGAGGTTTTCGATACAGATGGCACCTTGCTGCTCGACCAGCAGTATGCGTCTTTGGATTTCCTTTATGGTACCGATTCAATTGATGATGAGTATGAGGCCGGTATCTACAAATGGTTTGGCAGTCGGTTTTTGATCCATGGTTGCCAGATCGTGCAGAATCCCCTTCTTCGCGACACGCGAAGGACCGTTTTCTATGTCCAGAAAGTGCAGTATGAGTGATGTTGAAGAGCTACCTCAAATACCTTTTTCGCAGGAAAAACGAGTTCCATATCCATTCTCCTTTTGTGTATGAGCTCTACACGAAGGTGATTCGCGGGGGAGACGAAGAGGCTTTGAAGTCCTTGGGCATTGAGCGTTCAGAGCTAGTGAGGGAAGGGGAGATCCCTGCGATTGTTGACAAGGTGATGTATGTAATGGAAGATATCCATCGCGATGAAAAGAAAGAAGTGTGGTGGAATACGATTTGCGCCCTTCCCGACGTTACCTTGACGATAGATCTTTACAAGAAAGGACTGTTTTTTTACCGGGAGGGGATGGAGAAGCAGGGCTTTGTGTTAAGAAGTTAGGAGTGGGGAGTTAGGAGTTAGGAGTAAAATATTAAAGAGATGAAGAATATTACTTATACGAAGACGGGGGACAAGGGCATGACCTCGTTGATTGGAGGACGTCGGGTGCCCAAGTATGATGACAAGGTGGAAGCTTACGGCACGGTGGATGAGCTGAGTGCGGTCATCGGTGTATTGTACGACCTTGAAGGTGTTTCGGAGTCAATCCATGAGACATTGGGTGTGATTCAGAACAAGTTGTTTACGTTGGAGTCGCATTTTGCGATGGACAAGGACACGGAGATCGGGAAGATGATCCCAGTCTTGGCTGATGACGATGTGGCTTTTTTGGAGCGCCATATCGATGCCATGAACGCCGAGCTGCCCGAATTGAGGGCTTTTGTGATTCCTGGTGGAAACCTGAAGGCGTCGGTGAGTCATGTATGCCGCACGGTATGCCGTCGGGCGGAGCGTCAGGGATGGCGTTTGGCCTCTCACGATGAAGTGGATGCTATTGACTTACGGTATTTGAATCGGCTGTCGGATTACTTTTTTGTTTTGGCCCGTTATTTCGACTATTTGGAGAATCGGAATGAAACTTGTTGGGATTCAAACAAATAGGCTAGAAAAAATTTTTTCAAAAAACACTTGACAATTGTCCGATTTGGTGTATTTTTGCACCCTCAATTAAAAACCGAAAAACTATGTATTGGACACTGGAATTAGCATCGAAATTGGAAGACGCACCATGGCCAGCAACTCGCGATGAGCTTTTGGACTGGGCCTTACGTACGGGTGCGCCTCAGGAGGTGATAGAGAACCTTCAGGAGATTGAAGACGAGGGTGACGTTTACGAGCGTATTGAGGACTTATGGCCCGACTATCCCACGAAGGATGACTTCTTCTTCCACGAAGATGAGTATTAAGCGGTTTTTCCGCCTTATTCCCTAATTTTTAGGACTTTATAAACTTGGGTGTCAGTTGTTTCTGATGCCCATTTTTATTTGTTAGATTGCGAAAAAAGTGCTTTTTTTGCGCCAGATAGTAGTGCCAAATAATTTAATTTTTTGCTATGCAGAATGATGAAGAAGTCATGAAGACTCTCAATGAGTTAGTCAAGGAAATCAAAGAGCTCAAAGAACAGTTAGGCTTACAGAGGAAGCCAATCTATACAAATAAAGAGCTGCTAGAGTTATTAAATGTGTCGTCTGCCACATTGAAGAAGTGGCGAAATTATGGTTATCTGGGTTATACTCAGGTGGGATCAACGTATTTCTACTCTCCTGCCGATATTAAGCAGTTGTTTTTTGCTAGCCTTGTGATTCGTTTTTTCATTTTCAAGTGGATAGGAAATCCTCCCCAGCGCCTCCTTCACGATCTTTCGGGGACAACCGATGTTCATGCGGACAAATCCTTCTCCGCCTTGACCGTAAGCGGCACCGTTGCTTAACACGAGTCCAACTTCGTCAGTGAAAAAACGCATGAGTTGCTCTTGGGATAGGCCTAGGGCACGGCAGTCTAACCAAGCCAGGAAGGAAGCTTGGGGCGCAATGGCTTTGATGCCCAAGTCGTTCGTGGAAAAGAAATCGAGGACCTCCTGGATGTTGCCTTGAAGGTATTCCCTAAGAGATCGTAGCCATGGCGCCCCATGGGTATAGGCGGCGATGGTCGCTACCAAGCTGGGGATGGGAGCCTCGTCGAGTTTCAGATCCGCAAGATGCTTCAGATAGGGTTCCCGTAACGCTTTGTTGGGGATGACACAATAAGCGGTCGGCGAGAGTCCGGCTAGGTTGAATGACTTACTGGGACTGGCGAAGACCATGCCGACAGCAGCGGCATCTTCGCTGACGCTGCAAAACGGGATGTGTTGTTGCCCCGGTAAGGTGAGGTCAGCGTGAATCTCATCGGAGATGACAAGCACGCCCTTCTGACGGCAGAGTGTGGCGATCCGCTCTAGTGAATTATGGTCCCAGACGATGCCGACTGGATTGTGGGGATTGCAAAGAACAAGAATCTTGGCATCGGTACTAGAGAGGATCTTCTCTAATCCGTTGAGATCCATCCGGTAATGTTCGCCGTCGAAAAGCAGGGGACTATCGACGACCTTGCGCCCCAGCCTTTCGGCATACAGCCGGAAGAGGTTGTAAACGGGAGGCATGACGACGATGCTGTCACCTGGTTCGGTAAAGGTGAGATAGGCTTGGTTGATGGAGGTGATGACGCCTGGGCAATAGGCGACCCATTCTTTTTCGACCTGCCATTGGTGCATCTCTTTTTCCCAACCGACGATGCTTTGATAAAACGCCTCGGGGGTCGAGGTATATCCCAGCACATCCCGGTCCAACCGTTCTTTCAAGGCAGCTGAAACCGCCGGTGCCGTCCGAAAGTCCATGTCAGCAATCCACATCGGGATCTGCCCTTCAGAAGCCCTTCCATACTTGATGCTCCAGGTTCCGGACCGGTCAACCAGTTCGTCGAAGTCCCATCCTTCAAGGATCGGCTTTTTGGGGGTGACGGGACGGCTGCATCCCGTCACGAAACTACCGGCAGCGGGGAGCAAGGTCATGGCACAAGCTGCTGCCGAAACACCTTTGATAAAGTCTCGTCTTTTCATGCTATTCGTTTGCGGAAATTAAAAATTAAAAAGAGTTTGAAAAAACACAAAAGGGATGTTTATGGTTTCCATAAAAAAAGACCTTCCGCGGTGGCTAATGCTCGCAGCAGATCCAATAGGGAATCATTGGGATTGTAAACCGTCATATAATGGTCATCTCCGTTGAAGGTGATCAACGTGTCAGCGGATTTTAGCGCTATAAGTAGGTTTTTCCTTTCCTTGAACCCTTCTGCGACTTTTATCTCGATGGTTTCCGGATCCGGGTCTTGAATCCATTCCTCCGATGGATTACCAAGGTCAAAGTCCTCGTAGCAGTTGAGTTTGATCAGCGTTTGGGCGAATCTGGGATATAGTCGTTCCGGGTGGCTCAGGAAGTGTCTTTCCACTTTGAAATACTGACCTTTACCGTTCTCGGAGACCTGCTTCGGCAGGATGTCGAGAATCCAATAGGGTTTGTCGAAATAGAGATTTATATCGTCTTTCATTGTTATTAAGCTAACCTAAAGTTGTAAATGGTTACCGTTAATAGAGGAATCCGAAAGCCCAAAGCGGTATCTTGTGGAAGGTTGCACTTTCAATATCGTCGGCGGCAACATAGCCGTTTCCCTCATCTTTTACTTGACGCAACCCCTTGTCGGCTCCACCCACTTCGATAACCAGCTTGCCGTCAACATTGTACCAATCTCAGGCTACTTGTCCGACAGAGTGTAAAGTAAGTTGCTGTTATCAAGCAATATCTTGCCAGGTTTTTGTATGTCGGTGATAGTGTTTATTTCGGTGAAGAATGTCCTGTATTTTGTATTGCACTGCAAATATATGTGTTTTTTGTAAAATACAAAAATCTACTCTGTCAAATATGCAGTGTTCCAACAGAGAAGTTTGTTATCTTTGCCGCTATAAGAAAGAGATAATGGCATGAAAAACAGGGTTAAGAACAAAATACAAAGAATTGTACTGTTGGTTTTGGGCGCCATCGCCTTGCTTCTTTTGGCGGCTTGCGCTTTCGGTGTGCTTCCGAACGAGAGGCTACCTCTTCTAAGCCATTGGATAACAACACCTTGGATCTCATTTCTTGTTGTTGTATTAGCGGGAACGGCTATTTGGCTTTTCTTCTATTATGTCGTAGGCGTTCGCGGTAAAGGTTTGAAATATGTTACCATAGTCATCCTTTTTACCATCATGTGTATTTGGCTGTACAAGAATTTCGGTCCCATTACTGAATTCCTGGAAACAAACCTTGGCACGTGGGGTATGATAGGTGTGCTGGCAGTGCTTATCATTGTAGTCGGGGTTGGCCTGTATGTTTTATTCTAATGAACGCATCTTGGAAATACGATGTCGAAAGCGCGCTCCAACCTTGGCGTGATAGGGGAGAAGTGCGTTCCTTCGACCAGTTCAAAGGTAACCAGTGCTTGACTATCATTTTTCAGGATGTCGGCAGCAGCCATAGTTTGCTCCTCTACGGAAGCCATCCGTTTTTCCTTGGCGTTCTTTTCCTTTTCGCCCAGGAGCATGCAAACCTTTCTCAGCCGATGCGACGGCGTCTGTCCTTTCATCCAATCCGTGAATCCATCATACCAAAGCGACCCAGATAGGCTGATGATGTTGGTGAAAGCGTCCGTGTTGAAAGCGGACCATACCGCAAACAGACCCGACAACGAAACGCCTAAGAGGGTCCGTTCGGCATCTTTGATTCCCAGTTCCTCTTCGGTTTTGGGAATGATTTCGTTTGTCAGTTTCTCAAGGAAAGACGCAGATTTCCCTCCGAAAGGTTTCGCTTTTTTAAACACGCCCTTCGCAGGCCATGGTGTCAGGTCGTCGTTCCAGTTGGCTGCATCAATTACGGCTATGGAAACACCGTATTGTTTCGACAAGCCTTCCAATCCATCAAACAAATCCCCCTTGATTCCTTCGGGTAGGATCATGTAGCAAATCATGCCAGTATCTTGCTTGAGGTAGGCCATCTGTGTTACTTCGATAACAAGGCTGTAAAAATAATGAAAAAATGATTATCTTTGCCTGATTGTTATTCACCAAAAATTTTAGATTATGGAAGCAAAAGAACAAGTGCTGAAAGCCATGCGTGAAATCGGTGAACCCGTGAATGCTGGCAAGATCGCTGAAATAACAGGCCTCGACCGCAAAGTGGTTGACAAAGCCTTTGACGCACTGAAAAAGGAAGGTGCCATTGTGTCGCCCGTCCGCTGCAAGTGGGAGCCTGCTAAATGATTGTACGCTGGCCGATCAAGAGGCTTTGAAAGTATATGCTCATCATTCCGAGCATTTAGCGGTGGCCAACACAAAGGTGCGGCCCTTCACCGCCCAGCGGGAATTACAAATCATCGAAGGCATGCAGCTTAATACTGGATTGGTTCGGCTCACTTATTTCGACAAAGCAAGTGTCGATAAAACCCAAAACTCGGCAATAGACGATTTGTAAAGTAAAAATTTTTTTTTATTTTTGCCGCAAAATTGATATGAGGCAGGTCGTAACCAGATCGGATCTAAAAAAAGCCTTGGGTTTGAAAGGCTTCTTCGGCACCTGTGTGGCGGGGATGGCTTATGGTTACCTGCGTCTGGGCAAAATTAACCGCCTCTTTGATGCAGCCGCTGATTATCAGGGACGTGAGTTCGCCGACCATCTGTTGGAGAACATGAACATCCGCATCGAAGTCAGTCCTGAACAACTGGAAAACATCCCTAAGGAAGGTGGCTTCGTGATGGTCAGCAACCATCCTTTCGGAGGCATCGAGGGGGTGATGCTGTTGAGCGCCATCGCCAAGGTGCGTCCTGATTTCAAGCTGATGGCCAACTTTATTCTCTCCCACATCCCGAATCTCAAAGAATGCTTCTTCTCGGTGAATCCTTTTGAGAAAAATCCTGAATGGAAGAGCAGTGTGGGCGGGATCAAAGGCGCCGTGCAACATATCGCCGCCGGTAACGGCTTGGGCGTTTTCCCGGCAGGGGAGGTGTCACGCTACCATGGCAATGACTTCCCTGAAGATTTGCCATGGAGTAACTCCATCGCCCGTATCATCAAAAGCGCTGGCGTCCCGGTGATCCCTGTTTTCTGGGACGGCCGTAACTCGAAATGGTTCTATACGGTTGACAAGATCCATAGCATGCTGGGTACGGGAAGGCTGACGAAAGAGCTGATCAACAAGCATGACAAATGCTTCAACCTGCAGATCGGGAAACCTATCTCGTCTGCTGAGATCGAGACCTATGAAAAACCCGCTGATCTGGCAGCGTACCTCCGCAGCCGTTCGTATGCATTGGAGGCTAACGTCAAAAATGAAAAGCCTGCCGTTGTCAATGAGAAATGGGCTCCCGTAGAGCCACCAAGAGATCGCCAACTTCTCATCCAAGAACTTGAAACGATTCGAGAGAATGGTCTGTTGTTCTCAGCCGCGACATACGACTGCTATCTGGCCGATTACAAGGAGATTCCCAACCTGATGCATGAATTGGCCCGTCTTCGCGAAGAAGCCTTCCGTTTCATTGGTGAAGGCACAGGCAAGAGTCTCGATACCGACGAATTCGATTGCCACTACAAGCACTTGATTCTTTGGGACAACAAGAAGCAGCAAGTCGCTGGTGCCTACCGACTTGGTTTAGGTAACGAGATCATGAAGGAAAAAGGTATCCGCGGTTTCTATATCAGCACCTTGTTTGGGTTTGACCCGGCTTTTGGAGAGACCTTGGAGAAGACCATCGAATTGGGTCGCTCATTTGTCACTGTCGATTATCAACGCGAGGTGCTGCCCCTGGTGCTGCTGTTGCGTGGCTTGGCCGCCGTGGTGATTAAGCATCCCGAGATAGAGCATTTCATTGGACCGGTCAGCATCAGCTCGTGGTATCCGAAGTTCTACCAGAGCATGATCGTCAGGTATGTCACCGAGAAACATCCCGTGAATCCAGAGCTGGCTAATATGGCCAAGCCGACTACGCCTTTCCATGAGGACTTCCTCAAAGTGGATGCAGACGTGCTGATGAAGGAAAACATGGAATCCATCGATAAGTTCGACAAGTTCATGTTCCGCCTCAGTAATGGCGAATACCGTTTGCCCACCTTGTTTAAGAAATACCTGAAGCTGAATGCCAAATTCTTGTGCTTCAACGTGGATCCTGATTTCAACGACACCCTCGACGCTTTGCTGTTCCTGACGTTCACCGATTTCCCGGAAAACGAAGTGATGCCATTGTTCAGGGATGGCACCGAAGAAGAACAAAAAGAAGTCAGGAAGCGTTTCGGCTACTCCTAACTCATACTCCTCACTCCTCACTATAAAGCGTTTGCGCAAAGAAGGTGAAGTTCACCTTCCCATAATGGCGTTGATCCATGAATTGGGGGTGATCCTCGAAATGGATGGTTTTGTCATGTTCCAGCACAAACATGCCGTCTTCATTCAATAGTTCATTGTCGAAGATGAGCCGTACCAGCTCGTTGTAATGCTGGCAGTCGTAAGGCGGGTCGGCAAAGATGAGATCATACTTCATCTTATGGCTTGCAAGGAAACGGAACACATCGGCACGGACCGCCATAAGCTCCTTCATTTCAAGTTTGTTTGCGGTTTCACGGATGAAACGTATGCAGCCATTGTCTTGGTCAATGGAAGTCACTTTGGGGCAGCCTCGGGAGACCAGCTCGTAGGAGATGTTGCCTGTGCCGGCAAACAAGTCGAGGGCGGTGACTTCCTCGAAGTCCATGTAGTTCTCCAGGATGTTGAACAAGCTTTCCTTGGCCATGTCGGTCGTAGGACGGACAGGCAAGTTGTTGGGGGCGATGATCTGCCTCCTTTGGTATCTGCCTCTTATGATTCGCATGACAAAGATTTATAGGGAAGGTAATAGTATTGGAACGGGGTGCCGTTCAAGGCCATGTCAACATTGACGCTGCCGTCGGGCCTGATGAAGCGGATCTTCTTGATATAGCGCTCGCAGAGCTTGAGAATTTCGGAGTTTCCGGTAATTAACCCTGTGAAATATACGGGAATGTCTTGTGCTGGCAGCTGTTGTTGTTCCAAGGCAAACATCAAATAATAGACGAAGTCGTCCTTGCTGTCGAACTTAAAGTTGTTAAAGAACACAAGTTTGCCTTCTGTGACGATGGCAAGATCAAAGCTGCGGCTATTGACGTTGACATACACATTGGTCTTTTCTTCGTAAGGATCCTCTTTCATGATGGCGTTCAAGAAGACAGTGGAGCGATGGGTGATCTGTACGTTTTCCCAAAGCTTTCTGACACGTGCTTCTTGTTGCGTTGACAAGGCATACACATTGACTGCCTTGAGGCTCGGCAGGGTCACCGACTTCACGGTATGGCCTTGTGGAAGACGGTGGTTGAACAGCAGATGGGCTTCGAGATGCTGCTCGTTGAAGAGTTCTTCGGGGACCAGCGTGTTGAAGCGGTTGCCAGCAATGAAACGCACGGAATGAAAAGGTTTTTCATACAACCCTTTTTTGAAAATGGCCCTCTCCAAGGCATCCATGATGATGCTTTCATCCCCGCTATCCGAGGTTTGGTAGAGCTCAATGTCAATGATTTTGTTCTCTTCAATGTCGTAGAGAACAAAACAAAAACCATCCAATGAGCATTGGATGGTTATGTTGTATGAAAGGCTTTTCGTGGGATCGATCATTAGAGTTTCTCCCAGTTGCCGTCGGTTGAAGCTTCCTCCAGTGAGCCGACCTTCAAACCGGCGTATTTGTCGATTTGTTCCATCTCAGCCTTGATGTTCTGCACGCGAGTATTCCACTCTTTTTCGGAGAATTTTTCGCCTGGAGTGGCAAGATACACTTCGTATGGGGTCTTGACCTCGAACACCGGAACGGAGATACCGCCGCGCTTGATGATGCTGTCATGGATCTCAAAGGTGGTGGTGGGGTCGCTGAAAGGAACAATGCTCAAGTCTCTGATGTTGAAGTTAGGTCTTTTCCCGAAGAGAGAGTCCAACACTTTAACATAACCAATGGTGTCGTTGATACTCTTGGTGAAGGTGGTGTCGTTCGGGTCGGGAACCATCTTGACAATAGGAATCTCGTAGTTGGAGCAGAAGTTGATCAAGGAATCGAAGTCGGAGGTGTACTTGCTGTTTGCTTGCTTGTACTGGATCTCGGCGTCGCGGATGTCCTTCAGACGCTGGACGACCTGAGCCTCACGGGTGCTCTTTTCATTACCGAAATCAATAGGAGCCTTGATGCTCTGGATAACCTTGATGGCCAAAAACACAACAACGGCGAACAATACGATGTTGATGAGAATGCTTTTCAGTTTTGAATTCATTGTCTTATATTTTTCTGATTATTATTATCCATTATCAGCGGTGCTGCAAAGGTATTATTTTTTTCGCTTGGTTGAAACAAATTTTTCTTGAATTATTTTAGTATCTTTGCAAAAAAAGAGCTTAAACCATGAAGACTAAGAAAGAAATAGTGGAGAACTGGCTCCCTCGCTATACAGGGTTGCCTTTGGAAAAGTTTGGGAAATATATTTTGCTGACCAATTTCCAGAACTATGTGGACCGTTTTGCCGCTTGGCAAGGTGTAGAGGTGGTTGGGAAGGACAAGCCCATGCCTTGCGCCACCGATGGAGAGATCACTATTATCAACTTCAGCATGGGTAGCGCCAATGCGGCCACCATCATGGACCTGCTTGGCGCCATACATCCTAAGGCGGTGCTGTTTCTTGGGAAATGCGGAGCCGTAAGGAAAAACCACGTGGGCGACTTCATCCTGCCGATCGCAGCCATCAGGGGTGAAGGTGCCTCTAACGACTATTTTCCACCCGAAGTCCCCGCACTGCCGGCATTTAACTTGGAGAAAGCAATCTCTACTACGATCCGCGACTACGGTCGTGACTATTGGACGGGTACCGTCTATACTACCAACCGTCGAGTGTGGGAACATGACGAGGAGTTTAAGAACTACCTGCGTAGGATACGCTGCCTGGCAGTGGATATGGAAACCGCAACGCTGTTCTCTGTTGGCTTTTACAATGAGATTCCTACAGGCGCCCTGTTGCTCGTCTCTGATGAGCCGATGACGCCCGAAGGAGTCAAAACGGCTGAAAGCGACAAATTGGTGAGCAGTAATTTCGTCGGCGACCATCTGCGTATCGGTGTCGATTCGTTGCGTCAGCTCATCAACAACGGTATTACGGTGAAACACTTGAGATTCGACTGATGACTTTCGAACAGATTCTTTCCGATATCCATAACAAGAAATACGCTCCGATCTATTTCCTGATGGGGGAGGAGCCCTATTTCATCGACGTGATCTCCGATACCATCGAAGAGGAAGTCCTCGATGAGGCAGAGAAAGCCTTCAACCAGATTGTGGTCTATGGCCGTGATGTGGATATTGACACGGTAGCTACGCATGCCAAAAGCTTCTCCATGATGGGCGGCTATATGGTGGTCATCGTCAAAGAAGCTCAGGACTTGAAAAACATTGAGGATTTTGAGAAGTATCTCGATGTGATTCCCCCCACGACGATTTTGGTCTTTGATTACAAATACAAGAAGTTGGACAAACGGCGCGCTTTGGCCAAGAAAATCGACAAGATGGGTGTGCTGTTCGAATCCAAGAAATTGTACGAAAACAACATCCCGGGGTGGATTCAATCTTATCTATCCGACAAAGGCTATTCCATTACACCGAAGGCAACGCAGATGCTCACCGATTTCTTGGGCACCGACCTGCATAAGGTCCGCAACGAGCTTGACAAATTGATTATCGCCCTGCCGAAATCGAAAAAGATCGACGATGCCGATGTGGAATACAACATTGGCATCTCAAAGGACTACAATGTGTTCGAACTGCAGAATGCCATCGGCCGGAGGGATGTTATGAAAGCCAACCAGATTGTGAACTATTTCGGTGACAACGGAAAGGATAACCCGCTGCTGGTCACGGCTATCAGCCTTTATGGTTATTTCACCAAAATCCTGAAGGTGCATTATGCTACCGATCCTTCGCAAAATGCCCTTGCTGCCGCTTTGGGCGTCAATCCTTACTTTGTTCGGGATTACCAACTGGCGGCACGCAATTTCTCCATTGGAGATTGTGTCAGATGTATCTCGGTCTTGAGGGAATTCGACTTGAAATCAAAAGGTTACAACAGTGGCGAGGTGTCTGAGAAAGACCTTTATCGCGAAATGATCTTTAAATTATTACATTGATTCTTACTTCTTTCTTCTAACTTCTGACTTCTAAAAATATGAGAATTGTCGCACAAAGAGTGAGTCGGGCCTCTGTCACGATTGGAGGCAAGCTGAAATCGGAGATCGGTTTGGGCATGATGATTCTGTTGGGTATCGAAGAAGCTGACAATGAAGAGGATGTAGATTGGCTTTGTGCCAAGCTCACCAAATTGCGCATCTTCTCAGATGAAAACGAAGCGATGAACCTTGATATCAATCAGGTGGAGGGTGCTTTTCTTGTAGTGAGCCAGTTTACCTTGCATGCCCTGACCAAGAAGGGTAATCGTCCGAGCTTTATCCGCGCTGCCCGTCCAGAACATGCCATCCCGTTGTATGAGCTGTTCCTGAATCGACTTGCTGAGATCTCTGGCCGTAAGGTGCTGAGCGGTGAATTCGGCGCCTTGATGGAAGTGGAGTTGATTAATGACGGCCCGGTGACTATCCTGATGGACTCAAAACACCGTGAATAAAAAGAAATGCCTATTTTTGCAAACTGATAACTGAATAACTAAACAACTCCAAACTGTTACCATGGATTCAAAGCGACTTGATAAAATCAACAAACTGATATTAAAGGAATTGGGAGATATCTTCCAGAAGGAATTGAAGCCTGCAGTGCCTTCGCTCATGATTACGGTGACCCACGTGAAGGTCACCTCCGACTTGGGTTATGCCAATGTGTATCTGAGCATCTTTGGCGTTGACGACAAGAAAAAAGTAGTGGAGGAGGTTGGGCAAAACGCCCGTGCCATTCGTGGGATGCTCGGTAACCGTGTCCGTCATCAGATGCGTGTCATCCCAGAGTTGCGTTTCTTTGAGGATGACTCCTTGGACTATATCGAGAATATTGACAACCTGCTCCGTTCCTGAAAGTGAACCTTCCCTTTTTCATAGCGAAACGGTATCTGCTGGCGAAAAAAAGCCACAACCTCATCAATATCATCACATGGATCTCCATCATTGGTATTAGTGTGGGAGCCTTTGCGCTGATCGTGGTGCTATCGGCCTTCAATGGACTTGAAAAGGTGGTTTCTTCCATGAGCAATCGCCTTACTCCCGATCTGCAGGTGGCCCCTGTGAAGGGTAAAACCATCGATCTGGCTATGTTCCCTTTGGAACGTGTCAAAGGCATTGAAGGAGTTGACATTGTGGTTCCGACGATTACAGAGGACGCGTTGTTTCGAGCCAATGACAAGCAGCATATCGGTCAGGTGAAGGGCGTTGGTTTGGAATACCAGCAAGTGAAAAGGATGGATGATGTCATCATGGGGGATGGAGGCCTATTGCTCTCCGATGGTGTCTCTGACTTTGCAGTTCCTGGTGTGGGTGTGGCATGGCATCTCGGCATTAGCGTTTACAGTCCCTATGCAATGGTGAGGGTGTATGTGCCCAAGCGTGGCAATGCATCGCAGATGTCCATGGAGAATAGCTTCAATTCCGGTGTGCTGACGGTGCAAAGTGTGTTTTCTACCGATCAGGACGTGGATGAGAATATGGTGATGGTGCCCTTGGAGTGGCTGTCAGAATTGCTTGAATATGAAGATAAAGCCTCTAACGTGGAGTTGTTTTTGACTTCAACAGCCGATGTGAAAAAGGTGAAGAAAGAAGTGAAAGCTGTGTTGGGCGAAGAATTTGCAGTTAAAGACCAGCAGGAGCAACAAGAGACCCTGTATAGGGTGATGCGTTCTGAAAAATGGGCCGTTTATGTCATCCTTACTTTCATTTTGATCTTGGCAACCTTCAATGTGGTTGGCTCGCTGTCAATGCTGATGATTGATAAAAGGAAGGACACAGAGATCTTGAAGGCCATGGGCGCAGACAACCGTCTGATCAAGAAAATCTTCATGAATGAAGGCATGCTCATCGCTGTGGCGGGTGGCATCATAGGGCTGTTGTTAGGCATCATCGTGGTGCTCTTGCAGCAGGAATTCGGCTTCGTGAAGTTCGGGACGGGTGGCAATTATGTCGTGGATGCCTATCCTGTCCAATTGAAACTCAAGGAAGTGCTGCTGACCTTTGTGACGATCTTGGTGGTAGGAGGTACCTCGGCTTATCTTACTGTACGCCATGCGATGCGTCAGCGCCAATCAGATTGGTCAAATCAATAAATTCTTGCACCGACAGCTGCTCAGGTCTTTTGTTGAAGACCTCGTTGTCGATGATTTCAGGACCGATTAATGGGCGCAATGAGTTGCGCATGGTCTTGCGGCGTTGGTTGAAAGCTTGTTTCACGATGTTCACGAACAACTTCTCGTCGCATCCTAAATCAGTAACGGCGTTACGACGCATCTTGATGACGGCAGATTTCACTTTGGGTGGCGGATTGAATACGTTCTCGTGAACCGTAAAGAGATAGTCGATATCGTACCAAGCTTGCATCAGCACGCTGAGGATGCCGTAGGTCTTGCTGCCTTCCTTGGCGGCCATGCGTTCTGCCATCTCCTTCTGCACCATGCCGACCACCTCCACGACCTGTTCCTTGTATTTCAGTACCTGGAAAAAGATCTGGCTGCTGATGTTGTAGGGGAAGTTGCCGATGATGGCCATGTTTTGTTTGCCATATTGGCTGAGGTCAGCCTTCAAGAAATCGCCCTCGATCAGCCGTTCGCCCAGCTTGGGGAAATGGGTCTCCAAATAGGCGATGGATTCCTTGTCGATCTCAATGACGTAGAATTTGTCCAATATGTCTTGAACCATGTATTGGGTCAGCACCCCAGTCCCGGCGCCCACTTCGATGACAGTCTCCACATCGGGCGAAAGTTGATCTACAATCTTCTTGGCGATATTTTGGTCGGTCAAAAAGTGCTGTCCCAGCGCCTTTTTTGGCCTGACTTCTGACTTCTGTCTTCTATCTTCTTTCTTCATAACTTCCTGTAGTTCTTTTTGGCTTGTGCCGTGTAGAGGCTGGTCGGGTATTGGTCAATCAGCTGTTCATAGTGGGTTTTGGCCGCCTCTCGGGCCTTCAATTGCTGGTGCTCGAGCAGGGCTGCATGCATCAGGGCGTCATCCGCCATGTAACTGTCAGGGAATTGTTCCACGATCTTCAGATACAAGCTGTCAGCAGTAGGGTAATCTTGTCCTTTTTCTTTGATTTCGGCGATGCGATACAGGGCATGGGGCTTGCTGATTTCGTTGCCATCGATACAGATCGAATCGAGGATGGACAAGGCTTCCAGGGTCTTATGCTGGTAGATCTTGTAATCTGCTCTTGACAGGCGCTTGAGTTCAACGCCAGTAGTGTCGTACTCGAGGTTGTCCTCGATGATGAGGGCCAGACTCATGGCATCGTTGGCGACGAGCTTTGAAGTGGCAGCCTTGAGTACATTGAGTTGTGTCTGAGCCCATGCAAACTCACCGATAAAATAGCGCAGTTGGGCGTTTCTGAAACGGGCTTCATGTCCCAGGGGCTCTTCTTTCATGCTTTTATCGACTTGGCTATAGAGCAAGGTGGCCTCCCACACTTCGTCATTGTATAGGTAGATGTCGGCTAACTTGAGTTTAAGCTGGCATTGTTGGATCTTATTGTTGACTAGGCTAATGGCTTGTTGCAGTAAAGTGACGGCTTGGTCTGACTGTCCAAGATGATAGGCCAAGATGTCAGCTTGTATTTCAACTAAGCCAGGATACTCTTTGGATCCAACCTCCGTGCAGGCATCTTCAATCCTTTGGTTTAGCCGCTCATATTGCCTCGTCTCTGTGTTGGGGTTGAGCTTGTATAATTGGCTTTCTGTTTTGATGGCACCGATGACAGCATCCCCATAATAGGGATTGATCTTCCCCTTGGAAATGATATGGTTAAAAGCTTCCTTGGCAAGTTCGTATTGTCTATTATCAAGACAAATTTGAGCCAAGTTGATGATGTGAGCATCTTGATCGTTATGTCGGCGGTCAAGACTCTTGCATTGGGCAAGTGCGATATCATAGTCCTCATGTTGGAGTGCAAACCACATCAGCAGCTGGGCAAACTCTTCGTTGTCAGGTTTTTCCTGTGTCTTCTTCAGCAGTGCGATGCGCATTTCGTCGGAGATGCTTTTATTCACATCATATAGTAGCAAGGTCTGGAGCTTGTTCTTTACGATGTTGTAATGATCTGGATGTGCCTCGAGTTCTAGGAAATAGTATTCGAAAGCCTGCTGGTAGTTGAGCATTGACTGGTAGAGGTTGGCTCTTTCCATGTATAGAGGATCGCCTTCTGCATTGGTCTTAGCGCCTTTCTCAAGAACGGTAATGGCATAGTCGTTCAACAACCTTCCTCGAAGCATGTTGCTTATGTTAACGATTTGGTTTTTGCTTTCAGGAAGGTTTTTGAGAATTTCATTGAAAAGCTCGTCGGCTTTGTTTTTCTTGTCGTTCGATGCGTAATCGTAGATCAAATCGATACGCGCCTTGCCGTTACTTGGATTCTTTTTGATGTAGCTTTTGAGTTCTTTTTCGGCTGTGTCAAAATCTCCTAGTCGGAAGAGACATTCCACATATTGGTTGAAATGATGGTTTTGTTTCTTTTTTTCATAGAGCTGTAAGTAGAGGGCTCTTGCCTGCTCGTAGTCTTGACTTTGGAACGCTTTTCCGGCGAGTTGTTCATCCAAAAGCAGCTGTGGATCTTTGTTTTGTGCAAAGATCGGCACCGTCAACATGGTGATGAGCAAACACAAAAAGCGGTAGGCGTTCTTCATTTCGAAGTGGCTTTGCTGATGGTTCCCATCAGTGACGTGAGCTCTTTGTCTTGTTGTGAAAGTCTGTCTTGGAAATATAGAATCCTATTGTGGAGTGTATCGGCTACAGCGATCTCGTCATTGAGATAAATGGCAGCGAGTGAATCGCTGATGAATTTTGTGTCGATGTCGTTCTGCAGATTGGTGAGCTGTTGCTTGGTATAGCTTAAAGTGTGTTTCATGACGGGCACAGTCTCGTCGAACTGGCGCAGGTAGGCCTGGGCGAGGTTGAGGACATCGAAGCATTCGCCGATTTGTTCTTCTGGGATGAACTGCAACATGGAATCGCACCAACGAAAGTTGGTCTGCATTCTAGCTGGATAATGCTGCTGGATCTTCTCGAGAGCTATGCTGTCTTTTTCAAGTTGTCTCAGCAGTTGTGGGATAGAATCGGCTTTCTTGCTCTGGCAGGCTGAGCCCACCAGGAGCAAGAAGCTGATAATAGCCGTGAATATTTTACGAAATGATGTCAAAGCCGGTATATTTTTGGAGGGCTTTCGGGATTCGGATGCCCTCTGGAGTTTGATGGTCTTCAAGCAGAGCGGCCACGATGCGGGGTAGTGCGAGGGCGCTACCATTGAGTGTGTGGACGAGTTGGATGTTGCCGTTCTTGTCCTTGAAGCGGAGCTTCAGGCGGTTGGCCTGGAAGGTCTCGAAGTTGGATACTGAACTCACCTCGAGCCATAGCTGCTGTGCTGCCGACCAAACCTCGAAGTCGTAGGTAGTGGCGGAGGTGAAACTCATGTCGCCGCCGCAAAGATGCAAGATGCGGAAGGGCAGTTCCAACTTGCGGAGCAGTCCGGCAACGTGGTTCTTCATGGCCTCAAGACGGTCGTAGGAACCTACAGGGTTGGCGATCTCTACAATCTCCACTTTGTCGAACTGGTGCAGACGGTTCAGCCCACGGACGTTCTTGCCGTAGGAACCGGCCTCGCGGCGGAAGCAGTTGGAATACCCCACGGTCTTGATGGGTAGCTGTTCCTCCTTGACGATGGTGTCGCGGAACATGTTGGTCAGCGGCACTTCGGCAGTGGGGATGAGGTAGAAGCCGTCCAACGGAACGGCGTACATCTGGGCTTCCTTGTCGGGAAGTTGTCCAGTGGCATAAGCGGAGGCTTCGTTTACTACGACAGGCGGCTGGGTTTCGTTGTAGCCAGCAGCGCTGGCCTCATCGAGGAAGAAGTTGATGAGGGCGCGTTGCAGCTTTGCGCCTTTGCCTTTATAAAAAGGAAAACCGGCACCGGTGACCTTGTTGCCGAGGTCGAAGTCGGCGAGGCCGTATTGGTTGAGTAGCTCCCAGTGAGGCTTGGCGCCTTCGTAGAGCTGAGGCATCTCGCCTTCCTGGTGTACGTTGACGTTGTCGGCGGCCGAAGTGCCCCTAGGCACGTCGATACGGGGCGTATTGGGTATCTCCACGAGCTTGGTTTGGATTTCCTTCTTGATTTCTTCAAGGCGTTCGGCTAGGGTCTTGCCCAACTCTTTCAGCTCGTTGTTCTTTGCTTTCATTTCGTTGGCCTCGGCGGCTTTGCCTTGCTTGTAAAGGTCGCCGATGACGCGTGCGTTGTTGTTGAGCGCAGCCAACGTCTCGTCACATTGCTTCTGTGTGGCGCGGCGTTCATCGTCCAGTTTCAAGATCTCGTCGATCAGGGCGACGTTGTTGAAGTTCTTGATGGACAGACGTTCGATCACCTCTTCTTTGTGATCACGGATGTAGGATAATACTAACATTGCTTGACGCGGTTTGAAATTTTTCGCAAAAATAAACGAAAAAAACCGGCTATCAGTCGATAGCCGGCAAAAAAATGTATCTTATGAAAAAAATTATTCGGCGATTGTGCCTTCCACGGGGAGGACGGAGACGAATGACTTGTTGTCTTTCTTCTTCACGAACTCCACGATACCGTCGCACTTGGCATAGAGGGTGTGGTCCTTGCCCATACCGACGTTTTTGCCAGGATTGTGCTTGGTGCCGCGCTGACGGACGATGATGTTGCCAGCAATAGCAGCTTGTCCACCGAAAATTTTCACTCCGAGTCGCTTACTTGCGGACTCACGACCGTTCTCGGAACTACCGACGCCTTTCTTGTGTGCCATATCTTTTCAGTTTTTTCGGGTTTTTACATGATGATGTTGTCGATAACGACCTTGCTCAGATATTGACGGTGGCCGTTAGAGGTCTGATAACCTTTTCTTCTCTTCTTTTTGAAAACGATGACCTTCTTGCCCTTGCAGTGCTCCTTAATCGTCGCCTCGACGTTGGCACCGGCAACTGTGGGAGCTCCCACTTGGGTAGCGCCGTCGTTGTCAATCAATAATACTCTGTCGAAAGAAACTTTGCTTCCTTCTTCACCTTGCAGTCTGTTGACGAAGATCTCCTGACCGTTCGTGACTTTGAACTGCTGTCCTGCTATTTCTACAATTGCGTACATGTCTCTAAATTTTCGGACTGCAAAATTACACATTTTTTTGATTGTGCAACCATTTCTCCGAATTTTTCCGAATTATTTTTTCATCAGTCTGTCCAAAACATTGCCGACATCCTCTTTGGTAAAGCCAATTGGGAAGATGTGGGAGGGTTCTAAATAATGGATTTCGTGGGTCTCCATGAAGTGCTTCTCACCGCCACCGGTGATGTTGAGCATGATGACATCATCACTTTGCACCTTATTAATATAAATGGCTTGGATGAGCGATGCCAGTGCTACGCCGGCAGCATGGTAGATGTCGATGCCTTCAGTCTCTTCAAACAGGTTCTTGGCAGCGTTGGCTTCCTCATTGCTGACAGCGAAGATGTCGCCTTCTGTGTCTTTCAGCGCATCGTACAGTCCGCCCGCCAATGAATAAGGTGGCTTGCGGTTGGAGAGCACGGGGGCGCAGATCTCTGCAGCGTCTTTGCGTGCCTGATCGGCATCGTATGGCAGCATGGCACGTGAGTCGGCGCGCCAGGCGTTGTACATCGGGACGAAGGGTTTGTTCTGCGACACAAAAAGCTTGGCTTTCTTGTTGCCGAAACGCCCGTCTTCAAGGAAACGAAGGTTCGCCTCCCATGCGGCGATGGCACCGGTGCCACTGCCGACAGCTTGGAAATAGTAGTCTGGAATCTGTCCAATGAAGGTCACGGCCGACATCATGGTGGTGCTCATGCCGTCGCGGCGGGCGATGTTTTTGGCACCGCCTTCAGCAAGGAATCCCGGTAGCTCGCATACGTAGTTGGAGAGCTGGATGGCATCGAAATAGTCGCTGCCAGAAGCGGTGGTGATGAGCTTGACACAAGGATTCAGCGGCTTGTCGAACCACAGCGCCTTGATGTTGTCCTGTGGCACGCAAAGCAATAACTTGATGCCATTATCGGAACAAACTTTGGCGAACGCACGTGCAGTATTTCCTGCCGAAGCTACCACCAGCACTTGGTCCTGTTGTTCTTTACCCAGACGGGCACACACGGAATATGCTTCGGTCTCCTTGAATGAGCAGGTGCTCATCTTGGCTCCGATCTTTGGCCACCAACCGCTGAAAGTGACGTAGAGGTTGTTCAAGCCAAGGTGTTTTGCCAGCTTCTCGCTTTTGTAGGTGACAGGGCAGGAGGGATGTTCCAGGGTTCTTTGTATCGGCATCCAATCAGCGAATCTGTAAAGCCCCAAGTTCTCATCTTCAGCTACGTGCAGTTGTTTTTGATCATAAATGGCTCTCACCAAGCTCGGTGAGGTTCCTTGTGGATCATCCAAAATCCAACCTTTGTCTTCAAAAATGCGGCCATCGGCCACGTTCAGCAGTTGATATTTCCCCATGATTACAATTTTTGACATGCAAAAATAGTAAATATACTTACAGTAAGTATAGATACTTTATAAAAGTTGTTTTAAACAACAACCGTGGCTGCCTGGGAGTTGTCTCCCAGCGCCACGGTTAACATGGAAAAACCAAGATTTGTCGCTGCAAAGGTAGAACGTTAAATCATCGTCCAAACTGACATCCAAACTATTATCGACAAATCCGTTTTTAAGTAATTGATAAGTAATTCGATAGCAAATCAACCATCCAAACTTTTTTCATCATAATCCAAACTTTTCAGCTTTCGAATCTTGCCTCGAACCTTGTCGAGGACACTGGTGCTTATCCCTAAGAGGGCCGCTTCGTCGGTGCGTGACAGCTTGAAAGGTGATAGAAGCAAGACTTTTTTCTCCAACTCACTTATTGAAGGATAATCCTTGTTGATGCGATCATACGATCCGGGATAAACCATTTCAATTAACTCGAGCATTACCTTCCAATGATCCTGTCCCGCAAAAAACTGCTGCTCCAAGTCGTTGAGCGCAGATAGGTTTCTCCTGTCTTTGAGATATACTTCCAGTTTCTGAATGTTTTTGATTTTTTCTTTTTGCGTGACAGATAGTTGCTCAATCAGTTTGAACCATTCTTGCTCTTCATGAAGCCGCTTTTGAATATAACGGTAATGGTGGAAGAGTGTAATACTTAAAATAACAACTATTGTTATATGTACAATTAAAATGGAACGTCTCTTCTGCTGAATATTATTACTCGTTCCTTGCTGGAGATTCTCATCGTGGTTGTTTTGTTGGATGTTGTATAGTCCTTGCTCCCCGTTTTCGGTGTTAATTGATCTTAAGTATCTGAGGGCATTTCGAAGATAGTACACTGCACTATCTAGTTGGTAATACAACACTTGGCAGTTGGTAGTCCTGTCCGAAAGACACTGTGCGTTGGCTTTTTCAAGCGACTCTATGGCCGATTCCTTTTCGTATTCCTGCTCGGAGTCAAAGTGAAACGCTGCTACCATTTGAACAAATTTGGAAGTGTTTGAATAGTAGGAAATTAAAAATAGAACTGATAGTATAAAGAACCCTTGGATTTGTTTCATAAGTGCAAAAATAATGTTTTATTTTATGATTTGAAAGAATTATTTTTTTACCTTTGGCACCTTAATAATATAGGTAAATGCTCATGAATAAAAGGTTACTCTTTGTTTTGCTCCTGTTACTCGGCGTGGGACAACTGGCGGCAGCTCCTGTAGAGCTTTCGGTGGCGCGCAAGGCAGCAGAAAGTTTTGTCCGCTCAAATTTCGCTTGTGGATCCAAGACTTCTGACTTAAGTCTTGTAATGACAACTCCTGCTTTCTATGTGTTTAATGTAAGCAGCTCGGGTTTCATAATTGTTTCTTCTGACGATAGTTTCCGTCCGGTGGTCGGTTATTCTGACGAAGGCGTCTTCCCAACGGAAGACCCATCGCCTGAAATGATGTATTATCTTGATAACATTAGACAGGGACGCCAAGCTGCGCTTCGTGCCGCTGCTCAACCCAATCCTGAAATTGTGGAGGAATGGTCGGCCTTGCTCGATGAAGACCGCGCTCCTTCCATTCAAGATAGGAAAAACTCGTTTTATTTGGTCAAGACGAAATGGAATCAAGATTTTCCTTACAACAAGTTTTGTCCTAGGGAAGACAATGGTGCGTACACTTATGCCGGCTGTGTCGCAACCGCGATGTCGCAGGTAATGAACTATTGGAAACACCCGACACATGGTTATGGCAGTCATTCATATACCCATTATCAGTTTGGAGAGTTGTCGGCCGACTTTTCTGCTGCTCAATATGATTTCGACATGATGCCGAACATTATCTCGGACATGTCGCCAGAAGAAAACATCGATCCTATAGCACTCTTTATGTATCATTGTGGTATTGCTGTTGATATGAGCTATTCCTCCGATGGCAGTGGCGCTTATTCCCAGGATGTGCCTGAAGCTGTGCTGAAATACTTTGGCTACTCAAATTGCTGCCGCTTGCTTTCTCGCGATTTCTATTCTTTGGAAGAGTTTCAAGCTATCTTGAAAAACCAGTTTGATTTGGGATGGCCATGTTATTATTCAGGACAGGATACTGGCGGTGGTGGCGGCCATGCTTTTGTTTGCGACGGCTATGACGACAAAGACATGTTCCATTTCAATTGGGGATGGGGCGGTTCCGGAGATGGCTTTTTTGCGATAGATGGTCTTGATGTCTCTAGTTATGCTTTTAATTCAGATCAGGCTGTCATTGTCAACTTTGTGCCAACGGATGTCTTCATTCATACGTCAAAAGCCCCTGATGGTTTTACGGCAGTTCCCAATGGTGACGATGATTTCTCGGTTACTCTTTCATGGACCAATCCTGTCGCTACCGTTGAAGGACGTCCCCTTGATACCATCGATTACATTGAGATCAGTCGTGATGGTGAGATGATACAAGTTGTCGAGAATGTGTTGCCTGGAGAAGCCGTGTCATTTGTTGACAAGGCAGGAAAACCTGTGTTGGTGACCTATTCGATCTGTGCTGTTAGTCATGGCGTTAAAGGACATAAAGCTACGGTAGGTGGTGTCAATCTCGGTCCCACCTGTCCGTGGACGGTCAGATTGTTCTCGGATCAAGTGGATGGCTGGGGCGACGGCAGCCTCGTTTTCATGAATTCATCGAACATGAAGGTCGCTGAAGTTGCTGCTGATAAAGGTGAGTCGGAATTTCAGGTGGAAATACCACAAGGCTGGATCTCTTTCCAATGGAAAGCTCCTAGCGACAGCCTGGAATTGGGAATTGAGATTTTCGATGCCAATGAAAAGCCTGTGTTCTCCTACCATGGCCCCTCGTATCGTATGCCTCAAGGCCTGTTCTATGAAATGGTCAATACCTGCGAAGGACAAATTGGTGAGGATAAACCATCGGACCTTCAAGCTGAAATCGTCGGAAACAACGTAGTGCTGCATTGGAAGGGCGTTGCCTCACCCGGCTATGGATATAATGTTTATCGTGATGGAGTGTTTTATGCTATGGTGAGCGATACCAACTTCACCGATGCTGATGTGGCCGACGATTTCCATGGCTACTATGTGACATCGTTCCATAAGGAAGGCGAGACAGAACCCTCTAATACGGTTTGCGCCTCCACAGGTATAGATGAATATGCACCGCGCTACTTTGATTTCGAATACCTTCCAAACAAAAAAGTCAAATTGAGATGGGAGAAACCCGAGAATGAAGAGGGCTTGGTGGGTTTTGAGATCTTCCGCATGATTCCAGGTGAAAACTATAAAAGCCTCGATGTGTGTGGTGCCAGCCAGACTTACTATACTGAGACAAAGAGGTTGCCTGATGGCTGTAGGTATTATTACAAAGTGGTGAGTGCCTATCAAGGAGGAGCTGTCGAATCAACACCGGCACATGCCGCCAATCATCCTGAACTGCTCTTTGTCGAGGTAAACCGGACTCATATCCCTTCTGGCCTCACGCTGGAAGTGATGCGAGAGAATCAGCTGTTGCTGCAATGGGAAACTGCCATGTTGGCGGAGACATACAACGTCTATTGTAATGGGGAACTCGTGGCAGAAGGCCTGACCGAACCGTCGTTTATCGACTCACCCAGAGGCGATGCTTTGATGTATCAGGTTACTGGCGTTCTTAATGGCGTGGAGTCAAGTCCCTCCCATAAGGCTTATTATGGCAATTACTCCGTCAACGAGAATAATGAGTCATTTGCAAAGCTGTTCCCCAATCCAGCAAATCGTTCCGTAACAGTGCAAGCCGAAGGCATCAAGGAAGTTGTGATTTACAACTTGACTGGTCAACAACTGATGCGACGTGTCGGGGAAGGTAACGAATGGAATATGGATCTCTCCAATTTGGATGCAGGTGTCTATTACTTCAGGATCAAGACAGATCTCGGATGTCAGGTCCAGAAAGTGGTTTTGGTGAAATAACTTAAAAAAATGACGTTATGAGAAAATCATTCCTTATCATATTATTGACCGTTGCTGCTTTTAGTCTGAAAGCACAAAAACAGTCGCCTTTGTTTTTCCACAACCATCTGGAATACATGAACTATCAGATGGAACATCCTGAAAGGATTCCTTTCAAAGCTACCGGAATCATTCGTGGTCAATATACCCAAAAGCTTGACAGCGTCATCGGCGCTGACAACTTCGACTGGACACGGTGGAAGAATGTGTACTCTTATACAGAGGTGGACGGACAGCCTTCCGATCTCGTCAGGAGGGAAACCCATTATGTGTGGGAAAACGAGACTTGGGTGCCATCGGTATTGACCGAGACCGAAAAAAATGCAGAAACAGATTTGTTGGAGCAAGACCAGTCTTTTAGCTGGAATGGAACGGGATGGGAACCTTCTTCCAAGACATTGTATTATTACAACGCCAATAACTTGCTGGATAGCATCATCATGTATCGCCTCAACGATACGGTTTGGGAAGGTTATAACCGGGTGGCCTACGGATATGATGCTGACGGCCACCTCTCGACTTGCCTCATGAGTAGTGGGCAAAACGCTCAGGGTGAATGGAATGACTATTCCAAATATGAGAACTCCTACATTGAAGACGGAAAGCTTTCCTACACAATCGTCTATACTATACGCAACGGGGCTTGGCGGGAATATCTAAAAGATACGTTGTCGTATAACGAACAAGGTCAATGTGTCGTTTATCTGAGTAAGAGGAAAAGCATGTGGCCCGGAGGAGGTCAGAGCTGGATGGATTCGGAAAGGTATGAATTTGAGTACCAAGACGGCCAATTGGTGTCAGAGATCTGCTATACTGGTGGATCGGGCTGGTTCAGCTCGGAGCTGAGCCTCGACAATAAAACAGAATACCTACTTGACTTCCAAGGGAACATGTGCAAAAAAACTGCCAGCGTCTATAACGAGATAGACTGGATGGTTCGCGATGTCTATGAGAACAGCTTCGATCTCACCGTGGACGCCAACGCCATCTTGGGCATGAGGCAAGTTTGGGAATCTACCCTTTCCAATGGCATGGGCTATTTTTTGGAACAGGAGATGCCCGTTATGAACCAATGGAATTCCTGCACTATCGTCTCTACAGGTCTCGATACGGAATATTGTCTCTATTACTCGGGATTTGCCGCTGTAAATGAGATGGAAACCCTACCGCTCGATGTCATAGGCGGGGAAGGTCAACTGCGGGTGAATAGTCCCGAAGCATGTGACATAACAGTGTATGACCTTCTCGGCAGAACCATAGCAACACGGTTCCATACCCAATCTGCGGCTTTTTCCTTAAGCCCTGGACTTTATATCGTGGGTAATGGAACGCAAAGAGTCAAAACCATCGTCCGATAATAAATATCCTGATATCATGAATAAAGTGCTAAAAAGTGTTTTTGTATGTCTCTTGATGATCACTGCCACAGTGGTCTGTGCACAGGAGACAAAGGAAGAAAAAGAAACCGTCTATCAGTTTACCGAGACTGTCAATGTGCCGCACACTCCGGTCGATAACCAAGGCAGTTCCGGTACTTGCTGGTGCTTCGCTGGCATTGGCTTCGTAGAGGCAGAGATCTTGCGTATGTATGGCAAGGAGCTTAACCTTTCCGAGATGTTTACGGTGCGTCAAGCTTGGACGGAAAAAGTGGCGAAGTTTGTCCGCATGCACGGCGGCAGTTCGCTCAGCCAAGGCGGTGAGGTGTGCGATGTGTTGTATATGATCGACAAATACGGCATGATGCCCGAAGCTGACTACAGCGGCAAAGTCATCGGCGAGGAACGCCACATGCACAGTGAGATGAACGAGGTCATCTCTTCTGTTGCCCGCGCCATCATCAAGAACGGCAACAAAAAAATCTCTCCCGCAGGTCCCAAGGCTGTCCAAGGTGTCTTGGACGCTTATCTTGGCGATGTGCCGGAGGAATTCACCGTGGATGGAAAGAAATACACTCCCAAATCGTTTGCCGCCGCTTATCCGATCGATCCTGCCAACTATATCGAAATCTGCTCTTTCACTAGCGATCCCTACTACAAGCCTTGCATGGTGGAGATCCCGGACAATTGGACTTGGACCCCTGCCTACAACATGCCGCTCGACGAGCTGATGCAGGCTGTCGATTATGCGCTGGAACATGGCTATACTCTTGGCTGGGCCCAAGATGTCAGCAACCCGGGCTTCTCACGTAAGGAAGGGGTTGGCATTGTGCCCGAAGACCCCAAAGACGAAAAGCTTTGGAAAGAAATCGTTGCCGAAAAGCAGGTGACCGATGAAATCCATCAGCAGGCTTACGACAACTGGGATGCCGGTGACGATCACAGCATGTTGGTTGTCGGTATCGCCAAAGACCAGAATGGTAACAAATACTATAAGATAAAGAACTCTTGGGGCGATGCAGGTCCCCATGAAGGCTATTGGTACTGCTCCGAACAGTATCTCCGCCAATATACCATCTTCTTTACCTTGCATAAAGATGGCCTATCCAAATCCATGAAAAAATCTTTAAATCTTTAAATATTAAATCATTAAATTATGAAATTCAGACATTTTGTTACTGCCGCTGCCGTGATGCTCAGCGTCGCCGCCGTGGCCCAACCGCAAGCCAAACCTGCAGAAAAAGAAGAGGAAGGCTTCAAGTTTGAAACCATCAAGGAACTTCCAATTACATCTGTGAAAGACCAAAACCAGGCTGGTACCTGCTGGTGCTATTCCTCCTTGGCATTCTTCGAGGCTGAATTGCTCCGTATGGGCAAGCCGGAATACGACTTTTCAGAGATGTACATTGTTTATAAGACCTATTTGGATCGTGCCGAAGCCGCTATTCGTACCCATGGTGACGTGTCATTCTCACAGGGTGGATCTTTTGGCGATGTCCTTTATGCCATCAGACACTACGGCCTCGTTCCCGATAGCGAGATGCCTGCCGGTGCCATGCACGGCGACTCTTTGTCAAACTTCACCGAACTCTCCGCAGTGACCGATCCGCTGGTCGAAGGCGTCGTAAAGAGCCGTAAGATCCAGATGGACAAGGACGGTAACCCGCTTTGGAAAAAGGCCTTGGCTGGCGTGTATGACGCTTACCTCGGTGTGCCTCCTACTGAGTTCACCTACAAAGGCAAGAAATATACACCCATGAGCTTTGCCGAATCCACTGGCCTCAACATGGATGACTATGTCAACCTTACCTCCTTCACCCACCATCCTTTCTATGAGCCCTTCGTCATCGAAGTTCAGGACAACTGGCGCTGGGGACAGGCTTTGAACCTTCCCATCGATGAGTTGATGCAAGTCATGGACAACGCCATCGACAAAGGCTATCCGATCGCTTGGGGTTCTGACGTGAGTGAAGCTGGTTGGCTCCGCGGCAAGATGGCTGGCATCGCCGTGCTGCCCGACCTGGAAGCCAAAGAGAAGGATCTGCAAGGTAGCGATATGGCCCACTGGCTGGGCATGAGCGCCGCCGACCGTAAGAAAGAGGCAATGAACAAGCCCACACCTCAGAAATGGGTCACCCAAAAGGAACGCCAGATCGCTTACGACAACTATGAGACTGGCGACGACCACGGCATGTTGATCTATGGCACCGCCAAAGACCAAACTGGTAACGAATACTTCATTGTGAAGAATAGTTGGGGCGATGCCGGACAATATCATGGCATTTGGTACGTTTCCAAGGCATTCGTTCGCTACAAAACCTTGAACATCGTGGTGCATAAAGACGCACTGCCAAAAGATATCGCCAAGAAATTAGGCATTAAGTAAGAAGACAGAAGAAAGAAGTAAGAATATGTTGAAGACAATGGTTTTAATGGCTAGCTTGTTGTCGCTGTTCGGTTGCTCGTCAGGAAACACTCCGGTGAATGAAAACGACACCATTACTCATTTTTCCTTGTCGGAAGGAGGAGGGATGAATCGTTTCTCGGGATATAGCTATATCGTTGAGGAAACCAAGGAAGGAAAAGTGCATTTCATTTTCGATGAGGGCTATCCTGATGAAAAAGAACTGATGATTGACGACCACGCTGTTTTCGATTCACTCCAGGCTATCATCCTGAAGTATAAGATGTACAAGTACAAAGACCATTACCAACCAATCTTCGATGTTTTGGATGGGACCTCATGGCATTTGTATGTGACGTATACTTCAGGAAAAGATTTCAGCACAGGAGGCTATATGGCCGGTCCTGATGGATATAGGGCTGCTATCAGCGAAATCATCCAGTGTCTTCAACATTGGAAAGACATGCCTGGTGTAAGCAACGATGTGGTGTCGTTCATCTATGAATACGGTCCGGAACGCTACACGATGGAGCGCAAAGACGATCATGTGGCGATCACGGTTGATAATGAAAAGACTGGAGAACACCAAGTAATTGAGCGAGAGCTGACAGTGCTTGATGACCTAAGAGTTCTTTTCAATATCGATAGACTTAAGATGAATGGGACCAGAAGCGAGAACCTCGATTTTGAATATACTCCGTGGATGTATGATATCACTTACAGCAATGGCATGCATTACCACTATGAGAGCTACGACCGCGATTACAAATGCGGTTACACGGAGTCCCTGCAGTTTTTCATCTCCAACTGTATCGAAGGAAAAGGAGAAAGAGACCATTATATTTATTACTAATCAATACTAACAATTATGAAAAGACTATCTTTTTTGATGGCTGCCCTGTTCCTTGTGGGAGCAGCGGCATTTGCTCAGAAGACTGATCAGGCTATTGACCAGTATGGCAACAAAGTGGATGTGCAAGAAGTGAATGCCACCGAACGTGATGGCATCCTCGTCTTCGAATCCAAGGACAAAGACTTCAAGTTTTGGTTCGACTCAAGAGTCCAGGTGGACTTTGGCCACTATTTCGGTGCTCAGGAATGGGCTGACCCGATCGGTTCAGGTGCCAGCATCCGTCGTGCCCGTTTTGCCGTGAAGACCCAAATCAACCGTGATTGGTATGGTGAGGTCGATATGGAATTGGCCAACGGTTCCTTTGAACTGAAAGACGCTATCGTCCGCTACACGGGTGTTGAAAACTGGCAGTTCAGCGTTGGTAGCCAAAAGCCCGACTTCTCTCTCTCCCGTAACACCTCTTCGCGTTACCTCGAGTTCATGGAGCGCCCGATGGTGGTCAGCGCTTTTGCACCCAGCCGTCACCTTGGTATCTTCGCCAAGTATAGCAACAAGTACTTCTTTGGAAGTGGCAGCGTGCTGTTCCAAGAGATCGAAGGACAAGAGACCCGTGACTATGTTGAGAGCAACAACAAGGACTACGGCATGGACGAAGGTCTGTCCTACATCGGTAAGATCGTGGTGCGCCCCGTCAATGAGGCCGATTATGGCATCCATATCGGTGGTGCTGTCATGTATGACGCTCCGAAGACTTCTGATGAGACGGGCGTTTATGGTGGTACTCGTTTCAGTTGCCGCAATGCCACCAACATCAGCCGCAAGAAGTATCTTGACACAGACGATATCAAGAACACCAAGTACAACCTCATCGCTACTGCTGAATTGGCTGGTCACTATGAGGGTCTCCGTGTTGAAAGCGCATGGTTGTCTGACTGGACCTATATGGATCCTGAAAAGGTCGTCCTTGACAAGCCTTACCATTTCCATGGCTGGTATGTCGAAGGCGGCTGCCTCATATTCGGTGGTAAGCAGACTTACGATTCTGGTAGTGCCAAATTCAACCGTGTCCGCAATGGACAAGATTGGGGCGATGTGGAATTGGCTTTCAAGTATGAATACCTTAACTTGAACGACTATGAAGGTCGCTCTACTGATCAAGCCATCTTTGGCGGTTCAGCTGATCTTTTCGGCGTCGGCCTCAATTTCTACCTTGGAAAGAATACCAAGATTGCGCTCAACTATCAGTATGTCAACAACGACCGCTATGCCAACGGCAAGGGCAAACTCTTTGTGGGTCTCGATGCCGACGGAAACAAGACCAAGGACTTCACCAAAGTGGTTGACGAAGCTGGCAAGGCTGGCGTGAACTACCACATGTTGCTTGCTCGTTTCCAGGTCGCTTTCTAAATCAACTCAATGTCTAACTATTAAAAACGAACTAATATGAAAAAGATATTATTTGCGGCATTAGCTCTTATCGTTATGATGGTATCCTGTGTGAAGGATCCTCAATATCCTGGTGTTACCATTTCCGACCTCTCCTATAATCCTACGGCTGTCCAGGACATGGATGAAGTTACTGTTACCGCTACCATCACCAGCTTCGATGCATTCACTGCCAAGTTGTTTTATGTAGCTGGTGATGCAAAAGAAGTTGAACTTCCCATGACGGCTAATTTAGCTGAGAAAGACGTTTATGCAGCTGTGATTCCTGGCCAACCTGACGGCACTACCGTAAAGTTCTACGTTGTTGCAGAAGGCTCTTTGGTGACCACTTCCCCCTCAAAGGAATACACGGTGGGTGCTGTCGCTATCGACTATAGTGGGCTTCGTCTCAATGAGCTCAATGGTAACGACAAGTTCATCGAGATCTTCAATGCCGGTAATGATCCCGTTAACATGAAAGGTGTTTATATTGAGAAAGACGGCGGACAAAACTGGGTCGGCAGCAGTGCCGTTACCGTAGAAGCCGGTGGCTACATCGTGCTCTGGGGCGAGGATAAAGTGCTCGATCATCTGGATATTGACACGGCTAACTATATCTTCCATAGCGGCCTTTCAGCCAAGAAGAATGTTCGCATTCAAATCTTTACCCCTGCTGGTGAAAGCATCGATGACTTCAACCTGACCAATATCGACTTGAACGGCGAAGCTTACGGCTATGAAGGCAACCAAGCTCCTGCATCCTACAGCCGCAATGCCGATGGCAACTGGTACTATGCCGATGCTACTCCTGGTGCGGCCAATGTGGACGGCGAGAATATCGTCCTCGGTCTTGAAGGTGGTGTGACACCAGAACCTCCAACTCCAGAAGAACCTGACTACACCAACCTGATACTCAACGAGCTGAACGGCTCCAAGGGCAAGAAGTTCATTGAGATCTACAACAAGGGCGATCTCCCGCTTTCGATGGAAGGTATGTATATCGAGAAAGACGACAAGGTGGATCCGATTTGGGTTGGTGATGCGACGAATGTCGTTCCGGCTCATGGCTATATAGTGCTTTACAGCGCGGATGTCGCAGCTGACCATCCTGAACTGGAGGGAACCAACTTGTTCTTCGGCAGCGGTTTGTCGTCGAAGAAGACGGTCCGCATAGAACTCTTCATGCCTGACCAGACTTCAAGAGATCTCTTTACGAGAGGCGACCCGTCGGTGGGTTGGAACTTGGACCTGACCACCGATGTCTCTCCCATGTCGTTTGCACGTACTCCCGACGGCGGTGACTGGATGCTTGCTTTGGATACCCCAGGCGCAGCCAATCCGGATTCCGGCGAACCGATCCCTCAAGAATAATTGTCTTTAATACCAAACAAAATTCAACATCTAACGATGGCAAAAGAAGAAATGAAAATCGGCGAAGTTTCAAAGCCGAGATTTGAGTTCCGCTCCTTCGGACAGTGCTTCTGCGAGGCCCACAAACGCATGGCCCGCCTCTCCGCACCTGTCCCCGAGAAGGTTTGGGAGCGCCTTAGCGACGAGATCTACATCATCTCCCGCAAGAACGACATCAACAACACCAAGATACGCGACGGCAAGATGGATATCAAGACCTATGTCCAGACCGTTGAAGGCCTTGAGCAATGGAATCCCCTCATGAAAGGCGAGTTCCCCATCAGCCGCGAAGTGCTCGAGAAGGAAGTGTTCCCCGCTTTCATGGTCGAAATGCCTAAGCTTGATAAGGATACCTATACCTATGACGAATTCATCGCCATGGTAAAGGCCAATCCCGATCTGGCTGCTGTCCGCGTCCACAAACGCCGCTTCGGCTATATGGTCAACGACACCATCTGCGAGTTCGGCGAGGTGCTCATCAACGGCGCCAAGGTGGTGACCATCAACTCGGAATCCACCGAGATCGAAGACATCAAGAAGACCATAAAGGACGTTGGCCTCGAAGGTGTCGAGAATATCAACTATTTACAGGCTATCAAGCGCGTCATCGGCATGTCCGACAAACCGCTCGCAAACGAATAAGCACTATGGCACAAGAAATCGAAAAGAAATTTTTGGTGAAGGGTGACTTCAAAGCCGAGGCTTTCAAGGCCACGCGCATCACCCAAGGCTACCTCTCCAGCGTGCCGGAACGCACCGTTCGTGTGAGAGTGAAAGGCGACAAGGGCTTCATTACCATCAAGGGCATCGGCAACGCCTCTGGCGCCGCCCGCTTTGAATGGGAAAAGGAAATCCCTGTCGAGGAAGTGCAAAGCCTGCTTGAGATCTGCGAACCTGGTGTGATCGACAAGACCCGCTATCTCGTCAAGAACACCGATGGTAAACACACTTGGGAAGTGGATGAGTTCTATGGCGACAACGACGGCCTTATCGTCGCTGAAGTCGAACTCGCCAATGAGAATGAACCCTTCGACAAGCCCGCTTGGCTCGGCGAAGAGGTCACTGGCGACCCCAAGTACTTCAACTCCATGTTGATGAAGAATCCTTATAGGAACTGGTAATCTTAATAATGGTGGGGCGAAAGCCCCACCATTTTAACTAATACTATGGCTTTCGATCCTCTGGATATGAACAACTACAAGGTGGAAAAACTGCCCAAGATGCAGAAATCCTCCTTCGAGAAGTGGATGGCCCGCCTTGGCGGCCCTCTCGCTCTCATCGCTTTTGTCTTACTCTATTGGTTTGTCCCGATCGGGTTTATCGACAACCTCAACCCCGATCTGCTGACAGCCAAGGCACTGAAACGCGCCAACGAAATCGGCATGGACGCATTCATCCGTTCCAACTACGCCATGTTCGCCATCTTTGTCGCAAGTCTCATCTTATGGATGACGGAGGCCATCCCCAATTATCTCACTTCACTGTTGCTGATCCTCGGCACGGTGCTCTGCAACGTCACCACGCAGAAAGAAGCGCTGGCACAGTTGGGACATCCGGTCATGTGGCTGAACATCCTTTCGTTCGTGTTGGCCAGCATGTTGGTCAAGACACAGTTCGCCAAACGATTGGCGCTGGCTTTTGTGATCAAGTTCGGTAAGAAGGCGAAAGGAGTGCTTTGGAGTTTCCTGATCATCAACCTTGTGTTGTCGGCCTTCATCTCCGCCACTACGGTGAAAGCCACCATCATGCTCCCCATCTTCATGACGGTGTGTGCTATCTATGGAGCATCTGGCGACAACCGTAACAACTTCGGACGAAACCTCGTCATCCAAAACCTTTTCCAAGTGAATGTCGGTGCCAATGCATTTTATACTGGCAGTGGCGCTCACTTGTTGGCAATTTCACTGATTGCCGGTTTCATCGGTAGTTGTGATTTCGGTTACGCTGACTGGCTTATAGCAGTCGGCCCGATGAGTGTCATCATTCTGGTGGTAGGCCTGCTGCTGGGTATGTACCTCTTCTTCCCGATGAAAAAAGAAGAGCAGCATCCTCAGATCGAAGGTGGTCTGGACAGACTGAAAAAAGAACTCGATGCCATGGGCAAGATGAAGGCGGAGGAATACAAAGCCGTCGGCATCTTTGTGCTGGTGCTCTTCCTGTGGGTCACCAAAGGCACCTTCCATAACATCGACGAGACCATCGTCGCGCTTTTGGGTGCCATCATCGCCCTGATCCCTGGCATTGGGGTGGTGAAATGGAACGATGTGGATATTCCCTGGCACTTGATGCTGTTCTCGGCTGGTGCCTATACCCTAGGCTCAGGTCTTAATGCCACCGACCTGCCGAATACCATGGTCAACGCGGGCTTTGACAGCCTCGGCATTACCTCAAACACCCCCTTCTGGGTGCTGTACGTCATCCTTACTTTCTTGATGATGTACTCTGGACTGGTGTTCCAAAGCAAAACAATCCGTACCATGGTGTTCGTCCCCATCGCTCTCGGCGTGGAGTCTCGTTTCGGCTTCCCTGCAATGAGCCTTGCCCTCCCGGTGTCCATGCTGATCGAGCACTGCTATGTGTTGCCTTTCAACAGCAAACCCGCCGCATTGCTCTACAATACCAATATGTACAGCCAAACGGATGCCTTTAAATATGGTATTACCATGATGACCTTCTCTTGGATTTTGATCCTGGTTTGGGGCGAAACTGTGCTTAAATGGCTGGGCATTACGCCTGGACTGTTCTTCTAATATCGAATGAAATGATTGATATTCAGACAAAAATACACGACAAATTTGCCATTGAGTTCAAGGTGGGATTCAGCGGCAGGGAAGACGTCAAGGATGAGCATTTTGATGTCAATACCTGGATTTTTATCCCTAATGGCCTGGATATCAATAAAAACACCTATAGCAAGGACCGCTTCTATACCGACATGAAGTCGAATGTCCGACTCATCACGCCTTCCTTTACTTTGAAAGACATGGTAGGGGAGCAGTCGGTTCCGTTCAGGAACTTGAAAAAGGCCGTGACCGACGTAGTGGCCTCCGACACTCCGGAGCATCGCAGTGAGTTCGAGTTCCAGCTCAAGCTGTTCGGCTCCATCTTCAAGAGCTCGATCCGTGATGCGGCAACTGCCATCAGTAAGAACCTGTCCGATGCCTCTACCTTGGAGAATTGCACATCCTTTGCTGCTGAACTGCGACGGGTGTTGACGGACTTCAGAAGCCTTAAGGACCAGATGAATGGCCTTTCACAAGAGTTGCTTTCAAAATATGCCTTCGCCGATGAATACATGAGCCATCAGGTGGAAATAAGGTCCTTGCGTATCATTAGGGCGATAGACCAGCGAAAAGACTTGAACCTCGACTTGGCCAGAAAGGAGTTGGAACAGCTCTTTGTGGAGGAAGAGACGTACAAAATCAAGCAAGGTTACAGTCATGCTGTCATCGATGACGAGAAAAACAACCGTCAGCTGGTGTATCGACACAGCTTATTGAAAAAATATATCGAGAGCGCCTTGTTCCTTAAGGTGAATACTACTCAGGACGGGAAGGCTGTCAAGCAGATCTCTTTCAGCTTAGCTGCTGGATTGGCGATGATGGTCTCCATGTTGGTGACCTTGCCGTTCCAGAAATACCTGGGCAACTATCCCTATTTGATCTTCATCATCCTTATCTTGATTTACATGCTGAAGGACCGCATCAAGGAGCTTACCCGTTGGTTGTTCGCCTATCAGCTGAAGGACAAGTATTACGATAACAAGACCGTGGTGAACATCAAGGACAAAAAGGTGGGATGGATCAAAGAGGGCATGGACTTTATCACGGACGACAAAGTGCCTGCCGAAGTGATGACGCTACGTGGGCGCTCCACGCTGGAATCCGACAATGCCTTCCTAGAGGAAAAGATCATCTTGTACCGCAAGAAGGTGGAAGTTGACCAGGACTTGCTGAAAAACCATTACAATTATGATTTCAAGGGTATCAACGATATCATGCGTTACCATATCAACTTCCTGACCAAGAAGATGGACAACCCCGAGTCGCTGGTACATTGCCTTGACGAGGAGCACCGCGTTCATTCCCTGAAGGCCGATCGGGTTTATACCCTGTTCTTTGTCCTGCAGTTTAAGTGGGCGGAGCAAGTTGAATACAAGTCGTTCCGCGTGGTGGTCAATCGCAATGGCATTCTCGAAATCAACCCAAGATAACTATGAAGACTGACAAAACTACCATTCTTGCCGAGATCCGGCGCTACGTCATCATCACCTTGGCTTTGTTGATGATGGCTTTCGGCTGGACGGGCTTTTTGATTCCCCACCATGTGCTGGGTGGCGGCGTGAGCGGTATCGCCACCCTGATCTTTTATGCCACGGGCATCTCCACGGGTATCTCCGTGTTTGTGATCAACGGCATCCTGGTGCTGATTTCACTCAAGGTGCTGGGACCTTCTTTCGGCATCAAAACGGTGTATTCCATCATCATGGCGTCGGTGTTTTTCTCGATCTTGCAGCATTACATCACCGATCCGATATTGGCTGGAGAAATGGCGCCGCTGGTGGATGACAAGTTCCTCTCTTCGCTGATCGGTGGCGCTTTGGCAGGTACAGCCATCGGCATCGCCTTTACCCAGGGCGGTAGTACCGGCGGCACCGACATCGTGGCGATGATGGTGTGCAAATACCGCAACATCTCGCAGGGCAAGGTGATCCTCTTCCTCGACGTGATCATCATCGCCTGTTCCTACTTTGTGGTGGAGTCAGACAAGATCCAAACCATCATCTATGGCTTCGTGGTGATGGGCGTGTGCAGCTACTGCATCGACCTGGTGCTAACAGGTAATAAGCAGACGGTACAGGCTTTCATTTTCACCTCGGAACCGGCGAAAGTGGCTGAACGTATCGGTAATGAGATGCACCGCGGTGTTACCTTGATTAAGGGCACTGGCTGGTACACCAAGCGCGAAGGCGACATTCTGATGGTGGTCACCCACAAACGGGAATCGCAGCAGATCCTCCGCATTGTGAAGGAGGAAGACCCCAAGGCCTTCATGACGATGAACACCGTGATGGGAGCATACGGAAAAGGATTTGAGGTTATTAAAAGCTGAAAGTTGAAAGTTGAAAACAAATTATAATTATTAGAAATGAAACGTATTGCATTATTGTCATTAGGCGTGCTGTTGTTGGCGACAGCTTGCAACAACCCTTCAACAAACGGAAAACCTGAAAATGCTCAGTCCGAGCCACAACCCGCGACCGTGACGGAAATTGTTCCGGTACGGGCAATGGATTATTATCTCTGGAATGACGAGAAACCTGCTATCAAGGGTGAGATCAAAGATGGATCGGTGTGGCTGACCTTCGACAAGGAGCAGATCATGCCTGTGACGGTAGTCGATGAAGATGTTTATCGGCTTCCCGACTGGCCCGTTGAGGTCGAAGGACTCCTGGCTGAACCGCAAAGCATCATGATCAGCGATATCGGTCAGGATTTCAATCCCATCCTTTGTGTGCTGTTGCCTGAAGGCAAGGTCCAGGTTTTGAGTCTTTGGAATAGTGTTGAAACTGGAGACCTTACGGCAAATCAGATTCCTATGGAAGGGATGATTGGTTTTGAAGCAGGTCCTGGCGGCGAATATGAAACCGAAGATGGCGAGATCGGCTTCGATTATGTAACCATTTATGCCTTTGACGCACAGGGTGTCAAAGAGGAAATCCCGATGTATCTGCTGGACCATAATCTCGAATACAGCGAGAAATATGATGAGCTGGTGTTTCGCTTGTACCTTACCGAGGATTGGAAAATGTCGTATGTAGTGGAAAACTTAGTGGACAATAAGATTGAAGAGGAACGTGGCCGTTTCTGGGAAATTGAATCCGACTGGGATAACATGGTTTTCCGCTTCGGTTATGAATTGACGGAAGCCTTTGTGTATTCGATGGATGGCGTCAAAGGGAATGAGGAGATCTGCAAGGGTATTTTTGAAGTCCGCAAGAATGATGGCGAATGGGAGGCCACTTATGTCACTCCAATCGAAGGAATCGATTTCTGCCAAAAGGGGATGAACAATCCCGTGAGATTTGAGCAGGGTTCTGCATACGGGGGATAAAATAGATGAGAGGTTAGAGGTTAAAGGTTAGAGGTGAGAGATGGATAAAAAAGAGTTAAGAGCGCAGATCAGAGCGCTGAAGAAGCAACACACCAAGGAGCAGCTGATGGAGCAATCCGAGCTGATTCTTGCCAAATTGGAGCAACATCCCGACTTCATCAAGGCAGAGCGTGTGATGCTTTATAGCGCGCTTCCCGACGAGGTGCAGACCCAGATGTTCTTGGAGAAATGGCACCTGAAGAAAACCATCATCCTGCCCACTGTGGTCGGCGATGACATCGTTCCAGTGGAATATGGCAAGGACACCAATTTCGCTGTGGGCGATTTCAATATTCTGGAGCCTCAAAACGATCCCTACACGGGAGATTTCGACTTGATTGTTGTTCCAGGGGTGGCTTTTGACCGCCAAGGCAACCGCATCGGACGGGGGAAAGGATATTACGATCGTTTCCTTTGCCAGCATCTCGACGTGAAACGCATCGGCATCTGTTTCGATTTCCAGCTAGTCGATGAAGTCCCCACAGAACCGTTGGATATCCGCATGGACGAGGTCCTAACTGTTAACTGACAACTGCTAACTGTCAACTAAAAAAGGAGGTGTTCAGCACCTCCTTTTTTAGTACCCGAGGCCGGGATCGAACCGGCACGCCTTTAAAGGGCAAGGGATTTTAAGTCCCTCGTGTCTACCAATTCCACCACTCAGGCACTTACACAAAAAATCCCGATTTCACTCGGGACCTTGTGGAGCGGAAAACGAGACTCGAACTCGCGACCCC